>CANHQM010000021.1 GCA_947462835.1 Akkermansiaceae bacterium
CAGGAAAACCAAAATCCGCCAAGGTCCGCTGACCCGGCTGATCCGGCGTAAACTGGCACAACACGCCATAGGGCTTGTGAAACGCGATCACCATGAGGTTGGAAAAAACCGGATCAGACCGATGATGCAAGTGTTATGTGTGTCATCGCTCACATGGCAGGGACCTTTGTCCCTAAAGGTCCGCCGCGACAGCTCAAGCAACTTCACCCGGTAGGGCGATGCGGCCCCGCAGCGCCGACTCATCGCCGCAGGCGCCCAAGCGGGCAAGATGCCCGCGCTCCCGTGAAGAGGCATCTTCATAGACGATTCATTCAGCGGACCTTTGGGGACAAAGGTCCCTGCCTTGAAGAATCCCTCTTCCTCACCCTCTTCCCCAATAACAAATAACGAATAACCAGTCACTCTTCCTCACCCCATACGCCCGATCGCTTCCTCTAGCGACGCGACGACGAGGTCGGCGCCGTGGCTTTGGAGTTGGCTGGTGCTGAAGCTGCCAGTGGCTACTGCGAGGCAGCGGGCGCCGATGGCTTTGGCGCAGGCGATGTCTTTGGGAGTGTCGCCGATGATCCATGTTTCTGCGGCGCTGAATGATTTACCCGCGTGCACTTCCGCGCGTTGCAGTGCGATCGGGCCGAGCCGGTTGCGGTCGGCGTGATCACAACCGTAAGCGCCGAAGGCAAAATAATCGGCCAAGCCGAAATGCCGCACCTTGATGCCCGCACCTTGCGCCGTGTTGCCGGTCAGCAAACCAAGCGTCGCGCGCTCACTTGCGGCCAGGTGATCCAACAATGGAAAAACGCCGTCGATCACTCGTCCGGCAAATTCCTCTCGTGCGAGGTTTGCTGCAAGAAGCTCATGGTAAACGGCAAGGTAGTTTTTAAACCCTTCATCAGTGAACTCCACGCCGTAATGACGGTGGATACCATCGACGATGCCAAGGTCGGTCGCGCCAGCGAGGTCGAGCTCGGGACCATCGTCACCAAAGACCTCGCGCGTCGCTTGTTTCAATGCCGCCATGCCGGCGCCGCCGGTGTCGACGAGCGTGCCATCGATGTCGAACAGGTAAAGCATCGGCGACACGCGCGGGAAACGACCTCAGGAGTCAGCCTTGCCCGACTCCTCGAGTTTTTCTTCAACAGCACTTTCGCCATCGGCTGATTCGTCCGGCACTTCGTCGTCGAAGTCCTCGTCCACTTCATCATCCTCGTCGTGATCATCTTCTTCCATCAGCTCACCGTGGAAGAGATGGAACTTGCGCTTGCGCTGATGCGCGGGCAGCGGTGAAAGGATCATGGCAACGGCCCGACCATTGAGGCGCGGCGGTTGATCCACCTGCGCCATGGTCTTGAGGTCTTCGATGATGCGGTTGAGCACGACAAAGCCGAGTTCCTTGTGCGCGTTTTCGCGGCCTTTGAACTGCAGCACGAAGCGGCACTTGTGATTGGTGTCGAGGAATCCCTCCGCACGGCCGAGCTTGATGTTGTAATCGTGCTGACCCGTGCCGACGCGGAATTTCACTTCCTTCATGCGCGTCGCGCTCTTCGACTTTTGCTTTTTGAGCTTGGCCTGCTCGTACTTGAACTTGCCGTAGTCGATGATCTTGCACACCGGCGGATCCACCTGTCCGGCGATCTCGACGAGGTCGAGACCGAGCGACTGGGCCTTGGCAAGCGCCTCACGGGAGCCCATGACTCCAAGCTGTTGTCCGTCGGCCATGATGACGCGGACTTTCGGGGCGCGAATTCGGTCGTTGATCCGCGTCATGTCGCGGAAACGACCCCGGTTTTGGTCTCTTTGTGGCTTAGCGATGGCTTTGTCCTCCGATGGGTGGATGCGACGCCCAGGTCTGTGCGCGGACAGGGCCGCGGCAAATCCGGACGAAGAGTGTCGTGAAACGATGAGCCGGCTGCGAAATCATGAATTGCGGACAGCGGAAGTCATGCGGTCTTCTGGACCGGGCGTGGGCGTCATAGGGTATCGTTTCAAGGAAATCATGAGGCAGCCGATGGGCTTGCGACATCACCATGGAGCGGTGATGGCCATTTGATAGGCGATCCGGACGCTGCGGGCAAGACTCTTTTTCGGCCGCATTTCGACGGCTGCGGGCAATGTTCGGGATTGCATCAAAGGGAGGCATGAAAAATGATACCGATTTCCAAACACCAAACCATGCCATCCCACACCTTCATTGCCATCGACCTCGGAGCAGGCAGCGGCCGCGTGATCGCCGCCACCACCGATTTGCAAAAAATCGAACTTGAGGAAATCCACCGCTTCGACAATCCCGGCACCGAACTGCCGGGCGGATCGTTTTGGAACATCCTCGGACTCTATCGCGACATTCTCGAAGGCCTGCGCCGCGCGGTCGAGATTCACGGCGATCGCATCGTTTCGATCGGCATCGATACTTGGGGCTGTGACCATGGCCTCATCGGCCAAAACGGCACGCTGCTCGGCATGCCCCACCAGTACCGCGACTCACGCTTCGAGGGTATGGCCGAGGTGATGCACGGGCTGATGCCTGAGGCGGAAATTTACCGCCACACCGGCATCAAGACAAATTTCTACAACAGCTCGCTGCATCTACTTGCCGAGGCACATAAAAAAAATCCGGCGCTCGATGCCGCCGAGACGTTGCTCTTTATTCCCGACCTCCTCGCGTATTGGCTCACCGGCCGCAGAGCCGTTGAACGCAGCGTTGCATCGACCTCGCAACTTGTGGATCCCGCAACTGGCGACTGGGCATGGCCGGTGATCGATGCCCTCGGCCTGCCGCGCAAAATGTTTGGCGAAATCGTCGCGCCCGGCACCGTGCTGGGACCGATCCGCGATGCGGTCGCCAACCACATCGGCAAGGCCGGCATCCCAGTCATCGCTTCAGCCAGCCACGACACCGCATCCGCAGTCGCAGGCATCCCGATGCGCGAAGGACAAAAACTTTGGCTCTCATCCGGCACATGGTCGATCATGGGCGTGGAAACCAACACCCCGGTCACCACACCCGAAGCACTCGCGCGAGGCTTCAGCAATGAACTCGGCGTGAATCAAAGCGTGCGTTTCCTCAAAAACATCGCCGGACTCTGGCTCATCCAGGAATGCAAACGCCAATGGGAACTCGATGGCGAATCGATCGACTATGCCACCATGACCCGCATGGCCGAAGCAGCGGAACCTTTCTCGGCATTCATCAACCCAGATGACGAAATCTTCGCGAGCCCCGGCAACATGCCGAAAAAAATCCGCAAGTGGTGCGAAAAGTCCGGACAGAAAATTCCCGCCGACAAAGGCACGATTCTGCGCGTCGCCACCGACTCGCTCGCGCTGAAATACCGCGAGGTCTTCGATCACATCAAGGCCTTCACCGGCACGACATTCGACCAACTCCACGCCGGCGGCGGCGGCATCCAAAACGAACCGCTCTGCCAATCGACGGCCGACGCGCTCGGCATCAAGGTCGTCGCCGGTCCGATCGAGGCGACTTCCTGCGGCAATGTGATCACGCAAATGATCGGGACCGGCCACCTCGAGAACTTCGAGGCCGGGCGTGAACTCATTCGACGCTCATTCGATTTCAAAACCTACGAGCCACGCCAAAGCGCGGATTGGAATGCCGCCTACGAACGCTTCAAGGCTCTCGTTTGAAAAAGGCAGAGCTTCTTCACGAGGGGAAGCGGATAGTTTCTACGCTGTGAGGCCGCATCGCCCTACCGAGTTTGATAGGCAGGGACCGTTCTCCGCAACGGTCCGCTCCAAGGAGGCACTGAATCAGTTGGTGACGCGCATCGGCATCAGCACATAGAGGAAGGTTCCTTCGATGCGCAGAACACCGGGGCTCATCTCGTCGATGAGGTCGAGGTAGACATGCTCGCTGTCGAGCGCGCGCAGCGGGGCTTGAAGGAACTCGGGGTTGAACGCGATCTGCATCGGTGGGCCCTGATAGATGACGTCCATCGACTCCTGAGCTTCACCGACATCCGGCGAGTTGGCGGTCACTTCGATGCGGTTTTCGCTGAAGACGAGCTTCACGGAATTTGCCTTGTCGGAAGAGAGCAGCGAAACGCGGCGCACGGTTTCGAGCAGCGCTTCGCGCGAGATCACCACGCGTTCGTTGCTGTCGCCGGGGATCACCTGGCGGTAGTTCGGGTAGTTGCCGTCGATGAGCTTGCTGCAAAGCAGAGTGTCGCCGATCGCGAACGAGATCTGGTTGTCATTGAGCTTCAAGATCAGGTCACCGTTGTCGCCGAGCAGGCGCTGCAGCTCCTGAACCGCTTTCGACGGGATGATCACATCCGTTTCGTGCGAGGCGGGAAACTCGAGGTCGGAATCGACCATTGCGAGACGGCGTCCGTCGGTCGCCACCAGCGTCATCTTGCCGTCGCGGAACGAAGTGAAAATGCCGTTGAGCACATAGCGGGTCTCATCGGTCGAGATGGCATAGGAAGTTTTTTTCAAACCATCGCGCAGGACATTTTGTGGAATGCGAAATTCCTTGGCGGCGGAGAAATCCGGCAACGGTGGGAACTCGCTCTCGCCGAGGCCGATGATCTTGAAAAATGACGGACCGCTGCGGATCGACGCGTGGTTCTTCGAATCCACCGACACCTCAACCTCACTTGAGGGAAGTTCGCGCACGATGCTCACTAGGCGTTTGGCCGGCAGCGTCGTGGCGCCTTCCTTGTCGATCTGGGCTTCGACCGATCCGGTGATGCCAACATCGAGGTCGGTGGTGGTGAACTGCAGGCGTCCGTCGCGGGCGACGAGCAGCACATTGGAAAGGATCGGCAGCGTGGTGCGCGAGCTGACGACATGCTGGACTTTTTGAAGACCTTCGAGAAACGCTTCCTTGGAAATACGGAATTTCATGAAATGGAACCAGGGTGGTTGACCAAGGGAGTTTCTGTTTTCGCCGGACCTTGGCAAGCCTATCTGTGCATTTGGCGGAAGAATCTCCACCGCCCGCCAGAATCAGCGCTTGAGCCGCGATTCCAAACGCTCGATCAGCTCGCGCATGCCGGGCTCAGCATCGACTTTTTCCACCACTTTTTTGCAGGCGTGGATCACCGTGCCGTGGTCGCGACCGCCAAATGCCTCGCCGATTTCGACGAGCGAGCCTTTGGTCAGCGAGCGGCTCAGGTACATCGCCACCTGACGCGGAAAAGCGATGCTCGCCGGGCGCCGGCGGCTGGTCATGTCGGCCAAGCGCACATCGAAGTGCTCGGCCACGGCCTTTTGAATCGCGTCGATGCTCACCTGACGGCTGGCTTCCTCGCGGATCAGGTCTCGGAGCAGGTGCTCGACCTTTTCGACCGTGAGCGCGTCACCTGCCAGAGAAACATAGGTCGCCACGCGCATCAGGGCACCTTCGAGTCGGCGGACATTGGTGCGGATTTTTTCCGCAAGGAACAAAAGGATCGATTCGTCGACGCGCACCTTCCAGTCCTGCGATTTTTTGTGCAGGATCGCGAGGCGCGTCTCGAGCTGCGGTGGTTGCATCTCGACGGTGAGCCCGCACTCAAAGCGCGAGATGAGGCGCGGCTCGAGGCTCTTGATTTCGCAGGCTGGGCGGTCGCAGGTGAGCACCACCTGGTTGCGGCCATCGAGGAGGGTGTTGAAGGTGTGGAAAAATTCCTCCTGCGAGCGCTCTTTGCCCGCGAGGAATTGCACATCGTCGATGAGCAAAACATCGGTGCTGCGATAACGTCGGCGGAATTTCTCCAAATCGCCGCGCCGCACGGCGTCGATGAACTCGTTGGTGAACTTTTCGCAGGTCAGGTACACGACCCGTGAGCCCGGGCGGCGGCGCAAAATTTCCTGGCCGATCGCCTGCATCAGGTGGGTCTTGCCGAGGCCTGGGCCGCCGTAAATGAACAAGGGGTTGTAGCCGATGCCCGCTTTTTTTGCCACCGCCTCGCAGGCGGCGTGCGCAAACTGGCTGTTGGTGCCGACCACGAAACTCGCAAAAGTGTGCGCGGGATTCAGACCCGAGCTCTTGATCCGCCGTTCGAGAGCCTCGCCCTCCAAGGTCGGGGTCCGCCCGGCGCGAATCTCCGCCGGAGCACCGGATCCGGCCTCCGCAGGCGCCTTGGCGTCGTTGATGGCCACCACGACCTCGCGGGCATCGGAAAATGCCTCCAAAACCGCAGCCTGCAGCTCCGGCAGGTAATTTGTCTCGATCCACACTTGGTGAATCTCGCCCGGCACCGCCAGCGTGGCGACACCGTCGTTCACACCCTTCCAAACCGCCGCACCGAACCAACGCTGAAACGCATCCTCACCGACCGAGCCCCTCAATGCCGAGCTCACCGAATTCCATCCTCCCATGCCATCCTCCAAGTTGTGATTTTCGATCACCTCACTCGCTGCCACCTCAACCGATTCCATTGCTTCGCCGTAAATTTAAAAAGTTTCTTTGATGCGCATCAAACCCACTTCATCGAGCAGTGGCGTCATGCGCGTGGGGAACTCTGAACGACGAAATCGCGTGATGGAAAAATAATTTTTTTAGCCACTCATCGCGCATCGCGAAGCACACGATTCCACAAGCGTTCCACGAAAAGATTTTTTTGAAACTTGACGAACGATTTACTTCGATTTTCCAAAGCAAAACATGACGCGCGATCGCGGAATTTCGCTATCCCATTGAAAAACAAGCACATTGCGATGCATGGCCCGCGACGAAAAGTTTTACATCGGCGCCAATGTGCAAATCGCGTCTGTTAGGACAGTTCGCTTGATTGTGCGCGTTCGCTCTTGAAGCACAATGCGACCGCCACCGTCACCAGCGTGCCGGCCATGATGCGCCACGGGAACTCGATCACCGGCAACCAATCGGGATTGGTGTACAAATGCCCGCCCGCGATCATCTTCCAGAGGTCGTTGGGCAAATTACTCAAGAATGCGACAGCCACAAATCCCGCCAACATCGCGATCGGATTTCCAAATTCGCTGCCGCGGCTGCGCGTGAACAAAGCGACCATGAAAACCCCCAACAACGAGCCGTAAGTGTAGCCGAAACTTCCAAGAATGATCCCAATGATGCTGAGCCCGGGGTTGTGCGCCTTGATGAAGGCGGTGGCGAGGCCGACGCCGATCAAAATGAGCGTGAACCACAGCGTCGACCACTTGATCACCCGCACACGCGCCGCGTCGTCATCCGGCGTTTTGAACCAGCGGAAATGGAAATCGCGCGAGTAACTTGTCGCCAGCGAGTTCATCGCCGTGCCCAGGGAGCCCATCGTGGTCGCCAGCACACCCGCGATCACCAAGCCCCTTAGGCCACCGGGCATCACATCGATCACAAAATACGGAAACACCCTCGTGCTGTCGGGTTTGCCCCCGGCCATCGGCAGATTTGCGTCGCTCACGACATGACCGTAGTAAACCGAGAGCAGAATCCCGATGGTCAACACGGCGTAAGTCACCGGAATGTCGGCGATGCCCGAGAGAATGGTCGCCACCGCACTCTGTTTCTTGTCCTTGGCGGTCAGCATGCGTTGCACCATGTCCTGATCGGTGCCGTGCGTGGCCAGCGTGACAAACAGAGAGCCAAACAATGCGGCCCAGACGGTGAACTCGGTTTCGAGCACACTCTTGATTTTTCCCCAAGTGCTGTCCGCAGGTTCGTCACCCTCCCACTGCCATAGCCTCAAGTCCCCTGCCGCCGTGAGATGGGATTTCGCCCCCTCCCATCCGCCGGGGATGTGCCCTAACAGGAAAAATACCGAGAATCCTAACGCGCAGAACAACACCAGAATTTGCAGCACATCGGTCCAGATCACCGCCTTGATCCCGCCGATCGCGGTGTAGGCGGCGGTTAGAAGGCTGATCACTACCAGCGCCGCGCCAGTGAACCAGAATTGCTCCCAATTTCCCAAGGGGTTTCCGGGATTCATGCGATCCCAGATCACCAACAGCAGCAAGGTCGGCACCCACAGGCGCGAACCGCTGGCCAAGGATCGGGTGAGCAAAAATACCGCGCTGGCAATCCGCCGCGTGCGTGGGCCGAAGCGGGTTTCCAAAAATTCGTAGATGCTCACCACATTGTGGCGGTAATACGCCGGAATGAAGACCGCGCTCACGATCAAGCGCGCCAGCAGGTAGCCGACCATCAACTGCGCGTAGGTGTAGTTTCGCGAACGAAATCCCTCGCCTGGTGAGCCGAAGAAAGTCCCTGCGCTGATCTCCGACGCCAAGATCGAAGCCAACACCGCCCACCACGGGATCGAGCGTCCCCCGAGCGCAAATTCTGAGACATTGCGGTTGCGGGTGCTAAAATGCACGCCGATCGCCACAATGATCGCAAAATAAATACCAATGACTAACAGGTCGAACGCGATTGCTGACATGAGCCGAACCTAGTCCCCAGCGCGATCAGTCCAAGTACCGAATTTGACCGCACAGGCAGTAGATGCCAGTGCAGAACACCCTGCCCCATGGCCCAGTACCCACGACGCCAACCTGCTCTACCCGCCCCAAGCGCCCGCTCTCTGCAATTATAGCAATTATACAATTTCCCAGACAAATTGTAGAGATTCTCCTTGCGGTCTGGGATGGCCGTGGTTATTGGTGGGGCATGAGCAGCAAGCGATGGTTGGCGCCGTGGAAGGACTCGGCGGAAAAGCCGGCGATTTACCATTGCATCAGCCGTGTGGTGGATCGGCGGTTTGTGTTTGAACAGGCCGAGCGTGAGAAGTTCCGGACCTTCATGCGCATGCAGGAAAAGTTCTCGGGCTGCAGGATTCTGTCTTACTGCCTGATGTCGAACCACATCCACCTCCTGCTCGAGGTGCCGCCGATGCCTGCGGAAGGCATCTCCGACGCCGAGCTTTTGAAACGGCTATCCGCGATTCAGACCGAGGCCTTCGTGGCCGTGGTGGCGAAGGAATTGTCCGATGCGCGCAAGGCAGGGAACGCGGCTCTCGTCGCGGAAATTCATGCCCGATTCACTTACCGCATGCACGACTTGAGCGAGTTCATGAAAACCGTGCTGCAGCGCTTCACGCGTTGGTTCAACCGCACCCACAACCGCACGGGCACTTTGTGGGAGGAGCGCTACAAGAGTGTGATCGTCGAAAGCGGCGTCGCGGCGCGGACGATGGCGGCTTACATTGATCTCAATCCGGTGCGCGCGGGGATGGTATCCGACCCGGCGGAATATCGCTGGAGCAGCTATGGCGAAGCAGTAGGAGGCGGGCCGAAGGGCAATGGCAAAAAGGCGCGCGAGGGTTTGGTGCGAGCCTGCATGAGCCATCAGAGCGCGGGTTTTGAGGCGGATCGATGGAAAGAAATCTCGCGCGTCTATCGGCGTGCGATGGGGCTCGCCTTGGGGCGCAAGAATGGAAAAGCCACTGTCGAAAAAGGCGTGGTGAGGCCGCAGATGAATACTGCGGAAGCTTTGGAAGCGAAAGAAAACGGCACCGTGTTGCCCGACCTCGGCATGGCGGGAATGCTGCGCTTTCGCGTGCGATATTTCACCGACGGCGCGGTGATTGGCAGCAAGGCATTTGTCAACGAAGCCTTTGCCGGCGCGAGGGAGCGCTTCAGCCCGAGGCGCAGAGACGGCGCGCGGAAGTTGAGAGGTAGCGCGCGTCCCGCGGCCGACTTGTTATGGAGCGCTCGTGATTTGCGGCTGCGGGTTTGATGCGTAGGCAGCCAGGCCATTCACGCCGGATAAGCCGCGGCAATTTTCCCGGCCCACTCACGCGCCCGAGCTGCGAAATCCAGCTCATCGCCGGCGTACAGAATGCCTCGCGAAACATTGATCACATCCGGCGCGCTGCGACCCGCCGCCGCAAGCGCTGCAAGATCGCCACCCTGTGCGCCAAGGCCGGGAATTAACAATGGCGCGTCGGGAAATTTCGCCAACACATCCGCGGCATTCGTCAGGCCCACGACATAACCCACATCGGTCGCGCGATCCTCACGCTGCGAGCGCGCGCCCAGCGCCGTCACCAATTCATAAACCGCTCGCCCGTCGACGAGTTGCTGACGCTGGAAATCCGCCGATCCGGCATTCGATGTCACCGCGAGCAAATAGACTCCTTTGCCCTGCCAATCGAGAAACGGCTCGATCGAATCGTAACCAAGAAATGGATTCAATGTTACTGCGTCGACATTCCACTTATCAAAGTACCCTTGCGCATAGTATTTCTGCGTTTCGCCGATGTCGCTGCGCTTGGCGTCAAGAATCACCGGTACTTCCGAAGGCATTCCTTTGAGCAAATCCTCCAGCAGGCGAATACCCTCAAGCCCCATCGCCTCGAAGTACGCCATGTTTGGCTTGAATGCCGCCGCGTAGGGTGCCGTTTGCTCGATCACGCGCAGCAACATCTCGCGCGCCACCGCCGCCCCACCCTCACCCGGCCGCGGATCCAAACCCACGCACAAGCGAGAACCCGTCACACCAATCCGCTGCCGCAAACGCTCAATGTATCGCATGCCCCCACCATGCCCACCCACCCCGACTTGGAAAACGCAAAAATCGAGTTCGTCAAAAATTTGAGGAGCACCAGTCAAAGGACCATCATCGCCGCAGTCCGCATCGCCTACCGGTTTGAATCTCCTAATAACTCCTTCCCCAGATCGCACGCACGCTCGTCTCTTTGCCCGTGAGAATGCACTTCGAGCCCAAGGCATCCGTCACATGCGCCGGCAACTCGACGCGGTCGAGCGGCAGGCAGCGAATGGTGATCTTGTGCTGTTTGGAAAGTTGTTCCTCTTCTTCCGCGGTCCCCGCCCATGGCGTGCAAAGCCAGCCCGGATTCTCACCCGCCCAGTGCGCGTGAAACGCTTCAATCGAACTGCATGCCGTGATGTTCGCGTCGCGAAATTCACGCGCACGCGCGAGCAGATTGCCATGAATCTCATCCAGCGTTGCTGCCGCAGAGGCGACAAACTCCTCACGCGTCATGAATTCCTTTTGCGCGATCGGTTGATCCCTTCGCTGCACGCAGACCTTGCCGCTTTCCAAATCGCGTGGCCCGATCTCAATGCGGATCGGCACGCCCTTTTTGATCCACTCCCATTTCTTGACGCCACCATTGAGGTCGCGCGCATCGACATGCACCCGCAAGGCATCGCCGTGTGAAAACTGTTTGCGCAGCGATGCTGCCAAATCCTGGCACGCGGCAAAAACCGCCTCGCGCGTTTCCTCCTTCGGCGAAACCGGCAAGATCACAATTTGCTGCGTAGCGACCCGCGGCGGCAACACCAAGCCGTCATCATCCGAATGCGCCATGATCAGCGTGCCGATCATCCGAGTCGAGACACCCCATGATGTGGTATGCGCATGCTGCAAAGTGCCATCGCGCCCGGTGAAAGAAATGTTCTGCGCCTTGGAAAAATTCTGACCCAAGTAATGCGAAGTCCCGGCTTGGATCGCCTTCTTGTCCTGCACCATCGCCTCCACCGTGAGAGTCATGTCCGCTCCGGGAAACCGCTCGTTCTCGGTCTTTTCTCCGGGGATTACCGGGATCGCAAGATGATCGCGCAAAAATTCCTCATACACACCGTGCATCAGTCGCGTTTCATCAAGTGCCTCGGCTGCAGTCTCGTGCGCGGTGTGGCCCTCCTGCCACAAAAACTCCGCCGTACGCAGAAACATACGCGGCCGCATTTCCCAACGCATCACATTGGCCCATTGGTTGATCAACAACGGCAAGTCGCGATACGACTCGACCCAACGCGCGAACGCTGCACCGATGATCGTCTCGGAAGTCGGGCGGATCACATACGGCTCGGCCAACTCGCCGGTCGGGATCATCCGCGTTTTGCCCGTCGCCTCATCCTTCACCGCCTCCAAGCGATGATGCGTCACCACCGCGCACTCGGTCGCAAATCCCTCGGCGTGCTCGGCTTCCTTTTCGAGATAAGATAGCGGAATCAACAGCGGAAAATACGCGTTCTGGTGACCGGTCTCTTTGAAACGCACATCCAACTGACGCTGGATCAGTTCCCAAATTCCATAGCCCCATGGCTTGATCACCATGCAGCCGCGCGTCTCGGAATTCTCCGCGAGATCCGCGGCTCGGATCACTTGCTGGTACCACTCGGGAAAATCCTGAGCACGGGTCGGACTGATGGCATTTTTATCGGCGGACATGTCGGCTGCCGGATTGGAACCATGAAGCCGGGAAAATCACACCAAAAAAAACGCGTCATCTCAGGCTGGGGGTTTGACAGCCCAAAGCTGCTTTGCCAACTTGTAAGAACACTTTCCCCTAAACCCGCGCATGAGCGAAAACACACCACCGATTCCAAAACCTTCCATTCCGATCGCACCACCCAAGCCGATCGTACCACCGAAACCAATCGTGGTTCCCAGCTCTGCGGTGCCGGTCGTGACGCCGCCGAAGACCGTTCCGCTCGCGAGCGCTGTCACACCCGTGGTCATCGCACCCAAAACCGTTCCTCTCGCAAGTGCTGTCACGCCAGTGGCCGTGGCGCCGAAGACCGCTCCGCTTGCCAGCTCAGTCACACCTGTCGCCGCGGCCCCTCGTCCAGGCGCCCCGACACCCACCGTACCCCTTCGTCCGGCTGGCTCGCCCGCCGCACCCGGTGCACCAGCGCCCACTATTCCTCTTCGCCCAACCGCCCCAGCCACCGCACCCGGCGCGCCAACGATCAATCTCGCACCTGGTGGCGCCCCCAAGCCGGCAAACACCGTGCCGATCCTCCCCCAGGCCACCGTGCCACTCCAAGCACCCGCCGCTCCCGGAGCCGGCGTGCCCAAGCCCAAGGTGACCGCTGTGGAAGAAACCGCACCCGAAGAGGCGGAGGAAATCGAAACCAACAACGGTGTTCTCACGATTCTCGCCGGTGTTGGACTCGCCGCCGCCATCGTGGTGCTGGTCACGCAACTGATGGTCGCCAGCGTCTGGATCAACGCGGAAGACAACGAGAACGCGGGCCAGTGGTCACAAGTCCTCCCCTTCTAATCACCCACCATCATGGCCATTCCCATCATCAACATCGTTCTCACACTGGCCGTCCTTTATTTCGCATTCGCCGCCGGCAATTTGCCCACCGGACTCTGACACACGAAGTCAGGGAAACTACGCGATCTATCGCCGCAAGGCCTTGACTTCACCCCACCTCTCACCACATTAACCGACATGGCCCTCAATCTTACCGAAACAAATTTCGATTCCGAAGTCATCAACTCCTCCGTACCCGTCCTCGTCGATTTCTGGGCCGAATGGTGCGGACCCTGCAAAATGATCGGACCGATCATCGATCAACTCTCCGGCGAGCTCGGCGACCAAGCCAAAGTCGGCAAGGTCAATGTCGACAACGCGCGTGACCTCGCAGTGAAATACAATGTCCGCTCGATCCCTCTCCTCCTGTTCTTCAAGAACGGCGAAGTGAAGGACCAAATCGTCGGCGCCAGCGTGACCAAGGATCAACTCAAGGCCAAGCTACTCGCTCTGGCCTGATCTATCAACCATCGTCAATACCCCGACCACTCGCACAAGCCACCGCAAATCGGTGGCTTGTTCATTGTAGGTACAACAAGTGGATCGACCCCTGATTTCACTGATGGACTGATTCAAAATACCGCATGGCATTGGCACCAATTCCGCCCATCAAAAATCTGTAAATCAGTTTAATCAGTGGTCATTTCAAATCATTGCCCTTTAGTTGGCTGACCACTCCCCATTCGTGCCCTTCGTGAATTTCGTGGTTCCTCTCCCGAACTACGGCTTCAATCACGCTTAGGCAAGTGGCGCGGCGGATTCCTTTCATAGGTCTCCTTGATCGATGGAAACATTTTTCCAACGCGCTCGATGACATACGGCGACACCACCGCCATCTGCATTTGCAAGGCCACAAACCATAGGCAAACAAATGCCCCCACCCGCGCTCCTCGCAAGGGCTCGGCGACCACTTGATGCCCACCGGCGTGATCCCATATCGGCATGCCCAACCGCTTTGTACCAACCAAGGCCATCAATTGGCAAATCAATGCCAGAAAGCCCCAGCCCATGCCAATGCCAATGAAGTAGACCCGCCACGCTCGCCGCATCGATTCCGCAAGACTCATTCGCGAACCATCCCGGTTCAGCACACTCAGACCCATCAGCCATTTTCCCGGCGTGGTTCCGAAGCGGTGCAACAGCACAACCTCCAATGCAAACCACGGCAGGAAATGCAAAATCATCACCCATGTCTGGTCGTGCAAAGCGCCGATGTCCCTTCCCATCGCCCACATCCCAATCCACCAGATGCCTTCGTAAAGATAGAGGTCAAACCACCTCGCCCAAAAACGCCGGCCAAGGCGCAGTTTGCTGTCAGCCGCTGAAGCGATGCCTTGCTCGGGATGTTTTTCCATCGCCACCTCGCCAAGCGAAGGAGGCTTCACGGGTTCCGGCTCTTTCTGAAATTCCCGCTTAAAATATTCGATCCCGCCGAGCACACCCCATTCCTTCATGCCCTCATGCCAGGCGGGCGTGTTTTCATCCCACTCACCGGCATTGATCCGCCGCCGCACTTCGAAGTCCTGATACGGACCCGACCTCTCCCCATCTTTGACGATCCAAATTTCCATCACTCACAAATTTCTCAACGACTTGGCCGCATCGCTGCGTGCCGCAAAAACCGCAGGCACCCACGCCGCCAGCGAACACAACACAAACGCCATCACCGCGATCACCACCTGCTCAGACACATTGTGGTGCGCCGGCAAAACACCAAAGCCGGTAAACGATGCTGCAAACGGATCAAAGCCAAGCGAACGAAACACGCCTTGGATCGGCCCGCGAAAATGAATCACCAAACGCCCCAAGACCACACCCAGCACCGCGCCGCAAAACCCAAGGATCATGCCCTGATAAAGAAACACCCGCACGATCTGCCCCGGCGCCGCACCCAAGGCCTTCATCACTCCAATCTCACGACGCTTCTGGATCGTGACAGTGAACATCACAGCCATCATCGAAAATGCCGAGACCAGCACGATGAACGACAAGGCAAAATACATCATCACCCGCTGCTGGTTGATCAATGCAAAGAAGGTCTGATACTGCGCGCCCCAAGTGAGCAAAGACCAACCCGGCCCCAGTGCATCGCGCGATTGAGCCGCGACCTGCTCGGCCGCATAGGCATCATCAAGCCGCAACGAAATTCCCTGCACACCCTCACCCAAACCCGCGAGATCCTGCGCCAATGGCAAAGGCACAAACAACTCAGGCGTCACCGCCATCTGCGATGCAAGATACACACCCGCGACCGTGACTTCCTTAGGCAGCACAATGCTCTTGAGACCCTTGAGTGCTTCGCCATCCATTTTTTCGGCATCGGTTTTTTGCAAGGCGTCGACTCCATCGGCCAACAATTTTCTCGTCTCGGCATCGACCCGATACACGCCAGCTGCCTCGTCTTTTTCCGCAGCCTCCATCGCCAGCATCAAGCCCACAAGCAAGTCACGCTCAGGCCCACGGATGACCTCGCCCGAGAGCTTGCTCAGCAACTGATACGCATCGCTGAGCTCACCAATCGGAATGCTCGCCGCACCCTGCTTCGCGCTCCATCCCTTTTCCAAAATTTCCGATGCACGCTTCCACGCCTCGGCATAGGCCTCGCGCAATGGCGGCTTCTCGGTCGCACGGTAAACGCGCATGACCTCTTCAAAATTCCGCGTCGAATACAAACGCACCGAGTCCCCAACTCGAAGACCAAGCTGATCGGCAAGCACCGAGGAAACCACCACCCGGTCATCAATACCAAGATCCGCCGTGGAGTCGGGATGGCCCTCGCGATCCAGCATCCGCGCGATGCCCTCGACCTGCACCGCATCCGATGTGTCGATGCCGCGAAACATCACCGGACGCTGCCAGGATTCGAAATCAATGATGACATTGTCCGACACAAACGCAGTGGCCGATTGCACCCGCGGCAAGGCCTTGGCCTTCGCTGCCATTTCCTGCCAATCCTGCATCAGCCCTTCGCCGATCTCCATGTTCTGCCGCAACAAAATGTGCGGCGTGAACCCCAACAAGCGACCCTTCACATCACGCTCAAGCCCGGCATACACCGCCATCACCACCACCAACACCAAGACCCCGAGCATCACGCCAATCAGCGAGATCAGCGTGAACGAGGACAACATCGCGCGACGCGGATTGAGATACCGCTTGGCCAACAGGAAACTGAAAGATCGTCGTTTGATGCCCTCTGCTAACGCCGAACGCGCGTCACGGCAAGCGATACCCGCCACGCAGTAGCGGAAAATGATCCGCCATCACACCCACCCTCAATCCATCGAGCGCAAACCCATCAGCTCAAGCAACCTCGCGAGATCGTCGTTGCCGTAATATTCGATCTCGATTTTGCCCTTCTTCGCCGAATGCTGGATCGACACATGCGTCGCGAGATGCTCGCGCAGGCGATTGACGATGGCCCGCACATGCACATCGACCTCGCGCGAAACCGCCGGCTTGGAGCCATCGGCACCAGAGCCATTGCTGCCATTGGCGATCGATTGCGAAAGCTTCTCTGCCGCACGCACCGTGAGCTGACGGCGGATGATTTGATCCGATACCAGCAACTGTTCGGCATGATCCTTGATCGCCAGCACCGCCTTCGCATGACCAACCGTCAGCCTGCCCTGCGCGACGAGCAATTGCACATCGGCATGCAGATCAAGCAAACGCATGGCATTGGCCACACTCGCCCGCGACTTGCCAACGCGTGATGCGATTTCATCCTGCTTCATCGCAAATTCTTTCGCCAAGCGCACATATCCCGCGGCCTCTTCCATCGGATTGAGATCCTCGCGCTGGAGGTTTTCAATCAAAGCCATCTCGAGCACATCGCGATCCGATGCCTCACGCTCAATCACCGGCACCGTCGCCAAACCCAACTTGCCCGCCGCACGCCAGCGACGCTCACCGGCGATGAGCTCAAGCTTGCCACCGACCGGACGCACGATCAGCGGCTGGATGATCCCATGCTGGCGGATCGATTCGACAAGCTCATCCAGCGGCGACTCGATGAAATGCGTGCGCGGTTGCAGCGGACTCGGCACCACCTGGTCATGCGACACATCACGCACGCGCTTGATGTCACGACCGGATGCGTCCGCCTCCAACACGGAGCTCGCCGCACCTTTTTTGATCAATGCTCCAAGTCCTTTTCCGAGTGCCTGCTTCGCCATGGGGAGGAAATCCCTAAGCAATGCTGCAGCGGATTCCAAGCGGATTTCTCAACCCGCTGCCAACAACTTGCGGAAATACTCGATGGTCGGATCCAGACCATCCTCAAGCGCAACCTTTGGCTTCCAACCAAGATCGGCCTCGGCCAACGAAATGTCCGGACGACGCTGCTTCGGATCATCACCCGGTAGCGGCAGATGCGTCACCTTCGACGGACCACCCACCTTCTTGAGCACCATTTCGGCAAGCTCCAACATGGTGAACTCACCGGGATTGCCGATATTTACCGGACCTGTCTGCGAAGGATGGTTCATCAAACGCACAAATCCCTCAATGAGGTCGTCGACATAACAAAACGAACGCGTCTGAGTGCCGTCGCCGTAAATGGTCAGATCCTTACCCTGCAAGGCCTGCACAATGAAATTGGAAACTACGCGACCATCATCCGGCAACATGCGAGGACCATAGGTGTTGAAAATACGGACTACTCGAATATCAACCTGGTTCTGGCGGTGATAATCGAAAAACAGGGTCTCGGCACAACGCTTGCCCTCATCATAACACGCACGGATGCCGATCGGATTCACACATCCGCGATACGACTCGGGCTGCGGATGCACCTCGGGATCGCCATAGACCTCGGAAGTCGAGGCTTGGAAAACCCGCGCACCCACCCGCTTGGCCAAGCCAAGGCAGTTGATCGCACCCATGACCGATGTCTTGGTGGTCTTGATAGGATTGTGCTGGTAGTGCGGCGGCGAGGCCGGGCAGGCGAGGTTGTAAATTTGATCCACCTCAAACTTGAAGGGCTCGATGACATCGTGCCTCACGAGCTCAAAGTACGGGTTGTCCATCAGGTGCAGCACATTGCGCTTACGACCCGTAAAAAAGTTGTCCATGCAGATGACCTCGTTGCCCTCGTTGAGCAAACGCTCACACAAATGGGATCCCAAAAAACCCGCACCTCCGGTGATCAAGATTCGCATGCCGGGAACCCATCAGACCCCGCCCCACCGGGCAAGTACTGAATGTGCGTATTTGTTCAAATTTTATTGAACAAACCGCCACCCGCATTAGTATTTTACTCATGCAGGAGCTTGATCATGGCACCCGGCAGGAAATCGACTCGATCGAACGCGAGGTCCTCGCGGTCTTCGTCGATGGCGTCCGCGTGCTTGGCCTGCCCCCCTCGATCGGTGAAATCTACGGACTCCTTTTCATTTCCCAAAGCCCGCTCTCGCTCGACGACTTGGTAAAGCGCCTGAAAATCAGCAAAGGCTCCGCCAGCCAAGGCCTTCGTACCCTCAAAAGCCTCGGCGCAGTCCGCGAAACCAACGGCAACGGCAACGGCAACGGCGAAAGACGCACCTACTACGAACCAGCCGTCGAACTCAAACGCCTCGTCGGCGGCTTCATCCGCGAACAAATCCGCCCCCACCTCGACAGCGGACGCCATAAAATCAAACGCCTCGGCGACCTCGCCAACGGCGAATCCGACCCCGATCGCCGCAAGTTCCTTCTCGAACGCACCGACCGCCTCGACCACTGGATCCGCAACGGCGGACGAGTCCTCCCCATCATCCAACGAATCCTCGGCCAATGACCCCCTCCCCCCAAGACCTCCCCAGCTGGTTCTGCGTCCGCACGCAAACCAAACGCGAACACATCGCCGCCGAACACCTCAAGGAACTCGAAGGCATCGAGGTGTTCTGCCCCCGCCTCCGCTACCGCAAAGCCACCCGCCGTGGCAAGGTCTGGTGGATCGAACCGCTCTTCCCAGGCTACCTGCTCGCAAAATTCAACCTCGCGGAAATGGAACGCGCGGTGACCTTCTGCCAAGGCGTCCGCGGCCTCGTCCGCTTCGGCACCGAGATCCCCAGCGTGCCCGAATCATTCGTCGAAACCCTCCGCCAGGATGTCCGCAAACGCTCGCAGGACGACCCCGAAACGCTCTCTGTCAGCCCGATCCTGCAAATCGGCGAAGAAGTCGAAGTTGCCCACGGCCCGCTCCAAGGCATGCGCGGCACGATCGTCTCGGTCGCACCCGCCGCCGAACGCGTAAAAATCCTCCTCGATTTCCTCGGCCAACCCCAGGCGGTCGATGTCGACCTGTTCTCCATTCTCCTCCCACGCAAGCCTATCCCCCAGGACTGACCCCCAGAAATAGGCCGGCACATCACCCTTACCCAAATCACCCACCGAAGGTTTCCCTACGTGATCGCGTAAGGATCGACCACGGGCGGTAGCATGCCCAAGCGGAGAAATACTAAATTTTAAATTCTAAATTCGAAACAGAGGAAGAATTGTAAAATAGGCAGGGACCGTTCTCCGCAACAGTCCGTTGAATGACTAGCCTCTGGATATGCTTCTGCATTGGCGATCCAGCCCCGCTGCGCCACAACCTCCGAATTGACGACTGGACGCAAAAAGAACCATCACTTATATTTCCGAAATGATACAAACAATCGATGATCTGGCCCAAATTGCGGCAGAGCTTCCGATGGACCAACGGTACACGCTAGCGCAAAGAATCCTGGCAAGCGTTGAGCCAGTTCATGAAACCGACTGCGAGAACGCATGGACCACCGAAATTCGCCAGCGCATCATGCGTTATGACGCTGGTGAGACTCATGGAATTCCCGCGGCTCAAGTGTTTGTCGAAATCGAACAAAAACTTGCTCAATGAATCTCGAATTTCTGCCCGAAGCTCGCATTGAGTTCACGGAAGCAGTCGAATTCTATGAGAACAAGCAGTCGGGCCTCGGCGAACGCTTTAAAAATGAGATCATAGAGGCCTGCTCGACAATCCTAGCTCATCCGCTGCTTTGGCGCGAACCGGAGGGCGGATTCAGAAGAGTAAACTGCCCTGTATTTCCCTATTACATTGCCTACTTTACCCGCGGCCAAACGATATTGATCGCCGCCATCGCGCACGAACGCAGACATCCGAATTATTGGAAAATGCGCAACCTATAGTACCGATAGTTTTCACACATGAAAAAAACCTTCATCTCAGGACACCGAGGCATGGTCGGATCGGCCCTCGTTCGCAAAGCCAAGAAACTCGGCGGATTCAACACCATCACCGCCACCCGCAGCGAACTCGACCTCTGCAACCAAGCCGCGGTCTTTGATTTTCTCGCCCGCGAAAAACCCGACACGGTCATCATCGCCGCTGCCAAGGTCGGCGGCATCCACGCCAACTCAACCTACCCGGCCGACTTCATTTACGAAAACCTCGCCATCGCCGCCAACCTCGTCGAAGGCAGCCGCCGCGCCGCCGTCCCGCGCGTGCTCTTCCTCGGTTCGTCCTGCATCTACCCAAAGCTCGCACCGCAGCCGATGACCGAAGACTGCCTGCTCACCTCGGCCCTCGAACCGACCAACGAGGCCTACGCGATCGCCAAAATTGCCGGACTCAAACTCTGCCAACACTACCGCGCACAACACGGCCTGCTCTACCACAGCGCGATGCCCACCAACCTTTACGGCCCGGGCGACAACTACCACCCGGAAAATTCCCATGTCATTCCCGCCCTCATCCGCCGCTTCCACGAAGCCACGGAACGCGGCGATGCCTCGGTCACGATTTGGGGCACCGGCACACCACGCCGCGAATTCCTCCATGTCGATGACCTCGCCTCAGCCTGCTTCCACCTCCTCGGCCTCGACAATCCACCCGATTGGGTGAACTGCGGCACCGGCACCGACCTCACCATCCTCGAGCTCGCCCAACTCGTCGCCAAAACCACCGGCTTCACCGGCAAAATCCTCACCGACCCCACAAAGCCCGACGGCACACCGCGCAAACTACTCGATATCACCAAAATCAAATCCACGGGTTGGCAACCCTCCATCACACTCGAAGCCGGCCTCGCCGCCGCCTACGAAGACTTCAAATCCACCCTCACCACCGGCCACGCAAGGCTTTGATACGATAGGCATAGTAGATCGTGGATTGCAGATTGTGGGTCGAAAAAAGCCGCTTCTTCATCTTCTCCTACTTCGATGTTCAATGTTGGATGTTCGAAGTTCACCTCTACCTCTTCCCCAATAACAAACAACTCTTCCACCTCCGCGCCCCTTTGCGACCTCTGCGGCTTTGCGGTAAGCTCTTCTACTCTTCAACCTTAAAACCAAATCTATGAAAAAAGCACTCATCACCGGCATCACCGGACAAGACGGATCCTACCTCGCCGAGTTCCTTCTCGAAAAGGGCTACGAAGTTCACGGCATCAAACGCCGCGCCTCACTCTTCAATACCCAGCGCGTCGATCACATCTACGAGGATCCGCATGTCGAGAATTCACGCTTCCGCCTGCACTACGGCGACCTCACCGATTCCTCCAACCTCACCCGCCTCATCAGCGAGATCCAGCCCGACGAGGTCTACAACCTCGGCGCCCAATCCCATGTCGCGGTTTCATTCGAAGCGCCCGAATACACCGCCGATGTCGATGCGATGGGCACCCTGCGCCTGCTCGAAGCAATCCGCTTCCTCGGCCTCGAAAAGAAAACCCGTTTCTACCAAGCCTCAACCTCCGAACTCTACGGCCTCGTTCAGGAAATCCCGCAAAAGGAAACCACTCCCTTCTACCCGCGCTCACCTTACGCGGTCGCCAAACTCTATGCCTATTGGATCACCGTAAACTACCGCGAGTCCTACGGCATGTACGCCTGCAACGGCATCCTCTTCAACCACGAGTCCCCGCGCCGCGGCGAAACTTTCGTCACCCGCAAAATCACCCGCGGCATCGCCAACATCGCCCAAGGCCTCGAACCCTGCCTCTTCCTCGGCAACATGGATTCACTCCGCGACTGGGGCCACGCAAAAGACTATGTCCGCATGCAGTGGATGATGCTTCAACAGGACCACCCCGAGGACTTCGTCATCGCCACCGGCAAACAAATCTCTGTCCGCGATTTCGTCCGCATGTCCGCCCGCGAAGCAGGCATCGAAATCGAATTCTCCGGCGCCGGCGTCGATGAAATCGCCACCGTCACGAAAGTCACCGACCCCGCCAAAGCGCCCGCCCTCAAGCCCGGCGATGTGATCGTCAAAGTCGACCCCCGCTACTTCCGCCCCGCCGAAGTCGAAACCCTCCTCGGCGATCCCGCCAAAGCCAAAGCCAAACTCGGCTGGGTCCCCGAAATCACCGTCGAGGAAATGTGCGCCGAAATGGTCGCCTCCGACCTCGACACCGCCCGCCAACACGCCCTTCTCAAATCCCACGGCCACCACGTCTCCGTCGCGAAAGAATAGGAAATTAAAATCTTAAATTCTAAATTCGAAATTTAAAACGGAAGAAGTTTCAAGGTTCAAGCATTCAGTTTCAAGAGAAGACAGAAGAAGCAAAATCAGAAGCCGCTTCTTCATCATCTTACCCAATGACTACTGACTATTGACCAATGACCTCTTCTATTTCGAATTTCATGCTTTAAATTTAGTGCTTCCTCCTCCGCGTCCCTTAGCGACCTTTGCGCCTTCGCGGTAAACTCTTCCTCTCTTCTTGAAACTGAAAGCTTCAAACTAAACACTTATCTCCATGCGCACCGTATTCGTCTCCGGCTGTTACGACATCCTCCACGCTGGCCACCTCCAATTCTTCGAGGAAGCCAGGGCCATGGGCGATTACCTCGTGGTCTCCTTCGCATCGGCCGAAGTGCTGTGGCACCACAAACGCCGCAAGCCTTCGATCCCCGACGAACACAAACTCGCCCTGCTCAAAGGCCTGCGCATCATCGATGAAGTTGTGGTCGGCCGCGGACTCGAGGAAGGCATCGACTTCCGCGAAGATTTCCTCCGCATCAAGCCGGACCTCCTCCTCGTCACCGAGGACGACAAATACGAGCCGCTGAAACGCGCGCTCTGCGCCGAAACAGGTGCCGAGTATCGCGTTCTGCCCAAGACCCCACCCAAGTTCGAGCCAGTCTCAAGTTCCTCCATCGTCCGCTGGGTCCAAGCGCCCACCGAAGCACCGCTGCGCGTCGATTTCGCCGGCGGCTGGCTCGATGTCCCGCGCTTCGCACGCGAGGGCGAATTCATCGTCAACTGCGCGATCTCCCCACTCGTCTCACTGCGCGAATGGCCTTACGAAAAACAGGCCGGCCTCGGCGGCAGCGGCGCATGGGCACTCCTCAACGGACGCGATGGCACCGACTCGGAACTCAATCTCGGCGTCGGTTGGCAAGACCCCGCCGTCATCCGCGAAACCGGCGTCTGCGTTTGGAAATCAGGCCAAAAACCTGTCCTCGAATTCAAACGCAATGGCGATTTCCTCAAAGGAAAAATGGCCATCCTCTGGACCGGCAAAGAACACGACACACCCGGCGTCGTCGATACTCCGCGCGACTTCGACCGCATCGCGCTCAGTGGCCGCATCGCCCGCGAAGGCGTCCTCAATGCCGATATCCAAAAACTCGCCGAAGGCATCTCCCTCTACCACGCCACCCAACTCGACGAAGGCATGGAACCCATCCCCGACATCCCCGGATCCATCGCACGCAAATACTGCGGCGGCGGCTACGGCGGCTACGCGCTCTACCTCTTCAACGAAGAATCCCACCGCCAAACCGCCCTCCAATCCACTCCCCATCTCCGCCCCATCGAACCCTTCTGCCTCGTCTAAAATCCTTCAAGGCAGGGACCGTTCTCCGCAACGGTCCACCCCTACAGTGCAATGCATTCGGCAGCCACTTCTTCATCTTCCCCAATGACCGCTGACTATTGACGGCTGACTTCTTCTCCCACTTCAATGTTCAATGTTCACCTATTCTTCCTCTTCCCCAATGACCGCTGACCATTGACTGCTGACCTCTTCTTCTCCCACTTCAATGTTCGATGTTCACCTCTTCCTCTTCCCCA
The DNA here is from genome assembly GCA_947462835.1 of Akkermansiaceae bacterium. Lineage (GTDB taxonomy): Bacteria > Verrucomicrobiota > Verrucomicrobiia > Verrucomicrobiales > Akkermansiaceae > Luteolibacter. Next base: position 24,016 of record CANHQM010000021.1, read on the forward strand.
ATAACAAATAACAAATAACCAATCACTCTTCCTCCCCCCTTGCACCGCCTCCCCATCATCGGCCTCCCCGTCGCTGCCACCGACTACGCGGGCGCGGTCTCATGGATCCTCGAGCACGCCGCCAAAGCCGATCGCGCCTACGCGGTCGAGGCCGCCAACACCCATGTCGCCGCACTCTCGCGCCATGACCCGGATTTCGGCGCAAGCATGGCCCGCTTCGACCTGATCTGCCCCGACGGCATGCCGCTCGTCTGGGCGCTCAATGCACAACTCACCGATGCGGAAAAAGTCCCCGACCGCGTCTACGGCCCAACGCTGATGCTCGAAACGCTCAAAGCCACCCAAGGCCGTTCCGAGTTCCGCCACTTCCTCTTCGGCGGCAAGCAATCGACCCTCGACAAACTCAGCTCTTCCTTCGCCGAACGCTTTCCCAATGCGATCATCGCCGGATCCTACTCGCCCCCCTTCGGCGAATGGCCCGCCGACGAGTTTGCAAAAGTCTGCGAAAAAATCCGCAGCAGCGGCGCCAACCTCATCTGGGTCGGCCTCGGTTGCCCGAAACAGGAACACTGGATCGCGCGCCACAAGGATCAACTCCCACCCGGTGTCTACTTCGGCATCGGCGCCGCCTTCGCCTTCCACGCCGGCGAAGTAAAACAATCCCCACCATTTCTCCAAAAAATCGGCATGGAATGGGCTTACCGCCTCGCCATGGAACCCCGCCGGCTCTTCAAACGTTACTTTACTTACAACTCCCTTTTCCTCTATCACATCCTCCGCGACGCATTTAAAAAATCTTAAATCTTAAATTCTAAATGCGAAACAAAGCGAAATAAAAAGACACTTCCTCTTCCTCTTCGTTTCGAATTTAGAATTTAAGATTTAATGCTTCAAATTTAACTCTTCTCCCTCCGCGCCTCTTAGCGACCTTTGCGCCTTGGCGGTCAACTCTTCTTCTCTTCAAACTTCTTCCCCATGAAAATCAAATCCATCTGCTGCCTCGGCGCCGGTTATGTCGGCGGACCCACCATGGCCATGATCGCAGCCAAGTGCCCTCACATCCAAGTCACCGTCTGCGACTTCAACCAGGCACGCATCGATGCATGGAACACCGACAATCTGCCCGTCTATGAACCCGGCCTTCAGGAAGTGGTCGAATCCGCGCGCGGCAAGAACCTCCACTTCACCACCGACATCAAGCCCGCGATCGCAGCCGCAGACCTGATCTTCGTCTGCGTCGGCACTCCCACGAAATCCTACGGCATCGGCGCCGGACGCGCGGCCGACCTCCGCTACATCGAGTCCGCCGCACGCCTCATCGCCGAGGTCTCCGAGGGCAACAAAATCATCGTCGAGAAATCCACCATTCCGGTCAAAACAGCGACTGCCATTCAAACGATTCTCGCCGCAAACTCCTGCAAGGAGGCCACCTTCCAAGTCCTTTCCAATCCCGAGTTCCTCGCCGAAGGCACCGCCGTCGCGGACATGGAAAACCCCGACCGCATCCTCATCGGCGGCGAGCAAACCCCCGAAGGACAAGCCGCACTCGAGGCGCTCGTCTCGGTCTACGCCAACTGGGTCCCACGCGAAAAAATCATCACCACCAACCTTTGGTCCTCGGAGCTTTCCAAGCTCGTCGCCAACGCTTTCCTCGCCCAACGCATCTCATCGATCAACTCGATCTCCGCCCTCTGCGAAGCCACCGGCGCCGATGTCGATGAAGTCGCACGCGCCATCGGTGCCGACTCCCGCATCGGACCGAAATTCCTCAAGTCCTCCGTCGGCTTCGGCGGATCCTGCTTCCAAAAGGACATCCTCAACCTTGTCTACCTCTGCGAATCCTTCGGCCTCCCGGAAGCCGCCGCCTACTGGCGCTCGGTGGTCACGATGAACGATTGGCAAAAATCCCGCTTCGTCGAAAAAATCGTCCGCACCCTCTTCAATACGGTCTCCGGCAAACGCATCGCCATCCTTGGTTTCGCCTTCAAAAAAGACACCAATGACACCCGTGAATCGGCGGCCATCAACATCGTCCGCGACCTCGTAGCCGAAAACGCCCATGTCGTGATCTACGACCCACGCGTACCAAAGGAAACCATCCAACGCGACCTCCTCGAAGTCGGCGTCCCGCAAGATATCATCGACTTCAATGTCGAGATCGCCGCCGATCCCTACATCGCCGCCAAAGACGCCCACGCCCTCGCCACCCTCACCGAGTGGGACGAATTCAAAACCCTCGACCTCCAACGCGTCCACGACCTGATGCTCAAACCCGCCTTCGTCTTCGACGGCCGCGCCATCCTCCCCACCTCCGCCCTCAAAGCCCACGGCTTCAAAGCCTTCAGCATCGGCAAAGGAGCGTGAGAAGAGTGATTGGTTATTAGTGATTCGTTATTAGGGAAGACAAAGAAGCGACTTCTTCTTGGCAGGGACCTTTGCCCCCAAAGGTCCGCGCGCATAAGTCCTCAATTCTTCCAAAGGGGAGCACAGGCGTCCCGCCCACATCTTCACCGTAGCTGGATCATCTTGATCCAGGCCGTCCATGGAGCGTCCCGCTCCATTTCTCCACCCGGTAGGGCGATGCGCCCCCGCAGCGCCGACCCATCAAAAATGATTCACCGCCAAGGCGCAAAGGTCGTAAAAAAGATCGTGGATCGTGGATCGCAGGTCGAAGAAAAAGCCGCCCTTTCTGCGGAAGTAGACAGAAGACCTAGAGACAGAAGAAGCTAGATCAGATGCGGCTTCTTTATATTCTTCCTTCTCAATTTTAGCGTTCATTCGTGGTTCACTCTCTTCCTTTCGAATTTCGTGCTTTAAATTTAGTGCTTCTATCTCTTCCTCTTCCCCAATGACCGCTGACCATTGACCCCTGACCTCTTCTTCCTCCGCGTCCCTTAGCGACCTTCGCGCCTTGGCGGTAAACCTCTCTTCCCTTGAATCTGAAAACTTCAAACTGAACACTTATTTTCCATGCTCCTCACCGAATTCCACCGCTTCCTCAAACGCGAGGACAAGGAACGCCTGCTCGGCCAACTCGGCAGTGTGATCTGGCTCTACGGCCTCTCCGGCTCCGGCAAGTCCACCATCGCCAACGCCGTCGAACGCCAGCTCCACGAGCAAGGTCGCTTCACCATCATCCTCGACGGCGACAACCTCCGCACCGGACTCAACTCGAACCTCGGATTCACCGATGATGACCGCGCGGAAAACATCCGCCGCATCGCCGAGACGGCAAAAATTCTCGCTCACCAAGGCATCATCACCTTCGTCTCCGCCATCACCCCGCGCGCCGAACTCCGCCAAATTGCCCGCGACATCGTCGGACCCGACCTCTTCGAAGTCTTCATCAAGGCCAGCTATCAAACCTGCGAACAACGCGATGTCAAAGGCCTCTACGCCAAGGCCGCCAAAGGCGAAATTCCCAACTTCACCGGCAAACAAAGCCAATTCGACATCCCCGAAAACGCCGACCTCATCATCGACACCGAAACCACCACCCTCGAGGACTCAGCCTCCCTACTCCTCACCGCCATCGCGTCACGCATATCAGCAACTCATTGAATATAAATGAGTTCTGAACCCAACCCACTTATACATTACCAAGTTGGTCAATTTAATAATTTTTTATTGACCCAGCCCCACCAACGACGCACCTTCCGCCCCGTGACCGCCCGTGGCGGCGCTTTTTAGAAGAAGTCGTTTCAAGTTTTCAGTGTTCAGTTTCAAGAGAAGAAATAAAGAAGCCGCTTCTTCATTATCCCCTAATTACACATAACAAATAACCAATCACTCTTCTTCCTCTTCCCCAATGACCGCTGACCATTGACCCCTGACCTCTTCCTCTCCCACTTCGATGTTCAATGTTGGATGTTCGATGTTCAATGTTCACCTCTTCCTCTTCCCCAATAACTTCTAACAAATAACCTCTAACTCTTCTTCTCCGCGATCCTCAGCGACCTTCGCGCCTTGGCGGTAAACTCTTCATTCTCTTCACTCTCTTCGTTTCGAATTTAAAATTTAGGATTTCCTCTCCCATCTCCCACTTCGACGTTCAATGTTGGATGTTCGATGTTCAATGTTCACCTCTTCCCTCCTCCCATGCCCAGCTACAACCTCAGCCACCTCGACCAACTCGAAGCCGAGGCGATCTTCGTCCTTCGCGAAACCGCCGCGCAGTTTCAAAACCCCGCCCTGCTCTTTTCCGGCGGCAAAGACTCGATCGTCATGGCCTGGCTCGCACGCAAGGCCTTCTGGCCCGCACGCATGCCCTTCCCGCTCGTCCACATCGATACCGGACACAACTTCGATGAGACCATGACCTACCGCGACGAATTCGTCGACCTCATCCGCGCCAACCTGGTCGTCGGCCTCGTGCAGGAATCGATCGATACCGGACGCGTCGTCGAGGAAAAAGGCCCCAACGCCTCGCGCAACAAACTTCAAACCGTCACGCTCCTCGACACAATCGAGAAGCATCAGTACGACGCCTGCCTCGGCGGCGGACGCCGTGATGAAGAAAAGGCCCGTGCCAAGGAACGCTTCTTCTCGCATCGCGACGACTTCGGCCAGTGGGATCCGAAAAACCAGCGCCCCGAACTCTGGAACCTCTTCAACGGACGCAAGAACCCTGGCGAACACTTCCGCGTTTTTCCGCTCTCGAACTTCACCGAGATGGACATCTGGATGTACATCAAACGCGAAAAAATCCCACTCCCCTCGATCTACTTCGCCCACCAACGCGAAGTCTTCGAACGCAACGGCCAGCTCCTCGCCGTCACCGATTTCCTCAAAGCACAGGATCACGAAACCGTCACCACCCGCACCGTCCGCTTCCGCACCATCGGCGATGCCACCTGCACAGGCGCCGTCGAATCCCCCGCATCCGACCTCGATGAAGTCATCGCCGAAGTCGCCGCCGCCCGCCAAACCGAACGCGGCACCCGCGCCGACGACAAACGCTCCGAAACCGCCATGGAAGACCGGAAAAAAGAAGGCTATTTCTGAGCGAAGCTCGGAAATGCGTTATTCGTTAAAGGTTATATGTTAATAGAGGAAAATATCCTCATGCACCTCTAACGAGCCTATTCATCTTCAACTCATAACATTTAACAAATAATTTTTAACTGTTCTCATGGACCTCCTCCGCTTTACTACCGCCGGCTCCGTCGATGACGGCAAATCCACCCTCATTGGCCGCCTTCTTTACGATTCCAAATCGATCTTCGAAGACCAACTCGAAGCCATGGAGGAATCCTCGCGCAAGCGCGGCGACGAACACGTCAACCTCGCACTGCTCACCGACGGACTCAAAGCAGAACGCGAACAAGGCATCACCATCGATGTTGCTTACCGCTACTTCGCCACACCGAAGCGCAAGTTCATCATCGCCGACACCCCGGGTCACATCCAGTACACCCGCAACATGGTCACCGGCGCCTCCACCGCCAACCTCGCCATCATCCTCATCGACGCACGCAAGGGCGTGATCGAGCAAACCAAACGCCACTCCTTCGTCGCCAACCTCCTGCGCATCCAGCATCTCGTCGTCGCCGTCAACAAGATGGACCTCGTCGACTACTCGGAGGAGGTCTACAACAACATCATCGCCGACTTCCGCGACTTCGCCTCGCGACTCGACAACATCGTCGAGATCACCGACATCCCGATCTCCGCGCTCAATGGCGACAATGTCGTCGACAAATCGGAAAGCATGCCTTGGTACCAAGGCCCAACGCTTCTTTATCACCTCGAACATGTCTATGTCGGCGGCGAGGAAAACCATGTCGATGCACGCTTCCCCGTCCAATGGGTCATCCGCCCGATGAGCGACGAATGGCATGACTTCCGCGGCTACGCCGGACGCGTCGCCGGCGGCGTTTTCAAACCCGGCGATGAAGTCACCGTCCTGCCCTCCGGTTTCAACACCCGCGTCAAAGCCATCCACACACCCGATGGCGAAATCGATGAAGCCTTCGCTCCGCAGTCCATCTGCCTCACCCTCACCGACGAAATCGATATCTCGCGCGGCGACACCCTCGTCAAAGCCAACAACCCTCCGCAAGTCGGCCAGGACATCGAGGCGATGATCTGCTGGTTCTCCGCCAAACCCATGCCGCCCAAGGCGAAACTCGTCATTCGCCACACCACCCAGGAAACCAAGGCGATCATCCAGGAGGTCAAATACCATGTCGACATCAACACCCTTCACAAAATCGAAGGCGTCGACAGCTTCCAAATGAACGACATCGGCCGCATCTCATTGCGCACCGCCGTCCCCCTCATCCACGACTCCTACCGCCGCAACCGCAGCACCGGATCCTTCATCCTCATCGACCCCGGCACCAACGAAACCGTCGCCGCCGGCATGATCATCTGACATGGCAGGGACCTTTGTCCGCAAAGGCCCGCGCCCATGAAACGCCACCTCTTCAAAGGGGAGCGCCGGCGTCCCGCCGGCCGTGGCCCGCATCTTGCGGGACACCTCTTCACCGTAGCTGGATCATCTTGATCCAGGCCGCCCGGTAGGGCGATGCGGCCCCGCAGCGCCGACTCATCAAAAATGATTCCCCGCCAAGGCGCAAAGGTCGCAAAGGAACGCAGAGGAGAAGCACTAAATTTAAAGTATTAAATTCGAAAGGAAGAAGAAGAGGGAGAAGATGTTAGCGTGCACTAGTCATTGGTCATTGGGGAAATAATGAAGAAGCCGCTTCTGATCTAGCTTCTTCTGTCTTTAGGTCTTCTGTCTTCCCTTGAAACTGAATGCTTGAAACTTGAAGCTTCTCCCATTTCGAATTTCGAATTTAAGATTTAGTGCTTCTCCCTCTTCCTCTTCATTTCAGCTTTCAACTTTTCTTCCCCATGTCCCTCCTCCTCAACTGGTGCCGCGAGAACCCAGCCGGGCTTTTCCTCGCCATCGCCATTCTTCCCGGCTTTGCATGTCCGGCATCGCCGCTGCTCATCCTTGCCGGCATCGTCTGGGGCAGCACGGCAAGCGCATGCGCTCTCGCCGTCAGCGCCGTGCTTCTCAACATCACATGGACCCATTGGCTCTCGGCCGGACCCGGCCGCTCGATCATTGCGCGCATCCTCGGTGAGCGCTGGGAGCGTTGGCAATCCATGCCCCGCACCAACCTGTGGAAGCTCGCCCTCATGCTGCGCATCACTCCCGGCGTTCCTCTCTTTGTGCAAAACTACGCCACGGGCTTGCTCGGTGTTCCCCTGCTGCATTCCCTCGCCATAGCCCTGCCTATCAGCGCACTTTACGGCAGCGGCTTCGTCCTCACCGGTGGCGCCATCTTCAAAGGCCACACCGGCCTCGTCATTGCCGGCATCTCCATCCTCGCCGCCGCCAGCATCGGCATCAACCTCGCCCGCAAGCACTTCTTCAAAGCAGAAGAAAAAGAGAAGTAGATCGCGGATCCTGAATCGCGAAAGAAGCCGGATAAAAATTCTAAATCCTAAATTCTAAATTAGAAACGCAGAGAAGCTTCAAGTTTCAAGTATTCAGTTTCAAGGGAAGACAGAGGACCTAGAGACAAAAGAAGCAAAATCAGAAGCGGCTTCTTCATTATCTTCCCCAATGACTGCTGACTATTGACCAATGACCTCTTCCTTTCGAATTTAATACTTAGGATTTAGTGCTTCTACCTCTTCCTCTTCCCCAATGACCGCTGACCATTGACCGATGACCTCTTCTTCTTCTCCCTCCCCCAATAACCCATAACAAATAACCAATCACTCTTCCCCCCGCCTTGGCGGTAAACTCTTCTTCCTCTCCCATTCTGCTTTCAACTTTTCTTCCCCAGCGCCTCTGTGCGAGCCTTTCTACTACCATCCGCGTCTACACTCTCACCTACTTGATCTTTTCAGTAAACTTTGCTAGATTGTTGTCCATAATGAACACGCTCACGCTCAATTACCCGGAAAGCCTTCCAGACAGTGCTCGCCTCTCGCGCCAAGAGTTCGAAGAAACGATGCGTTTCGCCATGGCGGCCAAACTATTTGAACTTGGGCGGATTTCGTCGGGACAGGCCGCACAGCTAGTACCCATGGATCGATACACCTTTCTGAAATCGTTGAAACAGGCGGGAGTTGCTGCGATCCAGTGGGACAACGAAGAATTTGCTAGTGAAGTCGCCAATGCGTGAAATTGTCGTCAACACTGGACCAATTATTGCCTTGGTCGCGGCTACCCAGTCAATTGAATGGCTACCTACTTTATATGACCGCATCTTGATTCCATATGAAGTCTTGCTGGAAATCGAAGCTGGTGGCATTGGCAACCCAGAGACTCTTGCCCTCCACGGCGTCAAGGATCTTGTGACGATCGGACAGCAAAAGGCTTGCTTGCCTCCTGCACTGTTGCGTGAGTTGGATCTCGGAGAAGCCAGTGTCATACATACTGCTATCCATCATGGTATTTCTACCGTCGCAATCGATGAAAAGGCAGGGCGACGGATCGCTCGACTCAACGGTCTCAAAGTCACAGGTTCCCTGGGAATCCTGATCAAAGCCAAGAAACATGGGCTGATCGATAATCTGTCCGATTGCATCTCCAGAATTCAGTTCCAAGGAATTTGGATTTCAGAAACTTTGGTACAACAAGCTCTGGCCGAAGTTGGGGAATCTTAGTCACTCCTCTCCCCTCCGAGCCTCTGCGCGAAAACCTCTTCCTTTCGAATTTAATACTTTGGATTTAGTGCTTCTCCTCCGCGTCCCTTGGCGACCTCAGCGCCTTGGCGGTAAACTCTTCTTCCTCTTCACTTCAAACTAAACCCTTATTTCCCATGCGCCTCGAACACATCTGCCGCGCCTTTGGCATCGAAGGAACCTTCGTCGAGGGCGGCGCATTCGGCAACGGACTCATCAACGATACCTTTGCCGCCAGCTTCGAGCACGATGGCAACCAGCGCCGCTACATCATCCAACGCATCAACCACCGCATTTTCCGCGACCCGGTCGCACTCATGGAAAATGTCGATCGCGTTTGCGCCCACCTTCGCACTCGTCTCATCGACGAACCATGCGCGGATCTCCACCGACGCTCACTCACCCTCGTGCGCACCCATGAAGGTCAGGCCCTCCACTGCGAACCCGCCAACGCCAAACAACCCGAGCCCACCTACTGGCGTTGCTTTCACTTCATCGAAGGCTGCACCAGCTACGATGTCGTAGATACACCCGATCAAGCTTATCAAGCCGCGCGGAAATTTGGCGAATTCCAACGCCTCGTCTCCGATCTCCCCGGCTCGCGACTCATCGAAACCATCCCCGATTTCCACAATACCCCCAAGCGATTTGCGGCCCTCAAGGAGGCCATTGCCGCCGATCCCCTCGGCCGCGCCGCCCAATGCCGCGAAGAAATCGAATTCGCCCTCGCCAACGAATCCATCGCCCACCACCTCCTCGGGCTACACGCCCAAGACCTCATCCCCGAGCGCATCACCCACAACGACACCAAACTCTCCAACGTTCTCATCGACGACCAAAGCGGCCTCGGCATGTGCGTCGTCGATCTCGACACGGTCATGCCCGGCCTCTCCCTCTACGACTTTGGCGACCTCATCCGCACCTGTGTTTCACCCATCGAAGAAGACAGCCGCGACCTCGCCAGCATCCAAGTCCGCCTCCCCATCTTCCAAGCCCTCGCCTGCGGATTCCTCGAAGAAATGGCCGGCGTCCTCACGCCCACCGAAATCGCCAACCTCTCCTTCTCCGGAAAACTTCTCACCTTCGAAGTCGGCCTCCGATTCCTAGCCGACCACTTGCTAGGCGACCAATACTTCACCGCCAAACGCCCCAACCACAACCTCCACCGCGCCCGCAACCAATTCCAACTCGTCCGCGAACTCAACTCCCACGAAAACGAAATGAACGACTTCGTCCAAAATTTCATCACCAACAAAATGGCTTAAGGGGAGAGAGTTATTCGTTATTCGTGATTGGTTATTAGGGAGAAAATAAGCGACTTCACAAGAGGGGCACGGACGACCCGCCCGTGTTTCAAGGAGAGTGGGCGGGCCGCCCACCACTTCACCGTAGCTGGATCATCTTGATCCAGGCCGTCCATGGAGCGTCCCGCTCCATGTCTCAACCCGGTAGGGCGATGCGGCCCCGCAGCGCCGAATCTTCCAGAAAAATTTTTACCGCCGAGAAGATAGCAGATTGCGAATCATGGATTGTGGTTCGAAGAAAAATCCACTTCTTCATTCTCTTCGACTTTTGACCGCTGACTTCTTATTTCAGCTTTTACGATCTTCATCCAATTCACCTTCGACCACGTCATGATCCAATCTTTCGCCGATCGCGACACGGAAGAGCTCTTCCAAAGAGGAAGCAATCGCCGCCATCACACCATCGCACGGGTGGCTTTACGCAAATTAATCCAAATGAACCGCGCGGGCCTTGTCTCTGATCTTTCTGTGCCTCCAGGCAATCGCTTGGAAACCTTAAAAGGCGATCTTGCCGGCTATCATTCGATCCGCATCAACGCCCAATGGCGCATCATTTTTTGCTGGACTCCAAACGGCCCCGCAAATGTCGCCATCACAGATTATCATTGACACCAACCCATAACGACATAGGTTATAACCATGAAACCTCAGATCACTCCCGGCGAAATTCTTCTGGAAGAATACCTCACTCCGATGGGCATTTCCCAGAATGCCATGGCAAGGGCCATTGGCGTTTCACCGCGTGCAATTAATGAAATCATTCACGGCAGACGCTCCATTACCCCTACCATGTCGGTGCGTTTCGGGGCCTTTTTCGGGCAATCCGAAGAATTTTGGCACGGAATCCAAGTTGAATGCGATTTCCGCGCCCTTGCCGGAGATAAAAAGAAACTGACCTCCCGCATCCAACCCGCCGCGCTCATCGCCCAAGCGTCTTAAAGAACCGCTGGCATCACCTCTTCAATTCCCCGGTAGGGCGATGCGGCCCCGCAGCGCCGACTCATCAAAAATGATTCACCGCCAAGGCGCCAAGGTCGCATAGGGACGCAGAGGGGTGAAGAGTTATTTGTTATTCGTGATTGGTTATTAGGGAAATAGAATAATCGTTTTCTTCACAAGAGAGGCATGGGCGGCCCGCCCACCTCTTCGACCAATAACTAATAACCAATAACCTCTAACTCCTCCTCCCCCGCTTCTTAATTATCTTCCCCAATGACGCATGACTATTGACCAATGACTTCTTCTTCCTCTTCCCCAATAACTTTTAACTCATAACCTCTAAATCTTCATCCTCCGCGCTCCTTTGCGACCTTCGCGCCTTGGCGGTAAACACTTCTTCTCCTCTTATTTTTCCGCTTTTACCCCCTCTCCCTCCAAATCATGAGACTTTCTCAAGCAACCTGCCAAGCCATCAAAGGCAGCGTCGCCATGATCGCGCCAGAGGCTGTTTGTTATCTCTTTGGATCAAGGATCAATGATTCCCTGAAGGGTGGCGACATCGATCTTCTATTGATCACATCGAAAAAACTTTCCCTGCCCCTGCTATCAAGATTGAGAAGGTCAATACTGAATCAGATCGGTGAACAAAAAATCGACCTCGTCAATTTTTCTGAAGACAGCACACATCCATTCAAAAAAATTGCTCTCGAAAACGCTATCAAGTTATGAATCAAGCCAACATCAAAGCTCTGCTTGGGCATAATCGTGAGATCCTTCGTGAGGCTCTGCCATCCTTCGTTCGCTCACTCGAAAAATGCCGCTCTTTCAAGCTGACATCACCCATCTCTTTTGAGATCGAAGAAAGCTTCGATGCGCTTACCTCAAAATTCTCACGCGTATCGGACATCTTCACCCAGAAAGTCCTGAAATCATTCCTCATTCTACTTCGCGAGGATGCGCCCACATTTTTGGATCGGATGAATCTCTGCGAAAAACTCGGCATTATCCCATCAGCCGATGATTTGATCGCCATACGCGACCTCAGAAATCTGATAGCTCACGAATATCTTACAGAGAACCTTCATGAGGTTTACATGGAATGTATGAGACTATCACAACTATTGTTGCATGCCATTGACTCAGCCAATGCAGCAATCGATTCCAAATCCTGATCCAATCCACCCGGTAGGGCGATGCGGCCCCGCAGCGCCGACTCATTCAGATTTTTGAACCGCGAATGGACGCGAAGAAACGCGAATGAAGAGGATAAGATAACAGATCGTGGATTGCGGATCGAAGAAAAAGCCGATTCTTCATTTTCTTCCTCATTCAAAATTCAAAATCCAACATTCCTCTTCCCTTCGATGTTCAATGTTCGATGTTCATCCCCTCTTCCCCAATAACCCATAACCATTAACATCTAACTCTTCTTCCCCGCGCCTCTGCGCGAGCCCCTCTTCCTCTTCATTTCAACTTTGACTCCACTGCGTTCCGTCCATGCCAAGTGAGCTACGCTTGATTTTCCAAGTTCGCTAAAGCTCACAGTGCATTCAACTTCCCGCTTTCTACTTTTCTCCTCCCCTCCGCCCCATGCATTCACGCATTGATCACAACTCCGCTTCATCAAGCGCAACAATGACTCTGGCACAACGCATGGGCACCACGCCTCACATCTCGCCGCTCTTGATGAAGACCGGCCGCATCGGATTGAAACAACCAGAAGATTTGGAGAAACTGGCCGTGCACCGTGGATTGCGTTATTACGATTCATACGGCGACACCATGTCATTACCTCATGACCAAGCCGGACCTAGCATAATCGCGAAGGAAGACACCCTCTCCAACGAGGAACTGGCGCTCGCCCTCATCTCACCAGCAACTCCCTATTCGCTGCAGCGCCTTCGCATGAGCGCTGCCATGATTGGAGCCCAAGGCAACAAGCCTGAAACCATCGCGTTCCTTGCCAAGCGCGAGAGATCCGAGCCAATCGTGCGACATATCGCACAATGCGGCAGCCAAGCGGAACCCAACAACCCTTTCTGGAAAAAGCTTCTGGCCCTCCTCCCGCAAACGCCCGCACCAGCCATCGATGTCCTGCCGCATCTCACCCGCTTTGTGGCCATGACCGGACTTACCCGCGCTGGCAAAGGAAACCGCATGCAGTGGATACGTCCCACCAGAACCCTAACCCCATGAGCGCGGCCACCAACAACCCTACCCAGGTCATACAGACTCTTGACGCTGAGCTTGATCATGAGGTTTCACTCGTCCTTTACGGGCGCGCAGCCCTCTGCCTTGGCTTCGACAACCCACCGGCACAATTTGCCATGACTCAGGATGTCGATGCCATCATCTGCCTCAGCCAACTACCCATATTGATGGAGGATGACAAATTCTGGGAGGCCCAAGAGCGCGCCAATCTGAAACTCGAATCCAAAGGACTCTATATCACCCACCTCTTTAGCGAAGACCAAGTGTTCCTTCGCCCCGATTGGGAAAAACACATCGTGCCGCTCAGCCGACCCACAACTCGACACTTGAAGCTATACCGCCCCGATGCCGGCTGCGTAAATCTTTTTCTGTAAAAGTGATCAAGGCATCAATCTGAGGGATGTTTTTGGTGTCTGTTAGTTTTCTGGTTTGAGGTAAGATTTTCCGGATTCCCAAGCTTCGGAGATTTCGACGAGCACG
>CANHQM010000022.1 GCA_947462835.1 Akkermansiaceae bacterium
AGGTTGGAGCGGTGACATGCCAGCGGCCAACATGAGCTGGTATGAGTCGGCAGCTTTCGTGAACTGGCTCAATACCAGCAAGGGATTTACTTCTGCCTACAATCTAACACGGAGCGGCAGCACCTGGAGCATGGCTCTCTGGACAGCCACCGATGCTGGTTATGATGCGAATAACGAATACCGCAACTCTCTGGCCAAGTATTTCCTGCCGAGCGAGAATGAGTTCTACAAGGCGGCTTTCGGTAAGAGTGACGGGAGCGGTTATTATCTTTATCCGACCGCTAGCAACACCGCCCCCACGGCTGTTACAAGTGGGACCACCTCAGGAACGGCTGTCTATAACCAAGGTTGGATACCACCAGGACCCGCTTCTATCTATCAAGCTGGAGGACGCAGCTCCTACGGGACGATGGGTCAGGGAGGGAATATCCAAGAATGGCAGGAAAGTTCCTCTGATGGCACGAATAACAATACGGGTGATCAACGCATGGTTCGAGGTGGTTACTGGTATGGTGGCTCCAGTGATGCTCTCGATTCCTCGACCCGCTCTAGCTTCGGACCGAGCACTGATAATTACGTAAACCTTGGTTTCCGCGTTGCCAGTGTCAGCATCCCCGAACCCTCCACCTATGCTCTTATCGGCCTCGGTGGGCTTGCGCTCCTGACCACCTACCGCCGGAAGACTGCCTGAGCTAATTAGATAAAAAGCAAACAACCTGAAAGGTCCGTCTCCTGTAAAAGGTTGATGGCTTTTCATCTCTTGATTCCTTTGCGCCTCTGCGGGATCCATCACCCCCCATTTCCCCGCCCTTCGGTCCGACTAAATGTCTCTTTCAGGAGCCACCCGCAGAAAGCAAATTCCTAGCAGTCAGTCAGATACGCGAAAGCGTAAGGGACCGACACCAAACGATGGTACAGCCTTTAGAGCTTGCGCGGACTCTGTAAATTTATAGGTTGTGCATGTTGCATCTCTTGCAAACACCGAACCCTTCCACGATATCATGAAATCTAAACGACCATACCCAGCCCTCGCGCTCGGACTCTGCCTGCTTGCCACCGCGCACGCCGCACCCAAGAAACCCAACATCCTGATCATCTGGGGCGATGACATCGGCCAGTTCAACATCAGCGCCTACAACAACGGCATGATGGGTTACAAAACCCCGAACATCGACCGCATCGCCAAAGAAGGCGCGATGTTCACCGACTGGTACGGCCAACAAAGCTGCACCGCCGGCCGCGCCGCATTCATCACCGGCCAATCACCCATCCGCACCGGCCTCACCAAGGTCGGCCTGCCGGGCACCCCCGAAGGCATGAAGAAGGAAGACCCGACGATCGCCACCCTGCTCAAGGCGCAAGGTTACACGACCGGTCAGTTTGGCAAAAACCATCTCGGCGACCGCGACGAAATGCTGCCCACCGCCCACGGCTTCGATGAGTTCTTCGGCAACCTCTACCACCTCAATGCGGAAGAGGAACCGGAAAACCCCGACTACCCGAAGGACCCGGAATTCAAAAAGAAATTCGGCCCGCGCGGCGTGATCCACAGCTTCGCCGATGGCAAAATCGAAGACACCGGCCCGCTCACCAAGAAGCGCATGGAAACCATCGACGAGGAAGTCAACGCCAAGGCCCTCGACTTCATGGTCCGCGCCGTGAAGGAGGACAAGCCGTTCTTCCTCTGGTGGAACTCGACCCGCATGCACATCTTCACCCACCTCAAGGCGGAGTCCGAAGGCAAGACGGGCCTCGGTGTCTACGCCGACGGCATGGTCGAACACGACGGCCATGTCGGCCAAGTGCTCGACAAACTCAAGGAGCTCGGCATCGAGGACAACACGATCGTGATGTACTCGTCCGACAACGGCGCCGAAACCTTCACTTGGCCCGATGGCGGCACCACGATGTTCCGCGGTGAGAAAAACACGCAGTGGGAAGGCGGCTACCGCGTCCCAACCCTCATGCGCTGGCCCGGCACGATCAAGCCCGGCACCATCGTCAATGACATCGGCGCCCACGAGGACATGCTCACCACGCTCGTCGCCGCTGCCGGCGACACCACCGCCAAAGACGAACTCCTTAAAGGCCGCAAGGTCGGCAACATGACCTACAAGGTCCACCTCGACGGCTACGACCTCGGACCCGCACTCAAAGGCGCAGCCGAATGGCCGCGTAAGGAATTCATTTACTGGACCGATGACGGCAGCGTCGCTGCCCTCCGCTACGGCAACTGGAAGGTGACCTTCCTCGAACAGGAAGAAGAAGGACTCAAGGTCTGGCAAAACCCCTTCACCGAACTGCGCGCCCCGAAAATCTGCAACCTGCGGATGGACCCCTTCGAACGTGCAGAACACGAAAATGCCATCGGCTACCAACGCTGGTACCTCGACCGCATGTTCATCATCGCACCCGCCGGCGCCTATGTCGGAAAATGGCTTCAAAGCTTCCGCGAATTCCCACCCCGCCAGAAACCGGGCAGCTTCAACCTCGACCGCGTGATGGAGGCGGTGACCTCCGGATCGAAGCAGTAAACGGCCAGACTGGCGTATTGAATGCTCGACCGATTGAGCCACATCCTGTTAGGGATGTGGCTCTTTGTTCGCATCCGCACCGGCACACCATTCAACTCAACGCCACAGCCATGAAAATCAGTCACAAAACAAACCGCCCGCTCACCGCGCTGCTTGGAGGACTTGGTGCACTCACACTCACCAGTTCGTTTGCACAACAATTGCCCACCACCGGCGTGATCGACACACGCTCCGGAAAACTCGAACTCGAAAACGGCTATCCGACCAAAGAGACCGCCGCAAAAATCTTCGACGAGATCGACTACCAACGCGCCTGCCAAGCCTACCTCTGGGCCCTTCCCATCATGGCCATGCAGCAATGGCAACAGGAACACATCACCAAGTTCGGCGCAGGCAATCTCGACTATGTCGATTACCTCACCTTCAAGGACAAACTCGGCCTTCTCACCGCCAACGCCACCACGCCTTACATCATGGCGTTTCCCAACATGAAGGAAACCGGCCCGCTGGTGTTCGAAATCCCCGCAGGCCCCACCGCCGGCGGCTTCACCGATTTCTGGCAGCGCCCGATCACCGACTCCGGCCAGACCGGACCCGACAAAGGCCAAGGCGGCAAGTACCTCATCCTCGGCCCCGATGATCCGGAGATCCGCCCCGAAGGTTACTATGTCTTCCGCTCGCCAACGGTGAACATATGGTCCGCCCACCGCGCGCTGGATCCCGATCCCGTGAAAGCCAAAGCACTCGTCGATGCCCTGCGCATCTACCCCTACAGCCAACGCGACAACCCGCCTCCCACCCGCCACATCTCACCCGACGGCCGCAAGTGGAGCGGCGAACAACCACGCGGACTCGCCTACTGGGAAGGGCTTTCAAAAATCATCAACCAAGAACCAGTCATCGAACGCGACCGCATGATGATGGGCATGCTCCAACCCCTCGGCATCGAAAAAGGCAAGCCATTCAACCCGACCGATCGCCAAAAAGAAATCTTCACCGAAGCCACCCAGGTGGGCGAAGTGATGGCCCGCATGATCGGCTATGAAAAACGCTTCGAAGGCGTGAAGGTATGGCCCGGAAAAAATTGGGAAATCTCGCTCTGCCTCAAGGAAACCAACCAAGAGGCACCCCACCACACCCAACTCGATGAACGCAGCTCGTGGTTCTACGAAGCGGTCGGCGTTTCAGTCGGCATGATGGGCCGCACGGTCGGCTTCGGCCAAGTGTACCTCGAGTCGTCCAAGGACAGCGATGACCACTGGCTCGACGGCAGCAAGACCTACAAACTCACCGTGCCAAAAGATGCGCCAGTCGCGCAGTTCTGGTCCTTCACAGTCTACGACAACGAGACCCGCTGCTTCGTCGATACCGGCATGCCGCCCGACCGCTCGTCGCGCGACAAGCAGATCGCTAAAAATGACGACGGCTCGGTCGACCTCTACTTCGGACCCGAAGCCCCCGCCGGCAAACCCGAAAGCAACTGGATCAAAACACTGCCCGGCAAAGGCTGGTTCACCTACTTCCGCCTCTACGGACCCACTCAACCCTACTTCGATCGCTCATGGGTGCTTCCCGATATCGAAGTGCTGAAATGAAACCACCTATGAAATCACTCGTTGTCATCACACTCGCATTCATCACGGCATCGCTGCATGCCGCCGATCCACTTCCTTCGTGGAACGACGGCGCAGCGAAACAAGCCATCACCGCGTTTGTCACAAAGACAACGACCGATGGCTCTGCCGATTTTGTGCCGCCCGCCGAACGCATCGCCACCTTCGACAACGACGGCACGCTGTGGGGCGAACAGCCGATGTATTTCCAAGCCTTCTTCATCTTCGACCGCATCAAGCAACTCGCCCCCACACATCCGGAGTGGAAGGACAAGGAGCCCTTCGCATCGGTGCTCAAAGGCGATCTGAAGTCCGCCCTCGCCGGCGGCGAACGCGCCTTGCTCGAAATGGCCATGGCCACCCACGCAGGCACCACCACCGAGGAGTTTGAAAAAATCGTCAGCGACTGGGCCAACACCGCCAAGCATCCGAAGTCGGGCAAGCACTTCACCGAAATGGTCTACCAGCCAATGCTCGAAGTGCTGGCCTACCTTCGCGCTAACGGCTTCAAAACCTTTATCGTCTCCGGCGGCGGCATCGAATTCATGCGCCCGTGGACGGAAAAAGTTTACGGCATCCCGCCCGAACAAGTCATCGGCTCGAGCATCAAAACGAAATTCGAACTCCGCGACGGCAAGCCGGTCCTCGCACGCCTGCCGGAACTCAATTTCATCGATGACAAGGAGGGTAAGCCCGTCGCCATCCAGCAACACATCGGCCGCCGACCGATCATCGCCTTCGGCAATTCCGATGGCGACTTCCAGATGCTCGAGTGGACCACCGCCGGCAAAGGCCCGCGCCTCGCACTCATCGTCCATCACGACGACGCCCAACGCGAATACGCCTACGACCGCGGCTCGCACATTGGCAAACTCGAAAAAGGCCTCGACGAAGCGCCCCAACGCGGCTGGACCATCATCAGCATGCAAAACGATTGGAAATCGATTTACCCATAACCCAACCATGAAAAGTACACGCACCTTGTTAATTCTCTCACTCGCCACAAGCACCCTGCACGCACAGGATGCCGACCTCGC
Source organism: Akkermansiaceae bacterium (assembly GCA_947462835.1). Classification (GTDB taxonomy): domain Bacteria; phylum Verrucomicrobiota; class Verrucomicrobiia; order Verrucomicrobiales; family Akkermansiaceae; genus Luteolibacter. The sequence goes on from CANHQM010000022.1 coordinate 5,185, forward strand.
CAAAAAACTTGCCAACCCGGTCGCCGATCTCATCAGCGTGCCGATCCAAAGCAATGTCGATTTCAATGTCGGCCCCGGCGATGGCACGATCTCGCGCACCAATGTCCAACCGGTCATTCCCATCGGCATCAACGACGAATGGAATGTGATCTCCCGCACGATCCTTCCGATCATCGACCAGCAAGGCATCGACCTCGCGGGCGCCACCGATGAGTTCGGCCTCGGCGACACGGTTCAAAGTTTCTTCTTTTCGCCAAAATCCAGCGACCCGATCTGGGGCGTCGGCCCGGCCTTTCTCATTCCCACCGCGACCGACGATGTCCTCGGCGGCGATCAATGGGGCATCGGACCCACCGCAGTCGTCCTCAAACAGCAAGGCCCATGGACCTACGGCGCACTGAGCAACCACCTCTGGGACTTCACCGGCGACAATGACCGCCCGGGCGTGAACGCCACCTTCATCCAACCCTTCGTTTCCTACATCACCGCCACCAAGACCACCTTCACTCTCAACTCCGAAAGCACCTACGACTGGCGCGGCAACGAGTGGAACGCACCTCTCAACTTCGTCGTCAGCCAACTCCTCAAGGTCGGCGACCAACCGCTGCAAATCTTCGCCGGAGCCCGCTACTACCTCGACACTCCCGATGGCGGACCCGATTGGGGCCTCCGCTTCGGCCTGACCTTCCTTTTCCCAAAAAGCTAATCCAATAAAACGAAATCAACCATATCACGAACCATGAAAACCAAAGCCACCATCATCGCATTGCTATCCACCGTTTCCGCATTCGCCGGAAGCTCCACACCACCGATCGAATCCACCGCACCCGCCGAAGTTTCCTCATGGGAAGTTCGCGGCGCTCTCTATGGCTGGGCCCAATCCTTCGACGGCGATGTCGGCATCCGCGGCCTCACTGCACCGCTCGATCTCTCGTTTGATGATATCCTCAAGGACCTCGACATCGCATTCATGGGCGCACTCGAAGTCGGCCGCGATCGCTGGAGCTTCCTTGCCGATGTGAACTACGCAAAAGTCAGCGACAGCATCCCGGTAACGGATCCCGCCACTACACTCGAGTTCGAACAAAAACAATTCCTCGGCAACTTCCTCGCGATCTACGAAACCGTGAAGACCGACACGCTCGACCTCGACCTCTTCGCCGGCGCACGCGTGAACTGGATCGACGCACAACTCTCCACCCCCACCGACAGCCGCTCGGCCGACAAAAGCTGGGTCGACCCGATCATCGGCGCTCGCTTCCAATCCGACCTCTGCGAGAAATTTTTCTTCCGCGCCCTCGGCGACATCGGCGGCTTCGATGTTTCATCCGAACTCACCTGGCAAGCCTTGGCCGGCTTCGGCTACCGCGTCATGGATAACGGCGCAATCCTGCTCGGCTATCGCGGCATCGGCACCGACTATACCGACGGCGGCTTCACCTACGATGTCGTCACACACGGCCCCATACTCGGCTTCGAATACCGCTTCTGATTTCATCAAAAAATTTCACATCAACCAATCATCCCACACATGAAAACAAAACTAATCGCACTCGCACTCGCATCCGCCACCACGCTCGCCCTCACCCCAAGCTGCGCGAACGACCCGATCACCCAAACCAACGCATCCACCGCCAGCGCCTCGCAAATCGCTCGCGATTCGCGCGCCGCACTGCGCTCACTCTACGCCAGCAATCCCACCGCAAGAGCCCTCGGCCAAAAAGCGAAAGCTGTGCTGGTCTTCCCATCAATCGTCAAGGCGGGCTTCATGGTCGGCGCCCAAGGCGGCAACGGCGCCATGATCCGCGACACCGGCGAAATCAGCGGCTTCTACCAAACCGCCGCCGCTTCCTACGGTCTCCAAGCCGGCGTTCAACAATTCGGCTACGCGCTCTTCCTCATGGACGACAGCGCGTTCCGCAACCTCCAACGCAGCGGCGGCTGGGAAGTCGGCAGCAGCCCGAGCCTCGTGGTCGTCGATCAAGGCATCGCCGCCTCACTCACCATCGCCACCGCCAACAAAGGCACCTACGCGTTCTTCTTCAACCAACGCGGCCTCATGGGCGGCCTCGGACTTCAAGGCTCCAAAATCACCCGCATCCACCCGCAGCAGTAAGGCAGTTCGCGCAATGGCGTGGCCGATGTGCGAGAGGCTACCTCAAGGCTTGCCCGCAGGGGCCACGCTGACGAACAGATGGCCGGTCTGATTGCCCAGGCAAAGTTCCACTACTTCAGATCCTTCGCGCAGCGAAAGCCAACGTGGCTGCTGCCCGTGTCGGGCGAGGTGCCACGACGAGCGCTGGGACGATAGCTTTCGCAATAGTCGGGATGACATAGAAACGAGCCGCCCTTGATCACGCGTTCCTGCGTCTGGTACGGCTGGCTGGGATTGTAACTGGACTTTGGACCTTGCGGGTTGTGACAAGAGGGCTCGAGCTTGCTGCGCGCATGACTATCGGGTCGGTACCAGTCGCTCACCCAGTTCCAAACATTGCCGCTCATGTCGTATAGCCCATAATCATTGGCGGGATAGCTCATCACGGGCGAGGTGCCAACAAAGCCATCTTCCTTGGTGTTTTTGTAGGGAAAATTTCCGGTCCATGTATTGGTCATGAACTTGCCATCGCGCTTGAATTCATCACCCCACACGTAGCGCTTGCCTTCGAGCCCACCGCGCGCGGCAAATTCCCATTCAGCTTCGGTGGGCAGACGCTTGCCGGCCCATTTCGCGTAAGCATTCGCATCATCCCACGACACCTGGACCACCGGGTGTTGTTCGCGACCGTCAAGATTGCTCTTTGGACCTTCGGGATGTTGCCAGTTGGCACCCGGTGTCCAACGCCACCACGCGCTTATTTCACTCAAGTCGACCGGCCCATCGGTCGGCGTGAAAACCAAAGAACCGGCTTGGAGCATTTCATCGGGCGGCTTCGGCGTGCCGGGCGCTACCTGTTTTTTCAGCTCCTCCCAGTCGACCGACCTCTCAGCAGTGGTCTTGTAACCAGTAGCCTCAACAAACTTGCGAAACTGCGCGTTGGTCACGGCATGTTGATCAATCCAAAACCCGTCGATCAGCACCTTCACAACAGGCCTTTCGTTCATGCGGCTGCACGGCAGCTCACTGCCCATCAAAAAATCGCCGCCTTTGATCATGACCATGCCTGCAGGCGATGCCTCGGGGCGGTCTTGGGCACAAACTACGCCATGCAGGCAAAGCGACAAAATGACAGTGGGTGCAAATCGAAATATTTTCATGGAACCCGAAAACTTTGGCAGGAAAACCTAAAAGTAAACAGCATGATTTTGGTATGACGGCCCCCACTCATTTTTGGCACTTCGGGCACCAATAAGTCGAGCGCTGGCCCATCACCGCATGCCGGATCGGCGTGCCGCAAACACGGCATGGCTCGCCTTTGCGTTCGTACACAAAAAGTTTTTGGCGAAAGTATCCGGGTTCACCATCGGAATTCAGGAAGTCGCGCAAAGTGGTGCCACCTTCGGCGATCGCATCGCCCAGTACATCGCGAATCGCCTGCACGAGTTTGGCAAGGCGCGGCCTTGAAACGCGGTTGGCCTTGGTGCGCGGCAAAATGCCCGCGCGAAACAAGGCCTCCGACGCATAGATGTTGCCGACGCCAACCACCACTTTTGCGTCCATGATCACGAGCTTGATCGCTGCCGAGCGTTTCGCGCAGGCCTCCTGCAGGTGCCTCGCAGTGAAGCCGGCTTCCAAGGGCTCTGGGCCGAGATGCTTCAACAAGGCATGTGCCATCGGATCGCCGCGCAACAAGAGCACCAACCCAAAACGGCGCGGATCATGAAAGCGCAGCTGTTTGCCATTCGCCAGCGTGATGCCAACATGGTCGTGCGTCTTCCACGCATCCGCCGGCGAAATCACACGCAGGCTGCCAGACATGCCAAGGTGGATGAGCAAGGTGCCCGCACCTTCGATCTCGAGCAGCAAGTACTTCGACCTCCGGCGCACCGCGGAAATTTTCTTTCCCTCAATCTCGGCGATCGATTTGGAAACTGGCTGACGCAGGTCGCGCCGACGCACGATCACTTCCTTCACGCGCACGCCGAGCACATGCGGCTCGATGCCCCTGCGGGTGGTCTCAACTTCGGGGAGTTCGGGCATGTCAGTGGGCGCTGAGGCTTCGTACATGCTACGCGGCACCGAGGCCGAATCAAGATCGGTACTTGCCAGCGGGAAACATCGGCGGCATAGCCATTTCATGCATCAGGCATTCATCCTCGGCGCCGGCCTGGGCACTCGCTTGCGGCCGCTCACCGATCGCCTGCCAAAGCCGCTGGTCCCGTTGTTTCACCAACCCATCGCGGCATGGACGATCAACGCCTGCGCCAAACTCGGCATTCGGCGATTCGCCATCAACACCCATCACCTGCCCGAGGCATGGGATGATTTCGCCACGCACTCCGTCGGCAACGAGATCACATTTTTCCACGAACCCATCCTACTGGAAACCGGCGGCGGGCTTCGCAACATCAGCGAGTGGGTCGGCGATTCACCACTGCTCGTCCACAACGGCGACATCTTTTCGACCATGCCGCTCGATGCACTGGTCGCCGCCCACAAGGCCTCCGGCCTGCCCGTGACGCTCGCGCTTCGCTCGCAAGGCACCGCCACTCACATCGCACTCGACGCCTCAGGCAGCAGGGTCATCGACATTCACGAAAAACTCGGACGCACCGCAGGCACGCATGTCTTCAGCGGCATCTATTGCGTGAACCCGGAATTCATCCGCCAAATCCCTGCGAATGAAAAAATTTCGGTGATCCCATTCTTCCTCGAGCTCGCCAAACAAAACCAACTCGGCGCCATCACGCTCGACGAAGGCGTGTGGCTCGATCTCGGCGATCGCGAATCTTATCTTCGCGCGCACCGCGAGCTTGGGCTTGCTCCGCGCGTTCACCCCGACGCGGTGATCGAACCCGGCGCCACCGTCATCGACTCGGTGATAGGGCCCGGCGCCATTGTCGAATCCGGCGCGGTCGTGCGCGACTCGGTCGTTTGGCCGTATGCAAAAATTGCGTGCGGCGCGGACCTCACCCGCTGCATTGTGTGCTCGGCCGATCCGGTTGCCGGCATTCATTCCGATGCCGATCTTTGAAGGGGTGCTTGCGAACAAGCTCGATACGAATAAAAAATCACGATCATGGAGCAGGTGCTGAACCAATTGCCGCGAACCGCGATGGCCGGCGAATTTGTGCCGGAACATTACTTTCGCAAAATCGCCCCCGCAGAAATCCTTCGCGATGGCAGGCCGCTCGAAATTGATCTCGGCTGCGGCGATGGGTCCTTCTTGATGGAAATGGCCCGCCATCACCACGACCGCGACTTTCTCGGTGTCGAACGCCTTCTTGGCCGCGTCCGCAAGGTCTGCAAAAAAATTTCACGCGCCGGCCTCGACAACGCACGAGTGCTGCGACTCGAGAGCCGCTATGTCGTCGAGTGGCTGTTGCCGCAAAATTCCGTCTCACGCCTCCACCTGCTTTGCCCCGACCCGTGGCCGAAACTCCGCCACCACCGTCGGCGACTCGTAAACGAAGATTTTCTGCAAGCGGTCCGCAACGCGCTCGAGCCCGGCGGAGAGTTTCTCTTCATGACCGATCACGAAGAATACTTCCAATGGGCGGAAGAAAAAGTGGCGTCATTCGGCGGCTTTGAACGCCTCGAATGGCAGGAGGATTCGTTCTTCTATCCGAAGACAGATTTCCAAAAACTCTGGGAAAGCGAAGGCAAAGCGATGTGGCGCTTGCGCTGCCGCAAACCGGTCGATTGAGCGGCGTATAATCGTTTCTGAGAAATCAACGCCGCCTCAGCACGATCGGCTCGTCGCGCAAAAATCCCGCGAGACGCAAATCGCCGTTATCGTCGATCGTGATCGTCACACCGCCGACAATGCATTGATCGATGACCTCAATTCCGCGCGATTTCCAATAGCCGACTGTTTCGTCAGAGCGATGTTCCTCGGGCGGAAAAGCCGGATTGGAAAAAACGATGGCCCGCGGCGCAACCGCATGCAGGAAAGCATCGCCAAGCGAGAGATCATTGCGATGACAGCCGGCCACGATCACATCCGCCGTGACATCGGCCCCCGCCTCAAGCACTTGGTTTTCCGTCGAGGTGCCGGCATCGCTGGTGAAAAGGATTTTCCATCCGCGCCAGTGCAATCGATACACCGCCACCCGGTCATCCGCCCGCGCATTTTGCGCCAACGGATCCGGTGCATGCACAACTTCAAGCCGCGCCCCATCGGGCAAATCCATTGATCGCACTTCACCGGCCAAGCGCATGTTCATCCTCGATGGGTTTGCCATCCATGACCGATAGCTGCTGCTACGCGAAAGCTTCACTGGCATCACCGCCTCACGAATCGGAAAGGCCTCCCACACGACCGCCCCTCCGCCAAGATGATGCCCATCGGGATGGGTCAGCACCACCGCATTCGGGCGCATTCCAAGCTGCCGCAATGATGGCATCACGGTGTGGCGAAATCCGTTTCGATCCCCGCAATCGAGCAAGACCGCCTCACCCGACCCGCCATAAAAACACGCGCTGCCAGCACCATGCTCGAGATCATAAACCAAGAGCCCGGGCCGCATGGTTTTTCGAAGTTCCAAATGACCTCCCGGAATCGCCGCAAAAAATTCGGCAGACTCAATCGATGCCCTCGCGACAAGGGCGTTGACTTGATTCAACCCGCGCGCAACGGGCCCGGCAATCGGTGAAATGGCCATGGCTAGCAACGAAATGCAAAGCAACACGAAGACCAAAGGTACCAGCACCAATCCGGCAAGCAACGAGACGGGCGTGGCCATGCCGAAATGAAACAGCGTCAAGGGAGCTGATCCAATCGCGGCCGCTGTCGAGACGGCAAGCGATTGCGCGGTGGCCTGACGCAGTGACAAAAACCAGCGGCGCGCTCGGCTCATTTGATCAAGCGGCAGATACAACTCGGGAGCGGACAACCAGCGCAACGATCGCGCAAACAACGAGGTTCCCACCGCGATCGCCGCAACCACGCCGTACGACAACTGAACGCCGGCTTGGTACAACATGCGCCCGTCCCACAACAAACCCACGAGCAACACCGCACCCAACGCATTGAGGAGGTCAGGCTTTCGGCGAAAGGTAAAAGCCCCAAGAAACACCGCCGCCATCCATGCCGAACGCAAGGCCGGCGCGCTGTTGCCGGTGATCCATGAGTAACCAAAAATCAGCGGCAACAACACGAGCACCGCGCTACGCCGCGAAACACCAAGCCGACCCAACACAAACCAGCCGATGCTTCCCACCATTGCGACATGCAAGCCGCTCACCGAAAACACATGCAGCGTGCCACTCTCGCGAAACGCCGCCACCAACGAATCCGCATCACGCGGCGTCTCACCAATCACCACCGCACGAATCACCATCGCCTCACGCGAGTCCTGGTCGAGCCCAGCCGTCACACCTTCGCGAAACGCATGACGAATCCGCGCACCCAACGCGGCATGCCATGGCGTCGATGCATCATCAAGCATGCCAGACGCTTGAAAAACCGCAGCCACATCCTGATTCCTCAACCACTTGGCACGATCAAACTCGCCGGGATTTTTCGGCTCCGGCAGAGCTTGGAAATTTCCTGCCGCTTTCAACATCGATCCCGCCACGCGCATCTCTCCCCTGCCCTGCCACAGGACCTTCGCGCCTTCATGCGGCCCCTCAAGAATCCGGGCCTTCGCCCACCAAAACCTCTCACCACCATCACTGTCCTCCAACAAGCGCACACTCAAATTCGCAGCACTCGCATTCGACATCAGGCGCTCAAAATTTTGCTGACGCTCCAGCCTCCACGCCAGCACACCCGCTGCAATCGCCGCACACAACAACCACGCCAACCCACGCCGCCATGATCCGAACCATCCACCAAACAAGACTGCCACCAACGCCACCGCGACCGAAACCCACAGACCATCCTCAACCGCAAGCACACCAGCCATCGCCACCAAGGCCGCCGCAAACAAAGGCCTTCGCCCAATGCGATCACTCAACCAGGCGCGCATGCCGGATGCTTTTTCCTGCATGACCCTTGCCCTTGAAAAATTCACGCGGAACCGCCGCTCACGCCCTCTTCGGATTTTCCTGCCAAATTCATCCGCTCAAGAAACTCCCGCTCCTGCTCAACCAAGGCCGCGGCCTCGGAACCTTGACCCAACTCTTGCAGCCTGTGGTTCGCATTCGCCGCATGACGCGTGTTGGGATAAAGCTCGATGACCTGCTGCATGAGCGCCGACGCCGTGGCATGATCGCCATTGACCTGTTCGTGCAACTCGGCGAGACGGAACATGAAATAAGCAGCATCGTCCACCGGCCACGCCACGGTATCAATGGCATTGCCCAGCGTTTCGATCGCCGCCTGCGGGTCATCAAGGTGATCCTTCTGAATCTTGGCAATTTCCATCCACGGCATCCGATTGCTCGGCTCCGCCACGATGGCATTGCGAAACTCCTCGATCGCCGCCTCGTATTCCCCCTGGGCCAACAAGGATCGCGCATCGCGCATCACATCATGATCCACCATTTCGCCACTGTCATAGACCGCATGCGTGAAGCGCTGAACGATCGCCGGAAGCACATGCACGACGAACAAAATTCCAATGACGCCCGCAGTCAGAAATGTCAGCAAAATCCCCTTGAAAGTCTGCTGCCCTTCAAGCCCGAGGAGCTCGCTTTCAAGATCCGCCGCCTTTTCCTCTGGATCACCCTCGCTCTGGATTTTTTCAATCTGCACCTGCTTGTGTGAAATTTGCCGATTGGTAAGACCGTACCATAACCAGCAAGCGCCACAGAGCAGCGCCAAAATGATGTAGAAAGACCTTTTGGTCATTGAAAAACTCTGCACTCGAATCGCTCACACCGGAAGCAAAAACTTCACCAGTTCACAGCCGCCGCGCATTGCGGCCTTCATCGATGAGCTTCCAAAAATGCTTCGATCCGGCCAGCGCCTCATCCTCGCCAAGCGGCATTTTCGAACGGAACAAAAAGTCCGAAAAGGTCCCCTTGTGTAGCACGCGATGAACCACAACCGCAGAGTCCTTGATCTCAAAATAAAGCCGGTAATCTTTTGCGCGATAACGGTAAAGCACCCGACCATCACGCTCGATCCTGCCAAAGCGCTCACCATCGAGTTGCTCGAGGTCCTGCCGACTCACCTTGAACTCATCCAAGAGCTCCAATTGCTCGAGGGTCCCAAGACTCGAAAGCTCGGCCGCGCTGATCTCGTTGAACACAATTTGCAACACGCGACAAAATTACACCCCTCCCCAAGCCGCGAAAAGCCCAAAGAAGGGAGCTCTTGGAGCAGACGAAATGAGCTGATTCCAATCAGCTTTGCTGTTCCAAATTGCGGACTAACTCTTCGAATGCCTCCAGACCTCCCTCCCGCTCACACCAGCCGCGAACCTGCTCCATATCAACCCGCACGGACTGCCTCCTGCAAATCAGCACAGCCCATGACTTCTATTTCATCAGGAACGACTGGAAATTCCTCGCCGATCTCCACAGGGCCCCTCGGGAATTCAAGAAAGAGATGAGGGCACTGGGGATGACGAAAATACCGGGACTTGCTCGGCTCAAAGCCAAGCCCTCGCAACACCCCTTCAATTTGCTTCCTATCAAAATGATCGGGAACCAAGTCCAGATCCCCTGATCGGTAAAGCCCTTCGGTGTGGATAGCCACCACAGCCCCTCCCACCAGCACCGAACCGATTCCCGCGCCTTCGAGATGCCAGCCCACATAATGCCAAAGCTCCTCCTCAGTGCAGCGTGTCCAATCTGGTTCGTTCATCGGCGGAAATATGACTTGAATTATCGGTCAATTGACCCAATTATCAGGTCATGTTCTCGACCGCGTTGGTGGATTTGTTTGGAGGTAGGGCCGCGGAAGCAGTTCTTCTTCATCTTTTTCATTATGGCGAAACCTATGGCAGGGCAGCTTCTCGGGACTTTGGCATTTCGCTGGATTCCGTCCAGCGTCAACTGGATCGCTTTGAGCGGGCGGGGGCCTTCGTCTGCAAGCGCCAAGGGCAAACCTTGATCTACATGTGGAATCCGAAGTCACGCATCGCCAAACGCCTTCGCGACTTGGTCGAGGTGGTTTACCAAGGCCTTAGCTCTGAAGCAAAAGCCTCCCTGTTCACACAGCGCCGACAACCGAGAGCGAAAGACAAGCCGGTGATTCGATAAAGTATCGCGGTCGCAGTGCTGGCCACCAAGCTCACTCGATTCCGAGCGAATATAAAGACCCCCTCGCTGCACCACCGCAGACTTTGCGCTTTCCACGCCCACGCTTTCGCGGTTCGCTGTCAGGGGTTCATGAGATGCTTTTACTCACAGGAGTTGGAACGGGCGATTCCCGATGCTCATGCGTTTCCTGCCGAAAAATTTCGAGCCTCGAAGGACATGCTGCTCGAAGGTGGCATCCTCACGCCTGAGGAAATCATCGAGGTCGGCAGCGCCAGTGTCGGCCTGATCGAACGCGTCCACTCACCCGACTATATCCGCGCGATCGAATCCGGACGGCTTGGCCTCAAGGAGCAAATCCTGCTCGGCTTGCCCGCCGGGCCCGGGCTCTTTGCCCGCAGCGCTGGCGAAGTCGAAGCCACTCGTCTCGCCTGCCAAGCCGCGCTCACCGAAGGCATCGGCGTCTGCCTCGCCGGCGGCAAGCATCATGCCTATCGCGACCGCGGCATCGACCAATCGGTTTTCAATGATGTCGCCATTGCCATCCGCGACCTGCAATCACGCCAGCCAAACATCCGCGTCATGGTGGTCGATACCGATGCCCATCGCGGCAGCGGCACGGCCACACTGCTTGCAGGAGATCCGCGCGTTTTCACCTACTCGATTCATGTGAGGCACGACTCACCAGCCCAAGCACAAAGTGCCGGCACGCTCGATGTCGAAACCGTGCGTTATGTCGAAGGCGCGATGTACCTGAACCAACTTTTCAGCAGCCTCGCCCGCGCGCTCGATGCTTTTTCGCCTGATCTCGTGATCTGGATTTCCGGCGCCGACAACCATCAAGACGACCGCCACGGCCAAATGTATCTCTCGGCCGAAGACCTTCGCCACCGCGACGAGGTGTTGCTCGGTGCGTTCATCAAAAATCGCATACCCGTCGCCGTGCTTTATGGCGGCGGCAGCAACCGTCAGCCTGAGTTCACCGCCCGCCTTCATCACAACACGATTGCGACCGCAAAAAAAATCGCCTCGATCCACCGCGGGCTTTGATGCGGGGAAAAAATTTCCTCAAGGATCCAGCAAGGCGCGCACCATCGAGGCATCAAGCCTGCTGCCAATGTCCGCATCGGCGAGCAAATCATTCGCGAGCTTGGCCTTCTCCTGCTGCAGTTGGTGGATGCGTTGCTCGACAGTATCCTGACACAGCAGCTTGTGCACAAAGACCGGCTTGTCCTGGCCGATGCGATAAGCGCGGTCAGTCGCCTGCGCCTCGGCTGCGGGATTCCACCACGGATCGTAATGGATCACCGTGTCGGCCGCAGTGAGGTTCAGCCCGGTGCCGCCGGCTTTGAGCGAGATGAGAAACAAAGGAACTTTTCCGGATTGGAAATCCTCAACCAGTTTTCCCCGATCCTTCGATGCTCCCGTGAGCTTGAGATAGGAAATATTTTCGCGAACCAAGTGTGCCTCGATCAATGCCAGCATGCTGGTGAACTGCGAAAATATCAAAATCCGCCGACCTTCCTCGATCAGCACCGCCAGCAACTCGGTGAGGAAATCGAGCTTCGCCGATTCGTGAATCGTGTTGGCGAACTCATCCGGCAAAAGCCGCGGATCGCAACAAATTTGACGCAACTTGAGCAGAGCATCGAGAAAGACGATCTGGAAGTCGCTGCCGCCACGCGCGGCGATCGCCTCACGCACCCGCTTGTTCATCGTCGCTCGCACGGTCTCATAGAGGTCCTTCTGCGCGGTGTGTAGTTCGATGAGGTGCACCAATTCGGTCTTAGGCGGCAGCTCCTTCGCGACCTGATCCTTCGTGCGACGCAAAATGAGCGGCGCAACGCGCTGTTTGAGCACCTCGTTGCGCTCAACATCGCCATCCTTTTCGATCGGCTTGCGAAAGCGGGTGTTAAAGGCCTCTTCTGAGCCGAGAAATCCGGGCACCAGAAATTTCATCAGGCTCCACAACTCGCCAAGGTGGTTCTCCACTGGTGTGCCTGAAAGACAGAGGCGATGCCGTGAATCAAGCCTGCAGGCCGCTTGCGCGACCTTTGCCCGAGGGTTTTTGATGTTCTGCGCCTCGTCGAGGACGACCAAATGATACGAGAATCCTAGTAGTTTCTCGATGTCGCGATGCAGCAAGGCAAAGGAGGTCAGTACAAGATCCGCATGCGGAATCGAACGCAGGTACTTCAAACGATCAGGGCCATTGAGCACGAGCACGCGCAGACCCGGAGTGAACTTCAGCGCCTCGGCCCGCCAGTTTGGAACCACTGATGTTGGCGCGACCACCAAGCTTGGCATGCCACGCGAGCGGCCCGATTCTTTTTCCGCAAGAATGTGCGTGAGCGTCTGCAAGGTTTTGCCCAGCCCCATGTCGTCGGCCAAAATCCCGTGCAGGCCATGGCTCGCGAGAAATTGCATCCAGCGAAATCCCGCAAGCTGGTAGTCGCGCAAGGTCGCGCGCAATCCCTCGGCAGGCGGCACGGCCTCGATGCCGGAAAAATTCCGCAGTTTTGTCGAGAGTTCGGCAAGAGCGGGCGGCGCATCGATGCCAAGATCGCCAAGCCCCGCGAGGGACGCGGCGTCGAGGGCATGAACCCGCGTTTTTGAGGGAAATTTCGGATCAATCAGCGTCGCAAGATGATGCAAAATCCGCCTCACCCGCCCGATCGGAAGCTTCAACGCATCGCCATTCGGCAATGGCGCGTAAATGTGCCCGAGATCCGGCCGATCAAGGGTTTCCTCAAGAAAATCGCCCTCCAGCAACTCGGCAAGAATCGGCAAAAGATCGTGACGCTCACCGCCGACATCAAAGCCGACCGACAAGCTGAACCACCCGCCTTCCACCGGCGCAAGCTCACTGTCCCAATGCGAGGGATCGGCCTCAAAGACCCGGTGACCGACATTGTCAGCCACACTCACCCGCCAGCCCAAGCCTTCCAAACGCGCAATCATTTCGCCACGGAACTGATGCCAAAAGGCATCCACCGGCACACGGCCGGGATCGGGAAACCAACGGTCACGCGCCGATTGGTCGCGGGCGTCGCGTGATTTGAGGTTGATGAGAAATCGCCAAGCCGAATTCGACTGCAATGAGGAAAGCCCGGTATCGATCAGTTGCTGAGCGGCGGCATTTTCCGCAGCAGCATTGTGTTCGATCAAGGCCCTGCGGCCATCCGCCAAAACCACCTCGCTGGTCCAGCGAGGCATAGTGCCGCGCAAGGAACTACGATGACCATCGTAATTCACTGTCGCCTCGGCAAAGATCCATTCGGAGGTATCGGCCTGGCCCAGCGACTGCAACAAGAGCCGCGAGGTTCGGTCGGCCGCCTCGCGCGTGACATGCAGCTCAAAAACTGGACTCGGCGAAATGCGCGGCAAACCAGCCGGTAATTTTGGCTCCACAGGCACATCTTTCGGCAAGGCCGCTGCCACGGCAGCCTTGACCCCACCACCCGCGAGCGAGGCAAGGTTGCGCTCCTTGGCAGCGCGCAAGATCAAGGCCGCGGCATGATGACAAAAGGCCCCGACTTCGCAGGAACACGAGCTTTCAAAATCCCACTCATCTCCATCCCGCCAGAATTCCACCTTTGCCTCTTCCCCAGCCACGATTCCTTCCAGCGCGAAAGAACCAGACGCAACTTCTTCCAGTCGCAGGTTTTTCGCTTTGGAAACAAATGACCCCGCCACCGCCAGCACCTCTTCGTCAAATCGCCGCCGCCACGCGGGGTCGCGAAAAAACATCGAAGCGGAAATCTCGTCGGGCACGCCTCGAGAGCTTCAAGATAGGAGGATTTTAGTCAAGCAAGCGAGCCCCCCTCACCCAAGCAAAGCCCCAAAGCCGCAGAACAATTTTGAGTCAACGGGCGGCTTGGCGGGCAATGGCGCATCGTGGTCGAGGTGCGCGTGACAGATTTGATGGAAATCCTCCGGCGTTTTCGCGCGACGCATCTGATATTCAAATTCCCCTTCGATGCCGTGGCTGATGTAGGCCAGCGTTTTTTTCATGCGTTGAACATGGGCGCCGGGAATGAACTTGCGAGCCTCGCCGGCGAGCTCGTCGTAGAGCTCGAGCACATACGCCAACAAATCGCGATGCGTCGGCTGAGGAGCGATGCCACCTTCCATGGCAGTGATGAGCTGCGAGAAAATCCACGGATTGCGAATCGCACCGCGTCCGATCATCAGGCCTGCGGCGGCACTGTGTTTCAAATAGGCCAAGCCAGTTTCGACATCGACGACATTACCATTGGCGATCACCGGACAATGCATCGACTCGACAGCGAGCTTCACGCAATCGGGATGCACCGGCGTTTGATATCGCTCAAGCACGGTGCGTCCATGAATCGTGAGGCCGTCGATGCGATGCTTGCGAAAAATTTCCAGCAAGGAAGAAAACTCATCAGCACTCGCATAACCGACGCGCGTCTTGACAGTGAATCTTCCGGGAATGGCGTCGCGCAGGGCACCGATGATTTCATCGACCGTTGCGGGCTCGCGCAACAAACCGCCGCCGGCATTCTTGCGGCACACGATCGGCGCCGGACAGCCAAGGTTGAGATCAATGCCCGCCACCGGCAGTTGCGCCAATTCGCCGGCCGTGCGCACAAGGCTTTCGACATCGCTGCCGATCATCTGCGCGAAAATTGGCCGGTCGGTCGCATTTTCCACAATCGACCGCTGAATGTACGGATGCAGCTTGGAGCCAGGGTGTACGCGAAAATACTCGGTCACAAACCAGTCCGGCGCACCACGCCGCGCGATGACCCGCATGAAGGGCAGATCCGTCACATCCTGCATCGGCGCAAGGACCAAGGCGGGCCGGTTCTCGGGGATAAAGTCACGCATAGGGCTGTTTTTACCGCTTTGAATTCGATTGACAATCAGGGCGGATTGCTGAACCTCGTCGACAGCGGAAAGACCCGCATACTGAAGTGGACAACGACTTATTGCATACCGAAAAAATCTTGGCCGACCGCAAGGTGTTCTTTCTCGACCTCAAGAGTAACGCCCGCGGCATGGTCGTGAAGATCACCGAGGATGTCGGCGGCAACCGAGATACGATCATGGTGCCTGCGGAAATTCTTGGCGATTTCATTGCCGCGCTCAGCGACATCAAGGCCACTGCCGACGAGCAGGCTTGAGGAGTTGGCCGAGCAATCGAGATCACATCAGGCGAGCACGAAGCAGCTCGGTCACCTGCTTGGGGTTCGGCTTGGTGCTGGCGGCCTTCATCACTTGGCCGGTGAGGAAATTGAGCAACTTCTCGTTGCCGGCCTTGACCGCTTCGACCTCGCTCGGGTTGTTGGCGATCGCTTGATCGACCAATGCCTCAAGCTCACCCGCATCGGCGGCTTTGAAGCCGAGGCTGTCGGCAATCGCGGCGGGGTCCTTTTCGGGTGATTCGTAAAGCACGGCAAACACCTCGCGCGCCTGATTGGCGGCAAGCGTGCCATTTTCCATCAAAACCAAAAGCGCGCGAAGTTTTTCCGGCGCAACCGGGCAAGCGTCGATGCCGATGCCTTGTTCGTTGAGCGTTCCAAGCAGGTTGTTGATGATGAAATTGGCGACTTTCTTTCCGGGAATCGATGGCGCAAGCGTGGCCTCGAAATAACGGGCGAGATGACGATCGGATGAAAGCACCGATGCGTCGTAAGCCGTCACGCCGAAGTCTTTTTCAAAGCGCGCAGCAAGCTCATGCGGCAACTCGGGCACCAGCGGACGCACTTTTTCCAAGAGCGGCGCGGTGCGGATCGGCAAGAGGTCGGGACAGCTGAAATAGCGGTAATCGTGCGCATCTTCCTTGGTGCGCATGAGCTGGGTTTCACCGCGGTCATCATCCCAGCGGCGGGTCGACTGAATTTGCAAAATCCCGCGATCGAGGTCTTCTGACTGACGCTCGATTTCAAAATGGATCGCACGGCGGATCGCGGAAATCGAGTTGAGGTTCTTGAGCTCGACCTTGGGCCCGAGCGGATCGCTTGCGTTTTTGCGCAGCGAAATGTTCACATCGCAACGAAGCTGGCCCTTCTCCATGTCAGCATCAGAAATATCTCCTTGCTGGAGGATCATCTGCAGCGAGCGCAGATACGCGAAGGCCTCCTCGGCCGACTCGAGGTCCGGCTCGGAAACAATTTCCATCAAGGGCGTGCCGGCACGGTTGAAATCGATGAGCGACGAATTGCCGAGGTGCGTCGACTTCGCAACATCCTCCTCAAGGTGGATGCGGTTGAGCTTCACCTCCTTGTTTGGGTTGGCAATTTGCTTGCGGTGATCGGTCGGGTAACAATGGTCGTAAAGCGGCACACCACCACCAATGCAGAGCGGCAGATCCATCTGCGTCGTCTGGTAGTTTTTTGGCATGTCCGGATAGAAGTAATTCTTTCGATCCCACTTCGAAATTTCCGGCGTCGAGCAGCCGACCATTAGGCCCGCAAGCATCGTCTTTTCGATCGCTGCCTGATTGAGCACCGGCAAGGCACCTGGCAGGCCAAGGCAAACCGGGCAGGTATGCGTGTTGGGCTCATCGCCAAACGATGTGCGGCACGAGCAAAACATCTTGGTGCGGGTCTTGACCTGACAGTGGACTTCAAGGCCGATGGTGACGAGGTAGGGCATGATGAAAAAAATCGAAATCTGAAACAGAGACTCAAAGTTTGAGGTCTTTCAAAAAGGCTTTCAACTGAGGGTCATTGAGGGCTTTGGTGAGCATTGGGTGGCGCAGCAGGCTGCCAAATTTCCCTTCGCGCGCAAGCCCCTGAAGCTCGGGGTCATCGACGATGATCGCACGCGGAATCGGCTTGCCGGTTTTTGGGTCGATCACCGGCTTGAGCGGCGATGCCGACTGGCGGCTGATCGCTTTGGCGAGCGTGAGGCGATCGGGATCGGCCGATGGATCGAGGATCTTGAGCCACTGCGGCGGTATTGATTTTTCAACGGTCGATTTGAGCGACTGGATCCATTCCGATTTTGGACCGGATTTTCCGGCCGCACCCTTGAGCTCGGATATCGATCCGAAGTGATAGATCAAAGCCGCGATGATCAAGCCGATGAGGCAGGTGGGAATCAGTGAAAAAAATCCGAGCCCCAAGAGTCGTGGCGCGGTGAGCGGCGGGCGCTCGTCATCCCGTTTGCGCAGCGGGCTGGTGAGAAACCTCACGATTGCGCGACCAAGAATGAACGATGCGAAAAACGCGATGAATGGCACGGACGCCACCAACCATGGCACCGCGCTGCCGCAGGAGGCTTTCACCAATTCCGGCGCCTGATGCCACACGCGGAAGCCAACCCATGTGCTGATGCCAAGCACAAGGCAGTTCAACAAAATCCGCAGCGTGCCGCGCACGAGAACAAATCCCGCGCAGATCACAAACAACGCGAGGCCGACCGTGACGATGTTGATGGAATCGGACGACATCGGGAAAAAGGAATCAGTGGCCTGCGCCTGCCGTCGCTCTTTGGCGCAGCAAGTGATCGGTGAGCACCAGCACCGCCATCGCTTCTACGATCGGCACGGCACGCGGCAACACGCAAGCATCGTGGCGCCCCTTGCCGGCAAGCTCGGTGTTTTCACCGCCGGAAGTGACGGTTTCCTGCGAGGTCATGATCGTGGCCGTTGGTTTAAATGCGACACGGAAGATGATCGGCTCACCATTGGAAATGCCTCCCTGCACGCCGCCTGAACGGTTGGTCGCCGTACGCACCTTGCCATCGACCATGCGAAACGCATCGTTGTGCTCGCGACCGGTGAGAAGCGTGCCGGAAAAACCCGAACCGATTTCAAAACCCTTTGTTGCCGGAATCGAAAGCATCGCTTTGGCGAGATCCGCCTCAAGCTTGTCGAAAATCGGCTCGCCCAAGCCCGGTGGGCAATTGCGGATCACGCACTCGATCACACCACCGACGGAATTCCCATCGGCACGGATCGACTTGATGCGTTCGATCATCGTTTCGACCATCGCGGGGTCTCCTGTGCGAACGACATTCGATTCGATCGCATCCGCGGTGACAGTTTCGGGATCCACTTCGGCTTGCAATTCTTGGATCGACTTCACCCACGCAAGGACCTCGATGCCCGGATGAAGTTCGGCAAGCACCTGCCGTGCGACCGCCGCCGCCGCAACGCGACCAATCGTTTCGCGCGCCGAAGCACGACCACCGCCGGACGGAGCGCGGATGCCGTATTTCGCATCGTAGGTGTAGTCCGCATGGCTCGGCCGGTATTTGAGCGCCATTTCATCATAGGCACCCGGCCGCTGATCCGTGTTGCGGACGATGATCGAAATCGGTGTGCCAAGCGTGACTCCATCGTCGAGGCCGGAGAGAATTTCCGCGGTGTCCGCCTCCTTGCGCGGCGTGACGATGTCCGATTGCCCGGGGCGGCGGCGGTCGAGCTCGCGCTGGACGACCTCAAGCGGCAGCGGGACGCGCGGCGGGCAGCCATCGATGACCACGCCGACCCCGCCACCGTGGGACTCGCCGAAGGTGTGAATGCGAAAAATCTGCCCGAAGGTCGATGCCATGCCCGAAATCCTAGACGCTCGGCCGCGCGGGGCAAGCGTCATGCGTTTTCAGGGTTCAGTTTTCGATTTCCCATGGCTACAAGCACGCATGCGCCTGCGCCTGCCCGACCGGGTGATCCCATTTCCCCGCCGCCCGCTGATCATGGGGATTGTGAATGTGAACGACGACTCGTTTTCCGGCGATGGCACGCTGGATTTCGACGCGGCCATCGAACAGGCACGGGAGCAAATCCGCAATGGCGCGGATGTGATCGATGTCGGCGCGGAAAGCGCGCGCACGAACCGGGCGGCAGTGACGGTCGACGAGGAGGTTAGACGCTTTGGCGGATTTCTCGAGCGTTGGGAAAATTCATGGAGCGACCTGCAACCAAAAGACTCGGAACAAATTTGGCCGCCGATTCTCTCTGCCAACACATGGCGGCCGGAGGTGGTGCGCGAAATTTTGCCGAACAAAAAAGTCGAGCTGCTCAATGACATGAGCGCCTTGCCGGATGAAACCAATGCCCGCCTCTGCGCCGAGCATGGCACCGCGCTGCTGATCATGCACAGCGTCGGCGAGCCGAAAGTTCCGCACCTTCATCAGCAATGGGCGGATGTGATGAAATCGATGGAGTCATTCTTTGAGGAAAAAATCACACTCGCGTTGCAGGCCGGCATCGATCGCGATGCACTGGTGCTCGATCCCGGCATCGATTTTGCCAAACAACGCGACGACAACCTCGCAGTCATGCGCGAACTCTCACGCCTGCAGCGTTTCGACCGCCCCATCCTCGCGCCAGTTTCGCGCAAGAAAGTGATTGGCGAGGTGCTTGGTATTACTGATCCCAAAGATCGAGACGCGGGCACAGTCGCGTGCATCGCCGCCTGCATGCAGGGTGGCGCGAACATCTTGCGCGTCCATCATGTCGCGGCCGCATGGCAAGCTGCGAAGGTGCTGCACGCACTCAATAGCCCGCGCGGTTGAAATCGTTTGCCTGCCACTCCCCGCAACCCAATGATGCGCCCGACCATGCAACGCCCGCCAAAAAAATTCGTTCCGGTTCCTTTTGCCTATCATCAGGAAATCGAAATGACCGTCGACTCGCTCACCAATCTGGGATCGGGCATTGGCAGAATCGATGGCTGGGTGGTGTTTGTGCCCTTCTCGCTGCCCGGCGAGGTGGTGAAGGCCCGCGTCTATCGCAACGACAAAAACTGCTCGCACGCCGACCTCGTTGAGGTGCTTGTCCCCTCGCCCGATCGCGTGCAGCCGCAATGCCCACTCTTCGGCGAATGCGGTGGCTGCCAATATCAGCACCTTTCGTATGAAAAACAATTGGCGTGGAAATCGCGCCAGGTCGAAGAGCTGCTCAAGCACATGGCCGGCATCGTTTTCCCGGTCAACCCGTGCATGAGCACACCGCAAATTTGGAACTACCGCTCGAAGATCACGCCGCATTTCGAAAAGCCTCACAACGGTGAAATTGGTGAAATCGGCTTCCTCGCCAATGGCCGTCGCTCGCAGTTGGTCGATGTGCCCGAGTGCAAAATTGCGATGGATGAAATCAACGCCGCACTGCCAAGGATCCGCGAGGAAATCCGCGCGAAGGCCCACAGCTTCAAGCGTGGCTCAACGGTGCTGATGCGAGCGACCGAAGGCCGCGTCGAAACCGACTTCAAGGCCACCGCTGCGGAAAAGGTGGGCTCGCTGAGATTCGAATTCCTTGCCGGCGACTTCTTTCAGAACAACCCGTTCATCCTGCCGGCATTCACCGGCCATGTCGCGAAACAAGCCTCAGCCGGTGGCGCGAAATTTCTTGTCGATGCCTACTGCGGCAGCGGTTTGTTTGCGCTCACGCTCGTCGGGAATTTCGAAAAGGTCGCAGGCGTCGAGGTTTCCGAAACCTCATGCCAATGGGCGCGCAACAACGCCGCGGCGAACGGCATCGGCAATGCCAACTTCATGACCGCGTCGGCCGAAGCGATCTTCGGGGAAATCGATTTTCCCAAGGACGAAACTGCGGTGGTCATCGACCCGCCACGCAAGGGCTGTACCCCGGAGTTTCTCGAACAACTCATCGCCTTTCACCCCTCGCGCATCGTCTATGTGTCCTGCGATCCCGCGACGCAGATTCGCGACCTGAAGCAACTTTCGGAAGGCGGCTATCGCTTGCTCGAAGTGCAACCCTTCGACCTCTTCCCGCACACCCGTCATCTCGAATGCGTGATGACCCTGGTGCGAGATTAGGCGTTTTTCTCCAACCAAACAGCCGCCGAATTTCCCACGCGCGCGCCAGTGGCAAAACATCCCTGCATGAGGTAACCGCCGGTCGGCGCTTCCCAATCGATCATTTCCCCCACGACAAAACACCCGGGAAAACGCCACAGCATCAGGTCTTGATCGAGCTCGCTCCAAGCCACACCACCCGCCGATGAAATCGCTTCATCCAAAGGGCGAGGACCACTGAGTGGAATCACACAATGCTTCACTTCATCGGCCAGCGATGCGACATCATGCCATTCCTTGCGGGCCAAAATCGCATGCGTCGCGTCGGAAAGTTTCCATCGGACGCGTGCCTGATTTAAAACATCGCATCTCACCGATTCCATTTTTGCCACGAGTTGCTCACGCGTGAAGGTCGGTTTGAAATCAATCGCGACCTCCGGATTTTCCATCGCACGCAGCACAGCGCCGAGTTGATAAATCGCACCACCCTCAAGCCCGTATCTAGAAACGAGCAACTCACCCACCGCGTGCTGACCACTGGCGCTGACAACAATGTTCTTGAGCGGCTTGCCCTCGGCCACGGCAAGCGTCTCCGCCGACCATTCATGCTCCCAGCCGCAATTCGCCGGAACCAGCGGCTGGCATTCGATTCCGCGCGCCGCGAAGCAATCGATCCATGAGCCATCGGATCCCGTACGCGACCACGAACCACCGCCCATGGCAAAAACAACCGCTGGCGCATGCACAGTCACGCCATTTGAAAATGAAAGTTCATGTGGCCGCCCGGGCTTGATCTCGACAAGGCGATGCCGCGTCTCAATTTGAACACCCAACTCGCGCAACCGTGTGATCCATCGCCTCAACAAAGGCGCGGCTTTCATCTCCTTGGGATAGACCCTTCCACTGCTCGCCTGAAAGGTTTCGATGCCAAGCCCCCCCGCCCATTCACGAAGAGCGCTCGGGTTGAATTCGTTCAACAGGTTTTCCCAAAACATTCGATCCCCGCCGCGATAACGCGTCACGAATGTTTCCATGCCTTCGCCATGCGTGAGATTCAAGCCGCCCTTGCCCGCAACCAAAAACTTGCGACCCAGCGATGGCATCGCATCGAAAATGCTGACTGACACTCCATGCATCGCGGCAATTTCCGCCGCGCGGAGCCCTGCTGGCCCCCCGCCAATCACAGCCACTTGCAGAGACTTCTGTGATGCCACCTTTTTGATGCGCCAACGCTATTCGCTGCGCCCATGCAGTCAATTCAACGATGCGCGCGGATTGACACCATGACCGATGCGCTTCAGTTTCCCTAGGAAGCGCCGTGCGCAGACCGACATCATGATTTTCAAAAGCCTCTGCCGCCACGCCGGAATCGGTGCCAACTCGTACCTTCTGGAAACATCGAGCTCCCGCCTCGTGCTCGATGCCGGCATGCACCCGAAGCACGAGGCGCTAGAGGCAATCCCGCACTACGACTTTATCGAGGAGGACAGCGTCGATGGGATCGTCATCACCCACTCGCACCTCGATCATGTCGGCACGCTGCCGGTTTTTCTCGAGCAACAACAACGCGCGCGGGTCTACCTCACGCCCGAGACCGCCGAGCTAGCCTCGGCCATGCTTCACAACTCGGTCAATGTGATGCAGTCGAAACGCATCGAACTTGGCATCACCGAATACCCGCTCTTCGACCATCGCGACATCGATCGCATCACCGATTCGTTCGAGCACCGCGGCATCGAGCGCCCCTTCGACCTCGATCCCGACGGCACCGTTCGCGCGACCTTTCACGATGCGGGCCACATCCTCGGATCGGTCGGCGTCACGATCGAATGCGAAGGCAAACGCCTGATGTACACCGGCGATGTGAACTTCGAACACAGCACTTTGCAAAAAGGCGCGCTTTTTCCGGAAAATCCGGTCGATGCGCTGATCGTCGAAACCACACGCGGAGCCCAACAACGCGCACCGGGATACGACAGACACCACGAGGAAAACGAATTCGCCGAGGCCATCCAACGCGTGATCGACCGCAAAGGCTCAGTGCTGATTCCGGTTTTTGCGATGGGCAAAACCCAAGAGGTACTCGGCATGCTGCATCGTTTCAAAAGCGAAGGGCTGATCCATCACAACACGCCGGTCTACATCGGCGGCCTCGGCACGAAGATGACCCACATCTACGATCGCTACTGCGATGTCTCGCGCCGCCACCTTCCCGGGTTCCGCTTTCTCAAGGACATGGACATCGAAGGTGCCAACCGCAAGCGCACCGGCCCGATCCCATTCACCAACGGCTGCATTTACGCACTCTCGAGCGGCATGATGTCGGAAAAAACCGTATCCAATGTCTTCGCGCGACAAGGAGTCTTGGAAAACAAAAAGCACGGCCTGTTCTTCGTCGGATATGCCGATCCCGAAACGCCCGGCGGCCGCATCCGCGCCGCAAAAAATGGCGACGAGGTCTTGCTCGATCCCGCCTTTCCACCGGTCAAGCTGCGCTGCGAAATGCGCACTTTCGACTTCAGCGGTCATTCGACCCGCGAAGCGATCATGGACTACATCGCAAAGGTCCGCCCGAAAAAAGCTTTCCTCGTTCATGGCGACGACGACGCGGTCGAGTGGTTCCGCGCTGAGATTCACAAGAACTTGCCGCACACCGAAGCGATCATTCCGCTGCCCGGCGAGGAGCACCGGATTTGATCCCGCGCATGCCGCAAGGCCTAGCGCTCGATGCGGAATCCGCGGCAATTCTTGAGCAACGGAATCTCCGCCATGCGATGATTGCGGATGTTTCTCGCCATCGCCGACTCATCGATGATCTCGCGCAAAAACGCATCGAGCTCGTCGACCTCGCCCATCACCTGAAGCTCGACGCCTCCGTCATCGAGATTTTTCACAAAGCCGCAGACATCAAATCCACGCGCGAGATCCTTCACGGTGTATCGAAATCCCACGCCCTGAACCCTGCCTTCAAATATCACCTGTCTTGCAATCATCGGTTCCTACTCACTTGGATTTTTCGGCGAAAGTCTTGGTTGCCGAATTGATAAAACGAATCGCCGTCGGACGCGGACGTGTGATCGCCAAGTGACGCCCATCCGCGGAAACCACAATACCGCCAAGCTTTGCGGTCTCGCTTGCGTTGGCAGCCGCAGAAATCAACTCGAGCGCAACCGATTGCAATTTTTCAGCGACATCTGCCGACTCGAGCTCGATCTCCCAAAGCACCGCTGTCGAAGCTTCGCCATCCGGCACAAGCACATAGCGGTCGCCCGTCCAACTCGATGAAAGTTCGTGCGCCATGCCGACATCACCGGCTCGCTCCAGCCAAAGCCGCAGGCCAAGTTGTCCGGCGGACTCGCTGAGATACGGCTCCTCGGGAAGGCCAGTGATCTCGATGCGCTTGGCGGAAATTTCAGCAAGCCCCGGTTGCAGGATTTTTCGCGTCGTGAGCGGCGGCTCGCGCAACGCGGCCAAAAGTTTTTCACCTCCCTGCACATGCAAGGCGTCGGCATAGCCCTTGCCCTCAACCACCGGGAAAGTGGTCAGGCCTTGGATGAATGGCGGCAAACTTGCAAAGAGTTGCTCGACTCCGACATTCGACTTCATCGACATGAAGCCACCCTTCAATGCGTTGACCGCAAGAAACCTCGCTTCGACACCGGCCGCCGCGCCTTGATGCAAAGCCTCACGCGCGCGCGCGGCATCGTCGCCAGGGTATGCCGCCGGTGGTGGAAAATGCTGATGCAACAAAATACGCGAAATCAAACGCAACATCGCCGCCTGATCCGGGATAGCAGCATCCTCAAAGCGATCGGTGATCCATGCCTCACCGGTGACATCGTCGAACCACCCGCGCGCACCAGTCGTGCGCACAACTGTCAGTTGCGAAAGCAAATCATCATCCGGTCCAAGCCAACCAATCCACTGATACGCCTCTTTGCGATCATCGATGCCCGAAGGGCCGAAGCGGCTCTCGATCGCCGCCGCCACACGGTCGCGCAATTCCTCTGACGCGATGCGATGAACAACGGGATTTGAAATAAATCGCAGGCCAAATTCCTTTTCCACACGCGCAATGGCCTCCGCAGGCACCGACACCTCGCCCCCACCCTGCGCCAATGACCTCAGCGATTCATTCTCGCGCTTCAGCATCGCATTTTCTTCGAGCAGGATTTTCAAACGATCCTCCTGCCCGGCAGGACCCTCACCCAACGAGCGCCAATGAAGCCCCTGCAAAATTCCGCCTACGCCAATAGCGGCACCCATCAACCACGGCAGCAATGTCTTGGGATCGGCCACGGATCAGAAATTCGGCTCAACGACCCACCGGGCGCGCGTTGGGATTTGCAGGTGCCTTGCCCGACTCCTCTTTGAATGGGTTGACATCCAAGGCCGATGATTTCACGCCAAAGACCTCTTCGAATGTCTTGCCCGGAAGCAGGTTATAAACAATCGGCGCGCTGCGGTTGCCCTGCGCGTCATACACATAACAAACCCGCTGCACCGGCATCTCGGCTCCGGTGTTTGGATCGACACGCTTGGTCCGCGCATCAAACATCCGCTCCTCGACGAGCTGCCCGTCGGACTTGCGATAGCCATAGCTGACCTTGTAGAGCAGGTTATTTGCGCCATCGTAAATTTTGCAGCTCACGGGATTGGTGTTCGAATCCATCCGGTAATTCGTCATCATCACCAAGACCCCATTGGCATTGAATTTTTTCTTGGTGAGCGAGCGGTTGTCGGGCGTGCGGGTGAACAGCGTGCGCGAGCCATCCTCGTGCCGCATGACGCGCACATTGGGTCCATCGACCGCTTCAAGCTCGTTGCCCTGCGCCTGCATGCAAAGGCAAAGTGCCGATAAAACCGCCAGCAGCGGATTGGAAATTTTCCAGTTTGCCAGAAAGCTCACGCGCGCCAAGGTAGTTGCGCAAGGCGGACGCTGCAAGCCGCCAGTTTCACATGATCTGGAGAACCCGCCGCGCAACCCTCGACCTCAGCCGTCGCGCACGGGTCATGGGCATTCTCAATGTCACGCCGGATTCATTTTCGGACGGCGGATCCCACTTCGGCATCGAAGCCGCATTGGCCCATGCCCGCGAAATGATCGTGCAAGGAGTCGACATCATCGACGTCGGCGGCGAATCCACCCGGCCCGGCTCGCTACCGGTCCCTGCGGATGAGGAAACAAAAAGAACCGCACCAGTCATCCGCGCGCTTCGCGCCGAATGGGACGGCTTGATATCCATCGACACCTCGAAGGCCGCAGTCGCCAAAGCGGCAATCGAATCCGGCGCGGACATCGTCAATGATGTAAGCGGCCTGCGGGCTGACCCACAGATGGCCGAAGTTTGTGCAACGAGCCGCTGCGGCGTAGTCGTGATGCACATGCAGGGCACACCGCAAAACATGCAGGTTGCACCGCACTACGCCGATGTAGTGAGTGAGGTGGCGGATTTTTTCAAAGAACGCATGGCCTCACTCACCGCGCGCGGCATCGACCCCGAAAACATTTGCGTCGATCCCGGCATCGGCTTTGGAAAAACCCTCGATCAAAACATCGCGCTTCTCAGAGCTTTGAACCGAATTGCCCCCGCAGGCCGACCGCTATTGCTCGGAGTTTCCAGAAAATCCTGCATCGCAGGCATGCTCGAAAGCCCCGACATCAAAGAGCGCGACTGGCCCACGGTCGCCATCACCTCATGGGCAAGACAACAAGGAACCATGCTGCATCGCGTGCATGAAGTCGGGCCCAACCTCCAAGCCTTGCGCATGACGGAGGCAATCATGGGCTGATCGACAACTGTCGCCGCCGCATCTCACCTCGGAACCGCGACAGCACCCGTTGGCTTGAGAGCATTGCGATACTTGGCAATCGCATCAACAATTCCGCCTGCAATCGCCTTTTGATATCTCTCGTTGTGAATCAGCCGCGCCTCACGCTGGTGCGACATGAAGCCGCCTTCAAATAAAATGGCCGGATGCTTTACGCCGGAAAGCACGCTGAAACGCGCGCGCTTGATACCACGATCAAAGGTATTTGTGCCCAACCTTCGCAAGACAGACCCGTGCACCGCGGTGGCCAAAGCGACATTTGCAGAATCATGCTCATTACCCGCGCGCTCAGTGTAATCCGAAGCGATGGTGTCCCTGCCATAGTGCGAAACCCCGGCAGGCGAGAGCGTGAATGTTTCAATGCCGCGAGCCTCACTGCCGCCCGCATTGAAATGAATGCTGATGAATAACGAGTTTTCCGTCCTCGCATTTGCCAGATTTACCCGCTCTTGAAGCGATAGATATCGATCGCTCTCGCGGGTCATCACAACCTTGAATCCACGCTTCTCGAGCATCAGCTTGGTCATAGCAGCCACCTTCAGATTGTACACCGCCTCGGTACCGAGAGAATTGGTGGCACCCGCGTCCACTCCGCCATGCCCGGGATCAAGAATGATCGTACCGAAATTTTCCGCATTCTTGATGAAACGCGGACGCAAAACCGGATCAACCAACTTCGCAAAATCGATGCGCGAGATGCATGCCGTATCCCCCGAGAGCATCACGGGATGAGTGAACACGAATTTCACTTCGTTCATGAGGCATTCACGCGAGCCAATCATCAGGGTCATGCGGCGCTTTTTCGGGATTTCCAAAATCACGGAATTGCCCTTCCGCGAAATTGTTGTGAACCCGTAAAATTTTTTGATGCTCGCAACCGACACAAAATCCCGGCCTTCGATTTTCACCACATCAAGAGCGCCAACCGCAGCGCGGGCATCCGGCGCAAAAACGCACAACACACAAACGCACACGACCTGCAGGATGGCTCGAGTCCACCTGCGCTTCTCAATCGTATGGAGGATGCGACACACCGGGTTTAATCAAAGCTAGCACCGCGATTTGGGGCTGACAACCGGATTTGATCCGATCGGCGGAGTCTGTGCCGAGCACGGTGTTCGGGCGGCCTTTGATCTTGCGAACCCGAGGGGCATTGGGGAAACTGGCACGTCCGAACCCATCATGGCATCCCACCCCTCCATCAACATCGCCCGGCTCACCTACCTGCTGATCTGTGAGGCCGCCGGTATCGCCATCGCACTAAGCACGCGAGGCACTGCGTTTGAGGTTTCGATGGCCACCGGGCTGGTGGGCGGACTGTTTGTTGCCGGGCTCTTCATCTGGATCGAGTCCCTCATCCGCGGCTTCACGCTGCGCGGTTTCTCGACCGCCACCTTCGGCCTCGCCGTGGGACTGCTCTGCGCATGGCTGCTGACGCGGGTGCAAATTTCCAGCCTGATCGAACTTTCATTTCGCGATGAATTGGAAAAACGGGAAAATGCCGAAGCACTCGTCAACGCCCTGCGCCTTGCCTTTGATGTCACGCTTTTCGCGAGCCTAGGCTTCCTCGGCGCCGTGCTCGCACTCCGCGGCAACCGCGACGACTTCGCCTTCGTGATTCCCTATGTGCGCTTCCGCCAGGACTCGTCCTCGGGCCAACCAATCCTGCTCGATGCCGAATCGGTCATCGACGGCCGTGTCGCGGGGGTTATGCGCTCGGGCTTCCTTCACGGGCGCCTGGTGCTGCCGCGCTTCTCCCTCGACGAATTGCAAGCGCTCGCACAATCCCCACAGAGCGACTCAAAGCAACGCGCCCAACGCGGCCTCGATGCGCTCGAAGCGATGCAAAAATCCAACGACATCCAGGTTTCCATCCACGATTCATCATCGCCTGAACTGCCGGAATCGACTCACAACAAGCTCGTGGAAATCGCCCGACTGCTTGGAGCGCGGCTGATGACCAGCGACGAAAATCTCGCCAAGATCGCAAGACTGCGCGGCATCGATGTCCTCAACCTCCATGAACTCGACGAGGCCCTGCGACCGCCGGTAGAAGTCGGCCAACGCCTGCGCATCGCGCTGGTCAGACCCGGCAAAGAAGATCATCAAGGCGTCGGCTATCTGCCTGATGGCACCATGATCGTGGTCAATCACGCGGTGGCAAAAATTGGCACCAGTCTCGAGGTGATCGTAGTCAGCAAACTTCAGAGCGCCGCAGGGCTCATGGTTTTTGCCGAGCCATATGTGAGGCGCTGATACGGCGAAAACCTATCGCACAAGCATTCAGCGCTTGACCGCGTTCTGCTTGCGGAAAAGCGGAACAAGATTTTCATCCATCCAGCCAAACGCGGATTCGAGACCTCCCTCGAGATACAGGTTTCCGATCGACGCCTCGACTCGTGTGGGATTTCCGAATGCGGAGAGGAAATCATTGGAAGTCATTCGCGTGAACCACTCGCCATCCATGGTGCTGCGCTCGCGCAAAACGAACTGCCTCGCATACAGGGCAAGCACCGCGTCACCAACCCACGCGGCTTCCCGCTCTTCACGCATTTGATCTGCTTTTCGGCTCACCGCGCCATCATGCACCTCAAGGCACCGGGCGCAAAACTTTTTGCAGCCGCTCATGCTGGATCCGATCCCTCAGGCGAGATTCGGAAGCCTCATCCCAGTAACCGGGCTGCAGCTCAAGAAACACCGACGCGTAAGGCATCGCGCTCCGGGTGCGGATTACCAACACATCAAAACTTCGGCCCGTGTCCTCAAGCAGCGTCATCAACGACTGCTGCTCAAGCTCAGCCGCCTCATGCCCATGAAGCGCACCATTGATCCGCTTGCGCATGTCATCAATGCCCGGTGCAAAATCATTCTCAACCGAGCGCAACTCACGCGTCAAATATACCCGCGGACGAAGGTTTTCAGTTCGCTCAAGTGCTCGCAGCACATAGTCGAGCGCCTCGGGGATTTCCACATCGGCCACGACCTGCCGCAATCCCGGACGATTCTGCGCGGGATACGACGCCTCGGCAATCACGATCCAATTGCGATAACCAAGCTGCGCAGCCTGACGATCCACAGCCGCTTGCCACGAATTCTGCGAGCCAAAATTCGCGCACCCCATCGACATCATCGCGATGCCGAATGAAATTATCCGATGAAGTGCGCTCATGGTCGTTTGATAAAGCCAAGACCACCCCTTGTCAATCCGCCGCCCAGGGGCCGCCGATCACGAAAAAAGCCCGACCCCGCAAAACAGGATCGGGCTTTGATAAAATGCATCAACTTACTTCGAGCTCGAGGTGAAGCTCGCCTGGCTGGCGCCCTTCTTGATCTTGCTCTGCTTGATCCAGCTCATCGTTGAGCGAAGCTTGGCGCCGACCTTCTCGATCGGATGGGCGGCTTCTTGCTTGCGGATGGCGTTGAACTTCTTGTAGCCGCTCGCGTATTCGGCGATCCACTCCTTGGCAAACTTGCCGGACTCGATCTCCTTGAGCTGTTTCTTCATGCGCTTCTTCACCGAGGAATCAATGATCTTCGGACCGACGCTGACATCGCCCCACTCGGCGGTTTCCGAAATCGAGAAGCGCATGCCCGCGATGCCTTGCTCGTTCATCAGGTCGACGATGAGCTTGAGCTCGTGCAAGCACTCGAAATAAGCCATTTCCGGCTGATAACCGGCTTCGACGAGAACCTCGAATCCGGCCTTCACCAAAGCCGAGGCACCGCCGCAGAGCACGACTTGCTCGCCGAAAAGGTCAGTGACGGTTTCTTCGCGGAAGTTGGTTTCAAACACACCGGCACGGGCGCATCCGACTCCACCGGCCCATGCGAGCGCGGTTTGCTTGGCCTTGCCGGAAACATTCTGATGAACGGCGATCAAACCGGGAACGCCTTTGCCCGCCACAAATTGCGAACGAACGGTGTGACCTGGGCCTTTGGGGGCAACCAGAACGACATCCACAAACTTCGGTAGCTTGATCGTCTTGAAGTGAACCGCAAAGCCGTGCGAAAAAAGAAGGGTTTTGCCCTTGGTGAGATTCGGTGCGATGTCCTTTTCATACACTGCCGGAATGACGGTGTCGGGAGTCGCGACAAAAATGACATCGGCAGCTTTCACAGCATCAGCCGTGTCCATGACTTTGAAGCCAAGCTTCTTGGCCACCTCGCGGGACTTCGACTTCTTGTAAAGACCGATGATGACATTAAGTCCGCTGTCCTTGAGGTTCAACGCGTGGGCGTGGCCTTGCGAGCCGAAGCCGATCACGGCGAGAGTTTTCTTTTTGAGCGGAGCGATCGGCGCATCCTTGGTGGTATAGATTTTCGCAGCCATGGCAGATTGTAGGGTGGTTGGATAGTGTGCGGCGGAGTCGTCTGATCACCGCAGCGGGGCGCGACACTGCCCAGCCACAGGCCCGGGGTCAAGCAACAACCGCACATGACAGGCAATTGCTTGCCGTCCATCACTGCAAGCTCTATCAAGAGCCCGTGCCCGCGCGGAACATCGTTTATTTCGACCTGGAAACCCAACGCAGCTTCAATGATGTCGGGGGCTCTTCCCATAAGGACAAAATGGGCATCTCGGTCGCCGTCACTTACAGCACCGCCACCAACGCCTACGAGATCTATAATGACCGCGAACTCGACCGCTTGGCCGACGAACTCGTGCGTGCCGATCTGGTAGTCGGCTGGAATCATCTCTACTTCGACTACCCGGTGCTCCAAGCCCATGTCTTCCACACGCTGGCCGAACAAACCATCAACCTCGACATGATGGTCGAACTCGAAAAAATCGTCGGCTTCCGCCTCAAGCTCGACTCAGTCGCCTCGGCCACTCTTGGCACCGGCAAATCAGGCGACGGCCTCGACGCCCTCCGCTGGTGGCAGGAACACAAAAAAACCGGCGATTTCGCCCCCCTGCGAAAGATCGCGGAATACTGCGCCTACGATGTGAAAGTCACCCGCTGCGTACACGAATACGCCGTGCAAAACGGCCACCTCAAATACAAGGACAAGACCGGCAAGCTCGTCGAGGTTGCAGTGGATTGGAAGTGACCGCGCGCAACCGCGCGATCGTTACATCAAGCCAACCATTTCAAGCACCTTGGTGACCGTCCACACAAAGGTCGCAACAAGAGCGACGATGAAAATCTTGATACAGCGTTCGATCTGAGGGCGCGTCATGGGTTGGTTGTAATCAGCCCAACGCGTCCCACACAAGCGCGAAGCACGGAAAAATGTTCCATGCGTCGCTGCTTATTATCATTTCCCGCGCCCCCCTACAAAAAAAGAGCCCGGCACTTTGAATGTTTTCAAAGTGCCGGGCATATACCTGGCGACGACCTACTCTCACAGGACCTATCGTCCCACTACCATTGGCGCTGTGGCGTTTCACTTCCGGGTTCGGA
>CANHQM010000023.1 GCA_947462835.1 Akkermansiaceae bacterium
CCGGCCTGTACGAGGGCGGCTGCCTGTTTGTATCGTTTGCTGCGTTGTTTGGCCATTGTTCTTGGGGTTGGCAGTTCGATCGGATCCCGCATTGACGAGACCCTCCTGCGGGTGCCGTCGCCCCCTTGCGGGAAACGGCGGCGGAGATTGCTTACATGCCTTCGATTTCGAGGCCCATCTGGCGTGCGGTGCCGGCAAGGATGCGGGCGGCGGCTTCAGGGTCCTTGGTGTTGAGGTCGGGCATTTTGATTTTCACCACATCCATGAGCTGGGCTTTGGTGATTTTGCCGACCTTGGTCTTATTGGCTTCCTTCGATCCCGAGGCGAGGCCGGCGGCTTTCTTGAGCAGGTTGCCGGCGGGCGGACGCTTGGTGACGAAGGTGAAGGACTTGTCCTTGTAGACCGAGATCACGACCGGAAGGACATCGCCCGACTGGCTTTGGGTGGCGGCATTGAACTCCTTGCAGAATGCCATGATGTTGACGCCTGCCTGACCGAGTGCGGGACCGACTGGTGGTGAGGGGTTGGCGGCGCCGGCGCTGATCTGGAGCTTGATGATTTTGGTTACTTCCTTGGCCATGGTGAGGGGGTGTTTGCTTTAGGGAGAGGGGTGAGTGGGTGGTTGGGGGCAGAGAGTCCAGAAAAATATCATTCGCGCTCGACTTGCCAGTACTCGAGTTCGACCGGGGTGCTGCGGCCGAAGATCGTGACCGACACGCGGAGCTTGCCGCGCTCGGGGTCGATTTCCTCGACGATGCCGCTTTGATTCTGGAAGGGGCCGTCGGCGACCTTGACGGTGTCGCCAACTTCGAAACTGATCGCCGGGCGGACGCTTTCGCCACGCTCTTTGATTTGCGAGAGCATGGCGTCGACCTCGCGCTGGCGCATCGGCGCAGGGCGGTCTTTGGTGCCGGCAAAGCCGATCACGCCCTCAGTTTCCTTGATGAAAAACCAGGTCTTCTCGACGAGCTGGCCATCTTCGGTGCTGAGGTTCATGTTGACGATGATGTAGCCCGGGAAAAACTTCTTGCGGGTTTCGGTCTTCTTGCCGCCGCGGACCTCGGAGACCATTTCGGTCGGGACGAGGACCTCGCGGATCGAATCGGCCATGTCTTCTGCCTGGGCGTTGCGCATGATGCGGTCGCGCACCTTGCCCTCCTGGCCGGAGAGCACCTGGACAACATACCATTGGTCGCGGAAGGATTTGTTTTCAGACATGATGTGAGGAAATTAATGGGTCAGGCAACCGGGCTCAGCGGCCGAGGTTGGTGAAAAATCCGACGATGAGGATGTGGACGAAGTCCCAGACCTGCACGAAGGCGGCCAGTAGGATCATCGCGATGAGGACCACGATGGTAGAATCGATGAGTTCCTTGTATTTCTTAAAACCCTTGATCTTCGGGTCGGACTCCCAAGGCCAGCTGGCCTTGCGCAGTTCGCCTTTCACTTCGGAAATGAATGCCGTGAGCGAGGCCCACTTGAGCACCACGGCGACAAGGACGATGGCGAGCAAGGCGTACAGGATGCCGGAGGAAATCCAGCTGCCGCCAATTTTGAAGTGCTCGAGAAACTGCATGAAAGTGTGTGGAAAGTCGGGGGATCGGTGGGGTGGCACGGCAGGAGGGACTCGAACCCCCAACACTCGGTTTTGGAGACCGATGCTCTACCAATTGAACTACTGCCGTTTTGAGGCGAATCGGGGGCACTCCGTTTTTAGCGAAGTGCCCCGGGATTCGTGGGGGCCGGCCCGTCGCTCCGGGAGGGAGCGGCAGCCGGTATTGCTTGAGGATGATTATTTGAGGATCTCACCCACGCGGCCGGCGCCGACGGTGCGGCCACCTTCGCGGATGGCGAAACGCATGGTCGGTTCCATGGCGATCGGAGTGATGAGCTCGACTTCCAGGTTCACATTATCACCAGGCATCACCATTTCAACTCCATCCGGAAGCTTGATGCTGCCGGTGACGTCGGTGGTGCGGAAATAGAACTGCGGACGGTAGTTCGAGAAGAACGGGGTGTGGCGGCCGCCTTCTTCCTTCGAAAGAACGTAGATCTCCGACTTGAAGTTCGTGTGACCCTTGACGGTGCCGGGCTTGGCGATGACTTGGCCGCGCTCGATGTCGGTCTTCTTGAGACCGCGGAGAAGCAGACCGCAGTTGTCACCCGCACGACCTTCGTCGAGCAGCTTGCGGAACATTTCGATGTCCGTGACGGTGGTCTTCTGGGTATCGCGGATGCCGACGATTTCGACTTCCTCCATCTTCTTGATGATGCCGCGCTCGACACGACCGGTGCAGACGGTTCCACGACCCTCGATCGAGAACACGTCTTCGACGGGCATGAGGAAGGTCTTGTCGATCGGGCGCTCTGGCTCGGGGATGTAGGAATCCACGGCGTCCATGAGCTTCATGATGTTTTCCTTCTGGGCGGCATCGCCGTCGAGGGCGGCCTTGGCCGAGCCCTTGACGATCGGGATTTCGTCGCCCGGGAATTCGTAGGAGGAAAGCAGGTCGCGCACTTCCATTTCAACGAGGTCGAGGAGCTCGGCGTCGTCGACGAGGTCCACCTTGTTCATGAAGACCACGAGGGCGGGAACGCCGACCTGGCGGGCAAGGAGGATGTGCTCGCGGGTTTGCGGCATTGGGCCGTCGGCAGCGGAGACCACGAGGATCGCACCGTCCATCTGGGCGGCGCCGGTGATCATGTTCTTCACGTAGTCGGCGTGACCGGGGCAGTCCACGTGTGCGTAGTGGCGCTTGGTGGTTTCGTACTCGACGTGCGCGGTGTTGATCGTGATGCCGCGCTCGCGTTCTTCGGGAGCAGCGTCGATGTCCGCATAGTTTTTGGCCTGGGCCATACCCTTCTCGGCGAGCGTGTTGGTGATCGCGGCGGTAAGGGTGGTTTTGCCGTGGTCAACGTGGCCGATGGTGCCGAT
The DNA here is from genome assembly GCA_947462835.1 of Akkermansiaceae bacterium. Lineage (GTDB taxonomy): Bacteria > Verrucomicrobiota > Verrucomicrobiia > Verrucomicrobiales > Akkermansiaceae > Luteolibacter. The sequence continues at coordinate 2,936 of CANHQM010000023.1, forward strand.
GTTGACGTGGGGCTTGTTGCGCTGGAATGCTTCTTTAGCCATGGTGTTGTTGTTTTATTGAGATGATTTCGTGATCGCCCTGGAGCTCGCGGGGGGAATTGAACCCCCGACCTCATCCTTACCAAGGATGCGCTCTACCCCTGAGCTACGCGAGCGATGTTGATGCCGGCTTCCTTGGACCCGACAAAAACACCGCGGCCGTCTCGATTGACGAGGCAGAACGCGGCACCCCGGGCAGGTTTTGGGGAAGAGCGGGCGGACCTTAACAAAGCCGACCACTCTGTCAAAAAAAAACTCTGTGAAAAGAAAAATTGTTGGGATTCCTCCAAAAACGAGGCTCAGGGCGGGGAATCCGATCCTTCGGAAACCTGAAATGACAGCCTCCGGATGCCGATGCAGGCGCCGGTTTCGCTATCGGCGTCGACGATCGCACCACATAGCCGCACCCTGCCCTTGGCAATCGGGAAGCGCGTGGGCATGCCGGTTTTGAAGCGCCAGACGACCGATTCGATGGCTCGCCCGAGTACCGAATCCTCGGGTCCGCACATCCCGGCATCGGTCAGAAAGCCGGTTCCGCCGGGAAAAATCGTTTCATCGGCCGTCTGCACATGGGTGTGGGTGCCCAGCACGGCGGTCACCTTGCCATCGAGGTGGCGGCCCATGGCGATTTTCTCGCTGGTCGTCTCGGCGTGGAAATCGACGATGATCGGCCCGATGCCGGCCTCGCGCAGCCTCAAAGCCTCGTTTTCCAGCGCGATGAAGGGGTTTTCGAGAGCTGGCTGCATGAAAGTGCGGCCCTGGGCCTGCATCACGGCGACGCGGCCCTTGGCGCACTCGAGCACAACGCTGCCATTTCCGGGCGTGCCGTCCGGGTAGTTGATCGGTCGCAAGAGCCGGGGTTCGGTCGGGAAATAGGGCACAATGTCCTGCTGGTCCCAGACATGGTCGCCGGTGGTGATCACCGCCGCTCCGGCGCGCAGCAGGTCGATTGCGATTTTCGGCGTGATGCCTTTTCCGGCGGCGGCATTTTCGCCGTTGACGATGATGAAATCGAGCGATTCCTTTTGCTTGAGAATCGGAAGCTGCTCGATCACGGCCTTTCTGCCGGGTTCGCCGACGATGTCGCCAAGAAACAGAATGCGGATGGTGGCCATGTTGAAATTCAGGATGGTGGGCAGACTTCCTGCCGAGCATTGATGGTCCGCCACCAAACGACAAACCAATTTCATTCATGATCCCCATGCTCAAGCGATCGACGGCTTTGTTGATTCCACTGCTCTTGGCGGCTGGCTTGTGGCTGTGGTGGCAAAATCGTTCGCCGGAAAATGTCGCGCCGCAGCGACCGGCAAAGCCCCCCACCCTTTCGACCTTGGGACGCGTGCCCGATTGGAAATCGCTCGAGGCGCATCAGGGCACGATCACGCGTCGAGAATTCGAGCGCTTGCTCACCACCCTTTTCGTGACCAGCGGACGCTGGCGCGATTTTATGGAAATCGGCGAAAACGAAGTCCGCATCCGCACGGCCGATGGCGAAAAAGCCGAGGTCTTTGTGCTGCGATTTGCGAATGAAGGCTCCGCCAAAACACCCGCGCGTTGGTGGCGAGTACCGGGAGAGTTGCCGCCGGCCGCCGCAGGCAAACCACTTGATGGACTGCACATCGCCATCGACCCGGGACACATCGGCGGCGAATGGGCGAGCATCGAAGAACGCAGTTTCGACGCCGGCGATGGTCATGCCGTACGCGAAGGCGACCTCACGCTGCAAGTCGCCATGCGCTTGAAGCCACAACTCGAATCACTCGGCGCGCGCGTTTCAGTGGTCCGCGAAAAGGCCGAGCCCGTGACGCAATGGCGACCCGAGGCATTGGTCGAAATCGCACGCCAGGCGAATGACATTTCCGCCGCACCCGATTCACCGAGCGCACTGCGCAAACTCGCCGAGCGACTGTTCTACCGCACGGCGGAAATCCACGCGCGGGCGGATCTCGTCAACCAATCCATCAAGCCCGATCTCGTGCTCTGCCTGCATTTCAATGCCGAGGCCTGGGGCGAACCGAATCAACCGAGGCTCGTCGATCACAGCCATTTCCACATTCTGCTCAATGGCGCCTACTCGGACGAAGAACTTCGTCTGGCGGACCATCGTTTTGCGATGCTCGACAAGCTGCTTAGCCGCAGTCACGAGGAAGAAACTTCGATCGGCATGAGTGTCGCCAATGTGTTTGCGCGCGAAAGCGGATTGCCGCCCTACGCTTATCGCGTGGGCGCGACCAACGCGCTGCCGGTGAATGGTCATCCTTACCTTTGGGCGCGCAATCTTTTGGCCAACCGGCTCTATCAATGCCCGGTGATTTTCATGGAACCTTATGTGATGAATTCCATCACCGATCACGCACGCATCAAGCTCGGCGATTACGACGGCACGCGTGATGTGAACGGAACCCCGCGCGTTTCGATCATCCGCGAATATGCCGATGCCCTTGCCGAAGGCTTGAAGCAGGCCTACGCGCAAAGGCGCGCGACCACCGAACGATGAAGCACTAACGCGAATGCTGGATCGCTTCGCTAACCGCCGGGAAAATCTGGCGCTTGCGACTTACGACGCCAGGCGCATGGAACAGCGCGTCGTCGATTCGCTCGAAGGGCAGCTTGGCCAGCGTCGCCTCGCGCCCCACGGCAAGGATCATACTGTGATGCAAGGCGACATCGGTGACGGCCATGACCGCGAGATCGTAGCCGCGGGACTCCTGCAATCGCCTCAGTACTTGCTCAAGCTCTTCGCGTCTTGCTGCAAAGCCATGCAGGTCGCGCTCCTCGACCTGCGAGATGCTCACGGTAAGGCCTTGCTCGACGAACTCCTTGCGATCGGCATTGAGAATTTCCTCCGGCGAGCCGTTGGCGATGAGAGAGCCCTGCGCGAAAAATTCTTCGGTGAACTTCGCCGGATCCACCCCCGCGACACCGCTCAACCAAGTAAGCATCTCATGATCGAGCGCGGTCGTTGTCGGCGAGGTGAGGCACAGCGTGTCGGAAACAATCCCTGCGCAAAGACACATCGCAACACCCGGCGCGGGCTGCAATCCACGGTGAAAATACTTGCGGCCGACCAGCGTGCAGGTCGATCCGACTGGCTCGTTGAGATAACGAATCGGTTCGCGCGAAACCAAATCGCCGGCCAAACGGTGGTGGTCGATGACCTCGGTAATCTCCGCTTCCTCGACGCCATTGACCGCTTGCGCGTACTCGTTGTGATCGACCAGCGCGAGGCGGATCCGCGGCGGATCGACGAGGTCGGATTTCGAAAGCACGCCTGTCATTTTTCCCGAAGCGGGATCGACCACCGGAAACAAGTCCTGGTCGGTTGAGGCAAGGCGCTTGCGCAAGCGTGAGACCGGATCACCCGGCTGGACGGTTTCAAATTTTGTTTCCATCACATGGCGCACAGTCCGCGAGCAACGGATCAATGTCGAAGCACTCGCCGTGTCTTGATCGCAGCGCAGCACAAAGACTCCGCGCGATGCGGCGAACTGCCCGATCTCTTGCGAAACCGGATTACCGCCGGTGACGAGCAAGGCCCGCGCGCCGTGGTCGATGGCGTAACGCTGAACGATCGGACGATCGCCGCAGATCACCAAAAACTTTCCGATGTTTCCGTCCTTCTTGGCCTGAATCAAACGCTTCTCCACCGTGCCTTGCGACGAGGCGCCAACCAGCAGGATGAGGTCTTCCTCAAGCTTTGAGAGTGGCTCCTGCGATCCAAGGCTCTCGGCCTTGAGCGTCTCCGCAAGGTGCGCGAGCGAGGCATGCACGGTACGCACGCTGAGGCCTTCGGTATCCGCCGGCAAAAGCAAGCGCAGCAAATCAAAGTAACGCAAAATTCCGCAAAGGTTTCCCTCCTCATCCTCGACCGGCACACAACGCACCTGCGCGCCAAGCATGCGGCGGTACGCGGTGAGGAAAGTGTCGAAGGTCGAGACCTTGATCACATCGCGTCGGCTGATCATACCCGCGTTGGTGCGCACATCGGTGAGCAGCAGCGGCAGTTCGAGCTTCGCTTTTTCGAGCACCCATTTCGTGCGTTGGGAAATTTCCCCGCATCGCGCGGCGGTCGCGCTAGTTTCCTCGCCCGAAGCGCGAAGCAATGCGGCGTATCCGATCGCCGAGCAGATCGCGTCGGTGTCGGGATTCTTGTGACCGATGACAAAAAACGGAGGCATGGAAGTCGATGCGGGTTTGGAGAGTTTGAAATGGTTTTTCAGTCGACTGAAAGGTCACATCCTTTCAGGGCAGCGGATGCCGAGCAAGCCAAGACCTGAAGCGAGGATTCTACCCGTGAGTTCGCAAAGGGCAAGTCGGCTCGAGCGGGCCGGCTCGTCGGACTTTAGCACTGGGCAGGCTTCGAAGAACGAGTGGAAGGCGCGCGCCAGCTCGAGCAGGTAGTTGGCCAGCAGGTTCGGGCGGAAGTCCTCGAGCACCGCCGGCAAGACTTCGCCAAACCGCGCGTGCAACCTCGCGAGGTGAATCTCCTCGTTTTCGCTCAGCACGATCTCGGCGGACGCGGCATCAAAGGCGGTGTCGAGCTTGCGGAAAATCGAACGCACACGCACCGACGAGTACTGCAAATACGGCGCCGTGTCGCCCTGCAAGGCAAGCATGCGATCCCACGCAAACACATAATCGGTGAGGCGGTTCTGCGAAAGCTCGGCAAACTTCACCGCGCCAATGCCAACGATCGACGCAATCTCCGCGGCCTCCTCGCCCTTGAGATCGGGGTTCTTTTCGCCGATCAGTTTCGCCGCGCGCTCGACGGCCTCGGTGAGCACATCGGTGAGCTGCACATTGTCGCCCGTGCGGGTCTTCATGAGCTTGCGGTCCTCGCCAAGGATCGAACCGAATGCCACATGGCGGAAGTCGGCCGCTGCGCCCCAGCGTTGTGCGGCGGCAAAAATTTGGCGGAAGTGCAACTGCTGCGGCACGCCAACGACATACCAGATCTGATCGGCCTTCCACTCGTCGATGCGGAAACGGATCGTGGCGAGGTCGGTGGTCGCGTAAAGGAATCCGCCATCGGCCTTGCGGATGATCGCCGGGTTGTCGGTCCATCCCTCCTCGCGATGCACCATGAAGGGATCGTCCTCACGCTTGCAGCTGCCGTCGGAAAATATGCAAACCGCTCCGTTGCTCTCGCGCGCGATGCCCTTGGCAAGAAACTCATCGACCAAGCCGGCGAGCCGATCGTTGTAATAACTCTCGCCAAGCCAGTAATCGAATTTCACATCGAGCGTGTCATAGATCCGCTGCAATCCGCGCTTGGAGACATCGATGCACTGCTGCCAGATTTCGAGATTTTCCGGGTCACCCGCCTGCAGCTTCACCAGCTCCCCCTTGCAGGTCTCGAGCACCGCGGGGTCGTCCTTGGTCGCCGCATTTACCTCGCGATAAATGCGCAGCAACTCGGCGATCGGATCGGCCTCGAGCGCGGCCTTGTTGAGTAGCGTTTTCCATCCGTGAAGGATCATTCCAAATTGCGTGCCCCAGTCGCCGATGTGGTTGTCGGCAATGACCTTGTATCCGAGGAAACGCGCGATGCGGCAAAGCGAGTCGCCGATGATCGTCGAGCGGATGTGGCCGACATGCATCGGCTTGGCGACATTCGGCGCGGAGAAATCCACCACCACCGTGCGGCCCGCGCCGATGTCGGGCGCGCCCAATCGCTCGTCGTTGAGCAAGGCCTTGGCCCTCGCGGCGAAGGCCTCCGGCAAAATGCGGAAGTTGATGAATCCCGGCCCGGCAATGTCGGCGGTGGCCATGCCCGCAAGATCGAGGTGGCCGATAATTTCCTGGGCCAACGCGCGCGGGTTCTTGCCCCTTTGCTTGGCCAGGACCATCGCGGCGTTGCTTTGATAATCGCCAAAGCGCAGGTCCGCTGCCGCCGTCACGCTCGCGGTGACCGGCTCGCCAAGTGTCGTGTTCAATGCCGCGGCGAGCCGCGCCTCAAGCTGCTGGAGAATCGTCATGTGGTCTGGGGGAAACGGAAATCCGCCCTAAGATGCGGGCGGCTCCACACGGGACGACTTTGAACCCAAAATGGCAAGGATTTCATCACGGCCATTTGCTCCAAGGATCCGCCGGCTCATGTCCTGCCCATTGAACATCTTGGCAATGGCCGCGAGCATCTTGAGGTGGAGCTGGTAGTCCTTGCGCGGCACCACAAAGAGAACGATCACATGCACCGGCGCCTGGTCCACGGCCTCGAAATCGATGCCCGCCTTCGAGCGCCCCAACACCGCCACCACCTTTTCAAGCTCGTCGGAAAACGCATGGGGGATGGCCACCCCGCCGCCGATGCCGGTGCTGACCAATTGCTCGCGCGTCCTCAGTGCCTCAAGCGTCGCCTCACGCTCGCCAGCCGCAAGCAAGCCACATGTCACAAGCCTGTCTACAAGCTCGGTGATCGCGTCCCAGTGCTCGATCGCCTCAAGGTCGGCGACGATCTGTTCCGGGCTGAGAAGCTTCACCAATTTCATGCAAATCACGCATGGAGAAACTCCACGCATGAAATGTGTCACTAGCGTCACAATCGGGCTCTTGCAAGTTCATTCCACGCCCATCGCTTTAGTAACCGAAACGCTTACTGAACCGGCGCCATCAACCTCGCGACACGGCAGGCGGCACGAAACAAAAATGGCTTGGCCGAAAAATCCTCGACCCGCGCTTCCACGCTCGCCTCGAAATCCGCCTCCAGCATCCGCGCCACCTCGTCGACAAACGCCGGATCGGGTGAAAACCCGGTGATCTCGAAGTTGAGGCGGAACGAGCGGTTATCGAGGTTCGCACTGCCAACCGCCGCCAGCCGGTGATCGACGAGCATGACCTTCTGGTGAAGAAACCCGCGCTGGTAGCGGAAAATTCTAACCCCATACGGGATCGATTCCTCGAAGTACGAAAATGCCGAGAGCCAAACCAGCAAGTGATCGGCGCGCTCGGGAATGAGAATGCGCACATCCACACCGCGGATCGCCGCCGCTTGCAGTGCCGTGAGCACACCCTCGTCGGGCACAAAATACGGCGAGGCAATCCACAGCCTCTGCCGCGAGGTGTTGGCCGCCTCCGCCACCACCAACTGCCACGAATCCGCCGGATCCGCCGGACCGGTCGGGATCACCGCCGCAATCTGATCGGTCTCCTCGAGCCGCGTTTCCCAATCAAGCTCCGGCATCGAGTTGGATGCCCAAAACCAGTCCTCCAAAAACACCAACTGCACCGCCTGCACCACCGGCCCGCGCATCGCCAAATGCGTGTCACGCCAACCGCCGAAGCGCGCATCACGCCCGAGGTACTCATCGCCGACATTGAGCCCGCCAATCAATGCCACCTCGCCATCCGCCAAAACAATCTTGCGGTGGTTGCGGAAGTTGAGCTGCAAGCGCGACCACCAAAAGCGGTTGACCCCAAACGAATGGCACTCGACGCCGGCCGCCTTCAACTCGCGCAGGTAACGCCGCGGCAATTTGTAGGAACCAAATTCATCGAAGAGAAAAAACACCCTCACGCCCGCGCGCGCACGCTCGATCAACGCCTGCTGGAAGCGGATCCCAAGGGTATCGCTCTTCACGATGAAAAAATTCACACACAGGTGCCTTTTCGCCGAGCGGATCGTTTCAAAAATGTTGTCGAAAGTTTCCTCGCCATCGATGAGCAACTCGAGCCGGTTGCCGCGCGTGAATGGCAAGCCACCGAGAATTCTCGCGGCACGCTCAAAGGCATCATCATCGGGGATGTCGACCTCATAGCGTCGCAGCCGCTCCATCATGCCGACCGCCAATGCCGCAAGCCGACTGTCCTTCGCGCGCCGTCCGCCGATCTCGCGGGAAAAACGCCTGCGACCAAGCAACCAATAAAGCGGTATCGCCACGAACGGGACCATCAGCAAGGACAGCACCCACGCGATCGCGCCCTGCGAGGTGCGCACATGCATCAGCGCATGCACCATGTGCAACACGCCCACCGCATAGAACAACACCAAGATCACCCAACGCCACCAAGCATCGGCATCCGGCACATGAAACCACATGCGCGCAAACTAACACGCCTGCTCAATGACACAAGCGCTCGCGGCGCATCGACATCAGTAAGCAAAGACCTCGCCCGCCTTGAAGAAGCGCTTGAGCTCGGCAGCCGCCGCTTCGGGCGAATCGGAGGCGTGGCAGACATTGGTCATCATGTCCTCGCCGAAGTCACCGCGGATCGTGCCCTCTGGCGCCGCCTTGGAATTCGTCGGACCAAGCAAATCGCGCACGCGGTTGATCACATCCTCACCCTCAAGCGCCAATGCGATCACCGGCGTGCGGCTCATGAATGCAACGATCTCGGGAAAAAACGGCTTGTCCGCGACATGCGAGTAATGTTCGCGCAGGATCGCATCGTCGAGCTGCATCATCTTGATGCCGCGAATCACAAATCCCGCGTCCTGGAATCGGGCAAGGACCTTGCCGGTCAGGTTTTTCTCAATCGCGTCGGGTTTGAAAAGAATCAGCGTGGTTTCAAGTGCCATGCCCGTGCCAGTAGGCCCGGATCCGCCGATGTGCAAGCGCTTTCAACAGCCGGCCGCTCAGGCTTTTGCCACCAAATGCGCCCGGACCCGCTGGATCAAATCCTCCGCCGAGCCGCCTTTGTGCAGCAAATCAAGCGCCCCGGCCCGCAGCAAGGACCGGCGGGATTCCTTGTCGGCCTCGATCGAAAGCCCGATCACCTGCACCCCCGGCAGCTCCTTGCGGATCACACGCGTCGCCTCCAAGCCCGACATCACCGGCATCTGCAAATCCATCACGATGATGTCCGGCTCCAGCTCGCGCGCCAGTTCAAGGGCCTCTTTGCCAGCGGCCGCCTCGCCCACGACCTCGAAGTCCGCCTCATCGAGAAAGACCCGCACCAGACCCTGCCGCACCATCGAGTGATCATCGGCCAGCACGACGCGGAAACGCCGCAGGCCATCCTCGGTCCTGCGCGAAATTTGCACGGGCACCCTTGCCTCATCAATCTCATCGTGCGGCTCATCCGACACCCCTTTGCCACAGCTCGCCTTCTCGCAGGACTTTTCATGGCTACAACTGATACAACAATTGATGGCTTTCGCAGGGAAACGCAGCGTGAAACACGCTCCCTGCCCAGGCGCCGACTCCACCAACATCACACCGGCCAGCAACTCCACCCGCTCGCGCACACTGAACAAACCGAATCCATCCTTCCATACATCCTGCACGCAAAGAGCCGTGGCATCAAAACCCTTCCCCTCATCCTTGATGGAAATGTTCACAAAGGCTTCGTTGTCACAAAACATCATCAGGCGGGCGGACTTGACCCCCGAGTGCTTGACCGCATTGAAAAGGATCTCTTTCACGCACTGGAACAGCGTGATGCTGACATCATCATCCGGTATGAGCGATTCATCCGCCGACACCTCGATATCAAATCCGTACTTTTCGTTGAACCAATCGCGCAACCAGCCAAAGCCCGCAGCCAAACCGCATTGATGCAACACCGAGGGACTCAACTCCGCGGCCAGCGTGCGGGTGATGCCAACGCATTCCTTGGTCATGCGCTCGATGCTTTCCAACTCCTCCAAAACACCGCGACTGTAGTTCTTGGCCTTGGTCGCGCCAATGTTGAGCAAAACCGCGACCAATAGCTGCTGCAGGTTGTCGTGCAGCAAGCCGGCGATCCGCCGCCGCTCACGCTCCTCGGCCAGCGTCAACTCCCGCGCCAGACTGCGAAGCTTGCCGGTGCGTTTCTGGATTCTCGACTCCAGTTCATCCCGCGCGTGCTTCAATTCATCCTGTGCATGACACTGCTTGGTGATGTCCGTCGCAGTGATATGGCAGACATCTTCATTCGGAAACCTCACTCCGGTGATGTTCACAAAAAACGGCTCGCCTTTGCTGCCATTCATGCCGATCTCACACGGTGGAGCACCACCCATCTTGGAAATCATGTCAAAAAATTCATGAAACACCGCCTGATCGGCCTCTCTCACATGATCGGCAAAATGGCTTCCGATCGCCTGCTCGCGGCTGAGCCCAAGCATATTCGCGCCGGACAAATTCGAGGCAGCAATGCAGCCATCAACGCTAACCGACAAACACCCGATCGGGGCATAATCGTAGAGCTGCTGGAAGTTCTGCAAATCCTGCTTCAGTCGATCGATCTCCGACTTCGGCTCGATGCATATATCACTGACGGGCGACGCTTTGCGAACAGCGGGCTTTTTGATTTTTTTCGTGTTCATGATGACTCAAGTGTGGGGGTTTTGGCTCGCGATCATCGCGACCTTCGACTCGAACGCCTCGGGGCTGAAACCCGAGGTTTTTACCATGTGAAAAAGCTCTTCAGCTTTTTGTATTTGAATACATGACAAAAATTTTTTGCCGTGTCGACGATTTTTTTACCGATTTCGTAAAATGCACACCATTCAGCGCAGCCGCCAAAGCGCGGCGATCATGCCCCAGGCATCGCGCAAAGGCCTTATTTTCCCGCCTTTTTTCTGAGTCCAGCCCACCGGGAGTTCGTGCCATACGCAGCCCGCTTTCGCCAAACGGACCAGCAATTCGGAATCAAACGCAAAACCATTTTCCCGCAATCCGCCCGCCACACGCCGGTAGTCATTTCCCAAAATCACCTTCGCCCCGCACTGCGGGTCCTCGCAAGGCAGGCCCAGCCACGCGTGCACCAGCCAGCGATAGCCGCGATGCGCGATGCCACGCCACAGGCCCATCGCCACAGGCGCCGATGCCGTCGGCCGACGAATGCCCAACACCGACTTTCCCGCATCGGCTGCCGCGCGAAGCAAGCCGATCATTTCGCGCGCCGACACGCTGCCATCGGCATCGACAAACGCATGCCACGCCGCATCGGGCACCAAGGCCCATCCCTCGCGCACGATCGATCCCTTGCCGCGATGCGCATCCGCATGATGCAAAATGACCTTTGGATAAACTCGCAAAAAATCCGCAAGCAAGGCCACCAACCGCTCGCGCTCGTCAGCGGACGATCCGTCATCGGCGATCACCCAGCGAAGCGGCAAGCCCGCCGATGCGAGTGCCGCCGCAAGCTCCGGGCCGAATGCCTCAAGTCGCGCGGCATCATTCCACACGGGTGTCACCAACACGATTTCATCGCTGGCATCCGGCATGGAGCTATCTAGAATAACATTGCATGAATGTGGAATCTTTTATCGCATCCGCCTGATCGCCCATGCTCTCGCGTTTCCATTTTGGCGTGGCTCTCTGCTGGGTTTCGATCCTTGCAGCAGCGGTCTTTCTGCGCTTCGAAGATCTCGCCAGCCGACCAATCCACGCGGATGAGGCAACTGGCGCGCGCATCACCGCCCAACGCATGGAATCGGGCGGCACGGGCTTTGATCCGATGCATTACCACGGCCCGACGCAAAGCCGCTTTGCGATGACGATCTGCCACTGGCGCGGCGAAAATTCGTGGCGCGAAATGAGCAAAGGCACGCTGCGCATCCTGCCGGCCATCGCCGGATCCCTGCTCGTGCTGCTGCCGTTTTTTTGGCGCAAGCGCATCGGCGATGCCAGCACCTTACTTGCTGCCGCGCTTTTGGCGGGCTCGCCATTGCTCGTTTATTACAGCCGCATGTTCATCCACGAAATGCTGCTCACGCTTTTCGGCCTCGCCGCCATGCTCGCGCTGGCCCACCGCGCACCGGCACTCATCACCGGCACATGCATCGGCCTGATGTTTGCCACCAAGGAAACATTCATCATCAGCCTCATCGCATGGTCGGCGGCGGGTGGCTTGCTGCTTTTTGAAAAGGGCATGCCGCAATGGGCATCCATCCGCGCATTGTGGAACCAACATCGCGTTGCCATCGCGCTTGCCGCATCAAGCGCTCTGCTCACCGCCGCATTTTTTTACACCGATGCCTTTCGCGAACCACGCGGCATGCTCGATGCGATCCGCACCTTTTTCGTGTATGAGACCGCCGGCGGTCATGACAAACCGATCAGCTACTACGCCAAACTTTTTGCCCTGCCCGTGAAGTCCGGCGGCGCATGGTGGTTCGGCACCCCAGTGATCCTGCTCGCTGCAACCGCATGCATCCACGCCTTCGGCAAAAACCCTCCACCGCAAGCTCGGGTGATCCGTTTTATCGCCACCAGCGTGATCCTCCATGCACTGGCCTACAGCGTCATCCGCTACAAAAACCCCTGGCTCGCCTGCCTGCCATGGGCGCATGTCTGCGTATTGGCGGGATTTTCACTCGCCGGATTTTCAAATCGATCGAAAGCCATCAAGGCATGGATTGTCGCGATCGCCGCCATCTCGATCGTCACCCAAACCGTGCAATCACGCCACGCCACCGGCCGCCTCGCCTCAGACGAACGCAACCCCTTTGCCTATGTCCCAACGCGCCAGGACATCGAGGACCTGGAACCATGGCTCAAAAAACTTCAAGCAATCGCGCCCGGCCAATCGATCGAACCGATCGCGGTCATCGGCAACGGATACTGGCCATTGCCATGGGTCCTGCGCACATTTGAAAACACCGGTTATTGGCAAAGTCCACCGCCGGACCTCGCCTCGATGCCGATCGTTCTCGCGATGCCGGAACATGCGGCAGCGGTGGCAAAAGAACTCGAAGCAACGCATCAGCCACTGCCCCGCGGCCTGCGCGCCGGCGTGCCGGTGATGCTTTTCGTCAAACGCGATCTCTGGCAACTCTGGATGCAGCACGACCCGCGATGAACTCACCGTTTCCCATCAACGACGCGCGGCATTTCTCGCACGATGCGATGAACACAAGCTTCAGCCTGCGCTTTCGCGGCATGAATGAAGCCACCGCGCGCGGCATGGCCCGCGAGTGCTTCGATCAAATCGATGCGCTCGAGGCGCGCCTCAGCCGCTTCATGGAAGGCAGCGATGTCTGGCGCATCAACCGCATGCAAAGCGGCGAAACACTTTTCCTCAACGAGGCCACCCACCAATGCCTGCTGCGCGCGCTCAACGCACACGCACAAACCGGCGGGCTTTTCGACATCACGCTTGGCATCGCAATCGAACACCGCAAATCAAGCCCCGGCGAAATCCCGCCAGCGCTCACCGGCACGCTTTCGATCCACCCCGACACCCCAGCGATCACCTGCATCGAGGCCGGACGCGAAATCGACCTCGGCGGCATCGGCAAAGGCTTCGCGCTCGACCAACTCCGCACGCTGCTTGAAGACTGGGGCACACACGACGCACTGCTCTGCGCCGGTGCCAGCTCGATCCTCGCCATCGGCCCGAATCCATGGCCGATCGACATTCACGGCACGACGGAAAACCTGCGCATCGAGATCCGCGATCAAGCACTCAGCGCCTCAGGCATCACGATCCAAGGCGACCACATCGTCCATCCGCAAGGCACCGACGCCATGCCCAAACAACGCTGCAACCGCATCTGGGTCAGCGCGGCCAATGCAACAAGCGCCGAGGTATGGTCGACCGCGCTGATGCTCGTCGAGCCGGATGAACTCGCATCGTTCATCGAATCAAAAAAAGAACTTCAATCAGTGATCATCGAACGCAGCGGTCGCATCGAAACGATTCGCTGAGTCGAAGAGCAAAAAAATCACTTCGACTTCGCGAGCCACAGCCCCAAGCCCGCCAGCAGAGCGACGATGATGCCGATCACCGCCCATCGCGGGAATGATTTGTCTTCATCGAGATTGGCGTACTTGTTCGAAGGCGGCGCAGCGGAAGCAGGGACGGCTCCACCATGCGGCACGAGATCCGCCACCGTCAGTTGCGGTTTGCCCACCTCATCGCGCAAAGCCGCAACCTGCGCGGGCTCGACCGCTGGCGCGTTGTTGCCAAACGACTGCCGCACATAGGTCAGCACTGCCGCGATCTGCTCATCCCTTTGATATGCCATCGGCGCCATGCCGCCGGCAATGTCGTACTCACGACCCTTGACCGTGATCGGCCCACGCAAGCCGCGAAGCTGAATGCGAATGAGATTCTCCGCCGGACCCATCACCCACTCGGAGCCCGCCAGCGGCGGTGCGGCCGCAGTCCCCTCGCCCTCCTTGCCATGACATGCAACGCACATCATGAACTGAACCTTGCCCTTTTCCATCACCGCCGGATCCACCGCGTTGGCACTCGCCGAGCAGAGGGAGAAAATCAGCGCGATGAAGGCATGTTTCATGATTTGGAAAAATGAATGGGTCATCCGAACGCGCTGAGGATTTTCCACATCGCGATCATCGTTGCAAAAATCAACGCCATCGCCGCCAGCACTCCGGCAATGCGGTCGCTCCATGTCGGCAAGGGCCGCGCGGCGGAGGCGGATTTCGGAAACACAATCAACGCATAAAGCAAACCCGCGACCAAACCGCCCAAGTGCGCGGCATTGTCGATGAAGCGGAAGCCGACAAGCCCGATCAATCCGGTGAGAAGAATGCCTGCCAGCAAACGGCGGCGCGCCTTGACCGGCACCAGGCGGCCATGCAGCGATTCGAAAATCATCAGAAAGCCCAGCCATCCCATCAAACCACCCGAGGCACCCACCGATGGCAGCCCGACAAACCGCAAGGAACACTCACCGCCGATCCATGCGGAAAAAAGAAACACCATGAACACATGCGGCCATCCGGCGATCACTTCAATGCGCCTGCCAAGATAAACCAAGGCCGCGGCATTCATCATGAAATGGATCAGGTTGCCGTGCATCAATGGCGATGTGAGCAAACGCCACCAGTCGCGATGCCCCGGATCCTTCAACAGTGCCGCGGCGGGAATCGAATTTCCCGGCATCAACTGGGCCACACCGACCAACGCGATGAGCACCAACAAAAACCTCGTCGCTGGTGCCTTTTGCATTTCCAGCCATGTCTCAAACCGCAACACCGGCACCGCCGCCTCCACATCGCCGGCTGTCCAGCGATCCAACTCTTTCACCCGCTTGCGCGCCTGGTACCAGGGGATGAATCCGAAGATCAGCCACATCAGCAAGGCCAAGCCCATCGACACCGCAGTGACCAAGGCACGGAGCGAAAATTCGATGCGCGCAGACATGGTATCGACGGGCGCCATCGACCACGCGCGATAAAAAAGGTAAACCGCAAGCCCGCCCGCGAGAAAACTGAACCAGCGGATTTTGTCGCGCGCATCGGCATGATCGAGCGCCGCAAGCTCACGCCGCGAATGAAGCACCGCCGCGGTCGCACCACGAAGCTCCTCCGGCAAAACCATGTTAGGCGATGCCGGACTCCACACCAGCGCCATCGCCGCATTTCGATCGCCGTCAATCGCCGCGATCAATGCATCCTCGGATTCGCAGGGATGCAGACCACCCTTGTAATCCATCCACCCCCACGCGGGCGGAGCAACCGGAAAGGCATCTTGTTGCGCCCACACCGGCTGGTCGGGTCGCTCGTCATCAAGTGCCTTCACGCCAATGAAGCGTTAAGGTTGACCGGATTTTTCTGAAGATTCCGTTTTCGGTGCTTCAGAAACAGGAGCGGTGGGAGCAGGAGCAGCCGGCGCTTGTTCCGCAGGGGCTTCCTTTACCGCTTCATTGAGAGCGTTTGCGACTTCCTCCACGGCTTGAGCAGGTGCGGCAGGAGTCGTTGCAGGTTGGGCTTGGCCTTGAGTTGATTTCTCCTCGACCGCTTCCTTCACCTCCACCTTCGGAGCCACGAGAGTGGTCTTCTGGTTCTTGTGACCGATCAGCACCGCGAGCGTGAGGCTCAGCAAGAAAAACAACGAACCCAGATAGACCGTGCCGCGCTGAAGGACATTGGTCGTGCGCGCACCGAAAACTTGATCCGTCACGCCGCCACCAAAGGCCGCGCCAAGACCTTCCTGTTTCGGACGCTGCATCAATATGAGCAGGGTCATCAGAAGGCAAACAATTACGAAAATCACCAGCAAGAGGTTGATGCTGATGGAGAGCCAGTCGATCGCGGCAAGAGTCATGGGGCGGGAATATGGGGGGCACCTCAGAGCCTGTAAAGCGGCAAGTTGATGCGAAATCCGGCCGATTTCCGCCGCGCAACCCCCATTTTCCATCACGCGCAACGCCCACACCACGCCAAAATGGATGGCATTTCCCGAGGATTTGCCGTTGATTGTGTTGAATCTCATCCAAATGAAAGCCGCAGCCACGATCCCGCTCCCTTTTTTCACTTCGCTCGCCGCCGCGCTGATGCCAGTCGCTGCCGAACCTTCGCTCACGATTTACAATCAGGGTTTCGCGGTCGTTCGCGACTCAGTGCCGCTGGATCTCAAGTCGGGAATCACCGAGGCCCGTTTCTCCGGCATGACCGCCCAAGCGGAAACCGATTCGGTGATCCTGCGTGACCCTGCCGGCAAGGTGAAATTTCAAATCCTCGAGCAAGCCTATCGCAACGACCCGGTTTCATCCGGCCTCATGCTCCAACTCAACGAAGGCAAAACGATCGGCTTCGAAATCCGCGAACCCAACAAACCAAACCGCAGCGTGCAGGGAAAAATCATCCGCAGTGGCTACAATGCCGGCGGGCAAATCAGCCAACCGATCATCGAAGTGGATGGAAACCTTCGTTTCTCACTACCCGGCGAGCCGCTCTTTCCCGCGCTCGGCGATGACACGATCCTCAACCCAACCCTCACATGGACGATCAACTCCGCGGAAGCCGCCAGTTTCGGCGCCGAGATCGCCTATGTCACCGGTGGCCTCAGCTGGCAGGCGGACTACAACATCGTCGCTGCTGACAAGGGCGACATGATCGACATCGTCGGTTGGGTGACTTTCAAAAACCAAAGCGGCACCGGATTCGATCAGGCGAAGGTCAAATTGATGGCGGGCGATGTGAACAAACTGCAAGCGCAGCCGGCGATGCCCCGCATGAAAGCGATGGCCATGGAGTCCGATGCGATGGCGGAGGCCGTCACCGAAAAATCCTTCGACGAATTTCACCTCTACACCATCGCGCGTCCACTGACGCTGCGCGATCAGGAAACCAAGCAAGTCGAGTTCATTCGCGGCAGCGGTGTGAAGGCACCGAAAATCTTCGTTTATGACGGCGCGACGATGAATTACGGCGCGTGGAATTTCTTCCGCGGCGAAGGCGAATATGGCGTACCGACGAACAAAAAAGTCTGGGTGCTGCGCGAATTCAAAAACAGCAACGAAAACAAGCTCGGCATGCCGCTGCCCAAGGGACGCTTGCGCTTCTACTCGCAGGATGACGACGGCTCGCTCCAATTCACTGGCGAGAACCAAATCGATCACACTCCCAAGGACGAAACCGTCCGCGTCTATGTCGGCAATTCCTTCGATCTCGTCGGCGAACGCCGCCGCACCGCTTACAAAGCGGATAGTGCCAACAACCAGCTCGACGAAACCTTCGAGATCAAGGTCCGCAACCGCAAGAAAGAGCCGGTCGAGATCCGCGTGGTCGAGCACCTCACCCGCTTCGACAATTGGGAGGTGAAAGAAAAGTCAGCCGACTTCCGCAAACTCGACAGCCACACCATCGAGTTTCCCGTCACCCTCAAACCGGATGAGGAAAAGATCGTGACCTATCGAGTGCATTACAGCTGGTGAAGCTCCTGCTTGGGACATCGCCCGTCATCGGAATGAGTGGTAAGTCTATTCCGATCACAACCAGCGGTTTTGCAAAACACATCACCCCATAAAAAAATTGCTAAGTGATTTGATAAAACCAAGGCTACGCCAATGAAAAAAATTTCAGTTTCATTCGAATCGAATCATATTTTCATACTGCTACCTCGTTTTCTCACACGCGCGGCACTTCTCATTTGCGCGTCGATTTTTTTGCACGGCAATGTTTGCGCCGGAGACGATAACGTCTTTGCGAAGGACAATCTTGTCGCATGGTGCATCGTTCCCTTTGATGCGGCCAATCGGGGTCCGGAAGAGCGTGCTGAAATGCTGCGCAGCCTCGGCATCCGCCGCTTGGCTTACGATTACCGGCCGCAACACATTCCGACTTGGGATCGCGAGCTCACCGCCCTAAAGCAACAGGGCATCGAACTGACCGCTTGGTGGTTCCCCGGTGCCATGAACCAGGAGGCAATCGACACTCTCGAGCTATTCCGAAGGCACGCAGTCCAGCCCCAACTGTGGGTGACGGGCGCGCCCGATGTGCCGCCCGATGCGACTGCCCTTGAAGCACGGCTCTTGGCCGAAACGGCCCGCCTTAGCGCGGTTGCGCAAGCCGCGAAACCGCTGGGATGCAAGGTGGCTCTATACAATCACGGTGGTTGGTTCGGCGAACCCGACAACCAACTCGAAATCATCCGGCGGCTCACTGCCGCGGAAATCGACAATGTCGGCATCGTCTACAACTTCCATCATGGCCACCCGCACCTCGCCAATTTTCCCGCCCTCTTAGCGAGGATGAAGCCACACCTTTTCGCGCTCAACCTCAACGGCATGCGTAAAGGTGCGGAGAGCGGAGCCGATAAAATTATGCCCATAGGCCAAGGGGAATCGGACCTGGAGATTCTGCGTGCGATTCGCGACAGCGGCTGGAAGGGGCCTGTCGGCATTCTCAATCACACCAACGTCGATGCGCGCCTGCGCTTGATGGACAACATCGAGGGTCTGGAATGGTTGGTCCGCCAGCTTGATGAAAAACCTGCGGGACCCAAGCCGATGCCACGATCATGGAAGTCGGCGGACGGCACACCAGTGTCAGCAAGGGAAAGCGTCATCCCTGCCGCGCGACCCGAGGAACTCACACGCACCAACGGCTGGCCTGCTCCCGAACATTTTCGAAACTGGCAACGGTCTCTCGGAGGGCCCACTTCAAACCGCTACTCCGCGCTCACCACCATCAACAAATCCAATGTTGCAAAGCTTGAAGCCGCTTGGACTTGGCGTTCGGGAGAACCGGGAAATGTCCAATGCAACCCGATCGTTGTCGATGGAGTCATGTACGCTCCCTCCGGTGGGGGATCAATCGCTGCCGTGGATGCCGCCAGCGGCAAAGAACTCTGGCGTTACCGCCCCCAAAAACAAACCCCGCGCCTTCAAGATATAGTCGCGCGCCGTGGCCTGCTCTACTGGCCGGGCGATGAGGCAAACCCGCCACGCCTGATTTTCGGCGCAGGCGATTGGATTCTCGCGCTCGATCCCCGCACCGGCAAACCGCTTGATTCATTTGGACAAGGCGGCCGCACCCGGATTCCGGCAGGAACCACCGCGGTCGGAGCGGTCTTCCGCCACGTGCTGGTGGTGCCCGGATTCCTAGAAGATATTTTTGGATACGATATCCGCGATGGCAAATTGTTGTGGACCTTTGTCACCAAGCCCGGACCAGGGCAGGAGGGTGGCGAAACATGGAGCCGAGTTGAGCATGGAGCCAACTGCTGGGGTGGCATGGCCTTGGACGAATCACGTGGCATCGCCTACTTCGGTCTCGGCTCACCCAAACCAAACTTCAAAGGCATGGGTCGACGTGGTGACAACCTCTTTTCCAATTGTGTCGTCGCGCTCGATGCCCTCACAGGCAAACGACTGTGGCATTTTCAGGAAGCCCGCCACGACATATGGGATTGGGACATTCCTGCTCCACCCAATCTCGTCACCGTCGAGCGCGATGGAATCAAAGTCGATGCGGTGGCTCAGGTGACCAAGATCGGAAACACCCTCTTGCTCGACCGAGTCACCGGACGTCCTTTGTACGAGGTCCCACTGCGCCGTGTCGACACCAAGGGCCTTCTTGGTGAAGTGCCATCTCCCGTGCAGCCATTCCCAGAGTTGCCGCGTCCCTTCAGCCGCAGCTCCTTCACCGAAGCCGACATCACCAAAATCGATCCAGCTGCCAATGCGGCGGTCTCACTCGTATTCGCCCAGTCCAACCATGGTCCCTATCCTTCCATCGAGGAGGCAAAGCCAACTTTGATGTTCAATATCCATGGCGGGGCCCAGTGGACTGGCGCCGCGGCCACTCCGGCCGGACACCTCTTCGTAACAGCCAACGAAATTCCGTGGAAGATCACCATGTTCCGCGACGATGATCCGGAACCCCAAGATCCTCCCAACCAGGGAGAACAAATGTACCTGGCACTCTGCTCGGCCTGCCATGGCCCAGAGCGCGGCGGGATCGGCCATGCACCTCCTCTGCGCGGCCTGCGCCATCGCCTCGACAAGAAAGGACTCATGGAAATCATCCAAAAAGGCCGGGGATCGATGCCTGCCATGCCCGGTCTGACCAGCGAAATGACGGATCCCTTAGCCGATTTTCTTTTGTGCCTCGATCGTCCCGCCGCGCCCACCCAAACGAACGCAGCGCCAATATGGAATTTCCAAGGCTGGAACAAGCTGCAGGACCCACAAGGCTACCCGGGATGCACCCCTCCCTGGGGCACGCTCAACTGCATCGATCTCAATACCGGGCTGATTCGTTGGCAGGTTCCGCTTGGTGAATACTCCGAGCTCACCAAGCGCGGCATTCCGAAAACCGGCCAGGAAAACTTTGGCGGCGCAAGCGTGACGGCCTCGGGAGTTGTTTTTGTTTCAGGCACTGCCGACAAATTGATCCGTGCCTTCGATGCTGAGACCGGCGCAGAGCTTTGGAGCCGCCCGCTTCCCTGGCACGGCACCGCGCCTCCGACCATCTATGAGTCGGGCGGACGCCAGTTCGTGGTTGTTCCAGCAACCGGCGGCGGCAAACTTGGGGGCGAGGTTGGCGATGCCTACGTCGCATTCGCGCTGCCGCAATGACGGCAGATTGATCATGTGATGTGAGTCCAAAGCCACCGCGTGGTCTGCGCCAAAACACGCATCCTTTTACCTCAGGCGCGACGACGCAGCAGCAGCCACACCATCGATTTTTCCGTCACCCTCAAACCGGATGAGGAAAAGATCGTGACCTATCGGGTGCATTACAGCTGGTGATCGATCGAAGAAGCGGCTTCTTCACAGAGGGGCATGGGCGGCCCGCCCGTGTCTTCAAGGAGCGTGGGCATCTTGCCCACCTCTTCACCCAAGGTAGGGCGACGCGGCCTCGCGGCGCCGACTTCTCTTTGAAGAAAGATTTTAAACCGCGAATGGACTCGAAGAGAAAGAGGGATTGCGGATGATCGAAGAAGAAGCCGCTTTTTTAATGGCGGGGACCTTTGTCCCAAAGGTCCGCGCGATTGATCGCTGCTTCTTCCTCCTTGCTGGAGCAAAATGCTCCAGCTACGCGAAAGAATCGGCGCTGCGAGCCGCATCGCCCTACCGGAGCGGACCTTTGTGGAATGCCCTTGCCGCCTTGGCGGCAATTTTTCAAAACCGCGAAGCGGACTTGGCATGGCCGGAGCGTAGCATAGGCACAAATGTCCCTGCCATTGAGGTGGCGGGCATGCTCGCACGCCGCTTGATGAAATTCAGAGATCGCCCTCCTTGATATCAAGCGACGCGTAATCCCCGTCCTTGCGGCGGTAAACAATCGTCAGGCAGCCGCGGCGGGCGCTTTTGTAGAGCACAAAAGGCCGGTCCGAGAGCTCGAGCTGCATGATCGCATCCTCTTTGAACATCGTGCGGATGCCGTAATTGTCGGGATGCACGATGTAGGGCACAGGATCAAACTTCGAGTCCTCGGGATGATCGAGCGCCTCTTCATTGAAGAAGCGTTCTTCGAGATGGCGGATCGATTCGTTGCGATGCGGCCGGTTCTTCTTGAGCAGGCGCGTCTTGTGCTTGCGCATGCGGCGCGCGATTTTCTCGATCGTTTCATCGATGGCCGCATACATGTCCTTGCTCTCGGTGTGGGCCTCGATGGTGATGTGATTGGCGCAAAAAAGGATGATCTCTGCCGTGTGCTCGTTGCGCCGGTTCTTATGCGCGTCAAGAATTGCCTTGGCCTCGATGATGCGCGGGTAATCGAGATGAAGTCCCTCGATTCTCTTTCGCGCGTGATCGCGAAGCGCGTCGGTCACTTGGTCATGGCGGACAGTCACGGTAATGGGCAGATTCACATTTGCGGTTTGCATTTCATTTTTCCTTTCAATGTTAGGGAACACAGGATCGAAAACAGCGCCCGTATTCCACCCTCCACACTAAACGCGGATTGCAAAAAATTCCAATCGCAAATCGCGGTTTTCCGCCCTCAGCGTGTTTTTTTCGGTCACCACCCGCCCGAGCTTATTCCGGACGCGTAAGTTCCTCAAACGAAGGCACTTTTCCCGCGGGTTTTTCGTCCGAGGCACCACGCCCCGCCGCATCATATTTCGCCTCGAAATCATCCGCAGGCGATGCCGCAGATCCGCTCACCTTGATCGAAACCCAGCGAAAATTCCCCTCGGCCGGACCAAAGATCAGGTCCATGCGACGACTGCCTGATGCCTTGATCAATGTGGGCGCGATGCCGATTTCAAGCACCCCGGCGTAGGCGCGCTCGCTGCCATAACGGATGCTACCCCGCACCGCCATGCGCTCCCGGCTCTGCAAATCCAAATCGTTGATCGACACACCACTGCCCTCACGCCTCAAGGTACCGATCACATCGCCCGTGAACACCGGCTGCTCGAACCAATCGTCGTCGAGCACATTCGACAGGATCTTGAGAAACGGCAGACCATTCAGCGCCAGCGAAGAATTCGACGCGCAGCGAAACGAAAGCGACATCGATGCCATGGCCTCCCTCCCACCACCAATCAGCAACTCGCTCGGCGCCATGGGATCGGATTCAATCCCACCGGAAAAAATTTTCCCAAGTTCGTCACCGGCGATTTCCTCAAGCGGGAAGTTGCCGGCGACCACCGACAACCGCGACGCATGATCCACCGCGTAGGGAGAAAGCTTTCCGGAAAATTCCAGCGTCCCGCGCGATTCCTTTTGCGAACGCAAACGCAAACCAAGCACCTTCACCATGCCATCGACAAACTCCAACTGCCCGCGATCCACCTGAAACTTCGGCCACCCCTTGATCGCAAGCTCACCGCGATTGGCGAGCAGCCTCGGAATGCCCCCCCCCGCGCCAGAGCTTTCCGCCGAATCATTTTCAAGCAAATCATCCGAAATCACAGGCTCATCGACACTCGGGAAATACGAAATCTCCGAGTCCTTGAGACTAACCATCGGTGACAGCGGATCCCCGAAAATCACATCGCACCTGTTCGCTGCCAGTCGCGCAAAATTGATTTGCGATGCCGGGATGTCCTTGGTCCCGATTTTTGGTAGCGCCTCCTGGTCCGGTGCACCAAGCCATACAACCGCCTGCTGCGCAACCACCTCGTCGCCCTTCATGCGGCCGCCAAGAAAACTTTGCGGCGACACCTTCGCAACCATGCCCCTCGCGAGAATTTTTTTCATCACCTCCGATTGCGGCCACTCGAGCTCGATAAGCGCGGCATTCGCACTGCGCGGGTTCATGCGAAATTGCTCGAGCTTCACCTTCGCTCCGGTCGCAGCCGTGATTTTTTCCATCAGGCCTTTGCGGAAAAATCCGCTGTTGGCGTACACCAAGGCAAGACCCGCTCCCAAGACAAACAACGCGACGAGAATCAGCGATGCGGCAAGCTGGATCACATGCGTCCGCCGCTTTTTGAGTTGCTGCTCCTTGTGCGGTTGATGGCTCCTGCGCTTGCGCTTGCGCACCCGTAGCGCCTGCGAACCATCGGGCCTCGTCACCAATTCGCCATCATCCGATGCCGGTTCCGACCCGCGATTCCTTTTCAATCGCTCCATGATCTGATCGATGGAGTATTGATCTGGTTCCTGATCTCCGTTCGCGGACATTGGATGTGATGTGATGAATTTGAAAAATCAACGGTCGCGGTACGGGCGCCCCGTTGGATCGATCAACTCGATGTTGACCAAGAAAATCAAAGCGGTGGAAACCGATTCACGGCTCTTCGAAGAAAACATCCTGCCGACCACCGGAAGCCCGCCCAACACCGGCACCTTGTCCTCCACATTCTTCACACTCTCGGTCATCAAGCCACCAATCACAATCGTCGCGCCATCCGCCACCGTCAACTGCGTGGCCAACTTCTGCGCGCTGAACACCGGCATCAATATCGCATTCTTGGTGATCTCCACCGACCCGGCGCCAATCACATCCGTGGCCGAACGAATCGGGCTGCCGTAATTCACAAAGCCATCGAACTCAACGAACGACGGATTGAGCGTCACATCGACAAAGCGCTTGTTGGCATCCGCCACCGGCAACACTTCAAGCGTGATGCCCACATCGCGTGTCTCAAATGCCGTGGGCGTCGCAGGCGTCACCGGAGCGGACCCACCGCCTTCAACCGTCTGCGGAACTTCGGGGGGCTCGTACTCGGTGGGATAAATGAACTCGCGGATCACTGCGATGTTCGAAGCCTGACCACTCCGCGTCACCACCGACGGCCGCGCCATGATGTCGATGCCCTTCTTCTGATCAAGCCCACGCATGATGCTCTTGAATTGGGCATCACCAAAAACTCCGGTGACCGAAAGCACGCCGGGCGCGACATTGATCGCTTGCGAAGTACGATCGGGATTGGCGATCAAAGCATCGATGCTGTTGCTGCTGATCGCACCATCGCCGCTGCGCAGTCCGGCGGTCATGATGCCTTCGGGATCGCCGATGTTTTCGCCGGTGAAATCAGCGGCCGTGCGTGGCGTGCCGTTGCCGATCGTGCCTCCACCTGCGGCGACACCGCTGTTCTCGATGCTGCCCGCGCCATTCAGCAACCAATCAAATCCCAGCTCTTCGAGATTGCTCTGCTGCGTGCGGATCATCGTGACCTTCACCGCCACCGCCACCGGCTCACTCTGCGACATGGCATCGATGATCTGCGCGATGGTTTCCTGATGCGCCTCGGTGTTGACGATTCTCAAGGTGTTCGTCGCCGGGCTGTAGTGCGCGCTCGCTCCTTGGGGAAATGGCACACCTTGCTTGGCGAGCGACTCTTGGGCGCTCAGGCGCGCGGTGAGCAATCCACCCTTTTCCGGAGCTTCCGCAAATGGATCGGCCGCGGCCTTTTCACCACCCGCACCCGCCGCGCTGTTGAGGCTTGTGAGAAAATCCGGCGGCACGCGATAGCTGCGAACGACCAGCTCATCGGAGGAAAATCCCAAGGGCGTGATCAACACCGAAAACTCATCGGTCTTGTACTCGGTCTGCGTGATGTCGGTGAGATAACGCAGGGCCTTGGACAACGGCACTTGCGAAAGGCGAAGATCAAATCGCAAAGCGCGAATCCGCTTGGCCGCCTCGGAATCCGGCGCACCAAGATTGACCGCGAAATTGACACCCTTGCGCGCGGCGTCCAACTCGACCGTGTCGTTTTCCGCTGCCTTGAGCCGCAAAAAATCCAGCGCCTCATCGAGCGACGATTGCTCCAACGCGATGCTCGGAATGATGATCTGATCGAGCTTTGCCTTGAGGCTCGCCTCATCCATCGCAACAGCGGGCGCGCCGCCATCAAGCGGTCCCAGCCCCTGCTCCGGCGCAGGCACCTGCGTCTCCCAAGAACCATCGACCTGCCCGAGCATTTCCGCACGAGTGTCATCATAAGCGGCCTTCGCATATCCGCTCTTGGCCGCTGCGGTTTTTTCCATGCCACGACGCGCAGCGCTGTTGGTGGGATCGATCCTCAAGACCTCTTCATAACGCTGGATCGCTTCATCAAATTTCCCGAGATCAAAGGCCCCTTGCGCGGTGTAAAGCAAACGCCTCACCTCATCGACATCCTTGGCGTGTTCGGCATTCAGCGCCGGGTTGCTGCGGATCGGATCATCGAGCTGCGCGCGAAACGCCAAAGCCCCCGCATCACGCGGCGCGACACCCTCCGCGAGCACCTTGTCTAACAGCGCCTTGGCGCCATCCATGTCGCCCTTTCTCGACAAAATTTCCCCCTGCTCGACCGCCGCCTGGGCATATCGATCGGTCGCCGCCGCCCGCAATTCCGCCGTCTGCGGCGCATCGGGAAACAATTCCCGCGCACCCGCAAAAGCCACCACCGCCTCGGCAAATTTCCCCGCCGCATAGGCCTCATCGCCCTTCAGCAACAATTCTTGCGCCTCCTGCACCGCCGCCGCACTCCGCGCCCCGGCAGTATCACTCGAGCCACCCACCCCGCCTGCATACAACGAGCCAGACAGCCAAGCCGCCAAGCACCACGCCACCAGAGGCCGGATCCATTTGCTGGGTTTGAAAATCAACATTCGAACGCTGCCCCAAGCCTAGTGAATCAGCCCCACTTGGGTAAGCGCAAAATCCGAAAAATTCATCTTTTGCGCCCCCAGGCAAATTCCAGCTGCACCTCGACCCGACGCGCCCTCACCGGCTTGCGCGGCATGGGCATTCCGAGTTTGTCGACCAGCAAGGGCAAGACGCGATCAATCAACGAATGAATGGTGTTCATGCGAAGAGTGTTCAAAAGAACTTATTCGCCGTCAACCCAAAAAAATCACGACGCCGCCCGTCCCGCAAAATGCTCCCTCGCCGCCGCCGCATCCACCGCGATGGCCGCCTTGAGTTCATCCAGCCCGGAAAATTTCCGCTCCCCGCGCAGGTGACGCACAAATTCGACCTCAATATCGCAGCCGTAAAGGTCGCCGGAAAAATCCAGCACATGCACCTCGAGCAAGCGTTGCTGCTCGCCCTCGATCGTCGGACGCAGACCAAGATTCGCCACCGCCGGCATCCAGTCGCCGTGATTCACCCTCGCCCGCACGACCCACACACCATCGGGCGGCACCTGCAACTCAGCGACCGAAAGATTTGCCGTCGGAAATCCGAGTTGGCGACCAAGTCGCGCGCCCTTGAGCACCTCGCCCCGCACTGCGTGCGCACGACCCAACATCCGCTCGGCCGCCGCAAGATTGCCATCGCGAATCGCCTGGCGAATCCGCGTGCTGCTGATCCGATCGCCCTCGGCCATCACCGGCGGCACCGCCACCAAGCGAAACCCATGCCGATGCGACTCGGATTGCAAAAATGCCACATCTCCCGAGCGACCCCGACCAAAGCGCCAGTCCTCCCCCACCGCGATCGTCCGCACCTCCGCCCGACACAATCGCCCAATGAAATCCGCCGCCTCCATCGCCGCCATCTCGGCGTCGAAATTCAACGCCGCAAACAAGTCGACCCCCAAGCTGCCCGCCAAATCCATCTTCTGCCCTAGCGTCGTCAACAACATCGCCGGCGCCTTGCCTGGAGCAATCACCCGGATCGGATGCGGATGAAAGGTCAGCAATCCCGCCATCCCCCCCTCGCGCCTAGCCGCCTCCACCGCCGCACCAATCACTGCCCGATGCCCCAAATGCACCCCATCAAAAACCCCCAATGCCAAATGCAAAGGCTCATCCAGCCCGGCAAGCTCCTCAAGGTGACGCAGCATCAACACGCCCACTGGATAAACCGCATCAACCCACTTCACAAGCCTGCGAGTGGATCACTCCCGCGCGAGCTGCTTGACCACTTCAGAGCCGACGCATTTGTCTGAAATTTCTCTGACAAAATCGTCACCGCCTTCGAGGTGCGGGGCGTCATTCCCGCTTTAGCTTCGCGTCGTTGTTTTTTTCACACGGCCATCGCATACACGCGAATGCGTGAATTGCCGGAACCGGCACTCGCAACGACAGACATGGCTCTCACGGAAAACAGAATCCGACCCAACACGCCACACACATGACACAACCGCCAAACCACAACTACCCCGACCACAGCCTCGTGCCATCCGAGTTGTCACTTCAAGACGACTGGAACAGCGCCGCTGTCGCTGAACTCATCCAAGCCAAAAACGCCAACGGCTCACGACCGGCCTTTCTTTATCTCGGCCGCCGGGAAGCCTCACTCCTTCACGATCACCTCGCCAGCGCCTTCGGCAAGGAAGCCGTCGCCAACCTCAAAGGCACCTACTACATGGGCCTGCTCGTGGTGACCATCGCCTGCGACAGTTTCATCGCCACCGGTGGACGCAAAACCATCCGCAATCCCGAGGATCAAACCAAACGCCCCGAATGGCGCGACCGCCAGGACGATGCAATCTGGCAACTCCTGATCCGCTGAGGCGCCGCCCCTCAAATTTTTGAACTGCGAACGCGCCGGGTCGCGATGCCAGCGGCAGTATTTTCAATGTTTCACCGTCACGCCACCCACTTTTCCCAACAAAAACTCCGCAGCCTTCGATTCGTGAAGCGAGCCCGGTATTTGACGACCATCTCTGAGACTCGCTAAACTTCGAGCATGGCTCATGGGACATCGAAAAAATCCAGCGCGAGCTCCCCATATTTTGACCCCCATACCGGTGCCGGCGTGCTCCTTGATGACGAGGAAGTCCCCTCACTTCGGGTCCATGAATGCGGAGCCAAAGTGATCGACCGGCACTGGAGTCATCAACGCGTTCGCAGTCCGTACTGGAGGGCATATTTCAATCCCGATGAGGGCGCTGCCGTGCGCGTCGCAGGAAAGTGGATTTCTCTCGGCCCTTCGCGCGTGGTGATTGTTCCCGAGGACACACTTTTCGACTGCCGATGCCGCGGATCCACACGTCATTTGTGGATTCACTTTTCGTATCCGCTTGCGGGCGATCCACCATCGGCGTGGACGGGAAAATTGCAGGAATCCGAACGGAAGCTTTGGCACTCTTTGTATGATCTTGCGAATAGAAAATCTTCACCCCATCGCCTGCGCTATGCCTGTGCCGCGGCGCTGATGCAGGAGCTCGGAAAAAAGGAACAAGCGATCCCGCCGACCCGCTCGGAAGAACTTCGACGCATCCATGCATGGATGAAAAACTGCATGCGCATACCGCCGTCACTGGACGAAATGGCGGTCCATGCCGGGATGTCGCGCCGATCTTTTTTGCGCTGGTTTTTAGCCGAAACCGGCGAAACACCCGTGGCCTTCCAGCGGCGCATCCGGATCCGCGAAGCCTGCCGCCTGCTGCGCTTCGGCGACCAATCGGTCGATGAGATCGCCGAAGCCACCGGCTTTGCCGATCGTCACCACTTCACGCGCGCCTTCAAGACCATCACCGGCATGGGGCCCGCTGCATTCCGCCGCGCAAGCCCCGCGCGGTGAAAAAAAATTTTGGCACGAATCGACACATCTTGGGCACTCATTGGCATAGCTCCATAGAGGCTCTTCAGTTTAGGTTTTTTTCATGTCCACCGAAACCACTCACGAACGCGGCGCCCAGCGCCTGAGCCTCGAGCAACTGCAGAAATGGGAAGCCTTGAAGTACGGCATGTTCATCCACTACGGCATGAGCACCTACACCGGAGCTGAACTCGACGACGGCAGCCACCCCTCCACGCTCTACGCGCCCGACAAGCTTGATGTGGATCAATGGATCTCGGTCGCTCGCGACGCCGGAATGAAGTATGCCGTGCTCACTACCAAGCATGTCGCCGGTCACTGCCTCTGGCCGACCAAGCACAACGACTATCATGTCGGCACCAGCGGCAACAAAACCGATGTCGTCGAAGCCTTCGTGAATGCCTGCGAAAAACGCGGCGTGCTGCCCGGCTTCTATTACTGCTCATGGGACAACCACAACAAATTCGGTTCGCGGACCTTTTCCGACACCGCCGCCGATGAGCGCGCTTTGTTTCCCGAGCGGGTGCAGCTGGCCTACACCACCCGCGAGTATCAGGATTTTCAAAGCGCGCAGATCGAGGAACTGCTCACCAGCTACGGCAAGGTCGCCGAAGTGTGGATCGATATTCCAACTGTTCTGCCGCGCTTCTACCGTCAGGAACTCTACAATCAAATCTCCGGTCTCCAACCCGAGGCGGTGATCATGATGAACAACGGCATCAGCGATGGCTCCAGCTACCCGATCGATAAAGCCTGGCCGGCCGACATCATCGCCATCGAACGCTTCCTGCCCAACAGCCACACCGGCCATGTCAAATGGCGCGAGATCGAAGGCAAAAAGTATTACATGCCCGGCGAAGTCTGCGACCCCATCGGCCGCGAATGGTTCTTCACCGAAGAAGACCAACCCCGCAGCGATGAGGAACTACTCGGCATGTACCTCGTAAGCATCAGCCGCGGCACCAACCTCCTGCTCGATGTCGGCCCCGACAAACACGGGCTCATCCCGCAGAAATATGTGGGAGCCCTGCAACGCCTCCGTGCCAATCTCGATCGACTCGGCATGGCCTGAGAAATCAAACTGCATTCGCCAATCCCATGAAACGCTACGGCTCAATGATCCAGCTGCGCCCGGAAAAATACGACGAATACAAACGGCTGCACGCTGCTGCTTGGCCCGAGATCCTCGCAAAGATCACCGAGTGCGGGATTCGAAACTACTCGATCTATCACAAGGACGGCATTTTGTTTTCCTACTTCGAGTATGTGGGAAATGACTTCGATGCCGACATGGCACTGATCGCGGCCGACCCGCGCACGCAAGAATGGTGGGCCGTTTGCAAGCCCTGCCAAGAACCGCTCGAGTCGCGCAAACCGGGAGAGTGGTGGGCCGACATGGAAGAGCTCTTCCATCACGATTGAACCGCCACATCACGGCGCGCCATCGGCGCTCTATTCAACCTCATCCAACCTTCTCTTTACTCCGTGCATTCTGTGCTTTCAGTGATTAAAATTTCTAACCACGGAATGCACAGAAGGCACAGATTAGTTTTTTGAATACATAAACACAAAACCCGTTCTTTATCCTCTGCATTTCGTGCTCTTTGTGGTTAAGGATTCTTATGGAATCCAACGAACTAACCGAAAAGATCATCGGGGCAGCCCACAAGGTTCTCTTCACCCTCAAGCCTGGCCTTGATGAAAAGCTCTACGAACGCGCTCTTGTCATCGAACTCACCAAGCAAGGTTTGCGTTGCGATGCACAGCGGGAATACATCGTTCGCTACGACGGCCAGCACATCGGTTCTCTCATTCCCGATTTGATCATTGATGATCTTGTGATCGTCGATACCAAAGTCGCCACCGGCTTCAACGATAGCCACCTCGCTCAAATGCTCGGTTATCTCAACATCACCGGCCTCAAAACCGCACTGCTGCTAAATTTCAAATACGCGAGACTCCAGATCAAACGCGTCTCCAACTAGCCCCCTTCATTCCGAGCATTACGCGCTCTCTGTGTTTTAGATTTTGAACCACGGAATGCACAGAGTGCACGGAGTTTTGTTTAGTGCTGCGACGATCATTCCCCGGCTCAACTCTTCTCCTCATTCCGTGTATTCCGTGCTCTCCGTGGTTCAAATTTCTAACCACGGAATGCACAGAGTGCACGGAGTTTTTTTTGAATACATGAACACAAAACGCATTCTTTTATCCCCTTCATTCTGTGTATTCCGTGCTCTCTGTGGTTAAGAATTTTCACCACAGAATACACAGAGTGCACGGAGGGGTTTTTGAATACATGAACACAAAACGCATTCTTTTATCCCCTTCATTCTGTGTATTCCGTGCTCTCTGTGGTCAGAAGAATTTGAACCACGGATTACACAGAGTGCACGGAGTTTTGTTTGGCGCCGCCTCAATCATTTCCAGCCTCAACTCTTCTTATCATTCTGTGTATTCCGTGCTCTCTGTGGTTCAAATTTCTTACCACTGGTTGCACAGAACACACGGATGGGAAGTTGCCGCACGGATTTAGGA
>CANHQM010000024.1 GCA_947462835.1 Akkermansiaceae bacterium
GCCGGCCAACTCCTCGTCGAAGCGGCAGGCGGCAAGGTCGAGCTCGCAGCGGTCGAAGGTCACGCCGACGCATGGTCGATCGTGGCGAGCAACGGTGTGTTGCCGCTTGCCGAAATCCTTTGATCGACGCGATTCGTTTTTCACTTCACTCACTCCCTCACAAACATGGTTGGAATTGGCTACGATGTTCATCGTTTTTCGGAAAACCGCCGCCTCGTTCTTGGTGGCGTGACGATTCCGCACAGCCATGGGTTGGAAGGTCACTCCGATGCGGATGTGCTTTGCCACGCGATTGCCGATGCGGTGCTTGGCGCGATGGGCTTGCCGGACATCGGTTATTATTTTCCGCCCGGTGATCCGGCCTGCGAGGGGATTTCTTCGCTGAAGATTTTGGAAAAATGCCGTGATCTTGCGGCGGAGGCGAGCATGCGGATCGTGAATGTCGATTCGACGCTGGTGGCCGAGGCGCCCAAGGTATTGCCGCATCGTGATGCGATGAAGTCGAACATCGGTACTGCATTGGGTATCGTGCCTGAGCGGGTTGGTGTGAAGGCGACGACCAACGAAGCGATGGGATTCATCGGTCGTGGTGAGGGCATCGCGGCAATGGCGGTCGTGCAGGTCGAGCCCTCATGAGGCACCGCCGATGCGAGCGATCAATTCCTCGCGCGTTGATGGAAGCGCGCCAAGCGTTTCGCGCAGCGAGCTGGATGGCTCGCGTTTCTCGTGCAGGATTCCCATCATCGTCGCGAGCTCGCGCTCGAAATGCAGCAGCGCGCGCATGGTGGGCTCGTTGCTGTCGATGTGGTTGAGCGCGCGCACGAGAAGTTGGTAAAGCTGCGGTTCCGGGTGTTCCGGCTCGACGGCGGATTCGGCGAGCTGGCAGCAGTAAGCGGCAAACAGCGTGCTGCCGTAATTTTTTCTCAGCCCTTCGCGCCAATCATGAATCACCACTTCGCGCAGCGCGTGCAACTCACCCTTGCGCGCCGATTGAAAACTGATTTCGCCGCCAAAAAAAAGGTCGAGCCTACCGGCGAAGGGACTGCCCGGCCGGCGCGCGCCTTTGGCAACGGTCTTGATCAGCCCGTGTGATTCCGTGAACCAGTGAACGATCAGGCTGGTGTCGGTGAGTCGCGTGAGGCGAATGACGATGGCCCGCGTCGGGTGCACGCGTTGAGCATTGGAAATGCTTGCGGGCTTGACGATGCAAAAGCGCGGTGGGGTTTGCCTTGGTGGGCGAGTTGATCGAATTGCGTGCTGGCGGCCGCTTCGGCTGCGGTTTATCACAGCGGCGTGAGTGACGCCCGCGCGCTGATATTTGAGACCTCGACGCCGCATGCGACGCTGGCGCGCGTTGGTGCTGGCGGTCCTGTGGACGAGCGCGGATTTTCGAGCGATCGGAATCACAACGCGCTTTTGTTTGGGCCGCTGGATGATCTGCTCGGCGATGACCGTGAGCTTGATCTCGTGCTCGTTGGCAGCGGGCCCGGAAGTTACAGCGGCACGCGCGTTGGAATCGCGGCGGCGCAAGGGGTTGCCATCGCGATGGGGTGCCCGGCGGTCGCCGTGCCATCACTGCTTGCCGTGCCGTCGGCCGCATCGGGCAAGCCGGCGCTCGCGATTGGCGATGCGCGTCGCGGCAGTTTTTGGACAGCGCAGGTGGCGGATTTCAAACTCAGCGCCGCACCATCGCTGTGTGATGCGGCAGGTTTGTATGAGCGTGTTGCAAACGCGCTCGATGAGGGCATGGTGGTTTTTTCATGCGAGGAAATCGTACGCTTTCCATTGCCCGAGGAAATTCGCGCTAGGCTTTCGTTCGAGGAGCCATCCGCCACGCGCTTGTGGCAGGCGTGGCAATCAACCGATGAAGCAACGCGCCACGCATGGTCGGCGGAAATTCCGCAGCCGATTTACATCAAGCCGCCGCACATCACGCCGGCGAAACCCCGGAATCCCACCATCTGGGTTGATTCCCGTCCTTCCACTTGATGTTGCAGCCGCTGCTTGGGTAAGGGCGTGCAGGAGCAGCCTTGCCATCGAGCATCAGGCGCGCGGCGGCGAGCATGTCGGCGCCATCGGCGGTTTGATTCGAGCGTGGCCGCGAGTTGTCAAATTGACCAGTGTAGAACAACTGCAGTTTGCTGTCGAAGAGGAAAAAATCCGGCGTGCATGCCGCGCCGTAGGCGAGCGCGACGGCTTGGGATTCATCGACGAGATAGGGGAATCCCCAGCGGTGTTTTTCGGCGAAGGCAGGCATCAATGCCGGGGCATCCTGTGGGTAGTTTGCGGTGTCGTTTGAATTGATTGCGACCGTGTGCACGCCTTCGGCGGCCAGTGTGCGGGCGACATCGCCAAGTGCATCGGCGAGGTGGACCACGAAGGGGCAGTGGTTGCAGGCAAACACCACCAGCAATCCGCGTGGGCCTGCGGCATCTTCCAGTGTCACCATGCGGCCATTGGCATCGGGCAGTGAAAATGCGGGCGCGGCATCGCCGGTGCCAAGACGGAATGTGGAGCGGACTTCGGACATGTCTGAAACCTACCAGCTTGAATGACGTGTGAGAAATGCTTTTCCACCTTGGACAGCAACGCGATTCAGGGTCATGTTCTGCGCGCCATGCAGGCCAATCTTTCCGCCGCCGAACTGGCGCGTTATTCGCGTCACCTGCTGATCCCCGACATCGGGGTCGAGGGGCAACTGCGTTTAAAAAATGCCTCCGTGCTTTTGATCGGCACCGGTGCCTTGGGCTCGCCCGCGGCGCTTTACCTTGCTGCTGCCGGTGTCGGCCGTCTCGGCTTGGTCGATGCCGACGAGGTCGATGTTTCCAACCTTCACCGCCAGGTGCTGCATGGCGAATCATGGATCGGAAAACCCAAACTCGAGAGCGCGGCCGCACGCTTGCGCGAAATCAATCCACATGTGGAACTCGAGCTTCATCGCGTGAGGTTCACTCCCGATAACGCGATGGCCATCGCTGCACGATACGATGTGCTCGTCGATGGCTCCGATAATTTCCCCACACGCTTTCTCACCAATGATGTCGCGTGCCTTCTCAAGAGGCCCTTGGTGTATGGCGCGATCCATCGCTTTGAGGGTCAGGCAACAATTTTCGCGCCGCATCTGGGCGGGCCTTGCTATCGCTGCATGGTGCCGGAGATGCCCTCACCGGGAAGCGTGCCGTCGTGTGCGGAAGCCGGTGTGCTTGGCGTGTTGCCGGGCATCATTGGTTCGATCCAAGCGATGGAAACGCTCAAGCTGATCCTTGGCATCGGTGAGTTACCGCTTGGCAAACTCACGGTGTACGACGCGCTCAAGTCATCATTTCGCAGCCTGCGCATCAGTCGCGATCCGCAATGCCGTTTGTGCGGCGCGTCGCCAACGATCGACTCCGTAGCAAATGCCGAAACGCTGGCATCGTCGACATGCGCGGTATCTCGGGATGAGGTGCCGACGATCACGACCGACCGTTTGCGCGAGATTTTGAGTGGTGCATTTGACGGGCTCCTCATCGATGTGCGTGAGCCCCACGAGCATGCGGTCTCGCGGATCGATGGCGCGCGCCTGATCCCGCTGCGTGAGCTTCCCGCGCAGCTCGGCGAACTGCCGCGCGACCGTGAAATCATCGTTCATTGCAAATCCGGTGCCCGCTCGGCCCGGGCGGTGAAACTCTTGCTGGAGAGCGGTTTCCCGCGCGTGACGAATGTGCAAGGCGGGATCGACACTTGGCTTGCCGGCCGGTGAGCGGCGGTTTGGTTCGTCACAAAAAGTGTTGGCGGCTGCCCCTGCGGCGTTGAAACTCGGGCCATCAGCGGGGTTCGCCCTTTGTGACCAAATTGTCACATGCGATGATTTTCCGCTGTCCGCCCCAGCCGCCTAGTATCACTCGAAATGCACCGGATCTTAATCGTTGAAGACGAACAGGACATTGCCGACCTGATTGGCTTCAACTTGGAGCGGGCGGGCTACGAGGTGCTAAAAGCCTACGACGGCATCAAGGGCTGCGAGCTGGCCCTGCGCGAGAGGCCGGACCTGATCGTTTTGGATGTCATGTTGCCCGGCCGCGATGGCTATTCGGTATTTCGGGAAATCCGCCGCGACCCGCGTTGTGCGGAAATTCCGGTGATCATTCTCACCGCGCGCGCCCAGACCGAGGATCGCATTCACGGGCTTGAGGCCGGTGCCGACGATTACCTCACCAAGCCGTTCAGCCCGAAGGAGCTGATGCTCCGCGTGCAGGCCATCCTCAAGCGCGCCGACCCTGCTCCCGGTTCGGTCGATTTCGAGCACGGGCCTTTCCGCTTTGATAAAAACTCGCTGAAATTTTACCTCTCTAATGAACCGGTCGAGCTGACCTCCACCGAATTTAAGCTCATGCTTTTCCTGGCCGAGCGCGCCGGAAAACCGCAGGAGCGCAATGCCCTTTTGCGTACGGTATGGGGCTACAGCGATGCGGCCTACAGTCGCACGCTTGATACCCACATGAAAAGGTTGCGCCAGAAACTTGGCACTTATGGGGCTTGGGTTCACACGATTCGCGGCATAGGCTACAGCATCGCCCAGCCCGAAGAATGACCGCGTTCGCCATCACCGCCACACTCGCCGCCCTGATTTTGCTGGTGGCGCTTGTCTCATCCAAAGTCCGCCACGCACGCTTCGCCAAAAAAATGAAATCCCAAGTCCTCGAACTCACCCGGCTCTGCCAAGGTGAAACCGAGCAGGCGCGCGACGAGCGCAATCTGCTGCTCGACGCGCTTGGCGATGCTTTCATTCTCGTGAATTCCGAAGGTGTGATCCGATTTGCAAATTCCGCCGCCCACCAACTTTTCGGCAACCGCGAACTCAACGGCCGCCACATCCGCGAAGCGTTTCCCGATCCGCGGCTCATCGATTCGATCCTGCCCTGCATCAACACCGGCGAACCAGTGCGCTCGGAACTTGTTCTCCCGCAACAAAGCTCGCCGCTCGGAGACTCGGAAAACCGTGGCATCAATGCCTGGCGCGTCGATGCCGCCCGCCTTCCCAATGCCCTGCGCGGCGGATCGACCACCCGCGTGATCATCCGCGACCTCACCGCCGAGCATCAGACCGAACAGATCCGCAAGGACTTCGTCGCCAACGCATCGCACGAACTCCGCACGCCACTCGCCATCATCAACGGCTACCTCGAAAACCTGATCGAGGACGACATGGTCAGCGACCGCGACATCGCTCGCCACTATCTCGGCATCATGCGCAAGCACGCCGACCGCATCTCGCGCATCGTCGAGGACATGCTCGTCATTTCACGCCTCGAATCCGGCGAGGCGTCGACGCTCAAGCTCGAGCCGTTCTTCGTCGGCTCCTGTGTGAACGACGTGCTCGAACGCCTCGAATCGGTGATCCGCAACCAAGGCGCCGATGTGCAAAACCTGCTGCCGGCCAAAGGCCCGCTCATTCACGGCGACCGCTTTTACTGGACCCAAGTTTTCTTCAACCTCATCGAAAACGCGCTCAAGCAAAACCCTCATCCGGGTCTGCGCGTCGAAGTCGGCTGCGAGGAAACTGCCGACACCTACCGCGTGTGGGTAAGCGACAATGGCATCGGCATTCCGAGCGATGACTTGCCCCACATTTTCCGTCGCTTCTATCGCGTCGAGAAACACCACTCGCAACGCGAGATCAAGGGCACCGGCCTTGGGCTCTCGATCGTCAAACGCGCGATCGAAGCTCACGGCGCCACGATTCAGGTGACCTCGACCCCCGGTCAGGAAACGCGCTTCCTGATCGCCATGCCCAAAAAATCCTGAGCCTGCGGGCTTGATTGATGGCAAAAAACACAGCAATTTTGCAGGCTCTTTCTTTTTAACTTTTGGCACGAATTTTGCTTCATATCTGATTTCATTCTGCGCATCATGGCGGTGGCGAAAAGCCGTCGGCCATGTCGGAAGTCTCCCTCCACCAGTCGCTCTCGCAGAGCCAGACGCTCGCGCCGCAGATGCGCAAGAGCCTAGAGATTTTGCAGGCCAGCACGCTGGAGCTCACGCAGATCATCACGCAGGCACTTGAGACCAATCCGGTGCTCGAGGATGCGACCGAGTCGATTTCGCTCGATGCCGAGGGACCTGAGAATGATGAGGCGGATTCGTTGGAGTATCTCAACGAGACCGACGATGACTGGCGTGACAGCCGGATCCTTGAGGGTCGGGTGGCGCAGTGGACCGGTGAGGATGAGGAGCGGCGTCAGCATTTGTACGAATCGATCGTGGCGCCGGTGACCTTGCAGCAGCATTTGCAGCAGCAGCTCGATCTCTCGATGGTTGATCCGGCGGTGCGTGAGGCGGCTCAGGCGATTCTTGGCAATCTCGATGAGCGCGGATTTCTCGATCTGCCCGCCAAGGATTTGGGCATCAGGCTTGGGATCAAGCCCGCATACCTGAAGGCGGCGTTGCGATTGGTGCAGACCTTCGATCCGGCGGGCGTTGGCGCGGCGAACATCACCGAGTCGCTCTTGCTGCAGTTGGAGCGAAAGGGTGGTACGGAAACCATCGAATACAAGGTCGTGCGCGATCACCTCGAAGACCTTGCGCGGAAGCGTCATCCGCAGATTGCCAAAGCCCTTGGCACCAGCATCGAACGCATCACCGAGGCAGCCTCGCGCATTGGTCGGCTCACGCCGAATCCCGGCGGTGACTTCAATCCATCGGGCAATCCTTACATCCAGCCCGATGTGATCATCGAGCGCGACGAGGATGGAAGTCTTTCGGCCCGACTCACCGGTGAAAATTTGCCCGATCTCCGCATCAACGATTTTTACAAGGACATGCTTGGGAAAGATGGGGTCAATGCCAAGGCTCGTCAGTTTCTGCGCGATCAGATCCGTGATGGCCGCAGTTTGATCCGATCGATTTCACTGCGGCAGGAAACGATTCTTGCGATTGCCCACAAGCTCATCGCGCATCAGGCGGATTTCTTCAACAAGGGCCCGCGTCATTTGCGTCCGCTCACGATGAATGAAATCGCCGACGAATTAGGCATGCATGCGACCACCGTTTCGCGTGCGGTTGCCGGCAAGTATCTGCAAACGCCGCAGGGGCTGATGGAAATGCGTTCGTTCTTTGCGACGGGGTATCAGACGCGCGATGGCGAGGAGGTTTCCAACACCGGCGTGCGTGAAGCGATCCAGCAATTGGTCGCGGCGGAAAATCCTGCCAAGCCGCTTTCCGACGAGGCGCTCATGAAGGCACTCGCCAAGCAAGGCATCAAGGTCGCGCGCCGCACCGTCGCCAAGTACCGCGAGCAACTCAACATCCTGCCCTCGCATTTGAGGAAATCGTTTTGAGCGGGGCTGCACGGGGTGAGTTTGAAGCTTCACGCTTCGGCAGCACTCGCGTTGCTTTGCTTGTTTTTTCTCAAGCGGCGCACGGGCAGGTGCTGCGGCAGCAATGCTGAAAACGCATGCACGAGCGGGTAGGAGAGCAGAGCGACAATCACGCCGGAGACCATCGTGCCGAGCAAGAAGCTTGCGGCGTTGAACATGCCGACCTTGGGCACATGGAATTGCACCTGTGCGAGGAAATGCGGCATCGGTACGCTGAGTGAATCGCGCAGCCAATTGCCAAGGAAGCATTGCCCGAACAAAATTGCCGGTGTGGTGACCGGGTTGCTGATCCAGCAGGCGGCGAATGCGAAAGGCACATTGGCGCGGAAGCGAATCGCGAGCAGTATTGCGACGATGGATTGGAAAGGCATCGGCATCAGCGAGAAAAACATGCCGATGGCGAGACCTGCGGCGACGGTGTCGCGGCAGGGGATCCACAAGCGCCGGTCGGCCACCGGCCGTGACAGGGTGCGCCACCATGCGCGGTCCCGCAGGTGCGGATGCCGGATGGTCCGCAGCGAGCTTCGCACGAGTTTCAAATAGCTCTTTTTCATCGGCCGCACCGAAAGTTCGGATGGGAGTGGGTGACATTCAATCGCAAAACCCTTGCAGAATTGTCCGCCGCCGCGCCAGAGTGAGCTCGAAATCATGCAAGCTTGGCAAGCCCTCATCCTCGGAATCATCGAAGGAATCACCGAATACCTTCCCATCAGCTCGACCGGTCACTTGCTCGTCGCGCAGCAACTCATGGGCATCGGCTCGACATCGCCGCAGGATAAGATCGCAGCCGACGCTTTTGCCATCTGCATCCAAGGCGGCGCGATCCTTGCGGTGCTCGGGCTCTATCGCGAGCGGGTGCTGCGCGTGATCCGCGGCATGTTGGGATGCGACGGCGAAGGCTTGCGGCTCGGGCTGGCATTGATCGCCGGATTTATTCCCGCGGCGGTATTCGGTCTCATCTTCGACGATTGGATCGAATCGAAACTTTTCGGCATGTGGCCAGTCATTTTCGCATGGATCGTCGGCGGCGTGCTGATTCTTGCCGCAGTGTGGTGGCGCAAAAAAAATCCGTCAAAATCCGGCGGACGCGACCTTCGCGAGCTGACATGGAAGCTGGCATTGATTATTGGCTTGCTGCAATGCGTCGCGATGTGGCCGGGCACGAGCCGCAGCCTCATGACGATTGTCGGCGGCTTGCTCGTTGGTTTGTCGGTCACTGCCGCGGTGGAGTTTTCATTTTTGCTCGGCGTGCTGACGCTCACGGCGGCGACGGCGAAGAAGGCTGTGTGGCCGGTGCATGGGCTTGATCCCGCATACGATGTCTGGTTCGGCGGTGCGAAGCTGATGTGGCAGACCTATGGAGCTATGCCGATCATCGTCGGAGTTGCCGCTGCCACCATTTCGGCCGCGGTTGCGGTGAAGTGGTTGGTGAATTATTTGCAAAGCCACGGGCTCTCGCTCT
This sequence comes from Akkermansiaceae bacterium, assembly GCA_947462835.1. Classification (GTDB taxonomy): domain Bacteria; phylum Verrucomicrobiota; class Verrucomicrobiia; order Verrucomicrobiales; family Akkermansiaceae; genus Luteolibacter. Next base: position 8,821 of record CANHQM010000024.1, read on the forward strand.
TTGCTTGGTACCGCATCGCGATCGGCCTCGCGATGGCGGGCGTCGTTGCCCTCGGGTGGATCGAGGCCTGAGAAAATTTTGCGTTCTAACAGAAACGCACCATGTCCTTGATGAACTGGCCCCAGAGGAAAATCAGGCCGCGCTTTGAGTACTGGAAATGACCGTCGCCGGTGAGGCGGATGATCCCGCAGGCGAGGTTGTGCGAGACCTGTCTGCGCATTTCCTCTTCGAGGGATTCCTCGATGCGCTCGGGGTCGGGGATCCTGAGTTCTTTGAGTGGCACATTTTTTGAGCCGAGGTAACCGCGGTGGTCGCGCAGGATTTCATGAAAGCAATTTTTGCCGCAGGCCACATGGTTCCAGCGGACTTCCGGCGGGCAGCGCAGGGTTGGTGCGAAGGGGAAATTGGTCGTGCGCCAGATGCGCCCTTTGCTGTCGTGCGAGGTGATCGAAACAAACGCGAAGACCACATCGCTCTGCTCGCAAAGGCAGACGGACGAGACCGCGCGTTCTTCGGGGTGCCAGAACAAACGGAAGAACTGCCGCATGCCGTCCCATTCCCAACCGCAATCGGAAACATGCTCGAAGCCCGCCTCTTCCATCGCCGCCGTGGCCTCAACGGCATTGGGGAAATAGGCGGGATTCGGGATCGGTTTTTGACTCAATCGGTTTTCCACCGGCAACCGCAAGCGGCGGATCCGCGTGAACAGCTCGACCCACGGCAAGAACAGCCACAGCGATGCTCCCGCCAGGCCGCCGAGCAAGCTGTCCGTGAGAAAAAACATCAGCAGGAAACTCGCGGTGATGAAAACCAAGGCGCCCAATTTCCGCATCATGCGGCGGCGTGAGGCACGCAAGGCCACCGCCAACATCAACATTCCCAAAACCATCAAAGTCGCGCGCATCGATCACGGGTTTCTCAAGCAGATAAGGTGCAAAAATACCCCCCACACGAGTTCCACGATTGCTGCTCGCACGCAAGCGCTTGTTGCCTCGCAGAGCGTATTTGCCGCAATTTCAGCCAATTTGCAGCGGATTGACCTCAATCACGCCTTGCCACGCGCCCGAAAACGAGGCATAGCCCCGCGTCCTGCCGCAAGGCCACCCCATTCCATGTCCCTCAATATCCGCAACCTCGCCATCATTGCCCACGTTGACCACGGCAAGACCACCCTCGTCGACCAACTCCTTCAGGCCGGCGGCACTTACCGTGAAAACCAAGCCGTCACCGAACGCGCCATGGACTCGATGGACCTCGAGCGCGAGAAGGGGATCACCATCAAGGCCAAGAACACCTCGGTCCACTGGGAAGGTCACACGATCAACATCGTCGATACTCCGGGTCACGCCGACTTCGGTGCCGAGGTCGAACGCGTGATGAAGATGGTCGACGGCGTGCTGCTGGTTGTTGATGCTTTTGGCGGACCGCAGGCGCAGACGCGTTTCGTTTTGCGCAAGGCGCTCGCGGAGGGCCTCAAGCCGATCGTCGTGATCAACAAGATCGACCGCCCGCTCGCCGATCCGCTCAAGGTCCGCGACCAAGTGTTGGAACTTTTCCTCGACCTCGACGCGACCGAAGACCAGTTCAACGCGCCCTTCGTTTATGGTTCCGCGCGCGACGGCTATTTCATGGATCATCCCGAGGATGAGAAAAAGGACTGCATTCCGCTTCTCAAGAAAATCGTCGAGTTCATTCCCGAGCCGCAGGCCGATCCTTCCGCGCCATTTTCGATGCTCGTTTCCAACATCGAGTGGGATGATTATGTCGGCCGTGTTGCGGTCGGCAAGGTGCTCGGTGGCAGCGTGAAAAAGGGCGACACGATTTGGCTGCTGCGCAAGGACGGCACCAAGCAGCAATCGAAGGTGATGAAAACTTTCAGCTACTCGGGCCTTGCGACGCATGACTCGGAAGGTGGCACCGCAGGCGGCATTGTCGGCGTGGCTGCAGGCATCGAGAGTGTCGACATTGGTGAAACGCTTGCCGGCTCGCCGGATGTTGTGGCGCTGCCATTTGTCGAGATCGACCCGCCGACCGTGCAGATGCAATTTTCGATCAACGACGGACCGCTTGCCGGCAAGGAAGGCAAGCATGTCACTTCGCGCGCGATCCGTGAGCGCCTAATGCGCGAGTTGAAAACCAACATTTCCATCCAGGTCGAGGACACCGATCTCTCGGGTGTGTTCAATGTTTCCGCGCGTGGTGCGATGCAGATCGCGGTGCTGGTCGAACAAATGCGCCGCGAGGGATTCGAGGTCTGCGTTTCAAGGCCGATGGTGATCTACCGTCGCGACGAAGGCGGCAAGTTGCTCGAACCCTACGAGACGCTCTATATCGAGGCACCGGGCGATTACACTCAGGGCATTCTCAAGTCGCTCGCCAACCGCAAGGGGCTCATGGAACACATGGACACCGAGCCGAGCGGACGCACTTTCATCCAAGCGGTGATCCCAACGCGCGGCTTGATCGGTTTCGAAACCGAGTTGGTGAACCTCACCTCCGGTCACGGCATCATGAGCCACCTTTTCAAGGAATACAGCGAGTATGCTGGCGAAATCACCACCCGCACGACCGGCACGCTGGTCTCGATGGATTCGGGTGCTGCCACCACCTATTCGCTGCAAGCGCTCGAAGAACGCGGCATCCTTTTCGTCGGCCCCAACGATGCGGTCTACGCCGGCATGCTCGTCGGCGAAAATCCGCGCGTCGGCGACCTGCCGGTGAACCCGGTGAAGGAAAAGCACCTCGATAACATGCGTTCGTCGGGCAAGGACAAGACCTCCAAGCTCACCCCGCCGGTGCGCTTCTCGCTCGAGCGCGCGATCGAGTACATCGACAGCGACGAGCTCGTCGAAGCCACTCCGCAAAACATCCGCCTGCGCAAGCGCATCCTTGATGCCAACGCCCGCAAGCGTGCGCAAAAGGGCGTGGAGGACCGCAGCAGCCGTGGCTGATTCCCGCCTTGCGGCATCGCACCGACACTGACAAATTTTTCACCCCAATACCCCAAACGCCATGGCCAACAAGGATTTCACCGACCCCGTCCGCATGGAGAAGATCGTCTCGCTGTGCAAACGCCGCGGATTCATTTTCCAAGCGGGCGAACTTTACGGCGGACTCAATGGCTGTTGGGACTTCGGCCCGCTTGGTGCCGAACTCAAGCGCAACCTCAAGGACTACTGGTGGCGCAAGACCGTGCAGGAGCGCGATGATGTTGTCGGCATGGACGGCGCTATCCTCACGATGGAGCAGGTGCTCGTTTCCTCCGGCCATGTCGGTGGATTTAGCGACCCGATGGTCGATTGCAAAACCTGCAAGGGCCGCTTCCGCGCGGACAACCTTGAATCATCCCAGTGCAAGGAAAAGCCCAGCGTTTGCCCGGGTCAGTCACCGAAGTGCGAACTCACCGAACCGCGTCAGTTCAACCTGATGCTGCAAACCAACTTCGGCGCCACCGGCGAGCAAATCGCTTACCTGCGCCCGGAGACCGCGCAGTCGATTTTCGTGCAGTACAAAAATGTGCTCGATTCCAACCGCGTGAAGCTGCCCTTCGGCATCGCGCAGATCGGCAAGTCGTTTCGCAACGAGATCAACCCGCGCAACTACATCTTTCGCTCGCGTGAGTTCGAGCAAATGGAGATCGAGTACTTCTGCCATCCGGATGACGGCATGCGCCTCACCGACGAGTGGCTTGAGGAACGCCTGAAGTTTTACGAGGAGATCGGTATCCCGCGCGCCAAGTTGCACATTCTCGATGTGCCCGATGGTGATCGTGCGTTTTATTCGAAGAAGACCTACGACATCGAATACGAATTCCCCTTCGGCATCCAGGAGCTCGAGGGTGTCGCCTACCGCACCGATTACGACCTCGGCGTGCACCAGAAGGGTGCGGGCAAGCCACTCGAATACTTCGACGAGGAGACCAAGCAGAAGTTCCTTCCGCATGTCGTCGAGCCCTCCGCCGGATGCGACCGCACCCTGCTTGCGCTCATCTGCGAAGCCTTCGACGAGGAGACGCTCACTGACGAGAAAGGCAATGCCGATGTCCGCACGGTGATGCGCTTCAAGCCCGCCATGGCACCGGTGAAAGCCGCCATTTTCCCGCTGCTCAAAAAGAACGCCGAGCAAGTTGCGATCGCCAAGAGCATCCAGAAAAAGCTCCAAGCATGGATGAATGTCGCCTACGACGACTCCGGTGCCGTCGGCCGCCGCTATCGCCGCCAGGACGAAATCGGCACGCCATTCTGCATCACGGTCGATTTCGAAACGCTCGGCGAGGGCGGCGATGAAATCAAAAACACCGTCACCATCCGCCATCGCGATTCGATGGAACAAGAACGCCTGCCAATCGACGCCCTGCTGCCATGGCTGCTTGAGCGGGTGAGGTGAGGGAGGTGAGGGAGGTGAACATCGAACATCGAACTTCCAACTTTGAACATCGAAGTGGAAGAAATGAAGGGGCTTCCTCTTCCTGTGGCTGGATCATCCTGATCCAGGCCGTCCATGGAGCGTCTCGCTCCATGTTTTGGACAGCCGAAGAGTCCGCTGCTTCTGATCTAGCTTCCTCTGTCTTTTGCCAAATCGAAACGCCGAGGCGCGGAGAACGCAGAGGACTTCACGAGGCATCCATTCCAACTCTCAAAAACCTGCGCGCTTTTCTCCGCGCACCCCGCAACTCCGAGTTTCGCTAAAAACTCACCCTGGGAAATAATGCTTCAGCGCTTCGATGGCGCCGTGGGCTTGGATGCCTTGGGTGACGAGGCCGCCGGATGCGGAGACTTTGGCGTGGATCTCCGACACGGAGTTGGCGGGGCAGGCGATCATGCCGGCGTGGGCGGCATCGAGCATGTTGAGGTCGTTGTGGCTGTCGCCGATGGCAAAGCAGTTGGCTGCGGTGAGTTGATGAAGCCGTGCCACTTCTGAGAGGCTGCTGCCTTTGTGGAAATCGCGGTGACCGAAGCGCAGGTAGATTGAGTTGCGCTGCCATGAGAGATGGGGTTCTTCACCGGCGAGTGGTGCGATGCGGCTGACGATCCATTCCATTTCCTCGACGGTGCGCGAGATGATGCCGGCCGGTTCGCCTTCCATGTCGATCCACTGCGCGCCGGTGTGTTCCTCGATGTCGTGGCGGATTCTCGCGAGCAATTTTTTGGCGCGCTTGAACAATCGGAGGATTTCCTTCTCGCATTGTTTGTTCCATGGCGCGTGGGCGACCCAGCGGCCGAACTTGTTGGGGATGTAAATTTCGCGTTCGCGCGCGACGACCCAATCGGGCAGGAAGGGGAATCGACTTTCGAGAAATCCTTCGATCATGTGGACCATCGAGCGCCCGGTGTTGATGCCCCAGCTGGCCTGATGCGTTTCGCGGATGCGTTGGATCAATTCAAAAAACTCCGGCGGGACCGGCGGGCTCGACGCAGGGTCGTGCAGAGTGCCATCGAAATCAAACGACAGAATCGAGGCGGGCTTGGTGAGCGCGGGAAGTGTCCTCATGCGAAGGGCTGGTGGGGGACCAGTCGTGTGGTCTCACCCCGCACGGCGGAATTGGTACACGAGGACGGGATCGAACCGCCGACCGACCGGGTGTAAACCGGTTGCTCTACCGCTGAGCTACTCGTGCGTGGGTGCGGGCAAAAGATGCGAAGCTCGCTGGCAGGGATCAAGCTCCGAATGCTCACTGTTTGACGAGTGCGACGAGCACGGCTTTTTGCGCGTGGAGGCGGTTTTCGGCCTGTTGGAAAATGGTGTCGGCGTGGAGTTCGAGGACTTCCTCGCTGATTTCCTTGCCGCGGTAGGCTGGGAGGCAGTGGAGCACGATGTGGTCCTCGGCCGCGTTGGCGAGCAGCTCGGCATTTACTTGGAAGCCGGCGAACTCGAGTTCTTTTTCCTTTTGATCTTCCTGGCCCATCGAGAGCCAGACATCGGTGTTGATCACATGAGCGCCGCTGACCGCGACCTGCGGATCATTGCTGACCGAGACATTTGGCGCATCGAGTTGCGCGAGAAATTCCGCCGGGGGTTGGCAGGCTGGCGGTGAGGCCACGGCGAGTTCGAAGCCGAGGTGCTTGGCGGCCCACATCCACGAGCGGGTCATGTTGGAAAAACCATCGCCGATGAATGCGATCTTGCGGTTTTTCCAGGTGCCGAGTTTTTCGCGGATCGTGAGAAGGTCGGCGAGGATCTGGCACGGGTGTTCGTCGTCGGTGAGCGCGTTGATCGTTGGGATGCCGGAGTAAGCAGCGAACTGCACGACATCGGATTGCGCGTAGGTGCGGATGACCGCGCCGTGGACCATGCGGCCGAGCACGCGGGCGGTGTCCTTGATGAGTTCGCCGCGGCCGAGCTGGATGTCGTTTTTTGAAAGAAACATTGGGAATCCGCCAAGCTCGCGGATGCCGACTTCGAATGAGACGCGGGTGCGCGTCGATGATTTGGTGAAAATCAGCGCCCATGTTTGGCCGGCAAGCGGTTGGCCGCCGCGTCCGCGCGTGGCTTTGAGGTGGGCGGCGGAATCGATGAGCCAGCCGATCTCGTCGTCGCTGAGTTGTTCGATCGAAAGGAGGTGCTTCATGGCGGTGGTGTTTCAGATGGCGATCAGGCCTTCGCGCAAGATTGCGAGCGCCGCATCGATTTCATCGGCGGTGACATTGAGTGGAGGGAGGAGGCGAATGGTGTTGGGTCCGGCGGGTGGAACCAGCAGGCCGAGTTCCATGAGTTTGCTTACGACCACCAACGCGGGAGTTTTGCCCTCGGGTGTCGAGATCAATGCCGGATCAAGCGCAACGCCGAGCAGTAGCCCGCTGCCGCGGATCTCGGTGATGACCGGAAGTTTCCACGAAAGGATTGTTTCGCGGATGCGGGTCTCCATGCGGATGGCATGGCTTGCGAGATTTTGTTCGCGGATCTCTTTGAGCACCGCGAGCGAGGCCGCGCAGACGAGCGGGTTGCCGCCGTAGGTTGAGCCGTGCGAGCCGGGACCCATCAGCGAGGAAAGTGCGGTGCCATTGGCGTCGATCGCACGATCGCTGAGCCAGAATGATCCGATCGGCACACCGCCGCCCATGCCTTTGGCCCACGAGATGCCATCGGGTTCGACTTCGGGAGCGATCATGCGCCATGCCATCGCATCGCCGCAGCGGCCGAAGCCGGCTTGCACTTCATCGATGAGCAGAAGCAGATCGTGTTTTTTGCAAAGTGCGGCAACCGCGCGCAGGAATTCCGGCGTGGCGCTGTTGATGCCGCCCTCGCCTTGGATTGGCTCGAGCAAAATCGCCGCCGTCTCCGGGCGCACGGCATGTTCGAGCGCCGCGATGTCATTGTAAGGAAGATAGCGAAAGCCCGGCAGCAGCGGATCGAAGCCTTCCTGAATTTTTGCCTGACCGGTGGCCGACATCGATCCGAGCGTGCGGCCGTGGAATGACTGCAGGAAGGTGAGCACTTCGTAGCGTGGCGAGCCATCCGCTTGCGGGCGTTTGTGACCAAAGCGGCGTGCCGACTTGATGAGCCCATCGTTCGCTTCGGCGCCGGAGTTGGAGAAGAACACCTTGCCCGGCAGGCGGACATGGTGGATGTTGATTTCCTCCGCGAGTTCCGCCTGCAGCGGGATCTGATAGAGGTTCGAGCAATGGATCAATTTGCCCGCTTGCTCGCGGATCGCTTCGACCAAGCGCGGGTGGCAATGGCCGAGTGAACATACGGCGATGCCGGTGCAGAAATCATAGTAATGTTTTCCATCCGCATCCCAAAGGTGGCAACCCTCGCCACGCTCCGGCACAAGCGCGAAACGCCCGTAGGTGGGAAGGACATGCTGCTGGAACTGTTCGGCGGTGGACATCGAAGGGGTGGACCATAGCGACGAACCCGCGATTGGCAAAGCGTGAAATGACCGCCCGCAGTAAGGCCGAAACACTGAGTTTTCCGACGATTCCGCTCGCGGGACCCGCTGTTTGTGGGTTCGATCGGTGCGGCGGCCATCGCCAACGGATCCATGCGACTCAAACTCACCATCGCCTACGACGGACGCCCCTACAACGGCTGGCAATCGCAGGCCTGTGGCAACACCGTGCAGGACTTTATTCTGCGCGCGTTGGAAGAGGTGGCGAAACAACCGATCAAGCTCCAAGGCTCCGGCCGCACCGACACCGGCGTGCATGCGCTCGGGCAGATCGCGCATTTCGACGCACCTGCGGAGCTCACCATGAATGCGTACAATTGGGTGCCCGCGCTCAATACCAAACTGCCGGCAACCATTCGCATCATGGCCTGCGAAGAAGTGCCGGCGGACTTCCACAGCCGCTTTTCGGCGATCGGAAAAATTTATCATTACGACATCTGCACGGACCCTGTGCTGCCACCCTTGAAGGCCGGTCTCGCATGGCATTTGCCTCGCGCGCTCGATGCTGTCGAGTTGCAACGCGCGCTCGATATTTTCACCGGTCGTCACGATTTCCATGCTTTCGCCGCATATCGTGGCAACGAGCAAGCCGACATGGATTGGTATCGCACGATCCACCGGGCGGAGCTCGAGGCGCTCGCCGACGGCTATCGCATCACATTTGTCGGCGATGGATTTTTGTACAAAATGGTGAGGCTGCTCACCGGTGCTGCCGTGCACGCCGCACAAGGCCGTATGCGCATGGAAGATCTCGCTGCGTTGTTGGATCAGCCACAAGGTCTGCCTTTGGGGAAATCGCCCAACTGCGCGCCATCGGATGGTCTATATTTGCAGGAGGTGTTGTATGAAAGAGTTCCTTGAATCGATCACTTCGTTGGAGGGCGTGGGGCTTGGCCTCGCGTGGACGATCACGGCTTGTTTGCTCATCGCCGGATTTGTGGGCTGCATCTTGCCCTTGGTGCCGGGTCATTTGCTTTTGCTGATGGCGGCGCTTGGGCATCGGCTGATGCTTGGAGCGGAGGGTTCGGGGCTGAGTTGGTGGTCGCTGGGTTTCTTGGCATTGATGGCGATCCTTTCGCAGGTGCTCGAGATGGCGAGTGGTGCAGCGGGCGCGAAACGATTTGGCAGCACGCGATGGGGAGTGATCGGTGCCTTGGTCGGCGGTGTGCTCGGAATGTTTTTCATGCCAATCGGCCTGCTGGCTGGTCCGCTGCTTGGCGCTATTGTTTGCGAGCTCGCATTTGCCAGAGAGCAAATGGCCGCCGCATTGCGTTCGGGCGTGGGCTCATTGGTCGGCACGGTCGCCGGCATGGGCATCAAGCTGATCTTTGGACTGGTGATGATCCTTTGGTTTTTCCTCGACGTGTTTTTGATCGGGTGAAACTCCGTCGCACTGGCGCGTCACGGGTCTGCGGGTGCATCTTTTCCTTGGACTTCATCGCGAACGGGGGCATCCTCTCCCTTGCCGCTCCCCGGACGGTTGCAATTTTCGCGCAAGCGGAAGTTGAGGAAAGTCCGGACACCACAGGGCAGCGCGCCTCATGAAAGTGAGGGACGGGAACCGCGAGGGACCCGGACGGAAAGTGCAGCAGGAAACATACCGCCGATGGCCCGCAAGGGCACAGGTAAGGGTGAAATGGTGGGGTAAGAGCCCACCGCGCCGAGGGCAACCGGAGCGGCATTGCAAACCCCGCGTGGTGCAAGACAGAACAGGGGAAGGGCTGCCCGCCCGTCAATCTCCGGGTATTAGTCGCACTCCGCGCAAGCGGGGCGCTTCGCTCCGGCGAAGTGAGAGAAATGACCGTACAGTCCCGCGCGAGCGGGATGGACAGAATCCGGCTTACAGGGGAGCGGCAATTTTTTTTATGATAGGGAGGTAGGGTTATAGGTCCTATAGGACATATAGCATCTATACCCCCTCAATGCCCGTGGCCCTGCTGCTCTTGGATGTATTCTTGCTTGAGGCCCAAAGCTTCCGGCGCATGCAGGACGAGCATTTTCATGCGGGCATCGCTGGGCACTTGTGAGCGGGTGGCTTTGGAAACAATGACCATCAGCAGGATCGCGGTCGGCACAGTCCAGATCGCGGGTTGCTCGGCGAGGATGCGCAGCAGCGGGTGTTCTTGCCAGAAGATCGAAAGCGCGTTGGGCGACCATGTCGTGCCGGCTTTGAGTGCGGCGGCTTGGCCGTTCTTGGCGATGATGTCGCTCACGCTGGTGAGCGTGACGCATGCCAGCGCGAGAACGCCGCCACCAAGCATGCCGGTGGCTGCGCCACGCATCGTCATGCCACGCCACCACGCGCTCATGAAGAGAAGCGGAAAATAACTGGCGGCCGCGATCGCGAAGGCTTGGCCGACCATGAAGTTGATGTCGAGAAGTTCGACCTGCGTGCCGAGCAACATCGCGAGACCACCGACGACGATGGCGGCAATTTTGAACATGCGCATGCGCTGGGCGGGTGTGGAGTCGGGCTTGAGCATGCGGCCGTAGATGTCATGCGCGACGGCACTGGTCATCGAAACAAGCAGACCGCTGAAGGTGCTCATGAATGCCGCGAAGGCTCCCGCGCAAGTGATCCCGCTCAGCACCGAGCCGAGGATGTTGCCCTTGCCGAGCAGGGTGGGGAGCTCGAGCACGACTTTGTCGGGGCCCTTGGATCCGGTGGCGTTGTAGAGCTCCGGCATGAAATTTCTTCCAAGCACACCGAACACCGGCGGAAAGACATAGAAGACGCCAATGAGGATCATCACCCACATCGTCGTCTTCTTGGCCGCGACACCATCGGGGTTGGTGTAGAAGCGCACGAGAATATGAGGCAAACCTGCTGTGCCACAGACGAGCGCGATGATGAGCGAGTAGGTGTAAATGAGCGAGAGTGGTCGGCTTTCTTCCTGCGAGAGACCCGCGGCTTTGGCGGCCTTGGTCGTGAGCGGACCAAAGGGCGCGATCCATTGATCATCCTTCGGCGCTTTTTCCGGCAACGGTTTGCGCGCTTGTTCGCTTGCATCCACACTGCGCTCAATCGCAGGTGGCGCGGCGGTATCATTGAGCGAAAGATTTTTTCCGTATCCGCCATAGACCGAAAGCAGCACGAAGATCGGCAGCGAGATCGCAAACATTTTGATCCAATACTGCACCGCCTGCACCAGCGTGATGCCCTTCATGCCACCGAGTGCGACATTGAGCGTGATCACCGCGCCGACCACCACCACGCCGACCCAATACGGCAGACCGGGAAGGATGTAGGAGAGCGTGACGCCCGCGCCCTTCATTTGTGGCATCGTATAAAAGAAACCGATGAAGAGCACAAAGCACACCGCGATGCGTCGGAAGAGCGGCGAATCAAAGCGGCCTTCGGCAAAATCCGGAATCGTGTACGCGCCAAAGCGTCGCAGGGGTCCGGCGATGAAGAGCAGCAGGAAAAGATATCCGCAGGCATAACACACCGGGTACCAGAGCGCGTCGTAGCCGGCAGACATCACCATGCCGGCGATGCCCATGAAGCTCGCGGCGCTGAGGTATTCGCCGGAAATCGCCGAGGCATTCCAACCGACCGACACCGAGCGGCCCGCGACAAAGAAATCGGATGCTGACTTCGATGTCTTGGCCGAACGAAAGCCCATCCAAATGGTGACCACCACGGTGATCGATGAAAGGGCGAGGATCCAGGGATTGATTTGTGAAAAGTCCATGATCGTTGCAGTGGGTTAGGAATTCTTGCGATTGTTTTCTTGGGCGAGTTTCACCTCAGCGGCTTCGAGCGCCATCGAGCGGCTGATGAACCAGCGCGCAATGATCCAGACATAGGGGAAGAACAGCACGCCGAGCACGAGCCAGCTCAAGGTGAAGCCACCAACGCGTTGCGCCATGAAGTCCGGCGCGAAGTAATTGAGCAGCGGTAGCCCGAGCAAAAGCAGCAGAAAGGCCGAGGCGCAGGCGATGGATAGGCGGAGCTGGCGCTTCATCAGGCCTTGGAGGAATTCCTCGCTATGGATGAAGTCGTGGTGGTCTTGCGGATCGGTTTGCATGGGTTGCTGATGATGTTTACGACCGTGTGAAATGACACTCGGCGTATTGCATCAAGACATGAGTCCACGGCGGGGGCGTCAAGAACCATTTGGCCCGTCGGATCCTTCGAGGATCGCTGGATGGATGAGTTGAAATTTGCGAATGCCAAACCGGTCCTTATCGCATAGTCTGCGCCGCATGAGTCGGCTCGATTCCTTTCTCGATCACCAGAGCGTGTCGCTTAAAGTCTGTGGCGTCACGAATGCAGCGGACGCGGAAAGGCTCGTTGAGCTCGGCGTCGATGCGATCGGCGTGAACTTTTGGCCTGGCTCGCCGCGTCATGTCGCAAGCACCGAGGCTGGATGGCTGACCTCGCTCGAAGGCCGCATTTTGCGCGTCGGTGTTTTTGTGAACGCACCGGCCGAATTGCAGATCAGCCTCGTTCGCGAGGGTCTACTCGATCTCGTGCAGCTGCACGGCGACGAAACTCCCGACGATGCCGCGGCACTTCGCGAGGCCGGCATTCCGTTCATCAAGGCGATCGGCGTGAAAACGCATGCCGACCTCGAACGCGTGGAAGATTTCTGCGCGGCCGCTGTCCTGCTCGATGCTCACGCGCCCGGAGTCTATGGCGGCACTGGCGAGACATTCGATTGGAACACTGCGCTTGATTTCAAATCGAAGCACCCGCAACTGCCGCTCATCCTCGCTGGTGGGATCAAAACCGAGAACGCCGCGCGCGCTGCGGAAATGCTTCACCCCTCGGCGCTCGATGTCGCATCCGGCGCGGAGTCGTCACCCGGCATCAAGGACTTCGACAAAGTGCGTGGTCTTCTGCGGGCCTTGAATCGCTGATCCATGTTCATCGACTCCCACTGCCATCTTGCGTCGCACCGCTTTTCGAAAGACGAAGTGCCGGGCCTGATCGCTCGCGCGCTCGCCGCCGGCATCGACCGCATGGTGACGCTGGCGACATGCCTCGACGATGTGCCTGCGAATCTTGAAATCGCCACGCGCCCGGCAGTCCACGCCTGCATCGGCATCCATCCCTGCGATGTGCATCACGCGCCGGACGATGCGCCGGAGCAGCTTGCCGCCTTTGTCGCTGACCCGCGGGTCTGCGCGATCGGCGAGACCGGCCTCGATTATTATCATCCCGCGCCCGAGGGGTGGGCCGATGAAAATTTCCGCGAACGCCAGCGCGATTTTCTCGAACGCCACTTCCAACTCGCCGCGAAGGTCGGGCTCAATGTGGTCATCCACACGCGCGATGCCGCCGGACGCGAGTCGTTTGAGGATGCCTTGGAAATCTACCGCCGACACCACAGCAGCGTCCGTGCGGTGTTCCATTGCTTTGCCGGATCCTGGGAAGAAGCCTCGCGCGTGATCGACCTCGGCGGGCTGGTTTCCTTTGGTGGCGTGCTGACTTTCAAGAACGCGCAAGCGATCCGCGACACGCTGCTGCGTTGCCCGGCCGGGACATTCATGCTCGAAACCGACTCGCCCTACCTCGCGCCCGAGCCGCATCGTGGCCAGCGCAACGAGCCGGCTTTCGTGCGTCATGTAGCCGAGAAGGCAGCCACGCTGCGCGGTGAATCGCCCGACGAACTTGCGCGTCATACCAACGAAGCCGCCGAACACTTTTTCCGTTTCCGCCCGAAATCTATTTGAATAAACAAGCCACCTTGTGGCGTTTCAAACTTGTGCGGCATAGCTCCGCACTCAGCTCCAAACACCCGCCAACACCATGATCCCGATCCGCATTCTCACTCCAGCGCTCTTTGCCGCCACACTCGTTTCCTGTGGTTCGCGCCGCGCCGACATCTACGATACTCCTACGAATTCCTACGCCACTCCGGACCAAGCAGCCACAACGGTCACCGATCCGGCCAGCACTGTTTACGATGCGCCTGCCGCTTACGATCACAGCACGATCAACCCCGCTGCATCCAACACAGCACCCGCCGCACCCATTCCTTCGAGCGCGCCCGAGCCGAGCGCAGCGATGACTCCGCCACCTCCACCATCCACCCCATACGGCGCGGCAACCATCCACACCGTCGTGGCGGGCGACACGCTTTCGGGCATCAGCGCGAAGTACGAGATCCCCGCGGCCTCGATCCGCCAGGCCAATCGCATGACCAATGATGTGGTCGTGCTCGGCCGCAAGATGGTCATTCCACCCCGATAAATCCAGCCTCCGCGGGATACTCGGAAAACGGGCGGCAGGGTCATTCGCATGCCTGCCAATGCACCCGCGGATTCCATCGTGAATCGAAATGGCGATGATCCGGAGTCTTTCGAGTCGCATGATTTGCGGATGAATTTTTCATCGATGCAGTGATCACGCGTTGAGGATTTCATTCACTCGAGCACTCTGCGTTCGCTGTCGCTTTGTGCGATCACCATGTTTTTTTTGCGTGCGCGATGAAGCTCGCGCGTCTCATCGCTTCGCGCGCGACAACGAGTTTGTTTTCGATCGATGTGAGATCATCAATGCGCGCGCCCTTGTTTTGAATCTACGATCCTCATCGTAATTTCGCGCGCTTGAGGTCGAAATCGGCCTTGTAAACTTTTCTTAAAAATCTGTACATTTTAACTTGACCGATTTCTTAAATGTTGGTTTTATCCCGACTAGCAACAAGGTTGCGAACGCATGGCAAGGTTGTCACACCCATCCAATCTTGAGCTGCAAGCCCTTTCGGTTTTGTGGCACGAAGGTCCGTCGACGGTTGCCGCGATTCACGAAACGATGCCCGACGGCAAGGATCGCGCCTACACCACGGTGCTGAGCGTGATGCAGAATCTGGAGCGCAAAAACCTGGTGAAGCGTGCGCGCATCGGCAGGGCGCATGTCTACCAAGCTGCCTACTCACAGGAAGTGATCGTGCAGCGCGCGACCCACGATTTCCTCACCAACGCTTTTGGAGGACGCCTCGGTGAGGCGCTCCTCGCGATACTCTCCGCCGGCACATTAACGCCGGAAGAGAAAACAAACATAGAACGCGAACTCCAACGACACAAAACTATGGCTGCAAAAAAAACAGCGAAGAAAAAGGTCGCGGCTAAGCCCGCGAAGAAGGCCGTGAAGAAAGTTGCCAAAAAAGCTCCGGCTAAAAAGGCAGCCAAAAAAGCGGCTAAAGCCCCCGCCAAAAAAGCAGTGAAGAAGGCTCCGGCCAAGAAAGCTGCCAAAAAAGCGGTGAAGAAGAAAGTCGCCAAAAGCGCCAAAAAGGCTGCTAAAAAGGCGGTGAAGAAGACGGTTGCCAAGAAGGCTCCGGCCAAGAAAGCCGCCAAAAAGGCAGCTAAGAAGGCCCCAGCCAAAAAGGCCGCCAAGAAAGCAGTGAAGAAGGCTCCGGCCAAGAAGGCTGCTAAGAAGAAAGCCGCCAAGAAGGCTGCGAAGAAGAAATAATCCAATCGTCCAATCGAATCGCCGGAGTGGTCGTGCCTGATGGGCGGCCACCCGCGATTCAGGGATGACGATTTGTCAACGGCGGGAGATCTTCGGATCTCCCGCCTCTTTTTTTGGGCGCCGCAAGTGATGTCATTTCAATGAGGCCGGCATTTGTGATGCCATCACCGATAAAAGAGGTTGCCAACGCCGCGAGGCTGACCATACATTCTCCGCCCCGACGGCAAACCAAGCGCGGTTAGCTCAGTGGTAGAGCACCTCCCTGACACGGAGGGGGTCACTGGTTCGAACCCAGTATCGCGCACCATCCGTCCACTCCTTTAGGCAAGGACCTTTGTCCCAAAGTTTGCCCCTTCCGCCGACCATGGTTTTCCTTGTCGCTCGCATCTGCCTGCGGTTATTTTGGCATTGAACATCGATTCATGCCCGTGACCCGCAGCACCGTTGATGCCAGCGATCCACCGACTTCGGAGGAGCTCGATGCCTTGCTGCGTTTGCTCGATGATGACACGCCCGAAGTGCGTGAGCGGGTGGCGCAGCGATTGGCTTTGTGCGGAGGTGATTTGAGCGACTGGCTTGCCTCGGCTCCGCGCCAACTTTCGTCCAAGGAAAAATCCGTGCTCAGCCGATCGCTGGGTGTCGCGCGGCGTGAAACGCTCGAGCGCGAGTGGTCGGTACCAAGCGGTGGGGCGGCGGCGCTGACTGAGGACTGGGAAACGCTGGAGTCGATGCTGCGGCTGATCTCCGATTTCCTGCACGACGGCATCACGATGCGGCAGTCGCTTTCCGATGCGCTTGATTTGTTGGTTGAGGAGGCATGGGAGCATCCGGTCGTATCGGCCTGCGAACTAGGAGGATTTCTTTTCGGCGACGAGCGCTTTGTCGCCGACGATGATGGAGAAGGGGAGCCGTCGAACTGCGATCTCGCGTGGGTGCTGGCTGAGGGCCGATCCCACTCGCTCGGTCTCTGCATGATTTTTTTACTCATTGGCCAACGCATGGAATTCGATGTCGAGATCGTCGATTACCCCGGGCGTTTTCTTTGCCGCATTCATGAGGAGGGTCACCCTTTGATCGTCGATTGCGTGGATGGCGGCCAACTTCACTTGCAGTCTGCCTTGCTTGCTGATGGCGAAATCACGCGCGAAGGTCGCGAGCGTTTGCGGGGAAGCGTTGCTCCCGGAAGTCTGCTGTGCCTTTGGCTCGATGAACTTACCGAGGCGCTGTGCCGCGTGGGGCGCGACGAGGATGCCGGGCTCATCCAGCGCCTGCGCGATACACTGGGTTGATCGACGCTGCGATATGCCGTGCTACGGCGCATGGAAAAATCGCGAAGTTTTCGGTTTCCACTCATCCGTGTAATTATGCATAGTGCCTGTGTTCCCTGATGTGAAAGGGCACAGATCATCCAACTCAACAGAGCCATGTCCACCGATCCCTTGCTTGAACTGCTCCGCCGCAAAGCCCGTTTCACTCATCAGGAACTGGCCGATTTGCTTTCACTCGACAAAGAGGCGGTGGCCAAGCGCGTGGCATCGTGGGAAAAGGACGGCACGATTCTTGGATACCATGCGGTGATCGATCCCGAGTCGGCCGGCGACACGGCGGTGTCGGCATTCATCGAAGTAAAGGTCACGCCCGAGCGCGGCGGTGGTTTCGATCGTCTTGCCATGCGCATTGCGCGCTTCGATCAGGTGGTTTCATGCTACCTTGCAAGTGGTGGCTACGATCTGATGGTGGTCGTCGAGGGCAATGACCTTCGCGATGTTGCCAGTTTCGTTTCCGAAAAACTCAGTTCGCTCGAAGGCGTGCTTTCGACTGCGACGCATTTCCGTCTCAAGACCTACAAGGAAAACGGATTTCTCTTCGAGCGCGACGCGAGCCCGGAGCGTCTGGCAGTCGCGCCTTGATCATTTGTTTGAGCTGATCGCTTCACGGACGGCTTTCGCAACGCGTGCCGTTTCCAATTCGTTCTGGCAACGCAGATTGAGCGGGCACTTTGCCAGTAGGCAGGGCGCGCATTCGACATGGTGACGCAACACCGTGTGGCGTTTGCCAAGCGGGCGTTTCCAGTGGGGATCATTCGGTCCAAAAAGCACAATGCAGGTCGCACCAAAGTGCGACGCCAGGTGCGGCATGGATCCATCGGCGCCGATAAAGAACCGATGATTCGCAAACAACGAAAATGCTTCATGCGCAGCTGCAATGTCTTTGCATTCGATCGCATCGCCCAATGCCTCCGCCATTCGCGAAGCCAGTTGCCGCCCGGTGTTGGTGCGGATCAACAGAAGCTTCTCGCCAGCATCGATGAGGTCTCGTGCGATCGCCAACCATCGCCCCAGCGGCCATTCATGACTGCTGCCAAAGTCGGAGTCCGGGCACAGCAAAATTTGCTCGCGGTGTGATGCGGCTGGCGGACCCAGTGGTGTGAAAAATTCCGGCAGATAACTTTCCACGCCCATTTGCATGGTGGCCTGAAGATAAAATCGCACGCGATGATCCGTCGCCGCCTCGTCGATAGTGATCGCTTGCGTGAGAATTTTTTTCAGCGACTTGATCGCTGGTCCGATGCGATTGCCAATTTTAGCAAGGCGCGCGGCATCTGCCGCAGAGGAAGCCTCCCATATCAACGCGTTGTGAAATTTTTTCGCTGAAAGATCTGCGGCGATTGATTTTGGCTTCGCATTGGACGCGTGAGTCATCACCTCGAGCCCCGGAATGCTTCGCCAAAATTCACACACCTCCTCGGCGCAAAGAACCAGCGGATCAAGCCCGGCAGCGATCAAGGCCCTCACTGAGGGCGCCGAAAAACACGCCTCATCCCAACGCACGGGAGAGATGACGAGCATTGGGCCATGGTTGTCTGGTGCGGCGGAGATCACGGCGGTTCAGGTCCAACTTTCGGCATTAAGGCGAGAAGTCCTCACGCTTTGCTTGAACTGTAAAGCATCGTCTGAAGGGCCGCGTCATTTGAGGATTTCTCATTGCATCGATGAGAGATGGGGCGAGGCCGATCACTCCGCTGATTTCTGATGAAAGGAGGCGATGGCCTCTTCGTCCTGTTCGAATCCCGGTGGGCGAAACGATTTCGCGCCGCCCATTTTTTCCCATGTGGCGTATAGCCGTCTCAAGAAATAGAGGGAACCCAACATGCACAGAATGGCCCAGATCGGAATGAAGCGGTAGCAATAGTCTTTGGTGTCATAAACAACCGCTAGGCGGTCGAGCAAGAAGCCAAGGATCAGGCCTCCAAAAATAACAGCCAGCGAACGCACCATCGCATTGGCCGAGGAAAACTGACCGTAGCGGGATTTGGGCAGGATCCGCATGTACATCGGAAGTTCCGCTGCCGCGTAAAGGCTGACCACTGCCGTGGAAATCACAGTGATGCCGATGAAGATCGCGTGGGTGACCGCCGGTGAGAAATCATAGAACAGGAAAACCAACCATACTGGCTGTACGCAAATCACGGCGATGGTGGCCCAGATGAGGACCCTCAAGGGATGCTGACGGTCGGCAATGATGGCTGCGGGATACATCATTACCGCACCTGCAATCCCTGCCACGGCGGCCGTTTTACCTACAAATTCAACACTGATGCCGATTGATCGGGCCTGCAGGATGCCAAAGGTGCCCGCAACGCAGAAGAGTGCGAAACAGGTGTTTGTAAGAAAAAACAACCAGTAGAAACGGCTGGCGAAGGACTCTTTAATGAAGGTCTTGATGCCGATCAAGAGGCTGTTGCGTCCTTCCTCAACGGCAGGCGGCGGGGGATACTTTCCCTCCTTGATCTTCCAACACATCATCAGGAAAAATGTACCATAGAGCCCGGCCGCGATGAGGAAAACCTCGGTCATGTGGCTGACGGCATACTTGAGGAAAAACCAGTTGAATACGGCGCCTGCAAGGATACCCACAATACGGAACAAGGCCATGAAGCGCGCAAGCACCTCGGCGGGAACCACGTCGTTGAAAAGGTAATAGTAGACCGAATTCACCACCATGTTGAAGAGCTGGAAGCAGAACACCAACACGCACATCACGGCGATGATGACCGCAGTCTTGGAAAATTCGCCATTGATGGCTCCGTGCAACCACTCGCCAATTTGGCTGGAGAATCCGAGCATCACCAGAAAGAAGGTGAGCGGAATCGTGGCGATGAAGAGAAATGGAATGCGTCGACCCCAACGGCTGCGAAAACGGTCGCTGTAGAAACTCGCTGCCGGGCAAACGGTCATGTTGAGAACGCCAGGTATCGAAGACAAAGCCAGACCCAGGACCCAGTTGGGGGCGCCTAGCGCATTGAGATTCAGCTGCAGTAGGGAAGGCGCTGCCACCTCCATGAGCTGGAGGCAAAAATCACCCCACAACAGCCAGGCGCACATCGAGAAAAGAGCGGCCTTCGTGTAGGTCAGGGTGCCAACTCGAAAAATCTTACCCTCATTCGTGGGTGAGCCATTTGGTGAGTCATTGAGTGGGTGAACCGATGCATTTGGCATGCAGTTGATTAGCCACTAAGCCAATCCTTGGCAAAGTCTTTCGTTTGACTTTGTAAGCCGCAAATGACGATGGTTTTTTCTTATTGGTGGGATGAAAGTACCAATCGCATTTTTTCATGGCGCGGAAACAAAATTCACGGGTCGCATTGGCAATTGGGATGCGGCCTGCCTGCTTCACTTTCGCCAAATTGGCAAAGCGTGCGTCGCTGGCGATTCGTTCTTCTATGCGGTAAAACTAGCGAAAATCCGCCTCATTGCGAGAATTTTGCATCCGGGACCGTATATCGCGGGAGCTTGCGGCGCGGTGGATGATGCCGCTGCGGCCCGGATTTTTCGTGCCATGTCGGCGGATTCCTGCATTCTCTCGCCGCGCGCCGCCGCATCCATTTTTCCGCTATGTCCACCGAGTTGACCCGTAATTTTTCGATCATCGCCCACATCGATCACGGCAAGACCACGCTTTCCGATCGCCTCCTGGAGGCGACGAGCACGATCACCCAGCGCGAAAAGCAGGATCAGCTCCTCGATGCGATGGATCTCGAGCGCGAGAAGGGCATCACGATCAAGTCGCATCCGGTGGCGATGGAGTACAAGGCGAAGGATGGAAAAACTTACAAACTCAACCTGCTCGACACGCCGGGCCATGTGGATTTCTCCTATGAGGTTTCGCGTTCGCTTGCGGCTTGCGAGGGCGCGATTCTGATGGTCGATGCCGCCCAAGGCGTCGAGGCGCAGACCGTCGCCAACCTGCATCTCGCGACGGAACAAAATCTCACCATCATTCCGGTCCTCAACAAGATCGACCTCCCCGCAGCCGATGTGCCGAAGTGCAAAAAGCAACTCGAGGATATCCTGTGCATTCCGGCCGAGGATTGCATCCCGGCATCGGCCAAAGGCGGCATCGGAATCGACGATATTCTTGAGGCCGTTGTCGCGCGCATTCCCGCGCCAAAGGATTATCCCGATGGCTTGCTGCGTTGTTCGGTGTTCGACTCGCTCTACGACACCTACCGCGGCGTGGTTTCTTATGTGCGCGTGTTTTCCGGCACGGTGAAAAAAGGTCAGCGCGTGAGGCTCTTTGCAACCGACAAGGTTTATGAGGTCAAGGAAGTCGGCGTCTTCACGCCGAAGATGAGCGCGCGCGACAAACTGGTGCCCGGCGATGTCGGCTATGTGATCGCCAACATGAAGTCGGCGAGCGAAGTGAAGATCGGTGACACGATGACCGATTCGACGCACCCATGCCCGGAAGCCCTGCCGGGCTACAAGGAAATCCAGCCGATGGTGTTCTCGGGGATTTATCCGGTCGATTCCTCGGACTACGAGGCGCTCAAAACCGCCATGGGCAAGCTACAGATCAATGATCCGGCGTTCACTTATCAGCAGGAAAGCTCGACCGCCCTCGGCTTCGGTTTCCGCTGCGGTTTCCTCGGGCTGTTGCACATGGAGATCATCCAAGAACGCCTGCGCCGCGAGTTCGACATGGATGTGATCTCGACCTACCCGTCGGTCATTTATCAGGTCACGCTCACCGATGGCACCGAGCTGATCGTCGATAACCCGACACTTTTCCCCGAGACTCAGACGATCCAGGAAATCCGCGAGCCAGTCGTCAATGTCTACATCATGGTGCCCGGCGAGTACATCGGCGACATGATGCAGCTCGTGCTCGAAAAACGCGGCGATGTCACCAACACCGAGACCATCGACGACATGCGCGTGATGCTTTCCTGCGTGCTGCCACTGGCGGAAATCCTCGTCGATTTCAACGACAAGTTAAAGTCGATGACCCGTGGCTACGGCTCGATGGACTACGAACACTCCGGATATCGCGCTGCGAAGATGGTCAAGATGGACATGCTCATCGCCGGTGATCCGGTCGAGGCCTTCTCGACCATCGTCCACCGCGACAAGGCCGAGTCCTACGGCCGCGCGCTGGCGATGCGGCTCAAGGAAGTGATCCCATCGCACCTCTTCGTCGTCGCGATCCAGGCCGCAGTCGGCGGAAAAATCGTCGCCCGCGAATCGATCTCTGCGATGCGCAAGAATGTGACCGCGAAATGCTACGGCGGCGACATCACCCGCAAACGCAAACTGCTCGAAAAACAAAAAGAGGGCAAAAAGAAGATGAAGATGTTTGGCAAGGTTAACATCCCGCAGGATGCCTTCATCAAGGTGCTCAAGAGCGGGGATTGATGAGGCTTGCGGCGGATCTTCACAAGCGGGCTGTTATTTTTTCGTTTCGCTGATACAACTGCTCCATGTCCGAAAGCGTCAGGGCCGACAAGTGGCTGTGGGCCGTGCGGTTTTTCAAAACGCGCGGTGTGGCGGCGGAGATGTGCGAGGCGGGAAAGGTGCGGCGTGCCGGGCATGAGTTGAAACCGGCAACGGCCCTGCGTGTGGGTGATGTGCTGGATTTGCCATTTGCCGAGGGGCCGGGCACGCGCGTGGTGCGGGTCAGCGGCCTAATCGAGCGTCGCGTAGCAGCGCCCGAGGCGCGGCTATGTTATGAGGAAATGACGGATCCATCGGTCTTCGAAGAGCAACGACTGTGGCACGAAGCACGCCGTGATGCACCGCGTGGCCGGCCAACCAAGAAAGACCGCCGCGACATGGGGCGGATCCGTGGGTTTTGGGAGTGAAGATTGACCACTGATTTCACTGATGAACTGATTGAAGAGGAGTATTTCTAATCACGAAATGAAGAAGACTTTTTTAGTGGTTGATCGTTATCAGTTGAGCGCTGATTTATGCCATCAAAAATCAGTAAATCAGTGAAATCAGTGGTCATCGCCGATCTCAAAATTAAAAATGTGGATGTTCTTCGTCGCTGACTCACGGATTTTTGTGCGAAGTTCGGTGACGGCTTCGCGGCGTTTGACGGCTTCGATAGCAGCGATCACTTCGGGTTTCATTTCATCGAAGTTGGCTGCTTCGGCGGGTTTGCGTGCGGTCACCTCGACCAAGTGCGAGCCAAGGCTACTGTGAACGATGGCAGGTTGGCCGATGGGCAAAGAAAAGAGTGCTGCGGCAAAATCGGCAGGCAGGCGGGACTTCGACATCCAACCGAGCGAGCCGCCGCGCTCCTTGCTGGCGGGGTCATCGCTGAGTTCGCGGGCGAGCGTGGCGAAGTCCTTGCGCTGGGATTTGAGATCATTGAGCGCCGCACCCAGCTTCGCATCGATCTCCGACTGCGGGTGATCCATCGCGGCCATGAACATGTGGCGGACCTCGACCCGCTCGCTCATCGCCATCGACGCAGCGTTTTGATTGAACCACGCCCGCGCTTCTTCATCGCTCGTGCGAATCATCGGCGCGATTTGTGCCTCGATCCATTTTTCCTGCTGCAGCCGCGCGGCGACCTTTGCGCGAAGTTCGCTTTCGTTCGCGATGCCTTGGCCGCGCATTGAGCTTTCCATTTCGCCCTTTGTAGTGAAGCGGCTGAGCATCGCTCTCAATCGGGAATTGATTTCATTGTCGCTGATGTGAATCGATTTTGTGTCGTCAGCGATTTTGTCGCGCAGTAGGGCGTGATCGATCAGCTCCTCCAGCGCCTTCTCTCGGGCATGCGATTTTTCCACGTCACTGAGCGAATCGAATGACTTCCCATCTAGCCAAAGATTTTCGCGCATCGCGCGTTCGAGTTGGCTGCGGGTGATGAAATGGCCTGCCACGCGGGCGACGACATCTGGTCGGCTCGACAGGCTGCGATCGATGATCTCGCTTAGCGGCCCCTTAAAAACAAAAAAGTCCCCGAGTACATAAGCCGCGATCATGCCTAAGATGGCAATTCGGAGTATGAATTTGGCAGTACGGGACATGGGATAATAAGATGATAAACTACTATTGTGGCCGAGGTCCCAATTCTTTTACAGCACATCCACTTATCTCTCAATCTGCAATTATGCAGCTAGCTTCGTGTTGTGATCATGAACTGCTCGGCATTTAAAGCACAACGCCTTCGCAATTTTTCATCAACTCACCCGATGCCCTTTCGCAGATCGCGCATGCTCCAGAGGAGGGTGCCTGCGGCAGCGGCATTGCCGCGCATCTTGCGGGCGCCGGAGTTTCGTTTCGGGCCGAAGCGTGAGCGGGAATTGGCGAAGGCTTCGTCGACAAAGATGCGGCTGCCAATCACCGCGCCGTCGGTGAAGTAGCGGATGCGATGCTGTAGCATGCGGGCGAAGGGGATCTCGCCATCGCATGCCTGCTGTTTGCCCACCTGATCTTTGGCAATGCCCTTGCGCGTGGTCTTGCGCACCAAAGAACCGTCGCGGTCGATGCTCTCGGATGTTTTTTCCACCGCATGGGCCATCAGCATTTTGCGGTAAGCGCGTGAAACTTCGCCCGACCACAGCGCGGCATCGGCCAACATGCCCTTGTGCGCGCCCCATGCTCGAACCAGCCCTGCACGCGCGGTTTTTCCATTTCCTTTTGCACCACCGCCAATCGCTTCGCCATAGCTGCTCCAGCGGTATTCTGCCGGATCTTTCACAAAGCCAGCTCGCACTGGGTTGAGGTCGATGTAGGCCGCCATCGTGCGCGCCGCGACGCCGTCTTCGACGATGACGCTTTTGAAGCGGTCTTCCCACAAGCGGCCGCTGCGTTCGTGGATGCGGTTGTGCCACTGGGTGTAACGCTGCAGCAGGCCCTTCATGAATTCGCCGAGGTCATGCATGCGATAGGTGAAGCGCTCGTGGATCTGCGCTACGACAACGGATTCTTCCGCGAGTCCGGCTTTCACGAGCTTGCGCGCATCGGCAAGCTCCTTGGCCACGGTCGCGACGAAGGCTTCGTTGTAGAGAGCGGAGAGGCGGTGCAGGAGCTCGGTGTCGGACAGGCCGGCGTTGGACAGGCC
>CANHQM010000025.1 GCA_947462835.1 Akkermansiaceae bacterium
TCCCACAAAGTGCCCGTGCGGTTGTGCGTGCGGTTGAACCACCGCGTGAAGCGCTGCAGCACGGTCTTCATGAACTCGCTCAAGTCGTGCATGCGATAGGTGAAGCGGGCATGGATTTCAGCGACGAGGACCGCGTTTCCGGCTTTGCGCGCATCGGACAGCTCCTTCGCCACCACGGCTACGAAAGCCTCGGTCTGGATCGCGGAGAGGCGTTTCAAAAGCTCGGCGTCGGAGATGCCTTCCGCAGGCATCGGCGGCACCTCGAGCAGGAGGTGGATGTGATTGGACATCAGGCAGTACGACAAAATCCGGCAGCCCGAGAAATTTTCCTGCATGCGCATGAAGGCCCGGAACTT
This sequence comes from Akkermansiaceae bacterium, assembly GCA_947462835.1. Lineage (GTDB taxonomy): Bacteria > Verrucomicrobiota > Verrucomicrobiia > Verrucomicrobiales > Akkermansiaceae > Luteolibacter. The sequence continues at coordinate 357 of CANHQM010000025.1, forward strand.
CTCACGCTCGGCCTGCTCAAAGACAAATCGCCGATCCACCACGCGGCTGATGCAGTGGTAAATCGCCGGCTTTTCCGCCGAATCCTTCCACGGCGCCAACCATCGCTTGCTGCTCATGCGCCACCAATAACCACGGCCATCCCAGACGGCAAGGAGAATCTATACAATTTGTCTGGGAAATTGTAAAGATTGCCATTCCAAGGCATTCCAAGTCGTTCAGGGGATGGGGGAAGAACGGGCGGCTGCAGAGGCGCTCGATTCGCGGGCGGACCGTTGCGCAGAATGATCCCTGCCTTAGCACCCGAATGCCTCGAGGCTCGCGATGGCTTGCTTGAGTCGCAGGCTGTCCCACTGACCGGGGGCGGTAGAGGTTTGGCCGATGAAACCGTAATTCAGCACGCTGCCACATTGGGCGCAGAGCAGCCGCGAGACCGGCGCCAAAACCTCCATGCCCATGCTGGCGACGGCGATGCCATGATCAGCGAGTTGGAATTCTGCCAAGCGCGCCACATCGCCCGGGCTGTGGAGCTTTGCGGCGACCTTGAAAACTGCCGCGCCAGCGGACTTCGCCCGCGCCAGCCGATCCTCCAACACGGCATTTTCCGGCAGTTTTTCGAAATCATGAAAGGACGCGATCCACGGCAACTTTCTCTGGCGCAGCTCGTCGATCAGGTCCGCCATTTCGCCGATGCTGGCGACCTCGATGTCGATGCAGGCGGCCTCGTCCAGCACCTCGCGCAGCAAGGCCTCGCGCGTGGCGGCATCCAAGTCGCACGCGCCGCCTTCCGCCGCCATTCGGGCGGTAAAAAGCAGGGGAATGCCCGCCAAATGGGCCCATGGCTTGGTCGCCCCGCCGAGCTCGTCGCGCATCAGGTCGAGCCGCACCTCCGCGATGTCGCAGGACTCTGCCACCAGCGTTGGTGATGCCTGGCGCGCATCGGCCGCAGAGCCAAAACCACCCACGATCAGGGGTCGGTGATTTGAAAAATCCACAATTTCCACGCCGAAGTGATGCGCACCAGGCGCCCTGGCGTCAATCGCATGTGACCCGAATCGGCTCCAGGGCTGATCAAATCTGGAAATTTTTCCCTCCGCCCCGCGCTTTTGGCTGGCCAAAATGGAAGGGGGGTCTAGGTTCTTATAAACATTCAAAGCACATGAAACATTTGCTCTGCACCATTTCCCTCTTCTCGATCTCGGCCCTCGCCCTCGTTCTTCCGGCCGGTAATGCCTCGGCACAGCAGGCCAAAGTGATGGGCGACAAGCCCGCCTTCGACGATCTCCCCTCACCTGAATTTTCTGGCGGCAAACAAAAAACCTTCAAGCCCAAGGACTGGCTCGAGCTCGAAGCCAAGCTGCGCATTTCGATGAGCCCGGCGCCGCTTTCCAAGACCTGCGAACGCCTCATCGTGAAGTGGTATGTGGCGGTCAAAAACCCTGAAAAATCAGGCTCAATGCTGCTCCTCACCAAGGACATCGAGCATGTCAACGCTCCTCTCGACGAGGATGTCTACTGCTCCGTTTACCTCTCGCCCGCTTCGATCAAGCGCCTCACCGGATTTGACCGCGCTGGCAAGTCATCGGTTGAGGTAGTCGGCTACGAAGTCCTCATCAACGGTGAGCGCGTATTCCAAGAAACCAGCAAATTCAAAGTCGGCTGGTGGAGCATTCCTACGGACAAAATTTCACGCAGCGAAACGGTGCCGCTTCTCAAAAAGTCGGAGACGCCTTTCTCTGCCATGTGGTGGGACCGTTTCATCGAGGAAAGCACCTCGAGCGGCCGATAAAGGCAAGTTTTCGCCTCCCCACAGCTTCTGTTTGAGATTGGTCTCACCAACCCTTTCCTTCGCTTCCCCTCATCATGGCTGAACCCCAGAAAAGCATCGCTCTCAACATCGGATCCCAGCGCATCGGGATGGCCGTCTTCGAGACCTCGAAGACCGGCGACCTCGTGCTGAGGGCGTATGACACAGAGACGATTGCAGCCGACCCCGCGCTGGAGGCATCACGCATTTCGCAAAGCCGTGTCGCCATCGCCGATCTCGCGCAGCGCCTCAAGCTTGGCAAGGCCAAGGCGCGCTATGCGATTTCGGGCCAGTCGGTTTTCACCCGCTTTGTCAAATTGCCGCCGATACAGGCTGATAACATCGAGCAGCTTGTCACCTTCGAGGCCCAGCAGCATGTGCCATTCCCACTCGACGAGGTGGTGTGGGACTACGAGCTCATCGATGGCGCCGCCGAAAAAGAAGTGGTAATCGTTGCCATCAAGGGCGATGCGCTCGACGAGCTCAATGGCGCGGTCAACGAAAGCGGGCTTGGCACCGCCGAAGTCGATGTCGCGCCAATGGCGATCTTCAATGCCTTCCGCGCGGCCTACGGTCAGCCCGAGGAGCCTGTGCTCCTGATCGATATCGGCGCCAAAACCAGCAACCTGCTCTACATCGAAGGCAACCGCTTTTTCACCCGCAGCGTGGCGGTCGGCGGGGCATCGATCACATCGGCGATCGCCAAGGAATACCAAATTTCCTTCCTCGATGCCGAGCACCAGAAAATTTCCAATGGCATGGTCGCGCTTGGAGCGGGTCACACCGATCAACTCGATCCGGCGCTGGCGAATCTGGCCACGGTCATTCGCAATGCCCTCGGTCGCTTGGTTTCGGAAATCACCCGCACTACGAGTTATTACCGCAGTCAGCAGGGCGGCAGCGCACCGCGCCGCGTGTATCTCGCCGGCGGCGGCGCGAACCTGCCCTACACGCTGGAATTCTTCCAAGAAAAGCTGAACCTGCCGGTTGAGTTTTTCAATCCGCTGCCTGCGATCACGCTGGGCTCCGGCATGGATGTCGAGCTCATCCAGCGCGAGGCCCACACGATGGGCGAGCTCATCGGCCTCGCACTTCGCGGCGTCGGCAAATCGCAGATCCACATCGATCTCGTCCCGCTGTCAGTCGAGCAAGCTCGCGCCGCCCAACGCAGAAAACCTTATCTCGTCGCCGCTGCGGCGATTCTTATCGGCGGGGCGGGCGCATGGGCATTCATGCAAAATGCCGCCGCCACCAAGGCCGCCGACGAAGCGCGCACGATGCTCGATCAACGCAATTCGCTCGCGCCATTGAAGATGCAAATCGACGCGCTACTCGCCAAAGAGACCAAGCTGCGCCGCATCGCCGATTCCTACACAGCACTGGAGTCGGATCACGCCTACTGGATGGACCTGATCAGCGAGGTCCGCGGCGCCTTCGCCAGCGACGCAGTCTGGCTCACTGACTTTGAACCGGTCAGCGGTTTCAACGCCGCCAAGGCCCTCGGCCCGAAACTCGCGCCGGGCGCTCGCGACGCGAATGGCCAGGAAGTCGTGAAGCAGGAGTTTTTCAACAACGCCTACGGCACCAGTTCGCTCAACGACATCCGGCCCGATGCCTCGGCACCCGCCGACCGCCGACCGGGGCCTGCTCAAGCCGCAAGCGCCAACGCGATCCGCATCCAGGGCTTCTGGCGCGAAAACCCGAAGAGCCAAAACCTGGTCTCCGAGTTGCTCAAAAACCTCCGCGAAAAATCGACCGGCTTCCGTTTCACGGTCAAAGACGCGAAGGGCGCCGATGTCGCGCTCAGCGACGAGCAGATCATGGCCATCACCGTCGAGGGCGAGCCAGGCGACCTCGGCCTGCCTTTCCAAATCACCCTTCCGCTCGCCCGCGAGATCTCCATCAAGTGAGCCCAACCCCACACACTTTCCCGTCTAAACCATGAGTTGGATCAAGGATCACACATTTTCCATCGCGCTCGGCGGCACCACGCTGGCCGCGATTGGCGCGCTGGCATTCGTCGGCATGAATGCCGGCTCGAAGTACGGCGAAGCCAAAACCGAATTCGACACCGCAGTCGACGAAGCCCGCTCGTTCGAGGCGCTCGCCCTCTACCCGCAGCCGGAAAATCGCGATGGCAAGCAAAAGGCCCTCGACGATTACCGCAAGTCGCTCGACTCCCTGCAGGAGTCCTTCGGAAAATTCCGCCCGGGCGAAATCAAAAACATCTCGCCGCAGGATTTCACCAACAATCTTATCGCGGTCAATGACGAGCTTAGCCAGGCCTTCGGCAAAACCCAAGCGGCGTTGCCCGAGGAGTTTTTCTGCGGCTTCGAAAACTACAAGGAGTCCCTCGCCCGCGGTAGCGCCACCGGCATGCTCGACTACCAACTCAAAGGCATCCGCGCGGTGCTGATGACACTCGCCGCCGCCGGCCCCTCGGAGCTCAAGAACCTCCACCGCCCGCCGCTCGAGGAAGAGGACGGCACGGAATTCAAGCCCGCCGAGAACCAAGTCGCCCGCGCACTGCCGCTGGAGCTGACCTTTCAAGCGAGCGAGAAATCCCTGCGCGGTTTCATGAGCGCGCTTTCCAAACTCGAGAACCACTACGCCGTGGTCCGCTCGATCCGCATCAGCAACGCGAAAAAGGAACCGCCGCGCACCAGCGACGCGAAGTTCGACAATCCACCACCGCAGGCGGCAGCCGAGATGGCCCTTGATGCCGCCCAGCCCGATGCCCAACCCGCAGCACCCGCGACTGGCCGCATCCTCTCGCAAGTGCTTGGCATGGAAGAAGTTCAGGTCTTTGTCCGCATCGACCTCATGCAGTTCCTTCCTCCGGCCAAGCTTCCCTGATCCCGACCCTTTTCCCATTTTCCGGACATGTCCTGGCTTTCCCAAAACTACGAAAAAGTCGCACTCGGCGGTGCCGCCGTCGCCGCACTCGGCCTTGCCTACTTGGGCTGGTCGAAGCTCAATGCGGTCGAGGAAGACTTTGCCACCTCGCTGCGCGGGGCCGGCAACAACAAGACCGCCGTCGATGGCGCGGACCTGATCCCCAAAGCCCGCCAGTCGATGGCCCTCGACCGCACTTGGTCGCAGGCGGTCGATGGCGAACGCCCGGTCGACCTCTTCACCGGCATCACGCTTTTCATTTCCAGCACCAACCCGGAAAAGGCGATCGACCTCCGCAAGGACGCGTCGCTCCACCCGCCGATCCCGAATGCGTGGTGGATCGAAAACCGCATCGACCCCGGTTATGCCGACTCGCCCCGCCAAGACCCCGACGCCGATGGCTTCTCGAACGCCGAGGAATTTGACGCGAAAACCGACCCGAACAACAAGGATTCGATCCCGCCACTGATCGCCAAACTCCGCTTCGTGAAGGACGAAAGCCTCGCATGGGTGATCCGCCCGGGCTTCGGCTCGGAAGGGAAATTTCCTTTCAACTACGAGGATTCCAAGGCCGGCAAGAACAAGGTTTCGCCAGCGGAAATGATCGCTCCCGGTGGTCTGTTTTTCGCCACCCCGCCGATGCAGAACCGCTTCAAGCTGATCGGCTCCGAAACCCGCAAGGAGCTCAACAAAAAGATCAACATCGAGATGGAGGTCACGATCGTCCGCATCGAGGATCAGCGCCCGAACAAAAAAGGCACCATTTACGAATTGCCCTCGCCGCTGCCTGAGGATCGCAAGTCGGATCACATCCAGTACGACCGCACGGCCGTATTCTCGCTCGAGGCGCTCGGCATGGAGGGCCGCGAATTCAAAATCGAGGAAAACACGGCTTTCGCGCTGCCGCCGGAGAACCCGAACAAAAATTACCTGCTCAAGAAGGTGGCCACCGACGCCATCGTCATCGAGTACCCCGCAGCCGATGGCTCCCGAAAGTCAATCGAAATCAAGAAAGGCCAGCTCCCTAATTTGAATGGCTGAGCCTGCAGAAATCGCTTCCCAAATCCCTCGTCAATCCCCACAATCACCACCCACCGTTATGCAAAAAACGCCCTCCGTTTTCTCCTGTCGCACCGTCATCGCCTTGATGGCTGTGGCAAGCTCGCTGCCAAGCGTCGTGTCTGTGGCCAACGCCGGTGAAGGCGGCTACGGCTACAGCAGCCTTGCACAGCGCGAAATGCTGCGCCGTCAGGATGCCGCCATCGAAGGCGACCGCCTCCTTGCCGAAGGCCGTGAAGCGTATGCCAAAGGCGACTACCAGCAGGCGGTCGACAAGTACGCACAAGCTGTCCAGCGCGTGCCCAACGCCCCGGCCTTCGCCGATCGCCGCCAGAGCTACATCGAGCACCTCGGAGATGCCAGCGTCGGGCTCTCGATGCAGCACCGCAAGGTCGGCAAATATGCCGAGGCCCGCACGCTGCTCGAAGCGGTGATCGCTCAAGACCCGAACAATTTCGAAGCCAAACGCGAACTCGGCTATCTCGACGACCCGATCCGCACCAATCCGGCTCTCACCTACGAGCACACCCAGAATGTCGACAAGGTCCGCCGCACGCTCTACACGGCCGAAGGCAACTACAATCTTGGCAAATACGACGACGCGAAGCGCGAGTACGAAAATGTCCTGCGCATCGATCCCTACAACTCCGCTGCCCGCCGTGGCATGGAGCGCATCGCCGCCGCTAAATCCGATTACTACCGCGCCGCCTACGATCACACCCGCGCCGAGCTTCTCTCGCAAGTCGACGCAGCATGGGAACTCTCCGTGCCGGCCGAACTCCCCGAGCTGCCAACTGGCACCCAAATCACTCAAGACGGCGGATCCGGCGTTGCTTACATCAACGAAAAACTCCGCCGCATCGTCATCCCGCGCATCGACTTCGAAGACACGACCGTCGAGGAGGCCATCGACTTCCTCCGCATGCGCTCGGCCGAGCTCGACACGCTCGAGCTCGATCCCACCCGCAAGGGCGTGAACTTCGTCGTCCGCCGTCCACGCACGGCCCCGGTTGCCGCCCCCGATGCCGGACTCGATCCGGGCGAAGGCGCTGCCATTCCGACCGCTTCCGATCCGGGCTCGCTCCGCGTCCGCGAACTCCGCGTCCGCAATGTCCCGCTCGCCGTTGCTCTCAAGTACATCTGCGACCAAACGAAACTCCGCTTCAAGGTCGATGACTTCGCCGTCACGCTCGTTCCGCAAACGGAATCCGGCGAGGACATCTTCACCCGCACCTTCACAGTCCCGCCCGACTTCTCTGCCGCTCTCGGCAGCGACGATGGCGGCGCAAAAGCCGAGGCCGATCCCTTCGCCGAACCAGCCGGTGGCGGCGCCGCCAAACTCACCGCCCGCAAGCCGATCATCGAGCTGCTCAAGAGCTCTGGCATCACCTTCGGCGATGGCACCTCCGCTACCCTCAGCAACTCGGGCGTCCTGCTCGTCACCAACACCCCGACCGAACTCGACAAGGTCGAACAACTGGTCCAAGCCATTGGCAACAAGCAGCCCAAGCAGGTCAAAATCACCTCGAAATTTGTCGAGATCTCCCAGGAAAACAGCGAGGAACTCGGCTTCGACTGGGTGCTCGGCGCAGTCGGCGATCCGTTCGGCAGCCTGACTGGTGCAGGCGGTACCATCGGCAATGGAGCCGCGCGCACCGGCAGTGATTTCACTGGCGAATCGATCAATGGCATTCCTGTCCTGCCCGGCAACAATGTCGATAACATCATGACGGCCGGCACCCGCAGCGGTGATGCCGCGATCAACCGCAACAGCATTGATTCAATCCTCAACAACCCTGACCGCACCGCTCAAACCGCCAATGTCGCACCCGGTATCCTTTCGCTCACCGGCATTTTTGGCGACGCGGAATTCAAAATGATGATGCGCGGCCTCTCTCAGAAGAAGGGTGCTGACATGATGACCGCCCCCTCGGTCACCGCCCGCTCCGGCCAGAAAGCCACCATCGAGGTCATCCGCGAATTCATCTATCCCACCGAATACGAACCCCCGGAAATCCCGCAGTCGGTGGGCAGCACCGGCACCAGCACGGGCGTTGGCGGCAGCAGCACCTCCAGCATTCCCGTCACCCCGGCCACCCCCACGGCCTTCGAAACCCGCAACACGGGCGTGACCCTCGAAATCGAACCGACCATCGGCGAAAACGATTTCATGATCGACCTCCGCTTCGTGCCGGAAATCGTTGAGTTTGAAGGTTTCATCAACTACGGCAGCCCTATTTTAGCTCCAGCACAGCCCGGAAGTCCTGGGATTTACGAGACAGTAACGGATGCCGCAGGAGAATTAGCAGGAATTGCTCGACGAATTCTCGTCCAAGATCCCACTGATCCTCAACCCGAGTCCGTCCTCACCGAGAACCGCATCGAAATGCCGGTCTTCTCGACCCGCCGGGTCAACACCTCGCTCACCATTTACGATGGCTACACGGTCGCTGTCGGTGGTTTGATGCGCGAAGATGTGCAAAATGTCGAAGACAAGGTACCGATCCTTGGCGACATCCCGATCGTCGGTCGCCTCTTCCAGACCAAGGCCGAGAACCGGATCAAGAGCAACCTGATCATCTTCGTCACCGCGCAGATCATCGATGCCACCGGCCGCCCACTCCGCGGCGCCGAAGCCGCTGGCACTTCGCTCCCCGTCGCCGCCCCCGCCGGTGGTGCCGAAGGCGCGATCGACGCCGGCGTCCTCCCACCGCTCTGAGTTCTCCAAGGCACTTCTCCAAAAGGGGAGCGCCAGCGTCCCGCTGGCAGTGTCCCGCATCTTGCGGGACACCTCTTCAGAAAGATTCACCGCAAAGCCGCAAAGGTCGCCAAGGAACGCAGAGGGGGAAGAGTTATTGGTTATTTGTTATTGGTTAATAGGGAAGCGTGAAGAATCCACCTCTTCATGTGGCTGGAACATCCAGTCACAGTCTTTGGAAAAAGGTAGGGCGACGCGGCCTCGCGGCGCCGAATCTTTTGTCAGTCGAAGATTGAAAAAGATGCTGCGGGCGGGACACCCGCGCCACGGAGAAAAAGTCGATGAATCCGCCGCTTCTTCCTCTCGCCTCTTCCTCTTGATTCTTGACTCTTGAATCTCCAGTGAAACTCCTTCACCAATGCCTCTTCACCGCCATCGACTTCGAATCGGCGGGCGCGGCTCCGGGCATGACGGATACCCCGGTGCAGGTCGGGCTCATGTCCTGGTCGCTTGAGGGCGGGCATGTCGATGCCTTCGTTTCGCACCTTCACACCGATCGACCGATCCAGTGGTCGGCACGCAAGGTTCATGGCATCGGCCCCAAGGATCTCGCCAACGCCCCGACCCTCCTTTCGCTCTGGCCCGAGCTGAAAAAACGCCTCGCCGGCGCGGTCGTCGTCGCCCACGGCAAGGGCACCGAAAAGCGCTTTTTGCGTGCCTTTCCCGGTCACGGCTTCGGCCCATGGATCGATACCCTTCTGCTCGCCCGCGCCGCCTGGCCCGATCTGCCCGACCACTCGCTCGGCAGCATCTGCGACCAACTCGGTCTAAGCGACCAAGTCCGCGCCCTCGTCCCGGAAAAATCCTGGCACGACGCCCTCTTCGACGCCGCCGCCTCCCTCGTCCTCTTGCGTCATCTCATCCAATCCCTCAATGCCGCAAATCACCCCCTAGAGTCTCTTTTCTAGGGGAGCGCCGGCGTCCCGCCGGCTGTGTCACGCATCTTGCGGGACACTCTTCAAAGATTTTTGAACCGCGAATGGACGCGAAGGAACGCGAATGAGAAGAAGTGTTAGAGGATATTGGTGATTGAGGCAGACGATGAACCCGCGTCTTCTTAGGCAGGGACCTTTGTCCCCAAAGGTCCGTGCGAATGATTCGCCACTTCTTCCAAGGGGGGCACGGGCGGCCCGCCCGTGTCTTCAAGGAGCGGTGGGCATCTTGCCACCTCTTCTCATATAGCTGCGACATTTTGTCCCAGTCCAGCCTTGGAACATCCATTCCATGTCCTGAACCGCCAAAGAGCCTGCCCGCCTCTTGTTTCTTAAATCTTAATGTCTTGCGTCTTGTTGGTAGGGCGACGCGGCCTCGCGTCGCCGTGACCGCCCTCCGCCCTCCGCCCTCCGCCCTCCGCCCTCCGCCCTCCGCCCTCCGCCCACCGCCCTCCGCCCTCCGCCCTCCGCCCTCCGCCCTCCGCCCTCCGCCCTCCGATTTGCCTTCGCTGCGCTACGGCCATGCCAGTTTGGCTTCGCTTCAAAGTGGGTCGCTAAAGCTCCCGCTGCATTCCGACCTCTTCCCTTAGCGCTCCTTGGCGATCTTTGCGGCTTTGCGGTAAACGCTTCTTGATTGCAGCCCGCTTCGCTCCGGCCATGCCAGTTTGGCTTTGCTTCAAACCGGGTCGCTAGAGCTCCCGCCGCATTCTGGAATCTGGACTCTTGAATCTCTGATTCCATCTCGATTTTTCCCCCGTCCAACCGACCTTTTCGTTTGACGGATTACCGTTTCATGAGTTTAATTACTGAACGCTCATGACGAGTTCGCCCACCCTCACAGTCGCTGCAGGCCAGCAAGGTCACATGAAGCTGACTCATGCTGCTCAAGGGCCGCTCGCCCATCTGTTTCGATAAAAAAATTTACCGTTTAAGTAAATTTCTTTGAATACGAAGCGACCCTTACCCCTCCAAGCACCAAAGACCTCATCATCTCCATTTCCGAAACCAAACCCCTCACCCATCCCTCACGCCCCTAACACCGAAGCCTCACCACCATCCCTCACGCTTCCTCATCCCTTTCCCAACCCTACCAATCTCCACACCTATGAAAACCTGCCCCCATCGCTTACTGCTCCTCGCGATTCTCTCGGCCCTTTCGTTCGCGCCATCTTCACTCGCGCAGGGCGTCGATACCGATGGTGACGGATTTACCGACATGGAGGAAATCGGATCTGTGCCTCCTACCGACCCGAATGACAACTCCTCCAAGCCAGTATCACTCACATACGGAGATCCCCACAACATTCCAAACCCCAGAAATGATGAACAATCCATTTCCATTACGGAGACTTTCGCACCCTTTGGGCAGAGGCCGAATACTGATAAGACCTCCGAGGATGGCTCTGCTGCGATCCGCGATCAAAATGGCGTGATCATATGGGTGGATAACCGTGGAAATCCTGCGCGCGTGCCCAACAGCAGCCTAGCCAAGACGCTCTATGTATCAAACACGGAATGTGTGGTGTGGCAAAACCGCTTCGATGGCACATTCAATCAAAGAGGCTCGAAAAGCCAGATTGTCGTGCATCGCCGCACAGCCGACGGTGGATTAACGAGCTCGCCATTCATTACGATCGACGGAACGATTCTCGAAACCAGTCCCGTCTCGCCAAGCACTTACGGTTTCACCCTGGTGGCATCTTCACGCTTCGATGATGGCGTCGAATCCCGGCAGCGCTTTGAAGCTGGTAAAGATAATGATGGCAATCCCGTGTATGAGGTGCGCGATGTGGACCAGTGGGATGGACTCAGCTGCACGATTTACCGCATCACGTGGGACGACAAGTTACAGACGCTCTCGAGTAGATCTCAACTTGTGTCCAAAGTTGGAAACAGTAACCTTAGTAGCATCCAAGTCTTGGGCAATGGCTCTGATGGATCCTTCTTCTTCACAAGCATCATAGCCCGCGACACTTATGATGATGTCGATGATGAGGATCCTGGTGTGTTTAAAGTCCAGCTAGCCAGCTTCTGGGTCACCACTACCCAAGACAAAGAGGGTATCGACTGGGTGGGCGATTGGGCCGAGCCAGCCATTTCTGCGCCCTATGTGACCAATACTCGTATTATTTTGGAAACATCGATCCTTGATGCCGACGAGCAGCCAACCGGTGCCGTGACGCTGCGCGATCTTCGCATCCAATCCAACGGCAGTCGATTCGAAGCAGCATCCCAGAATCTTGATGCTGGGGACAATGTGCTTCCGGTATCCAATTACACTCGCGACGGCCTGCCTGCGTTCATCTACACCATCAACGCTGCGAACACCGGCATCAAGCTTTACCGTTTGGATACGGAACTTGTTCGCTTGGGTGGCATGGTGACGCTTCCAGCACCTGTGGTTCGCGGCAATCCGTATGTTCGTGATCCTCGGGACGCCTCACTTTTGATCAAAACCGAAGGTGCCGGCTTGGTGTGGGTTCCTGCGTCCAAAAATTGGCAAACAGGCGAGCTCGTCGGCCTCGGCCGCCCGCGTCTGTTGCCCAATAGCACCAAGGCCATGCCATTGTTCGTATCGGCCACCGAGGCAGTTGCATGGATGAATTCTTCCGCGCCTGTTGATCTCGCCAATGGCGGTGTCGTGCCGAATGCGCAACTTACTCATTTTGCCATTAACACCTCGAACGTGCTTGTGACCAAAGAACTGGCCCCGCCCATCGTTGGTCGCTATGTCGCTCTGACCCCCAGCCTTTCGCCCGACGCAAAGGCCGAGGGATGGTACATCAGCACCTTTGAGAGGGAATCCACCCGTGTAGCACTCATGCGAACCTACAGACTCCGCACCAGTGCCGGCGCGGACGAAGATGCCGACGGCTTGCTCGATCTGGAAGAGGATGATCTTATGACCGAAGTCGATAACCCCGATACCGATGAAGACGGCATCTCGGATGGCAAAGAGATCTACCCATTCTATCTGGTGACAGGAAGCTTCACCTACGAACAGGCACGCCTGGAGGCGATCCGCCGTGGCGGTCATCTCGCGGTTCTCGACACACCCGAAAAGAGGGCTGCGATTGAGCGACTCTTCGGCAACCTGCCCATCGGAGTGCAATACTGGCTCGGCGGTAGTGACATGGATGGACCGAATGATGTCGCAGGTGCTCTTGAGGGCCAATACCGCTGGATGGATGAGACAGGTAGGTTCTTTAATGATGCGGGCGATATCATTCCTGGCCTTGCAAACATCGATACCACCCCTGCCGCCGGCCTCTTCTCCGTTGGCCAGCCCAACAACAACGGCAATGCCGATGGCCTCGTGCTTCGCCAGGACTACAAGTGGGCCATGGCGCCGCTCACCAGAAGATACGGCTACATCTTCGAGTGCCGTCAAAGCGATCCCAAGCTCGCAGACAGCGACTCCGACCAACTATCCGATTTGGAAGAGTACGAACTGGGCACATACCCGAAATCGTCTGACACCGACGGTGACCTCATTTCCGATTACTTGGAAGTTCGTGGTTACAGCTGGACTGGCACGGCTTTTGTTTTGAATCTTGAAAATGGCTTCAAATCGAATCCGCGGCTGAAGGACAGTGATGGTGATGGCCTCACTGACGATGTCGAGTCCAAGAGGGACCCGGCCGACGCCACCAACCCATCTCTCCCGGATACCGACGCAGATGGCCTCGCCGATTCGGAGGAAGTCAACGGATTCGTCGTGGGCGGCACCACCTACACTTCCAATCCCTTGGATCCCGACACCGATGGCGATGGTTTCACTGACTATGATGAGCTCACATCGACGCCAGCGTCGAACCCGAACGATCCGGCCAGCCGTCCGCAACCCGGCCAACTCGCGCCGCCCAATCCGGACCTGCACGACCAGGTGCAACTGGTTCGTGAGCAGAATAATCTCGCAATTCCTTCAGCCTTCGCGCCCTTCGGCAACCGTACGGACTACAATCGCTTCGGCGACGATGGCTCGGCCATTCTCCTCGATGTGAATGGGGTCCTACTCTGGCAGGATGCCAAAGGCGTGACCCGCACAATTCCCAATTCGGAATTTGCGATCCCGCTCATGGTCTCTGGTGCCGAGGCGATCGTCTGGACGAACGCTTTCGACCCCGATAGGCTGCTTGGCTCTGATGACGAAAACAGCGACAGCCAAAGCATCAAGGTTGCCGTTTATCGTATCGATTCGGCCACAGGCCAGATTGGCGCGCCCACAGTCCTTCCGATCGCGGGTCAGGACATTCTGCCCACGGCTCCCATCACGACAACCAGCCAAGCCTACACGCTTGTCACCTTTAAACACCTCTCGAATGGTGAAAACGACAACGATTCAGGTACATTCGCTTATGTCTATCGCCTGACCTTCACAGGCAAGCCCCAGCTTTCGTCAGTGATCAGCATTCCCAACAATGATAGTTATCTGACGGCAATCCAAAAAGTCCGCGCCCTAGGCCATGGAACCGATGGATCGGTGATCTTCTCGATCGACGCGACAGCATGGTTCCCCTACAATTTCAGATCGGATGTCGATCGTTTTGTGGGGAATGAACCCAAAAATTTTCCTACTGATGTAGATGACTATTTGGCTAATTGGATTGAGCCAAGAGTTTCCGCCCATCGCCGCATCTTTGCGGTCAATGGCAGCCAACCGGGTCCATCCGGAGTGGTGGAGGAACTGTCGGCTGGCACGCGCATCGCCAACCTGGGAGACGGTGGTCTGCCGCCCAGGGCTTTTTACACCTCCGCCACGCGAGTGGTGTACCAGACCGTCGAAAACGGTCAGATTAAGGATGCTCGCCGTAGCTCATCCACTGGGGCTCTCGTCAGTGACTCCAATTTCGCCACCCCCCTTGGAGTTGGCAATTTCCTGCGCTCCACCAGCCAAACCCGTGAGGGCGATACTCGCTGGATCTATGCCACCACGGCGGATGGCCTCAAGCTTCGGGCCTATCGCCTTATCAATACGGGATTGGAGTTGGCTTACGAGGCATCGCTTCCTTCGGGCTATTCGCTCGATACTGCGGCGATTGTTTCCAAGATCAACCCGCTCGATGGCTCGGCAGTCATTAGCCCCAACAATGCCGATCTGCTATGGGTATTCGACAATAAGAAGCCGGGAGCTCCCAATGCAGTCCGCATACCCAAGAGCACCAATGCGCGCGCCGCTTATGTCGAGCGCAACGAACTGGTGGTCTGGGGCAATGCCCGCGACGCCATCAACAGCAACGGCACAATGGCCGATGTCCAAGTGCGTCATTACGAGCAAAAGGACGGAAGCATTGTGAACCCCACCAACGCTTACACCGACCTTTCAGCGAAGATCGACGGGCGCTACCTGCTCGACACGGTGCCATTCACACCGGATTTTTCGCAATGGATTCTCAACACCGTCGAAAAAGCATCACCCACCACAGCCCGCATCCGCAGCTACCTGTTGGTACGCTACAAGGACCTTGATACCGATGCCGATGGCATTCCAGACATCATCGAAGTCCAACCCGCCGTTGGTACAAGCCCCTTCAATCAGGACACGGACGGCGACACGCTTCTCGACGGCGACGAACTCTACCCCTACGCGATCATCGAAGGCTCCTTCACATGGGATGAAGCCAAAGCGGACGCGATCGAGCGTGGTGGCCGCCTCGCCGTGATCCAAAACCGTGATGATTACACAGCGGTCAGAAATCGCTATAAGGCCACCCTTGCTTATGACCTCTGGCTGGGCGCATCGGACAAGGCCGCCGAAGGCGCATGGGTATGGGAAAACGGAATCCAGCTGAATACGACGAAATGGTTGGAAGTCAGCCCCTTTGCAAGTTGGGCAGCCTACTACTCTGGCACCTCGCAAACCCGCGCACCTTGGGCCACCGGCAAGCCGGATAACTTCAACAACGCCGACGGCCTCCTGTTGCGCCCTGATGGATCATTTGAAGACCGCACGGTCGGAACAAAGCTCGGCTATCTGATCGAATATGCCCGCACCAAACCTAAGGATGTGGATGGACCGGGCGATGCCGACGGCGATGGCATCTCCAACAGCGATGAGCTGGCATATGGCACCGATCCGCTGCTCGTCGACACCGATGGCGATGGGGTCAGTGACTACCAAGAGGTGGTGATCCTCTTCACCGATCCGAATGGCGGATCCTTTGCCGCCAGTTCCGCGGGCTCGGCTGTCTCCTTCAGCGAGGGTCGCGGCAATTACGAGGGTCTCCTCTATAGCGGTGACGATGGCCTTGGCTTCAAGCTCACCCTCAATGTCACCGCCAAGGGTGCCTTCTCGGGCAGTCTCGAGGGCAACTTCGGCAAGGCGCCCTTGCGTGGCAAGCTCATGGGCGATGGCACCTGGTCCGGAAGGATCACCCGAGGCAATGTCGGCTTCCTGCGCATGAAGCTGGCCGAGCAGGATGATGGCAGCTATGGCGTCCAAGGCTCCTTGGAAACCCCAACTGGAGGCATCTACTACTATCAGGCTCGCCGCGCCATCGGCTTCCCGGCAAGGAAGCTGACCTCTGAAGCGTCGGCGATTGATGATGCCGCGGGCCCGACAGGAAGTGCAGTGGCCACGGGTGGCATCGGCAAGGGCGGCAAAGTCACCCAGCAGATCTACAATCCCGATGGTTCCCGCGCCACCTACGCCGGTTCGGTCCTGGAAGGCGAATTCATGGCCCTCTACGCCCGCACAAAGGGTGGGGTGCCAACCGTGATGCTTGGAAATGTCGCGCTGCGCAACAATCCTGCAGGCAAGAGCAACTTCGATGGCATCGTCCGCCTCTTCAACCGCAACTACGATCAGGAGCGCAGCCTCAGTGGCGCCTACTACAGCCCGCCCACCATGGGCACGCTGCCACTGCCAGCGATGTCACTCACCGCAAACAACGCGCTCCTTTCCTGGAGTGATGGCCGCTTCGATGGAGTGAACAAGGTGGCCTCCTGGATGCCCAATAAAGTCACTGTTCCCACGACCCAGAACGACAAGACCACCGCGAGCTATGATCGCAAGTCGGGCCTTCTCAAGTTGACGCACACCCGCACCGATACGGCGCGCGGCCTAATCAATACCCAATCCAACGCCTTTGCAGTGGTGGTGCAAGGCAAGGACAAGTTAAGCGGCTTTTACACCGGTGGCGGTTCTTCCGGCGGATTCGCAGTCCAGGAAAACAGCCAGGGCCTTCAGCCGGAATTCACTTACATCAGCCCGTTGAGCAAGGAGGTGAGGGCCGCAAGCATTAGCTACAATGTGGATGTGACTTCCAACGGCGATTGGACGGTCGATACGACGGGCGCTTCATGGGTCACCGCCAGCGTCAAATCGGGCGCTGGAAGCGGCACCGTGGTCATCACGGTCAATGCGAACGCAACCAACGCGCGCCGCGAGGCAAGCATCCGCATCGCCGGCTTCAAGCACACGATCACGCAAAGCTACCGCTGAGGCATCACTCAAACACGCTGATCAAATGATCCCAAACGCGTTGCCCGCACACCGCAGGCAACGCGTTTTTTTTGCAGGCTCGTGCCTTTTGTGAATTTCGTGCGTTCCATGATCCGCGCCTGCCTTTGATCGAACAAGCAATGACGCCACAAGCACCCAAGCCCGGGCCGAAGATCAACCGCACTCTCGCGGCTGGAATTCTCATCCTCCTGCTCGCAGGACTTTCTGCGTGGTACCTCGTGACCCCAAAGAACCAACACGAGCCTTTGGAAAAATCGGCCTCGCATGAGGCGCCGTCAAAAGAGCCATCCCCAAAGCAAACCGATGAAGAGCAAATCGAAGACCCATCTCCAACCCAGAAAAAACGGGCAAGGGGAGAATCAAGATCCGCGAGGGCATCGAATCCCGCGACATTTCCGCAGATCGACAGGGTGCTGACGGATGATCGCATTTCCGATGAGGAAGCGGCTATCGAATTGGCCGAAATTGCCCTCAACCCCAATCGGCCCAAGCCGGAAAGGCTTGAGGCAATGGAGCATGGCAAGAATCTGGGCTTCAGCCACTTGCTGCCGCTTTCCTTGGATCCCAATCTGCCCTTGCCGCTTGCCGAGAGCTATCTGCATGGTCTTCACGGCCACGATCAAACCAAAGAGCAGGTGTCCGGTGCTCTTGGGCTTTTGAACCATTCGGATCCAGACATTCGCCAGCAGGCGCAGACACTTCTTGGCTTTCTGCTGGAGGCAGAGGAAGACAACGAATCACCCGACAAACTCCGCGAAAAAGCCGATGCGTTTCTCAAGCAGCCGGAAGAGGAGGATGGGGCAATGAACATCGAACATTGAACATCCAACATTGAACATCGAAGTGGAAGAAAATGAAGAAGCCGCTTCTTCCTAGGCAGGGACCTTTGTGCCTTTGCTTCGCTCCGGCCATGCCAAGTCCGCTTCGCGGTTTTGAAAAATTGCCGCTAGCGCGGCAAATGCATTCCCAAAGGTCCGTTCATTGAGTTGCTATTGAAAAAGCGCCTTCTTCATCTTCCGTCTTATGTCTTGAAGTCTTCTGTCTCCTTCCGCAGGAAGGGCGGCTTGGCGGCGCAACATTGCTTCTGAGAAGATGTGGGCAAGCTGCCCACTCTCCTTGAAGACACGGGCGGGCCGCCCATGCCCCTCTTTGAAGAAGCGGCTTCTTCCTCTTTCCTGATGACTGCTGACCATTGACCGCTGACTTCTTCTCCCCCCTTTCGCATTGAATTACCGATCCCTGCGTGCAGTCTTGGCGGTGCAGGGGGGTATTCCTTCCCGAGTTTTTCAATCATGGCATCAAACAAATCAGCGGTCCTTGCCGACCCCAATTCACGCAACCTGATCCGCAGGGTACTAAAGGAAAATTTCCATCTCTATATCGGGCGCTACCTTCTCGCCTTTTTCCTGATGGCCTGCACGGCGGCTGCCACGGCCGTTTCGGTGTTCCTGATGCAAAACATCACCGCCGTGGTGTTCGGTTCGCGCGAGGCGGCACAACATATCACCGCCCCGGTCCCAAGCACGGGATCCTTCATCGCGGATCGGATTCATGAAATCAGCGCGTATTTCATTTCCTTGTTCATTTCATCGCCAGGCCTGTTCCAGATCTTCAGCGTCTCAATCGCGATCATCATCGTTTTCCTGATCAAGGGTCTATCCGCATACGGCTCCACGGTCATCCTCACCAAGATCGGCAACAACATCGTCGCCCGCCAACAGCGCCGCATCGGCAACCATGTGCTGGATCAGTCGCTTGCTTTCTTCGTCCGTTTCCCCTCGAGCGATCTCATTACCCGCGTCTCGCAGGCGGCGAATTCCGCGAGTGCCGTGATGAATCTTTTGATGACGCGCATTCAGGATGTGCTGACCGCACTCGCTCTGCTCATCGCAATGTTCAAGCTCGACTGGCAGTTGAGCAGCGCGGCCCTCTTCATTTTTCTGCCGATTACCTTTGCCTTGAGTCACCTCATCAAGCGCATCCGCAAGATCGCCCAGTCGCAGTACAAAAGCTTTATCCAGATCATTTCCGCGATCCAGGAAGCGATCATCGGCAATAAGCTCATCAAGTCCTACAATCTGGAAAACCCGATGCGTCGGCGTTTCGATGAGGCGATCAGCGGGGTTGAAAAACTTTCCAACAAAATGGCGATTGTGTCGGCCCGCACCAGCCCGATCATGGAGTTCATCGGTGGCGTGGCGGTGGCCACGATCGTCTTCTATGGAGGCTATCGCAATCTGGTGTTGGGCCAAAGTGCGGACTCGCTCATCGCCTTCCTCACCGCCTTGTTGCTCGCCTACGAACCGGTCAAGCGCATCGCACGAATGAATGTTTCGTTGCATGCGTCATTGATTGGACTAAAGATGCTTTACGATTTGCTGGACTCGGACCACTCGATCCCTGAGGCCCAAGACGCTAAGCCACTGCAACTTTCGAAAGGCGACATCGCACTCAAGAATGTCACCTTTTCCTATCGCCCCAATCAGCCGGTGCTGCGCGATGTCTCGCTCACCTGCAGCGGTGGTCATGTGACGGCGCTGGTCGGCCCCTCGGGCAGCGGCAAGTCGACCATTCTTAATCTCATCGAGCGCTTCTATGCCGTCGACTCCGGCCGTATTGAGGTCGATGGGCAGGAAATCAGCGGGCTCAAAACCGAGTCTTTGAGAGCGAACATGTCGTTGGTGAGTCAGGACACCTTCCTGTTCTCCGACACGCTGCGCAACAACATCCGTTTCGCGCGCCTGGATGCGACCGATGCGGAAATCGAGGCTGCCGCGAAAGCCGCGTTCGCGCACGACTTTATCATGGAGCAGCCGCAGGGCTACGACACCCAAGTCGGCGAAAATGGTGGCAGCCTGTCGGGTGGTCAGCGTCAGCGGATCTCCATCGCCCGCGCCTTTCTCAAGAATGCGCCGATCCTCCTGCTTGACGAGGCAACCTCCGCCCTCGACAGCGAATCGGAGAAGCAGATCCAGCTCGCCTTCGATACCCTCATGCAGGGCCGCACGACCATCGTCATCGCCCACCGTTTTTCGACGATTCGCAACGCCCGCACGATCCATGTCATGCAAAACGGCAAACTCGTCGCCAGCGGCTCGCACCAAGAACTCATCAGCGACGAAAAAAGCCTCTATGCTCATCTCTATCGCTTGCAGTATGAGGAAGGCGTGGCGGTTTGAGGGGGGGAGGAAGCGGTTTGCCAGTGGTTTCTTCAGATAGATTTACCGCAAAGCCGCAAAGGTCGCCAAGGAACGCAGAGGAGGAGAAGAGGGGGGGGGATGAAATTTTTAGATTTTAGATTTTGAATTTTGAATGAGTAAGAGGAGGAGGCCGCTTCTTCATAGGCAGGGACCTTTGTCCCAAAGGTCCGTTCATTGAGTTGCTATTAAAAAATCGACATCTTTATCTTCTCTCTCCTTCCGCAGGAAGGGCGGCTTGGCGGTGAAAAATTCGTTCTGAAAGACGATGCGGACAAGATGCCCACGGCTCCTTGAAGAAGAGGTGTCCCGCAAGATGCGTGACACAGCCAGCAGGATGCTGGCTCTCCCCATTGAAGAGGTCGCTTTTTCATGGGCGTCCGGTCTCGTTCTTTTTTCTAGCTTCTTCTGTCTCCAAGTCTTCTGTCTTCTTCACACTTGAAACTTGAACCTGCTTCTTGAAACTCCAATCTTCCCCCATGCCCTCCTACCTCTGCGTTGGCGCCGGATTCAGCGGCGCGGTGATTGCCCGCGAGCTGGTGGAGAAGGGCCATGCGGTGCATGTCATCGACGAACGCCCGCATCTTGCCGGTAACTGCCATACCGAGCGCGACGCGCAAACAGGCATCCAAATCCACAAGTACGGCCCGCACATTTTCCACACCGCCGATCGCGAAGTTTGGGATTACATCAACCGTTTCGGCGAAATGATGCCCTATGTGCACCGCGTTAAGGCGACCAGCCGCGGCAAGGTCTACTCGTTGCCGATCAACCTCCACACGATCAACCAATTTTTCGGCACCTGCATGTCACCGGCCGAGGCGAGGGACTTCATCGACAAACTCGGCGACAAATCGATCAACGATCCGCAGAGCTTCGAAGATCAGGCCCTCGCGTTTCTCGGCAAGGATCTCTATGAGGCGTTTTTCCGCGGCTACACGCTCAAGCAATGGGGGATGGATCCCTCGGAGCTCCCTGCCTCGATCCTCAAACGCTTGCCGGTCCGCTTCAATTACGACGACAACTACTTCGATCATCCTTATCAAGGGATGCCGAAAAACGGTTATACGGAGATCGTCAAAAACATCCTCGATCATCCGAGCATCACTGTCTCGCTCGGAACATCCTTCGAGTCGCTCGATCGCAATGCGTATGAGCACATTTTTTACTCAGGCCCGCTCGACCGCTACTTTGGTTATCGTCTCGGTCGCCTCGCATACCGCACGCTCGAGTTTCGTGAGATCCGCGCCAAGGGCGATTACCAGGGCACGGCCCAAATCAATCAATCCGACGCTGAGGTGCCCTTCACGCGCATCACCGAACACAAGCACTTCACCCCATGGGAGACGCATGAGGACACGGTTTGTTACGAGGAACATTCGCGCCTCGCTGAAGCCGATGACACGCCCTACTACCCGATCCGCCTCGTGAAGGAAAAAGCCCTTCTCGCCGAATACCAAGCCCTTGCTGAGAAGGAATCAAATGTCACCTTAATTGGTCGCCTCGGTACCTACCGCTATCTCGACATGGATGTGACGATTCGAGAGGCGCTGGAGGTGGGGAGAAGAGTTATTGGTTAAGAGTTAGGGGTTATTGGGGGTGGTAGAAGAAGAGGTCAGCGGTCAATGGTCAGCAGTCATTGGGGAAGAGGAAGAAGCGGCTTCTTCAAGGAGCGTGGGCATCCTGCCCACTTCTTCATCGTAGCTGGGACATCCTGTCCCAGGCCGTCCTTGGAGCGTCCCGCTCCAAGTCTCAACCCGGTAGGGCGAAGCGGCCTCGCAGCGCCGATTCATCGCCACAGGCGCCCAAGCGGGCAAGATGCCCGCGGTCCTTTGTGGAGCGGTCAGCGGTCAATGGTCAGCGGTCATTGGGGAAGAGGAAGAAGTGGCTTCTTTCTCCTCTTTCCCAATAACCCTTAACCAATAACTCTTCTCCCTCTTCCTCTTCGTTTCGAATTTCGAATTTAAGATTTAGTGCTTCTACTCTTGCTCTTCTCTTGAATCCCGAAACTCTTCCCCTTTACCCTCTCCCCGTGGCGGAACGCTCTCTCACACTTTGGCTGATAGGTGACGGCAAGCCCGGCCATGAAAACCAATCGCTTGGCCTCGCCGAGGCGATGCAACGACATGCGGCATGTGACATTTATCGCATTTCGATCACAGGGAAGGGGGGCATCATTGGTCGCGTTCTTGCCGCATTGGCGCAAAGCGCTGGTCTTCCGAAGCCCGATTTCATCATCGCTGCGGGTCACGCCACGCACCTTGCCTTGCTTTGCCTCGCGCGAAAACACCAAGCCAAGAGCATCGTGCTCATGCGCCCTAGCCTACCCTTGCGGTGCTTCGATCTTTGCATCGCGCCGTCCCACGATTTCCCAAAAAAACCAACGCGCAAAAATCTCATCCTTACTCGTGGCGCGATCAATCGCGTGCATGCGAGTGATTCTCCTAAAACCGGCAAGCTCATTCTCATTGGTGGCCCTTCTAAGACCCATGGTTGGGATGGTGAGGCGATGCTGGACATGCTGGCAAGGATCACGGCAGATGATTGCGGATGGCAGCTAACAGACTCGCGCCGCACACCTGAGGGATTTCTCGACCAAGCCCGCGTGCGCCTCGAGGGCCGTGAGATTTTTTCCTGCCAACAAACGCCACCCGACTGGTTGCCCAGCAAATTGCGCGAGGCCGATGAAGTTTGGGTCAGCGAAGACTCGGTTTCGATGATCTATGAAGCCCTCAGCTCAGGGGCCCGCGTTGGGCTATTGCCTGTGCCGCGCCTGAAGCCGAATTCTCGCGTGCTTCTCGGCATCGACGAGCTGATCGAGCAACGCTTCCTCACGCCATTCTCCGCATGGCAAAAAGCCGGTCACTTGACCCCCGCTGCTGAAATTCTCAAAGAAGCCGAGCGCTGTGCCGGGATTGTGTTAGGAAAGTGAGCAAAGGGGAGAGGAGATGGAGGTAGAGAAGAAGAGGTCAGAGGTCATTACGGAAAATGAAGGAGCCGCTTCTTCTCTTCTTCATCGTAGCTGGATCATCCTGATCCAGGCCGTCCTTGGAGCATCTTGCTCCGAGTTTTGAAAAGCCAAATAGCTTGCCGATTCTTATCTTGAATCTCACTCCCACCAAGGGGTGCGGAGGAGGAAGAGTTTGAGGTTATTTGTTATTGAGGAGTGTAATGAAGAAGTGGCATCTTCTTCTTCGACCTTCGACCCGCGACGCCTCATTTCTGCTTCCTACCCTCTACCCTCCCGATTCACTAAATTTTTTACCGGAAATAACATTTCTCTTCTCTTGAGGCATATTTTTGACTACATACGGAATTGGTTCATCCACCCATGAAAATCCTCGTCACCGGAGGAGCCGGCTTCATCGGCTCCAATCTCGTCCATCTTCTTGTCTCGAAGGGGCATCAGGTCCTCAACATCGATAAGCTCACCTACGCGGGTAATCCCCGCTCGCTGGCAGATCTTGAGGGCAATCCGAACCACCAGCTGCTCCAGGCCGACATCTGCGACCCAGAGGCCATGCGCAAGGCTTTCGCCGATTTCCGGCCCGATTGGGTCATGCACCTCGCCGCCGAATCCCATGTCGACCGCTCCATCGACGGCCCCGGCGAGTTCATTCAGACCAACATTCTCGGGACCTATGTGCTGCTGCAGACGGCGTTGGAGTATTGGCGTGGGTTGGGTGATCAGAGGTCGGAGGCTGGAGATCAGAGGCCAGAGGTCGGAGGTCAGAGATCAGAGGATATCACTTCTTTCTTTCGATTCCTCCACGTCTCGACCGATGAGGTCTACGGCTCGCTCGGAGAGCAGGGGCTCTTCACCGAAAAAACACCGTACGACCCACATTCCCCCTACTCCGCGAGCAAGGCGGCTTCGGATCATCTCGCCCGTGCCTGGCGTGACACCTACGGCCTGCCGATGATTGTCACCAATTGCTCCAACAACTACGGACCCTTCCAATTTCCGGAAAAACTCATCCCCGTGGTCATCCTCAAAGCCCTCCGCGGCGAGCGGATCCCCGTCTATGGCAAGGGGGAAAACATCCGCGACTGGCTCTATGTCGAAGATCATGCCGAGGCCCTACTTACCGCCATTTCCAAAGGCAAACCCGGCGAAACCTACAACATCGGCGGCAACAACGAGATGAGGAATATTGATCTCGTGAGACTGCTGTGTCGTCTCTTGGATGATGCGCTTGTGAAGCGCCCCGAGCTCCGCACCAAGCATCTGACCTCCGACCTCCGACCTCCGACCTCTGAATCCCTCATCACTTTTGTCACAGACCGCCCTGGGCATGATCTACGCTACGCGATTGATGCCACCAAAATCAAAAACGAGCTCGGTTGGGAACCCAAACAAGACCACGAAAGTGGCTTCCGCAAAACCGTCGAGTGGTACCTGGAAAATGAAGCTTGGTGGCAAAACATCCTCGATGGCAGCTATCAGCTGGAGCGCATCGGCCTGAGTGAAAAATAGTGAAAAAACTCATTGTCCATATCGGAACATCCAAGGCGGGAAGTTCCACGATCCAGCGCTTTTTGACAGTAAATCAAAAGAGCCTGGCTGACAACTGCGCCCTTTGGATCGCTGATGGTAAAATGAATCTTGGGAATGATAAACAAGGATTCCCTATTGGCTACTTTGAAAAAGTCTTTCAGCAGGTTGAGCCTACAAAAAGGCCCTATGCCCTCGCTGAAACTTGGCAGCAATTTGCCCACATAATGGAGCGCTTTGGTAAAACAACTGCGGTTGTTAGCGCGGAGTGTATCTCAAACAGAGGAGAATACGCTGAGTTTTTTCGATCAGCCACCACGCATTTCCAGATTCATGTCATCGCTTATATTCGTCGTCAGGACGAATGGATTGCTTCAGCATGGAAACAATGGCCTATGAAATCGGGTATATCCTTGGAGGATTATGCCCGGCAATGCATGGCTGCGAAATCACCGCGGTTTCTCGATGTTTTCGAGAGTTGGAAACGCATTGCCGATCCTGAAAACATACGCATCAAGCCATTGTCCGATCGATTTCTTCACCCGCAAGGCCTGGCAAAGGATTTTGCCGAGGCCGCGGGCATCCAGCATGGATCTTTGGATTATGAGATGCCTGTCGTGAATTCTACATTTGATTATTCGATCCTCTCAATCCTCCAGTCAAAGCCAGCAGTTTTCAGAAACGTACACGACAATGCCCTTTTCAATTATCTGGATAAGTTTCCCGAGCTCACCAAACAATGCGGCAAGTCCGCGTCCCTTTCCAGTTCATTGCAAGCGCTCGTCATGGATTCCTTCGAAGAGGAAAACCGCGAGATGCACCGCAGATATTTCCCTCATCTGGAATACGACGATGTTTTTGGACTCCGCCCGGAAACGGAACAAGAGCCACCAAGTCTCATTCAGGCCCTCAGCGAGGTCACAGCCACCCAATTCAAAATGCTCCAAGTCCTCGATCAGGAGGTCGAGAAGCTCAAACAAAGAAACTCACCGACCCCATGGCTGATGTCGCTCCGCAATCTCTTGCGTCGATGGAAGCGTAGCGCGCAAAAAAGAATCTACTAAATAACAACCCCGACATCTCTCTTCATTTCAGTTTTCTGCTTTACGCTTGCAACTTTTCTTCAGCACCTTCTCCCATGAAAGGCATCATCCTCGCCGGCGGCGCCGGTTCGCGACTTTATCCTCTGACTCTCGTTGCCAGCAAGCAACTGCAGCCGGTCTACGACAAGCCGATGATTTATCATCCGCTCACCACTCTCCTTGAGGGCGGCATTCGTGAGATTTGCTTGATTTCCACCCCACGCGATTTGCCGCGCTTTCAGCAGTTGTTGGGGGATGGCTCGCGCATGGGGATCTCCATCGAATATCGCGAGCAAGCCAAACCGGAAGGGATTGCCCAAGCCTTCCTCATCGCGGAGTCATTCATAGGCGGCGACGCCGTTTCCCTGATCCTCGGCGACAACATCTTTTACGGCAATAACGGCTTTGGTGAGGCTTTTGCCGAGTTCACTTCGGGAGCCACGGTCTTCGGCTATCATGTGCACGATCCCGAGCGCTATGGCGTGGTCGAGTTCGATGCTGCGGGCAAGGCCATTTCGATCGAGGAAAAACCCAAACAACCCAAAAGCCACTATGCCGTTCCAGGTCTCTACATTTACGACAATGAGGTGGTGACCATCGCCAAAAACCTCAAGCCCTCGGCACGCGGCGAGTTGGAAATCACGGCAGTGAATGTCGAATACCTCAAACGCGGCCAGTTGCGGGTGGAAAAACTCAGCCGCGGCTTCGCCTGGCTCGATGCCGGTACCAGCAGCTCCCTTCATGAGGCCAGCGCTTATGTCCAAACCATCGAGTCCCGTACCGGCATCAAGATCGGCTGCCCCGAGGAAGCCGCGTTCAGAAGCGGATTTCTCAACATTTCAGAGCTCACGGCGATCGCCGAATCCATGCCCAATTGCGAGTACCGGGCGTATTTGGAAGAAGTCGTGAAAGAAGAGGTCAGAGGTCGGAGATCAGAAGTCAGAGATAAGAAGTCGGAATGCAGCGGGAGCTTTAGCGACCAGCAGTGAAAGCGAAGCCAAACTGGCATGGCCGTAGCGAAGCGAAGGCAAATCAGAGATTAGATTATAGAAGTCAGAAAAACAATTTACGATCGTGCAAATCAGGACAGCCAAAGAGCTCGAGGTGTACAAAAAGTCTTATCGAATCGCGATGGAGATTTTTGAATTGAGCAAGACCTTTCCTGCAGAAGAGAAATACGCGTTAACCAGTCAAATCCGTCGATCTTCACGCTCAATTAGCATGAATCTGAGAGAGGCCTGGGCAAAGCGCCGCTACGAAGCTCACTTCATCAGCAAGCTTACCGACTGCGACGGTGAAAATTCAGAAACCGACACTTCACTCGACTTTGCAAAAGACTGCGGATACCTCACCAAGGAGCAGCATCTCCAATTAACCAACCTCGTCATTGAAATAGGCAAAATGCTCGGCTCCATGCTCCGCAATCCAACTCCATTTCTGACCTCTGACCTCTGACCTCTGACCTCTGACCTCCGACCTCCGACCTCCGACCTCCGACCTCCGACCTCCGACCTCCGACCTCCGACCTCCGACCTCCGACCTCCGACCTCTTCTTCCCCATGCTCCTACTCCTCGGTGCCACAGGCTACATCGGCCAAGCTTTTCAAACGGAACTCACTCGCCGTGGCGAGCGCTTTGTGGCGCTCTCACGCTCGCAAGTTGATTACACGCGCTTTCAACCGCTCTACGAATACCTCAAGGCCAACAGGCCGAGCTTCGTCGTCAATGCGGCTGGCTATACGGGCAAGCCGAATGTCGATGCCTGCGAGTCGGCCAAGGCCGATACGCTGCAGGGCAATACGCTGTTTCCCCAAGCCCTGGCCCACGCCTGCGCCGCGCTTGATATTCCATTTGGCCATGTGTCTTCGGGTTGCATCTTCGCAGGAGCATGGGTCGATTACGGCAATGGCTGGGTGGTCGAGAAGGACATGACAAAGCCCGAGTTCAAGGCGATTGCCGCCAACTCGCCGGAGAAGATTCGTGGCTTCGACGAGTGCATGATCCCGAATTTCTCTTTCCGAGATCAACCCTGCAGCTTTTACAGCGGCACCAAGGCGCTGGGAGAGGAGGCCATCGAGGGAGTGGGGCAAAACTACATCTGGCGGCTGCGCATTCCTTTCGATGAGTTTGACAACCACCGCAACTACCTCAGCAAGATCCAGCGCTATGCCAAGGTCTACAACAACTTCAACTCACTCTCGCATCGTAGCGACTATGTGAAGGCCTGCCTTGATTGCTGGTTCCAAAAAGTTCCCTTTGGCATCTACAATGTCACGAATCCCGGCTATGTCTCGACCGCCGAGGTGCTGGAAATGATCAAAGATATCCTCAAGCCTGCCCGCGAATTCGAGTTTTGGGAGAATGATGATGAGTTTTACACCACAGGAGCAGTAGCCGCGCGATCGAATTGCATCATGGATAGCGGCAAGTTGATCGAAGCTGGAGTGGAGATGAGGCCTGTGATAGAAGCGTTGAAAACCACATTAAACGAATGGAAGCCTGAATGAACCTAGTATGCTTCCATAAAAATTATTCCTTAAAATTTTGAATTCGCATCATGAGCTTAAAGGATAAATCTACTGAATGTTACATTACAGCTGCATCCTTTAAAGCCCCATCCATTGAAGCACCAAATGGATGGGTTGGTCATTTGCCTCTCGCCTCTTGGATCATTCAACAGGTAACGCCAAAGATCTTTGTTGAGCTAGGAACCCACACGGGGAATTCATATTTTTCATTCTGCCAAACTGTCGAAAAGCATGCTTTGCCCACATCATGCTACGCCGTTGACACTTGGGCCGGTGACGAACATGCGGGCCGTTATACTGATGACGTTTACAATCGGGTCAATCATCACAACAGCGAGAAGTATGCACACTTCTCCAAGTTGATGAGAATGACGTTTGACGATGCATTGGCTTATTTTACTGATGCCTCTATCGAGCTCCTTCACATTGATGGTTTGCATACCTACGAGGCGGTAAAATATGACTTTGAATCATGGTTGCCCAAATTGGCTCCAGGAGCGGTTGTGCTATTTCATGACACCCAAGTCAGGGAAAGAAACTTTGGCGTCTGGAAGCTTTGGCAAGAACTTAAAGAGCAATATCCCCTCAACATTGAATTTTTGCATTCGCACGGACTCGGAGTGCTTCAGTTGAATAACGCAGAAGATCATCAAAAATTGGATTGCCTCGGATGGAGTCCATCAAACAAACAATCCTTGGTTAGATATTTTGCCGCCCTGAGCGACCGGCATTCGCTACTTTACGATCAAAATCAAAACAAACATCTGATTGCAGCTCGTGACAATGAGATTGCAGGGCTAAAGCCGGTCATTGAATCCGCCAAGCGCTGGCAAAAAAGATCCTGGGCCAAGAGGGCTTTTCACAAGTGGCGGACGCCCGGAGAAGAACGAAAGAAGATCAATTTTCTAAAGAGGATCGAGCGCTCGGTGAGAAATCGTAGAGACCAATTGCTCAAAAGAGGCTCCAAAATTCAGGATAAAAAAATTGATACTGGACCCAAGAAATCTGGGGTGACCTTTATTCGCTCACTTGCATTCCATCATTCAGGAAAACCGCGAGGATGGGTGAGGTTTTTGTTATTTCATAAAAACAAAAAACCGCGCCGTATCTTTAAACGAATAGCCTGCAAAAAATCTGGCCTTCCAAGGAAAGTATTTTTTTCGTGGATGAATGTGGCGAGCTCTAGCTCCATCAGAAATGGTCGCACTTACGACGAATGGGTTAAGCAATTTGATGAGCTAACAATATCCGATCGCCGAGCCATGGCGTCGAACATTGTTAACATGAAAGAACCGCCGATCATTTCGGTGGTGATGCCAACACATAATACAAAATTCGAATGGTTGCGCGAGGCGATCGATTCTGTCCGAAATCAAATCTACCCTCACTGGCAACTCTGCATCGCCGACGATGCCTCCACCGCTCCGCATGTGCGCGATATCCTTGAGCACTACCGAGCGCTCGATGCGCGCATCCAGATTGTCTGCCGCCCGGTGGGTGGCCATATCTCCGCTGCCTCGAATTCCGCATTGAGCCTTGCCACAGGCGATTTCATCGCGCTACTCGACCACGACGATGTTATCTCAGAGCACGCTCTTTATCATGTCGCCGCTGCTCTGCAGGAGAACCCCGAGGCCATGATCCTGTACAGCGATGAGGACAAACTAACCGAGGATGGTTCGCGCACCGAGCCCCATTTTAAAAGCGATTGGAACCCCGATCTCTTCTTCTCGCAAAATTACATCTGCCACCTGTGCGTGATCCGCCGCTCGATCTTGGAAAAAATCGGCGGGTTCCGCCTTGGTGTCGAAGGCAGCCAGGATCACGATCTGCTACTCCGCTGCCTGCCTCATGTACATGGCGCTCAAATTGTACATATTCCCATAATTTTATACCATTGGCGAATGCATCCACAATCAACAGCACAATCCGCCGCCGGCAAGAGTTATACTTCGGATGCTGGTTTGCGCTCTTTAGTAGAATTCTTTAATGGAAATGGACCTCAAGGAGTGCGTGTGGAGCAAGATCTCCTTCCCAACACATACCGCGTGCGCTGGCCTATTCCCGGGCCGGAGCCCCTGGTGAGCCTCATTATCCCCACACGCGACCGCCGTGAGCTTGTCGAGACAGCTATTTCGAGCATCATCGAGAAATCTGACTACCAAAATTTCGAGATTCTCATCCTCGATAATGGCAGCAGCAATGCCGATACGATAGATTATTTCGTAAAAATCCAACTCGAGGATACACGAGTGCGCGTGGTGCCCTACAACCATCCCTTTAACTACTCCGCAATCAATAATTATGGCGTTACCCAAGCCAGAGGAGAAGTCATCGGACTCATCAACAACGACATTGAAGTCATCTCCTCGGGTTGGCTTAGGGAAATGGTTTCACATTGCCTGCGACCAGAGATCGGATGCGTAGGAGCAAAATTATATTATGCAGATGACACTATTCAACACGGTGGGGTAATAGTTGGTATCGGCGGAGTAGCGGGTCACAGCCACAAGTATTTTCCTGCAGACAGCGCTGGATATTTTAGACGACTATTTCTCACGCAAAATTTATCAGCCGTAACCGCCGCATGCCTTCTTGTGCGCAAGTCTGTTTTCGAACAAGTCGGCGGTCTCGACGATAAGAACCTTGCTGTAGCCTTCAACGATGTGGATTTTTGTCTCAAGGTTCGGCAAGAAGGTTATCGCAATTTATGGACGCCATATGCAGAACTCTACCACCACGAATCCCTGAGTAGGGGTCAAGAGGAATCACCTGAAAAAATTCGACGATTCCAATCCGAAATCCGATTTATGAAGGAAAAATGGGGGCCTACTTTGGCAGACGATCCATATTATAATCCAAACTTGAGTTATGACCATGAAGATTTTAGCCTTAAAATGTAAATTACCTTATCAAGTCCTACCTCATGTATTTAATGAAATGAAGTCATATCTACATATTGGGATAGGAAAAACTGGTAGTTTCGCCATTCATTTTTTTGCGAAAATGGGCTCTTCGTCATGGCTTACGCCCAAGAGCCGTACTAAAAAAATGGTTTCATAACATGAGAATACCTAAAATACAATGAAAACATTCCCGCCAAATTTCGATCTCCAAATATACAGACAAAATAATAAGGACCTAAAGAAATTAAATGATACTCAACTAGAGGCGCATTATAGGGGCCACGGGCTTGAAGAGGGCCGCATAGCGGGCCCTATCTCTAATCGAAGAGATCTTGTTGCTCATATTTCCAAATGTGTATTTTCCTCATGTCTGGAAATTGGCCCCTTCGACTGCCCCGTCATAACCGGTGAGAATGTTAAATATTTTGATGTTTTAAATCAAGAGCAGCTGTTTGTTAGAGCCAAGGCAATAGGACGCATAGATAATATTGAAAGCATACCATTTATTAATTATGTGAGCAATTCAGCACGCCTTGACATTGTGGATATAAAATTTGATTTGATTTTGTCATGCCACGCGATTGAGCATCAATTGGATTTAGTTGCTCATTTAAATGATGTATCTAATATATTGAATGAAGCTGGATACTATGTTGTAATTTGCCCAGACAAAAGGTACTGTTTTGACCATTTTATACCTGAAACATCCATAGCGGATTTGATCGATAGACACACCAATTCGACAAATAACCATTCAATCAAATCCGTTATCGAGCATAGGGCTCTAACATGTCACAATGATGCGGCAAGACATTGGGCTGGAGATCATGGTGAAAATAAAGTGGACCTTAACAAGGTCATCAGTTCGATTGATGAATACAGACAATCAATTGCTGAAAATCATTACATCGATGTTCATTCGATGCAATTTACACCCGCATCATTTGAAAAAAATATCGAATTCTTATTTTCAATGAAATATATTGACCTTAAGGTTGAAGAAATATACCCCACACGAAAAAATGATGTTGAATTTATCGTTATACTTAAAAAGACAGCATAGTGAAGTGGTCCCGCAAAACGGCCAGCGATTTGTTGAAACTTTATCAGGTCTGAGAGGGGCAAATAACCACCAAAATCTGACCGATGAAACGAAAAAGAAGACACCTTACTGCCTAGTCTAAAGCCCTCGTAGCTGCCTCTCAAGCCATCGATGGCCGCAACGCGTAGGGCCAGAGCCGCCAAAGCTCTGACAAAACTGCCAGAAGTACTGTGTTTAGCGCTTATATGTAGTGCTCCCCTGTAAGTTGAGCAGCTTTTATTGTTAATTAAGCTGCTGGTTGGCATAGGTGTTGGTGGTATTGGTGAGGTGATTTGTATTTGAGTGATTGGTGAGGGCGGTGATGGTTGTAGTGATGGATCCAGGCTCGGAGTTTGAGTCTGGCCTGTTCGATGGATTGGAAGCGGTTGCACCAACAGAA
>CANHQM010000026.1 GCA_947462835.1 Akkermansiaceae bacterium
CACCCGGTCCCATTCCGAACCCGGAAGTGAAACGCCACAGCGCCAATGGTAGTGGGACGATAGGTCCTGTGAGAGTAGGTCGTCGCCAGGTATATGCCCGGCACTTTGAAAACATTCAAAGTGCCGGGCTCTTTTTTTGTAGGGGGGCGTGGAATGCCTGTTCGGCGGAGACTCGACAATTACTGCGATTGCAAATGGACGAGCTCCGCGTGTTTGACGGAAATCAGAATCGGAACAACTTCGGCGTTCGGATGGATTTTTTGCAGGGTCGATTGATAGGCCTGCATTTGGCCGGAATAGCGATCGGCGAGGTCGGTCGCGGAGGCGACGGCATCGGTTTTGTAATCGATGATTTCCACGCGGGTGATGACGCCTGATGAATCGCGATGGAGGTGGAGGCGATCGATGATGCCGGTCATGAGTTGGCCATCGACGATGGCATCGGCGGATTGTTCACGGAAAAGGTCGATGGATTTGCCGTTGCGTTTAAGGAGGGATGCGATCGCCGGGGAAGCGATGAGTTTCGCGACGGCATTCGCGGCATCGGATTGGGGCAAGGCGGGTGAGCCCTCGTCGATCCATGTGATCTGTTCCATCAGCGCATGGACTTCCGATCCGAATTTCATGCCGCTTGGTGAATGAGTCGGAGTGTGGGTTTTGTTTTTCGATTGGCTTGGTGTGACCGTTGCGCGTTTGCGAACGGGGTTTTGGAGTTTGCCAAGTGGCGAGGGAAGTTTTGAGGCTTCAAGAGGCTTAATGAGATTGAACCAATCTGCTTTGCCTTCCTCGAAGAGGATCTCGTCGGTGGATTCGGAGCTAAGTGCTGAGTGTTGGATCCAATTGGAGAGCGAGGCTTTGTCTGGTGAAGATTTTTCGGAGGGCCGGTCGAGCAGTACATAGAGTCCGCGTTTGGCTCTGGTGAGTGCGACATAAAGCATGCAGATCGCTTCGTAGCGTTGGGCTGCGGCCCAGAGGGATTCCGCTTCGGTAATTTCCGGGCTCAGGCGCCTGACCCATGCGGGTGGCGTGTCGCTGATCCATGTTTCGCCGCGGGCGATTTCGAAATTTTTGGTCTGTGGAACGGAGTCGTTCGGAATGTTTGGGAGCACGACCACATCGAAGCCGAGGCCTTTAGATTTGTGGATCGTCATGACTTGGACGGCTGCGACGCCGGGGCTCTGGGCGATTTCAAGTCGTTTGATCCATTCGGTAGCGTCGCGTGGGGACTTGCAGCCGGTGGCATCGAAGTCGGCGAGTGCCGCGAGGAGGTCATCGGCGCGGCGACGACCGAACTCCGACCATGTGGGCGCAAGCGGCGCGATGATGGATGTGAGCGGGTTGGAGAATCCGTGAATTGAAATCTCGCGAGTGAGATTTTCCCACATCGCATTCCAATCGCTGCCATGCAGGTTTCGCAGTATCTCGGCCATGGGTGACATTTCCAAAACTCCGCGCGCGAAGCGGTCGGCCGGATTGGCGAGCCATTCGAGTAGTTGGGTGATGGCGATACCTGGTTGGCTATCGGTGGCAGGTTTGCGTCTACCTTCCTCAATGACATCGAAGCCGTTGATCCTGAGGTGCTCGCTGATCTCCGTGACAAGCTTATTGTTGCGGACGAGAACGCCGCAGGTCATGTTGCGTTTCCCGATTTCGAGCTCCTTCAGAATTGCGACGAGGCGATCCAATCTTTCTTCATCATTTTGGATCCACTCCACGCGCGAATG
The DNA here is from genome assembly GCA_947462835.1 of Akkermansiaceae bacterium. GTDB lineage: Bacteria > Verrucomicrobiota > Verrucomicrobiia > Verrucomicrobiales > Akkermansiaceae > Luteolibacter. The sequence goes on from CANHQM010000026.1 coordinate 1,725, forward strand.
CCCGCGCTTGGTTTGGTCTTCGAGGTGGGGGGCGGAAATGTGGTCTTCCCACTCCCATGGCGGGTTGGTTTCGCCGAAAAGTGAGAGCATGGTTGCCGTATCACCGCAGATTTTATTGACCAATTTCAGCACCTCGGGACATGAGCGGTAGGAGCGGAACATCGGTGCCGTTGTGATGCCGGGCAGATGTTCATCGGTGATTTTTTTGAAAAGCCCGACATCGCCGCCGCGCCAACCGTAGATCGCTTGTTTGCGATCGCCGACGACGAAGAGGGTTCTAGATGCATCATCGCTCGCTGCTTCGTTGATGAGTGGCCAGAGGCCGTTCCAATCGGCGTTGCTGGTGTCCTGAAATTCATCGAGCAACCAATGGTCGATGCTGGCGTCGATGCGGAAGTCGATGGCTTCCCGCTTGAGCCGTGCAGCTTCGTTTTTTTTCCATTCGCCCATCAGGAATTTCACATCGCTGAAGCCGAGCAGGCCTTTTTTCCTGAGTTGCGATTCGCAAATTTCGTCGTAGATCCTGACCACTTCGCGGATGGAACCGGTGCGTTTGGATGCGGCGCTGAGTTCGCATTGGGCGGCGAGTTCGACCATTTCGCGAATGGCATCGCCGGTGGCGCCATCGAGCGTGAAGGCCTTGTATGATTTCACCACAAGCGGGCCTGACGGGGTGGCGACTGCTTCGAGAATGTTTTTGGTAAGGCTTTTGTTCGAATTGCTGAGGTTTCCGCTGCCGATGGTGTGATTGCGGAATTCCTCAATTGAGTCCAGCAATGCATCGGGCTGCCGTTTGTCGGTAAAGCTGATGCTGCCGATGCCATCGATCGCCGCATTGGCGAGCGCGTGTTTTTGTTTTTCCCACTCGTCGAGATCCACTTGGGCAATGCCGGGAGGCCCCCATTCGAGATCATCCGCGTTTCGGTATTGCTCGTGCCATGTCTTGATGAATTCCGAGAGTTCCTTGAGTACGGATTGGCTCTCGCGTCCCATGGTAGCGCGGCGGAAGGCGTGCAGGAATTCGCTGTCGCGTCCTTCGGCGTCCAGTCTGCTGCTGATCACCGATGCCAGCATTTCATCGGCGAGTGCCGTGGCTCGCGGGCCTTCGAGGAGGTCGAATTTGCCTCCGGTGATGCCGAATTCGTATTGGAAGCTGCGAACGATTTTGGCGAAAAACGAATCGATGGTGCCGAGGTTGAATCGCGGTAAGGATCGGACGACGGTGGCGAGCACCGTGTTGAAGTCCGTAGGATCGAGGCCGATGCGTTTTTCAAGTTCCGATGCTTCCTCTTGGTTGATCGCGGCAGCTGCGAGCTTGGTAAGCACCGAGTCGGCGAACTCGCCCGCGGCCTTGCGGGTAAAGGTGAGCGCGACGATTTTTTCCGGCTTGTTTCCCCTGGCGACCAGACCGATGACACGGTTGCCGAGCTGATAGGTTTTACCGGAACCTGCGGAAGCAAGGATCAGCAGGTTGGGCTCGAGGATATTGATGCAATCCTCGTCATGCATCAGCGTTTGGGAATGATGAGTTTTTGCCCATCGCGGATCATGGTGCCGGAGATGCGGTTGGCGCTTTTGATGGCGGAAACGGTGGTGCCGTTGCGGCTGGCGATGGTGGAGAGCGTGTCACCTTTCTTCACGGTGTAGCGTGACGAGGTCGCTTTGGGTTTGGGCTTGGCTTTGGCGACGCTTGGCTTTGGCTTGCTGGTGGTGGCGCTTGATTTTTTCGTCTGCTCGGATGTCTCGGGTTTTGAGACGGGGACCTTGACGGATCTGGTTTCGGGTTTTGGGCGTGCGGGGGCGCTGGAAGCAAGCGGTGTCGAATCGGCGGGTGGTTGCTCGTTTTTCGTGATCACCGGTGTGTCATCGGATGGTCTTGATGCGGCGCGGCCCGGGCGGCGCCATTTCGATGGGTCGTCTGCCCATTCTTCGCGGTAGTTGCCTGCGCTGTCGAAGGGGCCGGTGCCGGTGGGGTGGTCGCCTGATGCGACATCGCCGGTATTCGAGCAGGCGGAGAGGAGCAGTGCGAGAGCGCCGGGGAGTAGGGGCCAGAGTGAAAATTTCATGCCCAAATCATGAGCAAGCGCGCGGGATTGGCAAAACAATCCGTGCGGCTGAATGTGAAAAAATTCACATCGCGAGGAGGCGGGCGTGCGGGACAACTTCGAGTTTGACTCGAGAAGGAGCAAATGCCACAGATGGTTGTTGAAGTCTGAGGGGCATTAGCTCAGTTGGTAGAGCGTCTCGTTCGCAATGAGAAGGTCAGCGGTTCGAATCCGCTATGCTCCACTTCTTCCGTTTTTTGTGGTTTTTTGCACGATGCTCGTGCGGGTGGTGCCGGGAACAGGACTCGAACCTGCACACCTTGCGATACCAGATCCTAAGTCTGGCGCGTCTACCAATTCCGCCATCCCGGCTGCGGTTGCGACGATAGCGTCTGGCTGCGGCGTGGGCAAGGCATCAATCGCCGGTGGTCCGCTCAGTCGTGCGGAAAGAGCCTGCGTGAAAGGCTTGCGGGGTCTTGAGGAGCAGCGTTCGGGTCCCAGGAGATTTCGAGCACCTGGAATTTCCCGCCGAGTTGTGCCGGGTGGGTGAGTGTTTGAAATTGGCGGATTTCGGCGGCGGATGGATTCCCTTCGCGGCCAGTGAGCCAGTCGCGTGCGAGCTCGGTGAGCCATGCGCCTTGGTTGTGGAAGTTGATCGCTTTGCCGCCGAGTTTCATTGCCGCTTGGGCGACGGCGGTGAAGTCGACATGGGCGGTGATGTCCTTTTCGCCGGGGTTGGCGAGAGGATCGTCTCCGGCGCGGTGATTTGAAAATGTGCGGAGCGTGCCCGAGTGGCGCAGCGGGTGGTGCAAGTCGGCGGCAGCAAAGCCATAATCGATCCAAATCATCAGGCCGCGATCGAGGGCCGCGCTGAGAGGTTGGAGAAAATCGGCGAAGTTGGTGCGGATTTCGGTGCGATGGCCTTCGGTGAAATGTTCGCCGAGCGGCGCGAGTGCGGCGATCAATGCCGGATTGGTGATCGCGTGGCGTGTCCATGCAAGCGAGGCGTCGCTGTCGCGGCTGACGCGCAATTCGAGCCATGATGATTCGTGGCGCTCGACAACATGGAAGGACAGCGCGTCGAGGACCTCGTTGCCAAAGGCGATGCCGGGTAGTCTTTCGTCGGCGAGCTCGAGCGGATTGCCGACTTGGCGGATGTTTTTTGCGAAGCGTGCAAGTTTTGCGTTTTGTGCGGCGCGCAGTGAGTCGAGTGGTTCGGCGATCGCGTATTCGAGTGAGTCCGCGGCGGTTGGTGAGATCGCGTGGATCGCGGTGAGGATGTCGAAAGCGAGGGTGCCATCGTGAGCGCCGGATTCGATGACGCGCCATTTTTGCGGTGCGCCGATTTCATGCCAGTGCTGCAGGAAGCGGCGCGCCAGCAGCTCGCCGAAGAGCGGACCGGTGCTCACGCTGGTGAAAAAATCCCCGCTGCGGCCGATTTGCCGCGTGTGGCGGGCGTAGTATCCGAGCTTGGGTTCGTAGAGTGCGAGTTCCATGAATTCGGCAAAATCGAGCGGGCCATTTTCATCAATTTGCCGAAGGATTTCCCCCGTCAAGGAAGGGGTTGCGGCGTCATCGCCGATCGGGTAAGCCTGTGGGTGTCCCCGACCCTCCGGGAGCGGTGATGGAGATGAATCGGGCATGGCGGCTACCTCAAAAATGAACCACAGGAAGGACTCCCGGAAGCGTTTTCACAAGCGCAAAGCATTCTTGCCCCTGTTGATTTTCATCGCGGTGGCAACGCTTGTGGCATGGTTTTTTGCCAATGCCTACACCAAGGAATACCGACAGCGTGCTGCGGGCTATGATCTTGCGAGGATCAATGATCTTGAAATCCCGAGTTTGATCCTTGATCGCAATGGTCGTGAAATCGGGCGTTTCTTCGTGCAGAACCGCAGTGTTGTTTCGATCGATCAGGTGCCGCAGGTTTTCATCAACGCCTTGATGGCCGGTGAGGACTCGCGGTTTGAGTCGCACAGTGGAGTTGACTGGATCGGGATTTTGCGGGCTCTCAAACTGAATGCGCAGGGCGCGACGCAGGGTGCCAGTACCATCACGCAGCAGTTGGCGAGAAATGCTTACAGCTTGAAAGAAGAGGCCTTGTTGCGAAAGGAATCGACGATCCAGCGCAAGTTGGTCGAGGCGTTTTTGGCGATGCGCATTGAGGAGAAATATTCAAAGCGGCAGATCCTCGAGTTTTACCTCAACCGCATTTACTTTGGCAGCGGTTTTTACGGCATTCGTTCCGCGTCGCTGGGTTATTACGGCAAAGAGCCGATGGATTTGAAGGCGGAGGAATGCGCCTCGCTGGTGACGCTGATCAAGAATCCGAACCGGCGCTCGCCATTGAACAATCCCGGGATCAACCGCGACGGTCGCAACTATGTGCTGATGCGGATGAATGAAGAGGGCGTGATTTCCGACGAGGAGTATGAGGAAATGGTGCGCAAGCCTCTGGGCTTGAATCCCAAGCCATTGCGGCGTGGTACATCGCATCTTTATGAGCGTGTGGCGGATGCGGTGGGTGCGGCCTTGGGCGAGGATGCTTTGTCATCGGGTGGCTTCACCGTGCACACGACGATTTTGGCCGAGGCCCAGCGGGCAGCGGAGACTGCCTTGCGCGACAGCCTTTTGCGTGCCGAGTCCCGGCCGGGCTACGTGCACGAAAAGCATGACCCGCAGAGGAAGCTCACCGAAAAGCCCGCCAATTGTTTGCAGGGTGCGGTGTTGATGATCCATCACGGGACTGGTGAGGTGCTCGCGCATGTCGGCGGCCGTGACTACGCGCAGGTGCCGTACGACTTCATCGAATTGGGCAAGCGTCCTCTGGGTACCACTTTTTTTCCATTCATCTATGCGGCCGCATTTGAAAATGGGATGACGCCGGTATCGATGACCGAGGATGAGCCGATGGACAACCGCTCGGTGATGGTGGGTGGTCGCGAGGGTATTCTTGGCGAGTGGGGCATGGAGCTTGCTTCGCCGGTGTACGAGGGGAGGATCACGCTGCGGCGTGCGTTTGAGCAATCGAAGATCGCCGCGACGGTGAGGTTGACAGATCGGGTTGGGTTGAAGCGGGTGGTCGATAAGGCCGTTGATTTTGGTTTTCCATTCGGAAAGGCCGAGTTGTTGCCGCGTCTTGGAGTGGGCTTTGAGGAGGCTTCGCTCAAGCAGGCGGTTCGTGCGATTTCGGCATTTCCGCGCGGCGGGAAATTGCCGCCCGAGGCCATGGTTTATATCGATCGCGTTGAGAACTCCAAGGGTCAGACCGTTTACCGAAGGTCGCGACCGCGCTCGGCGGCGCAGGAAAACATCATGGATCCGGCGACTGCATGGCAGGTCCACAGCATGATGGCGGGCTCGCTGTATCGTGGCAGTTCCAAGGGCGTGTTGGACGACTTGCTTGAGAAACCATTTCAAGGTGCGGGCAAAGGCGGGACCACGCATGATTTCGGCGACTGTTGGTTCATGGGTTACAACGCGCGGGTGAGTTGCGCGGTGTGGACCGGATTTTTGACGCCGGGCAATGGGGCGATTTACTCGGGGGCATTCAGTCGCGATTTGGCGATGCCGGTATGGCGTGCGACGATGAATGCCGTTGCGCCATCATTTGGTGGCGGCAAAATTGAAATGCCCGCGAATGTCGTGGAGGTGCCGGTGTGTACGGTGTCGGGTGAGCGTGCGACGCAGTTTTGCCATGACTATGCGGAGGACCCCGCGACGGGTGTCGTGAAATCGCAATCGACGGCGGTGGGCGAATACTTCCGCGCGGGTGCCGACAAATTTTCGTTTTGCTCGCAGCATTCCGGTGCCGGGGCCGACATGGTTTCGCCTGAGAATGCGATTTTGAATCTTCCGGCGCTCGATGCCGTTCCATTGCGGCCGAAGGCGGCTGTGTTGCTGGGCGATGATCCTTACCACACCGAGGTGCCGGGCATGGTGGTTTCAGGGCAAGGTCAGAGCTTGCTCAGAAGGCGCACCACCAATGTGCTCGACAGTCTTGATCTCGGTGAGGTCGAAGACACCATTCCCTTGCAGGCGCCGAGGCGTTTGCAGATTGACGACGAATGAGCCGCCGGGCTTGCTACCTCACTCGTTGCCGGAGAGGCGGAGATTGAGTGCGATCGAGCGGCGGAGTGCGCGCATCACATCGGCGAGTGTGCGGTGGGACGCGCTTGCGGCGGCGCACTGCGGATCGTTGTGGTAGTAGCGGCTGACGTAGCGGCCGATTTCGCCATGGAGCAATCTCATCTGAGTTTCCAAGGCGCCAATTTCGGAGTGCAGTACGGAAAGTTGCTTGTTGCAGTCGCCGATGACTTGAAACGAATCGGAGGCTTTGAGCCTGCGGTCTTGCCTGATGTTTTTGAGTTTCTCATCGATCGAGTCGAGTTCGGCATCGCCCTGCTCGATTTCCTGGCCGACCTTGATGCGTTTGTTTTTGAGTTCGGTGAACTCGTTTTTGAGTTCCTCGAGGCGTTGTTTCACCGACTGGATTTCATCCTGATGTTCTTCCGGGTGTGACGCCTCCTGGGTGAGCACCTCGAGTTTCATCTTGAGGCCGACATAGATGCGGCGGACATCACGGCCTTGGGCAACGACCAGGTCTCGTTTGGTGGCCTGGGCCTCGAGCTCCTTGAGTTTTTCGGCGCGTTGGTCGATCAGCTCCTGGTTGGTCTCCGGAGTGATTTCGAGGATGTGGGCGCGTTCTTCGTGGGCCGAGGCGAGCTCGCTTTCTGCCGTGTTGATTTTTTCCTGAAGGACATCGTGTTCTTTCTGCAGCTTGCGCAGGTTCCAGTACTCGACTGATAGGTTCTCGATGTCTTTGCAATTTTCCCAAATCGAAAGGCCGAGGTAGGCTTCCGCTTCGCGAAGCAAGTGCATTTCTCTTGCGGCGTCACCCATGCGCTGGGACTTGCGCACATAACCAAAGGCTTGTGCGACACGGGCGATGAGGTAACGGGTGGTCGTCATGGGGAAAATTATCCGGAAATTTTCTTTTGGATTGCCTCAATGACCGTGAAGTCTTCCAAGGTTGTGATGTTGCCGGAAACTTTGCCCGTCGTCACGAGCTCCTTGAGCAGGCGGCGCATGATTTTGCCCGAGCGGGTTTTGGGTAGGCCGGGGGCGAAGTGGAGGTCGTCGGGTTTGGCGATGGCGCCAATGACCTTGCCGACATGGCTGCGGAGTTCTTCGCGAAGTTCGGGGGACTCTTGATATTTGCCCTTGAGAGTGACGAAGGCGGCGACCGCTTGGCCTTTCATGTCATCGGGGCGACCGATGACTGCCGCTTCGGCCACTGCCGGGTGGGCGACGAGGGCGCTTTCGATTTCGGCGGTGCCGAGGCGGTGACCCGAGACATTGAGCACATCGTCGAGGCGGCCGATGATCCAGAAATTCCCTTGTTTGTCGCGGCGAGCGCCGTCGCCTGCGGTGTAGAGGCCTTCGTAATCGGACCAGTAGGTTTTTTTGTAGCGGTCCTTGTCGCCGTAGATTGTACGGATCATCGACGGCCATGGCTTGCGGATCACGAGGCGGCCGTCCTGGTCGGCTTTGCACTCCTTGCCGGAGTCGTCGAGGATGGCTGCATCGATTCCGAAGAAAGGCAGGGTCGCGGTGCCGGGTTTGCAGGGGGTGGCACCGGGCAGTGGGGTGATCATGATCGCGCCGGTTTCGGTTTGCCACCAGGTGTCGACGATCGGGCATTTGCCGCCGCCGATTTTTTGGTGATACCAGTTCCATGCCTCGGGGTTGATTGGTTCACCGACCGAGCCGAGGAGGCGCAGCGATGAGAGGTCGTGAGCGGCGGGGAATTGGTCGCCCGCCTTGATGAAGGCGCGGATGGCGGTGGGTGCGGTGTAAAAGATCGTGACGCCGTATTCCTCGATGATCTTCCAGAAGCGTCCGAAGTCGGGGAAATTGGGGGCGCCCTCGTACATCACTTGAGTGGCACCATTGGCGAGCGGGCCGTAGACGATGTAGGAATGGCCGGTGATCCAGCCGACATCGGCGGTGCACCAGTAGACATCCTCATCGCGCATGTCGAAGACATACTTCGTGGTCGAGTAGGTGCCGGTGAGGTATCCGCCGGAGCTGTGAAGGATACCTTTGGGTTTGCCGGTCGAGCCGGAAGTATAGAGCACGAAGAGCGGATGCTCGGAGTCGAAAGCCTTGGCTGCGTGTTTGGCGGAAACTTTCGCCGTTTCCTCGTGCCACCAGGTGTCGCGCTTGGCTTGCATCGTGACCGGATTGTTGCAGCGGTTGACCACGATGACGCTGTTGACGCCTTTGTATTTTTTGAGTGCTTCGTCGACGGCGGGTTTGAGTGCGACGACCTTGCCGCGGCGCCATCCGCCATCGGCGGTGATGATCATGCTGGCGCCGGAGTCTTCGAGTCGATCGACGATGGCCTCGGAGGCGAAGCCGCCGAAGACAACCGTGTGCACCGCGCCAATGCGGGCGCAGGCAAGCATCGAGACAACCGCTTCGGGAATCATCGGCAAATAAATGAGCACGCGATCGCCAGCCTTCACGCCGCGTTGTTCGAGCACATTAGCAAAGCGGCAGACATCGCGATGGAGTTGCGCGTAGGTGATGACGCGTTTGTCGCCGGGCTCACCTTCCCAAATGATCGCGGCCTTGTTGGCGCGCGCGCCTTTCGCATGACGGTCGACGCAATTTTCGCAGACATTCAATTTGCCGCCGGTGAACCACTTCGCGAAGGGTGCCTTCCAGTCGAGGACCTTGTCCCACTTTTTGCGCCAGTCGAGTTCCTTGGCTTCGCGCGCCCAGAACTTGTCCGGCTTCTCAATCGATTCCTTGTAGAGTTTTTTGTAAGCCGACATCGATGGGATGCGGGCTTTGGCGGAAAATTCCTTGCTGGGAAGGTGAATTGGCTCCTTGGCTTTGGGCTTGTCGGATTTTTTCGAACTCATGGCGTTGGAAATGATTGGCGGATTGATGTCCGCGTGCCGCACAGGCTAGGGTGTGATTGCCCGTTCGGCAAGCTGTCACAAGCGCTTGCCGCCGCCTTTTTTTGGCGCGCCGGATCGACCGGCTTGCGGTTTTTCCGAGCCTGATTCGCCCAAAAGCATTTTGATTTCCACCTGGTTGAGGATCGCCCAGCGGCCGGGCTCGAGATCGCCGAGCCAAAGGTCGCCAATGCGCACGCGCAGGAGCTTGGTGACCTGATAGCCGAGCGTGTCGAACATCACGCGGATCTGGCGCTTGGCGCCGTGGTCGAGGACCATGCTGAGGCGGCGGGGCGAGAGGCGCTCGATGGACTTGGCCTTGAGCTTGCCTTCAGGGGTGTAGACGCCTTCAAGAAACTGGTCGAGGTGGGCGTTTTCGAAAGCTTGGTTCGAAGTGACGAGGTATTCCTTTTCGACGGACTTCGACGGGTGCATCAGCTGCTGCGAAAGGTCGCCGTCGTTGGTGAGGATGAGCAGGCCTTCCGAGTCGCGGTCGAGCCGGCCGACATGATGGAGGGAATGCATGGTGTGCGGCAGCAGCGCGTAGATCGTGTCGCGGCCGAGTTCGTCCTCGCGGGTGCAGACATAGCCGCGCGGTTTGTTGAACGCGACGGTGATCGTTTCCTTCGGCGTGACGCGTTTGCCATCGACGCGAACATGGTCGGCGGGGCCGATGCGCGTGCCCATGTTGAGGCATGGGTTGCCGTTCACCTCGACGCGGCCGGCTTGGATCAGCTCATCGCATTTGCGGCGCGAGCCGATGGCGCAGGAGGCGAGAAATTTGTTGAGGCGTGTGCCTTCGTTCATGGCGCCAAGGGTTCAAGCGAAAAAGCGCGGGACCCGGGGGGCTCCGCGCATTGGAGAAAGAATGGACGGGGATGGATCAACCCTCGTGCTTGGTCTTTGGCAGACCGAGGGGTGAGCGGCCGGACTTCCATTCGCCGCGCTCTTTGAGGAGTTTGACGCGTTCGAAGCGTTTGAGAACGGAGCGTTTGCCGCCGACCGAGGCGTTGGACTTGAGGCTGTTGTGCTTGGACATCGCGGTAAAGAAGTTAGGGATTCGCGGGGGCGGGGAGACTGGGGGGATTTGCCGCGGGTGGCAATCCGAAAAAAGAGGTTTTCGGGAAAATGTCACTTCGCGCGGGATTTGGGGCGATTTCAGCCGAGCAGGCTGTCGATTTGGCGAATTTGTTGCTGGCGCCAATCGGCTGGGGCGAGTGCTACTTTGAAGCCGTTTTTGGCGACTTCGGCGAGGTGCTCGTGAGAAAATCCGAGGTCCTCGGCAAGCAGGTGGTATTCGTCCTCGATGTGGTTGCCGAAGCTGATCGGGTCGTCGGTGCTGACTGTGCAGGTGATGCCGGCGTCGAGCAGCTGGCGGATCGGGTGAGCTTGGGCGGAGGGGACCACGCCGAGCTTCAGGTTGCTGATCGGGCACATGTCGAGGGCGACGCCCCGATCGCGAAGGAGTGAGATCAATGACGCATCTTCGATTGTGCGAGTGCCGTGCTCGATGCGGGTGACGCCGAGAGTTTCGATCGCGTAGCGGATGAATTCGGGTCCCATGAATTCTCCGGCATGGGCCTTGGTGAATTTTCCCGCATCGCGCGCGCGTTGCCAGAGGCCGGGTGCCCAGTCGCCGACCGGGGCATCCTCGGCGCCATGAAGATCGATGCCATCGAGATTTTTCCATGTGAGTGCGTCTTCGAGGATGGCGGACATTTTTGCGGTGTAGCCATCGTGATGGATGCCGAGGAAGATGCGCACTTCGAGGCCGGCAGGTACAGCCGCGCGAACCGCATCGCAGACGGCGTGGCCATCGAGGTTGAGGAAGTCGATGCAGCCTGAGGCAAAGCTCGTTTCGATGTATCGCACATTGCGGGTGAGGGCGTCCTCGAAGACCGCTTTCGCGCAGGCGTGGTAGCGATCGGGCGAGTTGAAAAAATCGGCGGCATAGCCGAGCAGTTCGGTTTCAAAATGAGCGAAGTTGCGGAAGCGAAACTCCGGCGACCACGATGCGGGTGGTGAATCGTACTTTTCCGGATAAGCCGCTTGAAGCAGATGCCACGGCAGCGAGCCCTCGATATGAAGGTGGGTCTCGGTTTTAGGGAGGTGGCGAATGAAATCGAGCGTAGTTTCCACGGGCTGGGTTGCTTGTTTGCTTCAGCGCCTCCTGCGGTGTTTCGATTTGCCTGGGGGCTTGCGGTTTTTGGTGGGGCCGGCGGGGCTGTGTGTGGGGATTTTTTTCTTCGCGTGTTTTTTGGCGGGTGGGGTTTTGGAATTTTTTGGGGTTGGGATGCCCTTGCCGGTGGGCGGGCCTGCGACGCTGAAGTCGACGAAGCGTTTTTCGCGATCGATTGCGGTGACCGTGAGCGGGACGCGCATGCCGAGTTGGATCACGATGCCGTCGGTTGAGACCCATGCCATGCGGTGGGCTTCGAGGCGCCAGCGTCCGGCGGGCAGGTCTTCGCGTTTGACCACGCCGCGGATGCCCATGTCGGGGACTTCGACCATGAGGCCCATCGGGCGCACATCGGTGACGAGCCCGTGAAAGATGTGTGGGTCGTGCATTTCCGCGACGCGCGAAAGGTAATCGAAGAGTTTGATTTGTTTCGTTTCCGCTTCCGCTTCGGCCGAGGTGCGTTCGGTGTCGGAAATGTGGCGAGAGATCTCGCGCATTTCCGCTTGTGGCGGGGTGCGATCGTGTTTGTGCGGTGGATTTTCGAGCAGCGGTTGGAGCGCGCGGTGGACGATGAGGTCGGCGTAGCGGCGGATCGGGCTGGTGAAATGGCAGTAGTCGCTTTTGGCTAGGCCGTAGTGGCCGATTGGTTCGGCGGAATAGGCGGCGCGTTTGAGGCTTTTGAGCAGGCCGAGCTTGATGATGTGTTCGGCCGGCGAGCCTTTGGATTCGTCGAGCAACTTTTGGATGTGCGCGCGGTTGGTGAGGTCGCCGGGGCGGTAGCCATGGAGGATGGCGGTCTCGGTGTAATCGACGAGTCGCGATGGATCCGGATCTTCGTGGATGCGGTAGATCGATGGTTTCATTCGATGGCGAAGCACGCGGGCGACCGCTTCGTTGGCGGCGAGCATGCATTCCTCGATGAGTTGGTGGCTCTGAATGTGCTCGACCGGATCAGCTCCGCAGGCGCGGCCGTTTTCATCGAGGCGAATTTTGATTTCCGGCATTTCGAGATCGAGAGCGCCGTTTTCGAAGCGCCTGCGGCGCATTGCGCTAGCGAGCTTCCAGCCTTCCTTGACCATCGGCACGAGCAAGGGGTCCGAGTTTTCCGGCGCCGCTTTGCCGTCGAGGATCTCTTGCGCGTGTTCGTAGGAAAGTTTGGCGCGGCTGTGAATTACGGCATCGATGAAGGTCGAGCGGGTGATTTCGCCTTTGGCGGAAATTTCCATCAATGCGCATTTCGTGAGTCGGTCGACATCGGGCTTGAGCGAGCAGATGCCGTTGCTAAGTTCCACCGGCAGCATCGGTAGCACGCGGTCGACGAGGTAGGTTGAGTTGCCGCGCTCGACGGCTTCCTTGTCCATGGCGGTGCCGGGCTTGATGTAGTGCGAGACATCGGCGATGTGCACGGCAAGCAGCCAGCCATCACGTTTTTTCTCGAGCCAGATCGCATCGTCGTGGTCTTTCGCATCGGCGGGGTCGATGGTGATCACGAGCTTGTCGCGCCAGTCTTTACGGCGTGCGATTTCGTCGGCATCGGGTTGTTCCGGCACGCTGCGTGCGGCGGCGAGCACATCATCGGGAAACGAGGTGCGCAGGCCGAAGCGGTGGATGACCGAGTTCATGTCGACGCCCGGGTCGCCGGGCCAACCGAGAACCTCGATGATGCGGCCGCGCGGCGGGTGGTTGGGGTCATCCCAATTTTCCACATCGACGACGACCAGTTGGCCGGGCTGCGCGGTGGTGTCGCCCGTGATGTCAACTGTGCCATCGATTGCTTTGTCCTGGCATTCGACCCAGCCGAACTTGCGATTTTGCCGGTAGGCGCCGACGAGGCGGCCCGACCTGCGGGCGAGGACTTTTTCGACGCGTCCGCGGATTTCATCGGGCTGCGTGGGGAAGAGCTCGCCGCGGGTGCGCGGGAGGCGTTTGGGGCTGGGCTTGGCGAGGGAAATCATCACGCGATCGCCATCGAGGGCGGTACCGCAATCGCGTCGTGGGACATGGATGCGCGAGTTTGTGGCGAGGTCGATGCCGGTGGCGAGGTTCGATTCGTCGGTGGCATCGGGGAAAAAGAACGCGTGGCCTTTTGGGTGGAACTTGAGCGTGCCGACGAGCGAGTTGCCGCCTTGTGCGCGCAGCAGGTAGCAGGATTTTTTGCCTTCGTGAATGTCGCCGGCCTGGGCGAGGCCTTCGATCGCCTTGCGTAGATCCGCGCGCTGGTCGCTTGGCACCTTGAGCTGGCGGGCCAGATCCGACTTTGTCATCGGCTGTGACGGATGCGCCCGCATGTGGGTCAGGATCGCGTCGCTCAAAGTATTGCGGGTCATGCTCGGATTGTGTGTGCAGCCGCGCCCTCCCGCAACGGCAAAGCGGCGCGCCAAGGAAACTGTTGCGATCAAGGGGGATCGGGTTTAAGCATTCTTGTGTCGCATGAACGATTTCCTGCGGTCTGTCGGGTGAGCTCAATTGGCCCGCAGCAAGAACTTCCAATCCAATCCATCATGAAAACCCATTCCGTACGCGCCCATCGCGGCTTCACTCTCATCGAACTCCTTGTGGTCATTGCCATCATTGCCGTGCTCGCGGGTGTTGGATTTTCGGCCGGCAGCTCGGCGATCCAAAAAGCGAAAAAGACTACCTGCCTTGCTGCGGCGACATCGATCGAAGGCGCGGTTGCCAATTTCTACACCGAGTATGGAAGCATGCCGAGAGCTGGTACGGCGGATGCGACGGTGAAGACCAATGAAGCGGCGGGCAAGGATTTGCTCAAGGTGCTTTTGGGGCTTGAGACAGTCGCTGTAGATCAGCGCTTGAATCCTCGTGGCATCAAGTTTCTTTCTGTGAAGGAGGGCAAGGCCAATAAGAATGGTATAATCTACGACACGACAGGCGCCACAGTCGATGGCATGTACGATCCATGGGGTGGACCCTTTAATATCATTCTGGACCTTGATTATAATGAGAAGCTCGAGAACGTGAAACCCAAGGGAACCGGCAGCACATCCGTCACGCTCAATGGTCGTCGCGTCGCGGTATGGAGCGATGGCGCTGATGGGGTTTCAGTCACCGGCAAAGCCACCGACGATGTCAAAACCTGGGGCCAATAATCCGGCCTTTTGATCAGCGCACGACTTCGGTGCCGATGCCGCCATCGGTGAAGATTTCGAGTAGGAGCGCGTGGGGTTGGCGGCCGTCGATGAAGTGGACTTTGCGGACGCCGGCGTTGAGGGCGTCGATGGCGCTGCGGATTTTTGGGATCATGCCACCGGAGATCGTGCCGTCGGCGATCATCGCATCGGCGTCCTTGCGGTTGACCGAATGAATGAGCGACGAGGGGTCTTTGGGGTCGGAGAGCAGGCCCGGGACATCGGAGAGATAGACGAGTTTCGCGACGCGGAGTTCCTTGGCTAGGGCGGCTGCGGCGAGATCGGCGTTGATGTTGAGAGGTCGGCCGGTGGCGAGTTCTGCAGCAAGAGGTGAAATGACGGGCACGATGCCTGCTTGGTGGGCGGCATCCATGTGGGCGAGTTGGCAGCCGACGACTTCGCCGACGCGGCCGATGTCGACAGGGGTTCCGTCAGGTCCGGCGACCTTGGTTTTTTCGCCGAGAAACACATCGTTGCCAGGGATGCCTACCGCCTTGCCGCCGAACTCGCGGATCATGCGCACGAGGTTCGGGTTGATTTCCTCCGAGAGCACGCGTGCGACGATGTCGATGGCCTCATCGGTTGTGACGCGGAAGCCGCCGATAAATTTTGCCTCGAGTCCGGCCTTTTCCATGGCGGCGGAAATCGATTTGCCGCCGCCGTGGACGACGATCGGGTTGATGCCTGCGACTTCGAGAAAGACGATGTCGCGCATGACCTTGGCAACGAGCTCGGGATCTTCCATCGCGGATCCGCCCATTTTGATGAGGAAAGTTTTTCCGCGAAATGCCTGGAGGTAAGGTAGGGCTTCGATCAGCGCGTTGGCTTTGTCGATCGGGTTCATGACTTTTTGGGGTCGGGGATCAGTGAGGAGATGATGAATGACGCGGCCACGGAAGCAAGTGCGGCCAGACCTGGCAGCCAGGTGGTGGTGAGCGATGCGGCGATGAATTGCGCGGCAATGAGCGTGGAGGCAATCGTCAGCAGCATGACATTTCTCGGGAAAATGGCGAGAGTGGATGTGGCCGAAAGAATGAGCGCGAGGGCGATGAGAAAGGCGATTTCGCGCCGAGCCTCGAGCCGTTTGCAGGTGAATGCCTGATGCGTGCCGGTATCGGAAACAATCGATGAGACCACCATTGGCACTTGTTCGGAAAAGCGTAGCGTGGCGGGATCGGCGGTGCTGCGCGCATCGAGCACGATGAGCGGCGCGCGTGGATTGCGCTGCAGGAGATCGGCATCGGCATCGATCAGTTTGGAGGCGGGGATGGGTGCGGGCGTTGCTGCCTTTGAGGCATCGGAGATCAGGCGACCGAAGGCATCGATGGCGAGAATCGGACCTTGCGGGCTGAGCGTGATCGAACTGCCGCAGTGGACCTTGATGCCGTTCACGGGCAGTCCGAGTTGTTGTGCGGCAACCACGAGCGGAAAGGCGAAGATCAGGCGGTCAGCCCAACGCGCAATCAGCGGGGCGGCTCCGTCTTCCGATTGTGAGTCGAGGCTTTGGAACCCAGCCATGGTGTTTTCTCGGCCGAGGATGGTGCCGCGTACGGAGATGCGATTCACGATGGGAAGCAGCGAGCTGTCGCCGATCACTTCGGTCATCGGTATCGATGCGCTAAGGAATGCCGAAGGCATCGGTTCGCTGGTGGTGCCGCGGGTGAGTGGTGCGGCCATGGTGACGGATTCGAAGCGGCCGATGGTTTTTGCAAGGGCGGTGAGGCCGATGGTGTCGGGTTCGTCCCAAGCGAAGATGGCGGCGATGGCTGCTTTTTTTTCGCCGAGGCGGTGGAGGTTGTTGAGGAGCACCGCGACATCGATGGGCGATGGCGGGAAATTTTGAAAGACGCCATCCGGGTCATCGTCGATGGCGATGATCGCGGGCGAAACGATATGTTTTTTGGAAGATTTCGCGGCCGATGTTTGCAGGCCCCATGGTTCATCGTGGCTACCGGTGCCGGATACCAGCCATGGCGGGTTGATGACGCTGGCGGCGATGAATTCGAGGGTGCTGCGATCGACCTTGGTGCCGGGCACTTGTTTCCAGCACGCGAGCGAGGCGGCGAGTGCGGCAATCAACACCCAGAGCGGGCGATGGATCGAAATTTTCACGGTTGGGGGATCGCGGCGAGCACTGGTGCGAGTGGGGCCTCGAGAGAGGTGTTGGCGGTAGTCTCGCCAAGCAGGCGCGCGGCGGTGGCAATGTGCGGGCGGTACCATTCGTCGCCACGATTGCGCAGAATGTTCGCGTAGGCGCCGAGTGCCTGCATGAGCCGTTGGGCGGCGCACTGATGGAACAGCGAAGCTTCCGGGCGTTCGTCGGCGATGTCTTCCCAAAGCTCGAGCAAGGCCTCGCGTTCGTCGACGCTGTGATCGAGATAGGGATCGAAAATCAACGACGCGAGATCGTATTCTTGGCGACCGCGACGCAGGCCTTGGAAATCGATCATCCAAATTTTGTCGTCCTTCACCAACAGGTTTTGCGATTGGAAATCGCGATGGACGAGGTGCCGCGCGGTGGTTCCGAGGCTTTCCGCCAGCGAACTGAAAACGGGATTTTTGCGAAGCGGTCCGGCATCCATGCCGAGGTAGTCTTCGACGAGGTGTTCGAAGAAATACTCCTGCTCCCAGTGATAGAGCCGCGCATCGAAGGCCGGCATGAGGTGAAAGTCCTTGGGGGCCTTTGCGTAGAAGAGCCGGTCGACTTGTTCGAAGGCCGAGCGGTAGAGCGGGAGGCGCGAGGAAAAGGGTTGGTCTTTCAGTGAGAGCAGGTCGGTATCGCCGAGGTCCTCGACGAGGGCGACGCGATGGCGCGAGCGATCGTGAATGATGGCGGGCACTCGGAGTTTTGCCTGCTTGAGAAATTGGGCGACGGGGATGAACTGCGAGTTGTCTTCGCGTTCTTCGGTCCAGTGGATGCCGATGAACGTTTCGTGGTTGGGTGCCTTGACGCGCACGATCGTGCGGCCCGACGCGCCGCGTTTGATGGGAACGAGCGTGATGGGCACGGTAGGGTCCACGCCGAGAAATTGACGGGCTGTAGAGAGGATCGCTTCAGTTGGCATGGGCGGCCCCACAATAGGGTGGAAAAACCCCTTTGTGCCAAGGGAAAATCCGCCGCTCACTCGTGGTGATAAAACCACAACAAGACGAGTAGGCCGGTGCCGATGCCCCACAAAAGCCAGCTGTTTGCCACGAAGTAGGGATAGGCCATCAGGGCGGCCCCGATGGCGCGCGGTTGCCACAATTCGAGCTTTCTCCCGTAGGAAAATGCCCCCATGCCGATCGTGCCAAAAATCAGCCCGGCGAGGAGGTTGTAGGGGTTGAGGCTCATGGGGGAAACAAGGCAGCCTAAGCGCGCAAGATTGTGAATTCAACCCATCACGATTTTTCTCAGTGTCGGCTTGTGTCGCTGCATGAAAGGTTTCATTTCAATGGCATGCGATTGCTGCTGATCGGTCACGGGTATCTGGGTGCGGCGGTGGCGCGTGTGTTTCGCGAGGCGGACTGGGAGGTGTGCTCGTTTTCGCTTTCCGGTGGCGAGGGCTCGCTGGCCTGTGATGTGGCCGACCGCGCGGCGGTGGATCATTTGCCGGTAGCGGATTTCATCATTCATTGCGCGGCGTCCGGTCGCGGTGGTGCCGAGGCCTACCAGCGGGTGTATGTCGATGGCTGCCGGAATCTGACGAAAAAATTTCCCGGTGTTCCGTTTTTGTTCACCTCAAGCACATCGGTTTATTCGCAGACGGATGGTTCGGTGGTGACCGAAGAAAGCCCGACCGAGCCTGATCGCGAGACCGGTCGTTTGCTCTTGGAAGCCGAGCGCATCACGCTCGATGCCGGTGGCATTGTGGCGCGGCTGGCGGGAATTTATGGACCGGGCCGCAGTGTGATTTTGCGGAAATTTTTATCGGGCGAAGCGGTGATCGAAGAGGATGGTCGGAGATATTTGAATCAGATCCATCGCGACGACGCGGCGCGGACGATTTTGCATTTGGCGATGGATGGCGTGCGGAGAGGGGTTTTCAATGTTTGTGATTCAAGACCACTCACGCAGTTGGAGTGCTATCAAAAGCTCAGTGAAATTTTCAATCGTCCGCTTCCGCCTAGCGGCCCGCGCGATCTTGATCGCAAGCGTGGTTGGACGCACAAGCGCGTGTCGAATGCGAAGTTGCTGGCCAGCGGATGGCAGCCGGAATTCGCGTGTTTCACTGATGCGGTCGAGAGCATCGCGCCGACCTTGTGAGGCCCGTGGTCTGCGGCCCGAAAAACGAACGGCTGTGACGGGAGTCCGCCACAGCCGCTGGTCTTGACCGGTAGGTTTTTTGATTCCCGGTCGGTTCGGGGGGAGAAGGTTTTTATGGTTGCGCCGATGGGGTCATGGAACGCGTATCTCTGACCTCGTCGACAGCACGCCCATCATAGCCGGAGGCTGGCATTTGGCCATTGGCGGCGTTTCGCATCGGGCGTAGGTGGGATTGCGATGACCACGTAGGGAAATTACCTATGCCATTTGCGCGGCTGGAAAGGACCGAACCATTGGATCGGCGGTGATGGTCGAGAAATGTGAGGTCGAAGAACGGAATTTTCACGGCATGTAATAGGGATAGATGGAACCTGGGGGCGCGGCCTTGCGGTAGCGCGAGTGGAGGAAGGTGACGATGTCGGTCAGCTGGGTGACGCTCATGGCGTCGTTGAAAGATGGCATGGGTGAGGGGGCTTGCTTGTCGCTGGGTTTGTCGGATCGGGCAGCATATGCAGGTGCGAGGCCGTGTTGCGGTTGGGTGATGGCGGTGACGAGCTCGCCGTAGGATTTCACGCGGCGGACTTCGCCACCGAGTTCGAATTGCACTTCCGCCGCCGCCACGGGTTTGGGCATGTCCTCGCCTGCCACCGTATGGCAATGGTTGCATTTCATTTCCTGAAATGTACGGCGTCCGTTTTCTTCGCTGCCTTCAGGAAGCCGGAAACCCTTCGCCATGCGTGCAGGCCGGTCCTTGCATGATGAGCCGATCGCGATGATGGCAAGCAGTGCGGCAATTTGCGGGCTTTTCACCGGGCTCATGGTCCGAAGAACTTAAGCCACGAAATCATGATCCGAAATGCGTGCCGGTGATGATTCAAATTGCGCGACTCCTGCGATGTGGTTGCGCGAATCACGCATGCGCAGTGGCTCATCTTTCGATCATGCCGATTTCCACCCAGCGGATCGCGTAACGGGTCAGCTCGTTGCCATCGCCGAGGCCGAGTTTTTCGCGGATGTGCGCGCGATGCGCGTCGAGCGTGCGCGGACTGATGCCGAGGCGGCATGCGATGTCGTGATTGCTCTTGGCGTTGCCGATCAGTTCGAAGACTTCCATTTCGCGATCGGTGAGGCGCTCGAGCGGGAAGCTGGGTTTGGCTTGCGGCCTGCCAGGCGAGAGTGTTTGGAGGAAATGGGTAGTGACTGCGGGGCTTGCAAAGACGCCGCCGTCTAGCACGGTGCGGATGGCTTTGAGCAGATGATCTGGTGGCGCATCCTTCATCACATAGCCACGACCGCCGGCACGCAGCACGCGCTCGGCGTAAAACAACTCATCGTGCATCGAGAGCACAATGGTCGGAATTTCCGGATGGGTGGCACCGAGGTCCTTGATGAGCTCGAGCCCGTTGCGGCCCGGAAGCGTGAGGTCGGTGATCACGAGATTAGGCTTTTCGGCTTCGACCATCGCAAGAGCTTCCTGCACGGAGCTTGCGGTGCCGCATACTGTCATGCCCGATTCGCTGGAAATCAGCCGGGTCAGCCCCTCACGCAACAGGGGGTGATCGTCAACAAGAAGAATGCGGTTCATTTGGTATAACTAACTACTCTGTGTGTCGTGGTCATGAATACAAGAAAAATGATTCGGCGTTTGGGCTATCTGAAGAGGTCGAGAAAGCGGTCCTCGAATTCGCCGAAGACCCCGAGGCGGTCGAGTTCCTGTTTCAGCTCATAGGCGCGGGACTTGTCTTCGCGCGCGACCTGAAACAATTGATCAATGTTTTGGCGTTCTTTTTGTCCGAGTCGTACAGGGTTGCTTTCAGGCGTCGATTGCAAGGCATGTCGCTGTTCAGGTTCGATATTTTCGACAGTGTGCTCCATCCGGATGAGGAAATCCTCAAGGGTTTTTTCGACATTTTTTGCGTGGGTTTGAAGTTCATCCAGATCGAGTTCGATACCTGCCATCACGGAAAAAAATTCGAGCACGGCAAGGGATGCTTTGGGGAAGGGGATCTGCGAAAACACATGCGGGATTTCGCCAAGCAGGCAGCCGCCTGAGAGTCCGCTGCCCGCTGCCATGCCGAGCAGCACGCCGTTGAGTCCGCTGATGGTTCCGCTTTCGAGCAGGTTCAGGTCGAGTTGTTTGAACTGCGCGAGCGTGTCGCGTTCGATTGCGGCACCGAAAACGCGCGAGGGGTTTTTCGGGCGCATTTGAGTGGCCATCGCGGCAAATGTGAAGACGCGTGTGACGCCGAGCAATTTTGCTTCTTCGATGAGGCGTCGGCAGAACGCGGCACCTTTGACCGGCGGTTGTGCCTCACCGATGAAGACAATGAGGTCGTGTTGTTTGTTGGGGTCGTTCCAAAGAAACAGACGGCTGCGTGGAAGCCTGCGGCTGACGATGAGCCCGTCCTTTACTTCGATGTGCTCCAGATCAAAAAATTCCGCAGCGGGAAATTCGATGAGTAGATGCATGCCGAGTTTTGCCATCAGGTAGTAGCCGGCGCTGATGGCCACGCCGCTCATGCCAGGCCATGCGGCAACGAGCCATGGGTCGTGGAGTTTTTCTTCGTCGGGCATGCTTGTCAGTCGCTGGTCGTGTGAATGGATTTTTCGAAATGACGGCGTCTCCACGCGAGTTATGCGTGCGATCGGCCATCATTTCGCAGTGCTGCGAAAATCAAAGGAAACGCTCCTCCATCTCCGGCAGCGGGCAGCGGGTGAGATCGGAGCTCACCGTGTATTCGAGCGACTGGCGGGCATCGACAGGCAGCATGCTTTCCAAGCGCGGCAGGATCGAGCGCGGCGCGGCGAGCACCCAGATCGGATGATCCTCCTCGCGCACAATATCACCAATGCGCGTGGCGACGCGCCGCATGGCATTGCGCTCGATTTCATCCTTGAGTTCGTGTTCCTCGCCGTACGACATGCCACCCTCGACGCCGACGGCGTTGCCTTGGCTGAAGCGCCCTGCTTTGTCGGTGACCCATTCCTGCACCGACAGCACATGCTCTTTTCCCGATTCGGTTGGTTCTTCCAGCAGGTGTTCCTGATCGATGGGGTCGAGCCCGGCCTCGCGATATTTCAGCACGCGTATCCGGCCAAGGTTGGCGGCAATGATGAGCTTCTTCATGAAATTGGAAATAATGCGACGACCGCAGTGGGTGCCGTCTTCCAGTCTCGTTCAGACCATGGTTTCGCGCATGGGAAAAGCTCAGCGCGATTTGCTGGATGCGTGTCAGTGAAACCACCTATGGCGGCCGTTCAAAAATTTTTGCGATATACGCAAAAATTTTCAGCCCTTCCAAAGCATGCGTGCGCCGAATGCCAGCAGCAGGCAACCGAAGATGCGGGTGAGCACCGGATTGGAAAGCGAACGCATCAAGTCACTGCCAAACCACGCGGCCACGGCCGAGGCGATGGCGGCAATGATCGCTGTTTTCCAATCGATCATGCCGGGTGTGCGGGCGTTGTTGGCGGTGGCGGCGATCGCGGTGATGATGATAACCGCAAGCGATGTTGCCACGGCTTGCTTGTGATGGTGGCCGAGCAGGCCGACAAATGCGGGCACCATCAGGATGCCGCCGCCAACGCCGCAGAGGGCGCCAAGCAAGCCGGCGGCGAGGCCGATGAGAATGGTCAGCAGGGTGAGCTTCACGATGGCGGTTGTTCAGCGGGATTTGTGCGTGCCTTTTCTTGCGGCGCTGATTTCGACGATGAGCCGATGAAGGATGAGGCGATGATCGAGCCCGGTGGTGACCAGTGATTGATCGGCCTTGAGGGTGGCCTCCATGATGTGACGCAGGCTATCGATGTCGAAATGCTTTGCGTGTTCGGCGGCGAGAAAGATTGGGTAAACATTCACGCCCGATCCGTCTTTTTTGCGCGGCAACCACGCCCGATCCATTTCCGGAAGGCGATTCAGCGCGCCGGTGAAGGCATTGTAGCTGGTGGCGGGCGCCTTGAATTCATCCATGATCAGACGCGCGAGAAACAGATTACGCACGGTGTTGATGATCGATGCCCGCATGATGCCGATGGCGGATTCGTCGGCTTCGAGCAGGTGGTCGACGAGTTGAATGGCATGTGCGGCATCGCCCCGCTGGATCGCGCGGCCGGTTTCGAAAACAGCGGCTTCGCGGCTGAGCGGCACGAGCTGGTGAACATCGGCTGTGGTGATCGTGCGGCGTTCCGAGCCGAGAAACAGATCGAGCTTTTCGAGCTCGCTGCGAATTTGTTGCGATTGTTCGCCGGCGAGCATGACGAACAACTCGAGGGCCTCGTCGTCGAATTGCAGCCCAAGTTGCCGCGCCATGCCGGAGACGAGCGAGGCCACCTGATCCTGCCAATCGTCGCGGTTGGTATCGATGCGGTCATGGATGCTGACCTCGGCTGATTTTTCGATGAACTTCCAAAACGCTCGGCGCTTGTCGATGCCTTGCGCGGTGAGAAGGAACTTTACGCCATCGGGGATGCCGGATTCGAGCGCGGCTTGCAGGTTCTGAACTCCCGCTTCGGTGCGCTGCGAGCGACCGGTGACTGAGTCGCTGAAAAAATTTGCGTTGCGAAGCCACACGACTTTGTCGCCACCAAACATCGGGATGGTTTGCAGGGCCTGAATGACCGAGGAGCAGATGTCGAATGCCGAGTCGGAATTATCGGCGATGCCATCGATGACTTCGTGCGTGAAGCCATCGTCGGATCCGCCGGTGAGCTGGTTGTAAAGCTTGAGCGCTTCCTCGCGCACCATGCCTTCGTCGCTGCCGATGACCGCAAAGAGGCCGGTGGATTTTGCGGCAGGGGCTTTTGCTTTGGCGGGCACGCTTCGTTGTTAGCGCGCGACGGGTCGCAGGGCAAGCATCAGGCTTTGTCGCTGGGGCCCTGCGACAGTTGCTGCTCGAGTTTTTTGATCCGCTCGATGAGTTTTGGGAGGCGTCGCACGGTGGCACGAAGCTTCATTTCCTCGTTGAAGGGCTTGGCTGGGCGGCCGCCATAAATTGCGCCGCCCGGCAGGTTGCTGGTGACTCCCGCGCGTGCGGTGATGGTGGCCTTGTCGCCCACGGTGATGTGGCCGGCCATGCCGACTTGTCCTGCGATGGTCACATAGTCGCCGATGCGCGTGCTGCCGGAAATGCCGGTGAGCGCGACGATGAGGCAATGCTTGCCGATCACCACATTGTGGCCGATCTGCACGAGGTTGTCGATTTTGGTGCCGTCGCCGATGATGGTTTTGCCGAAGCGCGCGCGGTCAACCGTGGTGTTGGCTCCGATTTCGACATCGTCGCCAATTTCCACGATGCCGACCTGGTCGACCTTCACATGGCGGCCTTGTGAGAATTCGTAGCCGAATCCGTCTGAGCCGATGATCACGCCGGGCTGGAGCTGGACGCGGTCGCCAAGCACGCAGCACTCGCGTACCGAAACATTGGCCATGACATGGCAGTCTTTGCCGACGATGACATCTTTGCCGATGACGCTGTTGGGACCGATTTCAGATCCATCGCCGATGTTGGCACCTGACATGATGACCGCGCCGGCGTGGATGCGCACTTTTTCAGGATCAAGCTTTGCGTCATTTGCGATGCTGGCGCTCGGGTGGATGCCGGCTGAAAATTTTCGCGAAGCGGCCGCAAAGTGGCGAACGACGACCGAGAATGCCAGTGTTGGGTTCTCGACGGCGATGAGCGCGCTGTCCGGGTTTCCGCCGGTTTCGCCACGCTGCACGATGATCACGCCGGCCTTGGAGGTGAGAAATTGCGCGTGGTATTTCTCGTTGCCGAGAAAACTCACATCGTTCGGCCCGGCGGCATCGAGGGATGCCATTCCGGTGTAAAACGAATCGAGCTCGCCCCGGGCGATGTCACCATCGACCCAACGGGCGAGCTCGGAAAGCGTGAGATGATTGGCCAAGTTTCAGGCGTTGATGTTACTTGCCTTTGGGCTTGGGGGCCTCTGCCTTGGGCTCTTCTTCTTTCTTGAGCGACTCCGGTGGAGCGTCCTTGTTCAGATCCTTGAGGAGAACGCTGGTGATGTCGGTGGCGTCCTTGGTGTAGAGGAGAAACGGAACTTGCGAGGTGCTGAGGCCGGACTTGTCGAAGACATAATCGTAGTCGTCTTTTTTGGCCTGCTCTTCGACGAGTTTGCGAATTTCCTCGAGGATGCCCTTCATGCGCTGGACCATCTTTTCGTTGAGGGCCTGGTTGCGGCGTTGGAGGAACTCGCGACGCTCGCGGTCAAGCGCAACACCTTCCTGCTGCTTGGCTTGGAAGTCCTTGTATAGGGTCTGCTTTTTGGAGTCGTTGATCGCGGGATCCTCGAGTTGCTTGCGAAGGGTGCCGAGGCTTTCTTCGAGTTCGCGGATGCGTGAGAGGCGCTCGTTGTTGTCCTTCTGAATGCGGGCGCGTTCGACATTGATTTGTTTTTGCGCCTCGTTGGTGCGGTAGTACTGCTTGAACAGTTCCTGCATGTCGACGGTGGCGATGTTGATCTTGTCGGCCGCGGAGGCGCTGCCAAACGAGACAAGTGCGGATGCGAGAACGGCGCTGAAGAAACGACTGATCTTGGTCATTGTTTTATGGGGTGGATGGGTTCCTGTGATGCGGATGTCGTTAGACTGGGTGTGAATTCGCGCTTCGTCAACGACCTTCCGAGGGTCTTTTCGCTTTCCGGGGCCCAGGACATTGAAAAATTTCTAGGCCAAGGCCGCCAGCAGCTTGCTGTGGATCCCGCCAAAGCCGCCGTTGGACAGCACGGCGACGACATCGCCGGGGCGGGCTTGCTCTTTGACCGTGGCGACGATCGATTCCAGGTCCGGCATGCATCGGCCGCTTCCGCCGTGACGGTTGATGTCGGCGCCGAGCTTGTCGGGATCGAGCCGGTCGTTTTCGGGTATCTTGTGAAGGTCGGGAATCGGCGCGACCAGCGAGACATCCGCGAGGGCGAGCGCCTCGGCGAGCTCGTTTTGGAAAACTGCGCGGCGTGTCGTGTTGGAGCGCGGCTCGAAAAGAATCCAGAGCTTGGAGCCGGGGTGGCGTTGGCGCAGGCTTTGTACGGCGAGGCGGATCGCTGTCGGGTGGTGTGCGAAATCATCGATCACCTTGATGCCATTCACTTCGCCGCGCAGCTCTTGGCGGCGGGCGACGCCCTCGAAGGTCTCCAAGCCGGCAAGGATTTCATTTGGCGGGAGGCCGGCGAAAGTCGCAGCTGCGGCGGCCATTGCGGCATTGCGGACATTGAACTCGCCCGTCATGCGCACGGAGCAGGGGATGCCACCAAGTGTGAACGAACTACGATGTTCATCGTAGTTGATGTTCTCGATGCGAAGGGCGCAGTCTGCGGAGAAACCGACGGTAGTGACCGGGCAGGGGGCTTTTGATGCGACTTCGAGGCAGTTCGGATCGTCGCCATTGATGAATGCCATGCCGGTGCGCGGCACGATGTTGAGAAGGCGGCGGAAGGTCAGCTTGATTTCATCGAGCGACGAATAGATGTCGGCATGATCAAACTCGATGTTGTTGATCACCACGCATTCCGGCAGGTAGTGGAGGAATTTCGAGCGCTTGTCGAAGAAGGCTGTGTCGTATTCGTCGCCTTCGAGCACGGTGAATTCCGATTCAGTGAAGCGCGCGCCGCGGCCGAGGTTTTTCGGCAAGCCGCCGATCATGAATCCGGGGTTTTTTCCGGCATTTTCAAGTAGCCAAGCAAGCATCGACGAAGTGGTGGTCTTGCCGTGAGTGCCGGAAACGATGAAGTTTCTTTTGCCGCGAAGAAAGTACTCCTTCATCACTTCGGGCAGGGAATGGTAGAGCAATTTCCGGTCGAGGGCAGCCTCGGCTTCGGGGTTTCCGCGCGAAATGGCGTTGCCGATGATCACCACATCGGCGTCGGCCGGGATGTTCTTTTCGTCATAGCCTTCGGCGATCGGAATGCCCTGATCGCGCAGGAAATCCGACATCGGCGGGTAGACATTTGCATCGGATCCTGTGACAACGAAGCCTCGCTGTTTCATGGCGGAGGCAACCGAGCCCATGGCGGTGCCACAGATGCCGGTGAAGTGAAAACGGGATTTGTCGGACATGTAGGCTGCGAAGCTAAGGCGCGCCCTCGGACATGCCAACCCGGAAATCCGGCATTCAACTTCTCCGTCAAAATCGTTCGGAAGCGATCTTCCTCTTACCGCTTGACGCGATTTCGCCCGGCCCGGTAGTTTGGCGGCAGCAAGGAACTGGCATCCGGCCGCTCCCACCCACTTATCACCTACCCCTTCTTACCGTGGACCTCCAGGAAATCCGCCGCATCGTTGAGCTCATGAATGAGCATGGTCTTACCCAATTTGACCTTACCAAGAAGGACTTTCAGCTCAAACTCAAGAAAGGCAGCGATGTCGACGAGTTGCGCGGACTGCTTGCGAGCCTGCCTGCTCCTGCCGCCGCACCTGCCTTGCCGGCACCCGCACCCGCCGCTCTTCCTGCCGCTGCCACGCCAGCCGCCGCTCCCGCCGTGGCCGATGGCAAGGAAATCTGCTCGCCGATGGTGGGCACCTTCTACCAGCGGCCCGCACCCGATGCGGCTTGCTTCGTCGAGGTGGGAAGCACGGTCTCCGTCGGACAGACGCTTTGCATCATCGAGGCAATGAAGGTGATGAATGAAATCAAGGCCGAGGTCTCCGGCACCATCATCGCCATCGTCGCCAACGACCAGACACCAGTCCAGTTTGGCGATGTTCTCTTCCGCATCAAGTGACCGGCAGCCGCCAGTCACTGCCCACTGATTTCCCATTTTTCCCATCATGTTCAAACGCGTCCTGGTAGCCAACCGTGGCGAAATCGCCCTTCGCATCATCCGCGCCTGCCGCGAACTCGATATCGAATCGATCGCTGTTTACTCCGAGGCGGATGTCGACTCGATGCATGTCCAGCTCGCCGACCAAGCGGTCTGCATCGGGCCCGCTTCGAGCAAGGAGTCTTACCTCAAAATGGACCGCATCATCGCCGCTGCCGAAATCACCGGCGCGGAGGCGATCCATCCGGGCTATGGGTTTCTTTCCGAAAATGCCCGCTTCGCGGAAATTTGCGAATCGTCCGGCATCACCTTCATCGGGCCGTCGGCAAAGGTGATCTCGATGATGGGCGACAAGGCGACCGCGCGTGCGACGGCGGTGGCCAATGGCGTACCGGTCACTCCCGGCTCGGACATCATGTCGGATGCCGAGACCGCGTTGGCGGAAGCCAAGCGCATTGGCTTGCCGGTGATGATCAAAGCCACGGCCGGCGGCGGTGGTCGCGGCATGCGCCCCTGTTTCAACGAAGCGGATTTCATCGGACTTTTTCAACAAGCCTCCAACGAAGCGGTGGCCTGCTTTGGCAATGGCGATTGCTACCTGGAGAAGCTCGTGCTCAACCCGCACCATGTGGAGTTCCAGGTGATCTGCGATTCGCACGGTCATTTCATCCACCTCGGCGAGCGCGATTGCTCGATGCAGCGCCGCAACCAGAAGATCATCGAGGAATGCCCGTCACCATTGCTCACACCCGAGCTGCGCAAACGCATGGGCGAGGCATCGGTGAACCTCGTCCGCAACATCGGTTATCAAAACGCCGGCACGATCGAGTACCTCGTGGATGAAAAGGGCGAGAATTTCTACTTCATGGAAATGAACACGCGGATCCAGGTCGAGCACCCGGTCACCGAAGAGGTGATGGGCTGCGAGCTGATCAAGGAGCAGATCCGCGTCGCAGCCGGCGAGTCGCTCTCGCACCATGTGCTCGAAGCCACACCGCGCGGGCATTCGATCGAGTGCCGCATCAATGCCGAGGATCCTTACAACAATTTCGCACCAAGCCCCGGCACCATCGAGCTGTGGTACGCGCCGGGCGGCAAGGGCGTGCGCGTCGACACACATGTTTACTCGGGCTACACCGTGCCACCGCACTACGACTCGATGATCGCCAAACTCATCGTCACCGCCGCCACCCGCGAGATTGCTATCGCCCGCATGAGGCGCGCACTCGGCGAGTTCACCATCCGCGGCATCAAGACGACGATTCCTTTCCAGCTGGAAATCATCAACCACCCGGACTTCATCAACGGTCACTACGACATCGGATGGGTCGGGCGCTACCTCGAGGAACGCAAAGCCTGAGCGCGAATTTTTTCGCCCGCTGACTCATGACCGGTGACCGCTCCGCCGATTGGAAGCTCTACGCGATTCTTGATCTCGGCTATGTCGCGGAGCCCGATCGGGTGGCAACTACATTGAAGCTCATCGCCGGTGGCGCCGATGTCCTGCAGCTTCGCGCGAAGGGCCGCGAAATCGGTGAGATTCGCGATGTCGCGAAAGAACTTTTCCCGATCTGCCGCGCGACCGGCGTGCCGTTTATCATCAACGATTACCCGGAGCTTGCTGCCGAACTCGATGCCGATGGCGTGCACATCGGCCAAGACGACGGCCCTTTGGCTGCCGCGCGCGAAATAATCGGCTCGGGAAAAATCATCGGCCGCTCGACCCATTCGCTCGCCCAAGCCCGCGCAGCCCTCGACGAAGGCTTCGATTACATCGGATTCGGACCGCTCTTTCCCACGCCCACCAAACTCGGCCGCCCCGGCATCGGCCTCGCCGATATTTCGGCCATGCAAAGAGATGTGGGCAGCAAGATTCCCTCCTTCTGCATCGGTGGCATCAAAAGAGCAAACTTGCCAGAGGTCATCGCCGCTGGCGCAAGGCGCGTGGTAATCGTCTCCGATCTCCTGGCGGCCGACGGTGTGGAGTCCGCCACCAGAGAGGCCCGCGAAATCATCGCTAGGAGCTGATTTCCACAAATAGCTCGATTTGTGGTTGGAGTTGGCGGCTGGATCTTGAATGCTCGCGGGGTCAGCTCGGGCTGATGCATTTTTCACCTTTCATCACCATGTCCAACGCCAACACCAAGATCGTCATCGGCGGCACGATTGCCATCGACCATGTGAAAACTCCCGACGCGGAGGCCACCCATTTGCTTGGCGGCTCGGCGGCCTATGCGGCGCTGGCGGCATCATTTTTTACTCAACCGGTTTCGCTGGTCGGCATCATCGGTCATGATTTCCCGCAACAGCATCTCGACATGCTCGAAGGGCGCGGCGTGTGCCTCAAGGGAGTCGAGAGGTCGCAGCACGAGTCGTTCACCTGGTCGGGCGAATATCACACCAACATGAACGAGCGCACGACTCACCGCGTCGGCCTCAATGTTTTGGAAAACTGGCAGGTCCGCATACCCGAGGAAATCCGCGCCGCCAACATCGTGGTGCTCGCGAACATGTCGCCGGACAACCAATTGGAAATGCTCGGCCAGATGGAGAAGGGGAAATCGCCAGAGGAAAAACCATTTGTCATCGCCGACACAATGGATCTCTGGATCAACATTGCGAATGAGCGCTTGCATGATGTCTTGCCGCATCTCGATCTCTTCGTGCTCAATGAGGGTGAGGCTCGCGAGTTCGCCGGCACGCACAACCTCGTGAAGGCCGGACGCATGCTGCTCGACAAAGGCCCGCGCCATGTCGCGGTGAAGCTTGGTGAGTTCGGCGCGATGTTGTTTTCTGCCAACGGCGGCGAGGTGCCGGAAATTTTCCGCGCGAGCGCATGGCCGCTTGAGACCGTCGCCGATCCGACCGGCGCGGGTGACACTTTCCTCGGAGCGATGGCCGGCTTCCTCGGCGCCAGCGGCAAGCGTTCCTACGACACCCCATTGCTGCGCCAAGCAATCGTACAAGGCTCGATGTTAGCGTCATTCACCTGTGAGGCTTTCTCAACGCGCCGCCTCGAATCCCTCTCGCAATCCGACCTCGCCGAGCGCCTGCGCCTTTTTCGCGAAGCGACGCATTGGTGACCCCAAATGCTCAAACGCGCACTCGCAAATCCCGAGCACTCCATAGGACGCCGGATGCGGGGCGCGCACGGCCTCTCAATTTTCGTGCACCGTCTTTGCGCCGCGCACTGAAGTGTTCCCTCGCGCCGACGAAGACTTCGTTGACAAATGCCTTGCTGCCAATCACCGCGCCATCGGTGAAATATCGCACGCGGCAGCGCAGCATTCCCGCCATGCCGAGGTCGGGCAATACGGTGCCGTTTTCCTGCGCTTCCAAGGCTTCCGCAGTGTTCATCTGCGGCCGCGAGACGCCTTTTTCCACGGTCGCCTTTCCATTCTTGCGCCCCAGCGCAAGTCCCATAGCCCGACGATAGACGCGCGAGATTTCTTTCCATTTCTCCGCTTCGAAGCCGGCTCCCTGGTGACTCATGCAGGCACGCACCAGCCCTTCGCGCGCCTTTTTGCCATCACCCTTCGGCCCGCCTCCCACCGCTTCGCCATAGCTGCTCCAGCGATATTCCGCGGGATCGGAAACCATTCCGGCACGCACCGGATTGAGATCAATGTACGCCGCCATCGTCCGTGCCGCCATGCCGCTTTCGACGATCACGCTCTTGTAGCGCTCTTCCCACAAAGTGCCCGTGCGGTTGTGCGTGCGGTTGAACCACCGCGTGAAGCGCTGCAGCACGGTCTTCATGAACTCGCTCAAGTCGTGCATGCGATAGGTGAAGCGGGCATGGATTTCAGCGACGAGGACCGCGTTTCCGGCTTTGCG
>CANHQM010000027.1 GCA_947462835.1 Akkermansiaceae bacterium
GAATGGCTTTCTGCATGGCGCTGGAAACCGCTGGGAATGAATATCCGCGTATGGTGTTGAGGTGATAACTCATGGTCTACCATGGTCTCGCAGTGAAACACTTGGGGAAAGCAGTATTGATCACCATTTTTCAGACCTTCACGGATTGGCGGCGTGGCGCGTCCATCGAAACGCGGTCCTGGCTCCACGCGAACTCGACCTTTGGTCACCATCATTTTGCAACGATCTCGCCAAGCGGATTGTCATCAGGCCTTGTCGAAGGATTCAACAACCTCAATGCTGGGATGATCCACAAAAACTGCGGATACCGCGATCAGGACCATCTCGAACTCAAACTCCGTCATCGTTAGGTCGCGCGTTGACAACAAAGAGTTTTTTTGGAGGGCACTAAAAATTGGTTGATTCCATCTTTTTCAACACCGCGGCAACGATGGAATCAACATCCAGCCCGACCGATTTTCGCGAAGGAGCGTGTCCGCGACGCAGTTCACATTCCTTTGCCGCGTCGGCATATCCGCACTCCCCAAGCAGGCAGGCCAGTTTACCCTTGGCTTCCTCAAGATTTGCGAGTTCACCTGGACTCATAGGAAAACGCGGCGGCCCGGGGTTAAACCCGCGCAAGGAGATAGCGGCGCGGAAACCCTCGGGGAAATTGCCAGCGGCAAACATCGCCGCGATGATGTCCTGGATCTTGAGTTGCACCCGGCGGCATTCCGCGTGGCTGCCAGCCTGAAAATCACGATAAAGCTTGGTGATCACTTCCGGCATCACCCCCGAGGTGGCGATTGTCCCACCGTCGCAGCCCATCATCAGACTCGGATAAAGGATCTCCTCCGTACCGGTCAAAACAACAAAGTCAGGCCGCTGCGATTTGACCTGTGCCAGCATGGTGCACAAGCGTGGGAAATCGCGGCTGGAATCCTTGATGCCGATGATGCGCGGACAATCCATTGCCAGCCGCTTCACCACCGGCAGGCTGATTTCATTGGAGAACTGCGGGATGTTGTAGAGCAGGATATCGATCGGTGATTTGGCGGCGAGTTCACGAAAGTAGTTCTCGATGCTTTCCTGGGACACCTTGAAGTAATAGGGGCCGGTGAGACTCACCGCGCGACAGCCAAGGTCGGCGTAAAACTTGCACGCCTGGAGCACCTGGTCGGAGTTACCCTCTGCCGCGCCCGCAAGAATCGGCACGCGTCCGCGGTTTTCATCGGCCATGATTTTCACCACGCGCAAGCGGTCCTCGAAACTCAGCCGTATGAACTCGCCGGTGCTGCCATTCGGATAGAGGCCGTGAATGCCCTTCTCGATGAGCCAGGAAGTCATGCGCCGCAGCTCGCCCTCGTTGATCGAGTGGTCGTCGTTGAAGGGAACGATGTTCGGGGTGTAGATGCCTTGAATAGGTGTTGGTTTCATGGGTAATCGGAATGATTTGCAGATGGATGATGTCGAAAAAGACTGCCGGAGCAGGGGGTTTCTTCGAGTTGACAAGGGAAAAGCTCAAGGCGCGAGGTGGTGATAAATAGTTTTTTTCCATCATCGCCGCCAAAGCAACAGGCACTGGTATGAGGGCATCCGGTATTGATGCGGGTAAGTAATTTTCCCGATAACGGGCACCATTGGCAAACACAACCCGGTCCCCAGTGGGCGACCCACAAAGTGCCGTCATCCCCCACATCCATTCCATCCGGAAGGCCCAAATCCTCGGGAACCTTGACCACGGTGCGGCGGTTCGTGATGGAGGAATCCACCGGATCAAAATCAAAGGCCCAGACTTCGCGAGTCGGGGAGTCGATGAAATACATCGTCCGAAGGTCACGCGACCATCCCATGCCATTCGAAATGGTCAGATTTTCAAGCACACGGGTCAGCCGCCCATCCTGATCAAGCCGGTAGAGTGAACCGGACCCCGTAATGGAATCATCATTCGACATTGTGCCGATCCAGAACCTCCCTGCTGGATCCATCTTTCCATCGTTGCAAAGGTTTCCCGGAATATCCGGCTCGACCTGGCAGATCTGCTCGATGGAGAGGTCTGGCAAATTCACATATGCAAGCCGCTTGGCGAATGCGATGAGCATGCGGTCCCGCGTGATGGGTGCCACGGCGCAAACCGGCTCCTGAAATTGATAGGTGCGCTCTTTCACAGCTCCGGGCGACCATGAGTGCAGTCGACAGGATGTGATATCCACCCAATATAGAACTTGATTGATTGTGTCCCACACCGGCCCCTCGCCGTGGGTGGCGCGGTTGTCTATGAAGAGTTCAGCTTGGAAAACGGATGGGGTCACGGGCGGGCGGGTTCGTTGTTTTTAGAATCCTTGGACATTACAAAATCCAAGAGCATGGAAAGTGGGATTTGCAGGGGCGAATCATGGTCTCCCTCCGGAATCTCGGTGTAGTGGCATCGGGCGCCGCGCTCCTGGAGTTCGCGGACAAGAATCCGGCCGTGCTCCACTCCAATGATGGCGTCCGCGGAACCATGGACAATCGCTATCGGCAGCGGGGCAAGCGAATCAACCCGGTTGCGACTCGTCCTATCGGAAAATACCTGGGGAACCTTTTCGGGCGAGCCGCCGTAGGACTCCACAAAATGTTCGGGAAAAACACCAAACATCAACGCCGGATCGGTCGCCGGGCAAAGGGCGATCACGCCGTCCACGGCCTTCGGATTTCGGCTGGCAAAAATCAGGGCCGAGGTCCCACCCATGCTGCCCCCTGCGAGAATCAAGCGTCTTCCGGGAAATCGCTTCGTCAGGAGATTGAGAATATCCAAAACGTCCGCCTCGGCGGCCGGCCCCATCCAGGAATTTCCACGATACTCCGGACAAACATACACGGCATTGCGTCTCGCCAATTCCTCGCCCCACTTTTCAAAGGTTCCGTTGTAAATCCCAGCGGTCATCCCCTGCTCCTGATGCGACAACGCGCCATGCAGGTAGACAAAGACCAAGCGGGTGACATTGGAGCCTCCGTCACCAAAATCCTTTTCCAGAAAAGTCTGCGCAGATCTGTCAAATGAGGACTTGAACTCATGCTGGACGATCCCTGCGGCAATCGGGTTCTCAAGTTTGGCTGGGGCCGCGATCGTGTTGATTGATGTCGTCATGACGGTCATAAGCAAAAAGATGAATGTCTTCATGGCTGCCTCTTGTAAAAAACGTCCACGCCAAGAGCCTCCTCCAGCGGCCTGAAATCTTCAGGACAATAGCCCCGATGGTCATGCGGCGTGAAGGCTTCCGCGCATGGAAACACTCCGCTGAGTTTTCCCACCGCTCTCGACTCGGCGAGCACCACTTCTTCCAGGCTGGTCATCGTCTGTGTTTGGCGCAGCCAATCCATCTGGCTCTCATGCGCCAGCAGCATCCGGACTTTGTCCTGCACCACCGACTCGATGTTCACGAACAGAGTCGGGAAGACCGGCTCGTTCAAGCCCGTCCGGCAGCCCAGAGGCGGCGCGTGATACAGGGCCACCGGCCCGTCCTTGGCCGTGCATGGCGGATCAACCGCATAGTTGGGAATCCCTTTGGCAATCGCCGCCGTCACCAGCAGGCGGCAGGTGTTTTCGTGATCCTCCATGTAGTCGGAAGGCGGATGAGTGAGAATGATCGATGGATCGATCTCCCGCACGAGCGAGGAAACACGGGCCAGCGACGGGGCATCGTAAAAAATGCCTAGATCCTGAAAAAGTGGAGGATGCATGGTGGCTCCAAGAATCCGTGCAGAGGCGCAAGCCTCCTCCCAACGCTTCGCCGCGATCGCTTCGGGCCCGAGCGTCTTGGATCCCGCGCTGCCATTGGCCAGATTCCACATGTGAATGTCCCAGCCCTTTTGCTTCAGAAGCAGCAAGGTGCCGGAGTAGAGAAACTCGATGTCGTCGGGATGAGCGCCGACCGCCAATACGGTTTTTTTGATCATGAGCTTGGTCTTTTACAATTCATCGCAGCTAACTGAGTTCAATCGCCATGGCGATGCCCATGCCGCCGCCGACGCAGAGGGACGCGATGCCGCGCTTGAGGTTCTTGTCCTGCATGAGGTGCAGCAAGGTGACGAGCACGCGCGCACCGCTGCAGCCGAGTGGGTGTCCAAGTGCAATGCCGCCTCCCCGCTGATTGAGTTTTTCCATGTCGAGGCCCAGTTCCTTGGCGCAGCCAAGCACCTGAGCGGCGAAAGCTTCATTGATTTCGATCGCGTCCACATCTTCGAGCATCCAACCGGCTTCATCGCACACCTTGCGGATCGCTCCGACCGGACCGAGCCCCATGGTGGCCGGATCGCAACCGACGCTTGTGGCGGCAACGATGCGCGCCAGTGGCTGAAGCGCGTGCTGCTTGACCGCCCCCTCACTCGCGAGAAGAACGAGCGCGGCAGCATCGTTGAGGCCCGAGGCATTGCCTGCGGTGACCGTGCCGGTTGGACGGAAGGCTGGCTTGAGTTGCGCGAGTTTTTCCAGCGTCGTGTCGGCCCGCGGATGTTCGTCGTGGGTGATGTCGCCGTCGCGGGTTTTGATGGGGACAATTTCGCGCTGGCATGCCTCGCGAGCGGCGGCGGCGCGCTGCTGGCTAACCAGTGCGAATTGATCCTGTTCCTCGCGGCTGATCTTGAGATTCTCGGCAATGTGTTCAGCCGTGTCCCCCATGCCGATCTTCAGGAATGGATCGGTTAGCCCGTCGGTGGCGATCGAGTCCTCAAGCGAACCCGCACCGAGCTTTTTTCCCCAGCGCAAATCGGTCGCGTAATGGGGAGCGCGGCTCATGGATTCGACGCCACCGGCGAGCACGAGCGCAGATTCGTCAGTCGCGATGGAATCAGCAGCGAGAGCGATGGCTTTCAATCCGGAGGCGCAGACCATGTTGACGGTGAACGCCGGAGAACTCTGCGGCAGATCGAGGCGCAGTCCGAGTTGGCGTGCGACGTTCATGCCACCGGCGGCCTGGAGGACTTGGCCGAGTATGACTTGATCAATCTCAGGCTTGAGCGCGGCGGGCACAACGGCTTCGGCGACGGGCAATGCGAGGTCCACTGGCGCGAGTGATTTGAATCCGCCGCCGAAGCGGCCAATGGCCGAGCGACGTGCGGCGACGAGATAAACAGGGTGTTGGTATTTCATATGGCCTTGTTCAGGAGGTTTGAAAACAGTCGGTGTGCATCAGGCGTGGTTCACCATGCGCCGGGGTGAATTCCATCAGCGGCAAAATCTGCTTCGCAACGTCAATACCCGGTGCGACTTCACGGAGCACGAGGCCCTCACGCGTGAGTTCGAAGACCGCACGTTCCGTGACGTAGAAAACCTGCTGACCGTTCGCGAGAGCCGTGGGCCCGTGGAAACACACCTGTTGCACGCGTTTCACAAATTTCGCGTGGCGACCTTCGCGCACGACGCGGAGCATGTCATTTTCGACAGCTACCTCAAGTTCGCCAGCGGTGAACGTGCAACAAAACACGAGGCGCTTGGCGTTCTGGGCGATGTTCACGAAACCGCCCACACCGGCAAAACGACCCGCAAAGGAGCTCACATTCACACTGCCTTCGGCATCAATCTCCACCGCACCTAGCACGGCAATATCGAGCCCGCCGCCATCATAAAAATCAAACTGTGACGGCTGATCAACGATGGCCTCGGGAAAATGGCTGCAGCCAAAACTCAGGCCCGAAGCAGGCACTCCACCGATCGGACCGCTCTCCACCGTGAGCGTGAATTCCTCCAACCGCCCAGTCTCGGCGGCGATCGCGGCAACAGCCTCGGGCAGGCCGATGCCAAGGTTCACAATTTCGTCGCGACGGATTTCCATCAACGCGCGGCGACCGATGATCTTGCGTTCCGAAAACGGCATGGTCGGGAGCGTGCGGTGACCATTAGCGGCGGTGACGTAGGCTTCGTTAAAGTCCTCCCCAAACGTCTGCGCGTGCTGTGCCGGTTCGGCGACGACGATGAAATCCACCAATGCGCCGGGCACACGCACCGATTTCGGATCAGGAATGCGATCCACAATGCGCTCAACCTGGGCGATGACGATGCCACCATGGTTTTTCGCCGCCTGCGCGATCGGCAGCACCTCGCCGATGAGCCCTTCGCGTTCCATGGACAGATTGCCGCGCCGATCGGTACTCGTGGCGCGAATGAATCCCACCGTAATGGGAAAGGCGCGGTAACGCAGCCACGTTTCATCATCGAGCGTGAGGCGCTCCACCAGTTCTTCGGTCGTGCGCGCGTTCATTTTTCCTCCGCCGTTCTGCGGGTCGATGAACGAGTTCAAGCCGACCTTGGTGATGACACCTGGGCGCTTGGCGGCAATTTCGCGGAGCAGCGTGCAGATGACCCCTTGCGGCAAGTTGTAGGCTTCGATCTGGTTGGCGAGGGCCATGCTCCCCAGCTTCGGCGCCAGATTCCAGTGACCGCCGACGACGCGCCTAACAAGCCCAACATGAGCAATGTGGTTCATCCCGCGTTCGCCGCGATCACCTTGGCCAGCAGCGTAAAGCAAGGTGAGGTCGCGCGGAGATTGGCTTTCAAGAAATCGCTTCTCCAATGCGGCGGTAAGTGCTTCGGGATGACCCGCACCGACAAAGCCACCAATCGCCAAGGTGGCCCCGCTGGGAATCGCAGCGACCGCCTCCGCTGCTGTGACGATTTTTGCCGCTGCTCTCATCCGCGCCAGCCTCCATTGACTTCGAGTGTTTGCCCGGTCACGTAAGCCGCAAGTGGCGAGCAAAGAAAGAGCGCCGCATTGGCGATGTCTCCAGTCGAACCAAAGCGGCCGAGCGGGACATTCTTAAGCATCTCGGCACGGACATTTTCCGGAATCGTCGCGGCCATGGAGGTTTCGATGACTCCTGGCGCGATGGTGTTGGCACGAATCCCGCGGCGGGCTGCTTCGCGACTGATGACCCGCATCAATGCCTGCACGCCGGACTTGGTGGCGGCGTAATTCGCCTGGCCGTAAAAACCAAGAATGGCCGCGATGCTGCCCATGCTGACAATGGCTCCGCCGTCGCGCATGACTTCGAGACCGAACTTGCAACAGTGAAAAACGCCGGAGAGATTCACATCGAGAACGGCCTTCCACTCGTCGAGCGACATCTTGGCGACGGTGCGGTCGCGGAGGATGGCGGCGTTGTTGATCAGGAAATCAATGCCGTCGCAGCGTTGTTTCAAATCTTGCATCATGGCCTGGACCGATTCCGCATTCGCCACATCGGCGGCGACAACGAGCGCGCTCTGCGGACGCAAATGGTTCAATTCCGCCGCCAAGGATTCGGCATCATGACGGGTCGAACCGAGGTCGGGATGGTTGATTGCAAGAGTTGCACCGGCGCGGTGAAAGGCGCGTGCCATCTCGGCACCAATGCCTTGTGAGGCGCCGGTGATCAGCGCGACTTTGCCCGAAAAATTGATTTCAATGCTCATGGTGATGGCAATCCTATTTTGGCAGCAGAGCAGTAAGCTCTTCATGCGGTCTGGCAATCACATGGGCCGCGACGAGCTTGCCCAAGGCTCCGACCGCCTTGCTTCCAGCATCCACAGCTGCGGTCACGGCGGCGACATCACCTTTGACAATGACAGTGACGTAGGCCGCGCCGATCTTTTCCTTGCCGACGAGCGTGACATTCGCGGATTTCAGCATGGCGTCCGTCGCCTCCAAAATGGCGGTGAGTCCCTGCGTTTCCAGAATTCCAATGGCTTGTTGTATGTTACTCATGTTTTTGTTTTCAGGCTTGGGGTGATCGGTTGGTAAAAACTGGTCGCGACCGCCATAGAGCGGGTTTAAAGCATTTGGAAATGCAAGCATCCCGTTCAGTGCGGAATCCGGTTTTGCAATGCAGCGGACAATCGCGCTGGCGCCCAATTCCTCAGCAAGCGATTCAGCAGTGACAAGCGCCGACTCGACGTCTGCGACATCGCCCACGAGCTTGATCATCAGATTCTCGTTGCCGGTCGTCT
Source organism: Akkermansiaceae bacterium (assembly GCA_947462835.1). Taxonomy (GTDB): domain Bacteria; phylum Verrucomicrobiota; class Verrucomicrobiia; order Verrucomicrobiales; family Akkermansiaceae; genus Luteolibacter. Next base: position 7,943 of record CANHQM010000027.1, read on the forward strand.
CGAAACCAAGCAGGCACACGCGCGCGGTTTTCAGCACCGCATCGGCGACGAGTGCCGTGATGCTGAAGTAAGGAATTTCGATTAGGCCAAGCGCGTTCATCATGTCAGGAGTGCCTTATTTCTTTGAGGATTTGGATGCCTTGCCGCGCGGGATGCCTTCCGCATCATGCAGCGTGAATGCGATGCGGCGTGACGCACGTGGAAAGGCGAAGAGATTGCCACCGAGCGAGCGCAGTTTGCCGGTCACTTGGAAATGTTCCGGCAGGCGAATTTTTCCGAGGTGGCTTGGCGCAGCGTCGAAGTCCAAAGTCACAGTGACCTGACCATTCTTGCCACGGGTCGCCTCAATCGAAACTCGCCCATGCGGCAGGTAAAGCCCCTTGAGCGAGAGCCCTTGCGCTTCGATCCACTGCCATGGGATGCCTCCTAACAACACTGCCGTATCGCCATCTTCGAAATAGACCGACTTGACCATCATCTCGAGGATCTTGCCCGAGCCGCTGCCATTCGGTTGCCACGGAATGAAGCCGGGATTGAAGCGCGACATGCGCTCCTGCACCTGCAGGGTGTCCCGCGTCATGCCGTATTTGAGGTTGGTCATGTTCGCAAGGAAGGCCTTCTTCCATTCGCCAGCTTTCAGATACGCATCCTGCCAGAGCCACTCACCGATTCCCAGGTAAGCGACATCGCTGTCGATGTTACCGAGGAATTCGCCGGTGGCGCAGTGTTTCTCAAAGTAGGCGCGATAGCGGCGGAAGCGCTCGCTGCGGGCATCGAGCAGACCGGTGTAAATGAAGTGGATCGCACCGGCCACGTTCTCGAAACCGGTATAGTAGATCTCCCCTTCCTCGCCGGTGACGATCTTGCGCTCGATAAAGCCATCCTTGCGTGTCAAAGCCACGATGGTGGCCTCAATGTCGCGTTGATAAAGATCTGCTTCTCTGCTGACTTCGTCCGCCCGTTCGTGGTCGATCACGGCCAGCAACTCCGCCGCACGACGCAGACCCAGATAGGTGTAGGTGTCGGTGAACGAAACCACGCGGCCATTATCACAATCGGTTGAGTGTCCAAAGGGCATGAGACCGTATCCCAAGGGACGTTTTCCAGCCTTGAAAGCCTTCCGGGTCGCCCGGATTTCCCCGATGATCCAGTCCGCCGCGCGGAGAATTTTCGGAAGGTATTCTTTGAGGAACGACCCATCGCGCGAGCAGAGATAATACTCGGCAGCGATCTCCAAGGCCGAACCGGTGGAGTTCATCCAGCGTGGACCCGTCGTGCCGACCGCGCCGGCGAGCGTCGTGAATCGCCCGTCCGGCGGAGTGCCCCCATCCTGCAGGCTGAAGATGAAGTCGAGCGCGCGACGCACCGGGGCAAAGTGACCAAGGCGGATCATCGGACGCAGCATGCAGGCGGCTTCCTGCACCCATACGAAATGACGCTCGCTGCTTCCGCCTTGCGTCGGGATCAGATCTTGAGTGCCCGGAATGCCGATGAGCATCTGCAGGATCGAGGTCTGCATCATGCCGAAGATCCTTTCCCAGTCGTTGGCGGGAAGACTCAAGCTGGTGGTCTTGCCTCGGAATGGTTTTTTGAAATGCTCCAGTGCTGCCTTGCGGGATTTCGCGCCGGTCGCCGCATCGAGGGCCGCCAGATGCGAAGCACTCACCTCTTCATAATTGATCAAAAATGCCACGCTGCAGGTGGCCTTCGCTCCCGGGGCCAACTCGGCTTGAAAGTGCAGCGCATTCTCCACCTCCTTGAGGCGGTGCGCCGCGGATGGCGCGATGCCCTGACCTTGGAGCCAATAGTCGTTGTCGGTGAATGCCGATCGTTTCTCACGCACGATCTGGCAATTTGAATTTCTGAAGGTCTGCACCGAGTCCGAGAGCTTCGCTTCCCAGGCGCATAAGAAATCCCCCGGAATAACACGCCCGAAGGGCTGCTTGCCGCGCAGGATTCTGTCGCCCTTCAAGCGGGTGAGCGGACAGTTCTTCCATTTGCCCGCATCCCACCAGAACGGGAAATAATGCCAGTCAAAGACATCCGCCTCATTGTAAAATCCTGGCTTTACCCGCAAGTGCGCCGTCGTGGTTTGCTCGCTCTCGCTGGTGACGGTCGCGTTGATCCAGAGCAGCGATTGGTTTTCATCCACCGGGGTGACGATGTATTCGAGTTCGTAGCGCTGTTCCCAGGCGTAGTAGGAGGCCTTGGCGACCGGGTATCGATCATCGGCCAGCGAAAGGGTGCTGAAGCGCCAGTCCGGCACGAAGGGCGGATTATCGAGGGCGAACTGAACGAGGAAGACCTCGGTGGTTTTCGCATCCTCGAAGAGTTCCCTATGCTTGCGCCCCTTGATGACCCGGCGACGACAAACATTGAGAGCCGCATCGAGATGAACGAGGTCCCGCGAATGATACGGCTGCAGGGGTAGATGCACCGTCAGCGGAGTCGGATAGTCATAGAACCTCTGCGCATCGAGAATATCAGCCCACGTCTTTCCGGCGATCTGTTCGTAGGCGTTTGAGATTGCTTTATTTTTTTTCATATCACTTCAACACTGGCGTTTGATAAATCACTTTTCCCCGCACGCGGATTTCGGTTGGAACCAAATACTTCTGCAGCGCCGCGACATCAACTTGCACGCCGAGTCCCGGCTCATCGTTCAGTCGAATCATGCCATCGGCATCGAGCGGAAAAGGATTTCCCGCAATCTCCTTTGCAAGCGATCTCGACTCGACCGGGTATTCGCAGATCACATGATCTTCGATGCCGGCGAACGGGACCATGGAGGCGGCCAGCCCCAGTCCGGAGGTGAAGGTGTGGTTCACATAGGTGACGCCGAGTGCGACGGCCTGATCGGCCACCTGCTTGGCGGCGGTGATTCCGCCGATGCGCCCCGTATCCACTTGGATGAATTTGACGCCGCCCTGCCGCATCATGTGCACCGCCTGATGCGCGTTGTGCGAACCTTCGCCACCAGCCAGCGCCACGCGTGGAGACGTGCTGGCAAGTTGCCCGTATTCTTCGAGGGCATAGTTGTGGAAGGGCTCCTCGAACCAATGCACGCGTGCATCGGACAAGGCCTGAAGCCGCTCGGCGGCACTGGCCACGTCTTCGGCAAAGATCGTGCCGGCATCAACGAGCAGAGTGCCATCTGCTCCCAAGGCTTCGCGTGCCGCATGCACCTGCGCGGCATCGTCTTTTGCCGTGCCGCGACCAAAGGGCCCCCACCCGAGTTTGACCGCAGAAAATCCCGCCTGCCGGATACGGCTGACTTTGGCATGGGTTTCTTCGGGCGTGTCACCAAAGAGAACCGACGCGTAGGGGCGCTTGCGATAGGAATTTTCATAGCCCACCAGACGCCATGCCGGTTCACCAAGTTTCTTGCCCATCAGATCCCACAGCGCGATGTCGATGCCCGAAAGCGTGTGGTCCATCTGGAGCTGGTCAAAGCTGTTGGCCCGCACCAGATCGCCAATGCGAGCGATGTCGGAGGGATCGTCAAACCGCTGACCCAGCACCGAGGCGAGCACCGGCTTGCAGGCGCTGTGTGACATCGGAGTAACCGCCGATGCGATCGAGGTGAGTGGCGAGGTTTCGCATTCGCCCCAACCGACGATGCCGCCGGACTCGACGCGCACGAGAAGCGCGTCCTGGCTGCCATCCCCGACATCGAGGACTTCGGGCATGGACAGATAATAGAAATCAACGGATTCAATTTTCATTTTTTCAGTGGATGATGGTTTGGTAGACGGTGTTCGAGAAAGGTCCGCCCCCAGCGGTAGCTCGGGCGAAAGGCTTCGGCCATCGGACATCCGGCCTGGAGACCCCGAAACTTCGCGGGCACTTCCAGGAACGCCTCGAGCTCGTAGCCGAAAATGGCCAATCGGTGTAAGGAATGCCGTAAAGTGGAATCGCCCGAATGCTTTTGATGGTATGTTCGTTTTTCATGTCAGTGTTTGTCAGAAATTGATTTCGCTCAAGTTGCCCAGGGTGATCGTCATGCTCCAACTGCATTGCGCGCCGGCGGGCAGCAAACGGGGCATGTGATGCTTGCTGAGAAAATCGGTTTGGCCGTTGGTGGGTTCCAACGCGGCGACATATTGAAATCCCCGATAGGCACCGCGGTTGATCCAAACGCCCAAAAAAGGATTGGGTTCGGCCTCCCAGGAGATTTCGAAGTACTCGCCATTGGCTTGGCTGGCAATGCGTGCCGAACATTCCTTTAGTTTGCCGGTAAAGCCTTTCACCGAGGCGCCCTCGTTTGCTCCGAGTTCAAAACGGTCAAGCTCGAAGCCTGCAAATGGCGACGGCCAGGCCCAGTCGGACTCCGGTGCGTTCTCGGGCACCCCGCGCGCGCCTTCAACCTGCAGCATACGCACCTCCTCGGGCAATTCCAAGCGATCGTCGGAATTGACCCGCATCATCGGGTGAAAGGCCCATAGGTAGGCTTCGGGCTGCTCGCCCTTGTTGTGAAGGAGATAATCCAGCTGCAACTGATTTCCGCAAATCGAGACCTGCCGGTTCAGCTCAAATGGGGACTGTTTACATCTGACGGTCGTGGAAATGATCCCCCTCTCCCAAGCCTGTTCGTCCAATTTCCACGGCACGCTCCAGACTTCGCCATGGCAGGGCAGTCGGCGGCCTTGCCATTCGCAGGCCTCGATGCTCGGGAAGCACTCGTCGAATCCGACATTCGGGCGATCGGCAAATGAGTCGCCGTAGTCGTTCGCGAAGAGCTGCATGCTCTCATCCGGATGCCAGCACCACTCGCGGCCGCTGCGGACATTTTTCAAACTCACGATGCGCGCCCCCAATGCCGGGACGATATCCACCGACAGACAATCGTTGGAAAGCCGCCATCCCGCAAAACCGGAATGACTGACATGTGACCTTTCGAAGTCGGTGTTCATGGGGAATCAGAACATGATGCTCAAACCACCATCCACCGTCAGGGTCGCACCCGTGCTGTAAGTATTGCGCGGATTGGCAAAAAACAGAATCGCCTCGGCGACTTCTTCCGGTTGACCCGGGCGAAGCAACGGAACGCGCGGGCGCTCCGGATTGAGGAAAAACTGCTTGCACCAATCGCTTTCCAATTCGTTCACACCCGATGCAAAACTCATCGGCGTGAGCACGAACCCTGGAGCCACGACATTGACCAAAATCCCATGCTCAGCCCATTCGCAGGCCAATTGCCGGGCAAGCTGATTGATGGCGGCCTTGGCCATACCATACGGCGTGCTGCCGGGTTCGGCCAATTCGGCGAGAATCGAACTGACGATCACGATACGACCACCACGCCCGTCACGAATCATCCTGTTTCCAGCCGCGCGACATGTATGGACCATGCCCCACATGTTCACCTCGATCATTTTCCGCCAACTCTCAAGCGGATCTGCAAGCGGATCAATTGCATAACTCACTGCCGCATTGCTGACGAGCACATCCAACGCAGGCATCGACTCGACAAGCCGTTCAAGGTCCATGGCATTGGTGACATCACAAACCCGAGCCGTGCATGAAGTGCCGATCATCGATGCGGTTTCATCGAGAGTCTCAGATGTGGTGCCAACGACCCACACACCGGCACCCTCCTCGGCAAAGCGCTGCGCCGTCGCCCGGCCAATGCCGGTTCCCCCCCCAGTGATCAGAACTGTTTTTCCTGCAAGAATCATGATCCCTCATGATTCACCATTTACAGAAAACTGGAATGGCGTAACCTGCTTCAGCCATGGCAATTCCTGCAAATGAGCCACCGATGCAACTCGGCGGGCACCTCGAGAAATCCAGGCAGAACCTGCAGGCCTGGCTGCACTCGGCCAATTCCGGAACGACGCATTTCGCATCTACCCGCTGGTGGCAGTCCTGCTGGAAATGGTGGGTGCTGGATGTCTCGCACGCCGATCAACCGCAACGCATCAACGGCGGCGCGGAGTTCATTAGAAAGGCGGGAATGGTGGCGCTCTATCGGCCCAATCTGCGGTTTGAGGAATGGCAGAAAGAGGGTGGCTTGGCCCACGAATCATGGATCCTGTTTACCGCCAAGGGGCAAATGCTGCGTGCGCTGAACGCCCTCACCAACCCTCACGGCTACTGCCACTTCGAAGATCCTGAGTCGATCGCTCCCCAGCGCATCGGACAAATCAGCCGGGAGCTTTTTAGTCGGCAATCGGGATTCGAGTGGCGCGCTCAAGCCGCCTTTCTTGACCTGCTTGCGTTGGCTGCTACGGCCAAACCGACCGCACCGCGCCAGCACATCATTCGCACCACTCAGGATCTCCCCGCAAAACCCAACCTCCAGTCCAAGGTAGAGAAACATATCCGCTCCCGCATCGCCGAGATGCTTACCGTGGAAGACCTTGCACACCATGCCGGTCTCGGACTTTCCACCTTTGCCCACACCTATCGGAAACTTTCCGGTGAAACTCCTTATCAAACGATTGTCCGCCTGAAAATGGAGGCCGCCAAACGCCTACTCGTGAATGAAAACCTCTCGGTTAAGGCAACCGCATACCGGCTCGGCTTCTCATCCGAGTTTCAATTCTCCCGCTGCTTCAAACGCATGGAAGGTCGCTCGCCCTCAGCCCACGTGCGTGCCATGACGGAAAAAGGCGGAACCAACACGATCGTATCGAACCAGGAAAAGTGACGAACCAAACTCCAGGTTGGATGGCCTGAACTAGTGCACTGGCCGCGGGCTGGCGGCGAAATGGGTGCTGCCCGGGTGCCATTCGGCGAGGATGCGGTAGCTGGCCAGCCCGGTGGCGGTCGACTGGGTCGCGGCGAGCAGGCTCCTCGCCAGCGCTTGACCGAAACGGCGTGGCGAAGTTTCCATCCGGCTCCAATCCACCGTGCCCTGCCGTTCAAAACCCTCGTTCCAGTAGGTTACCACGCCCAGATCGCGCCCCGGTACAATGCCGCGTTTTTCGAGTTCCTCCGCCACGAGCGGGAGCAGGGTGTCGTCTGCAATGTAGATACCATCGGGAGGAGAGCCCGAATCAAGGAAATCTGAAATGGCCCGGCGGACCTCCTTGCGATTCGCCTTGATAAAGCGCGCCTCATGATAATCCGCCACCCCCGCCTCGCGCAGGGCCCGGGAATACTGGAACAACTCGAAGTCGCGGTCCCGCTCCTTGCCGGCGTATGCCAGCATGGCCACACGTCTGCACCCCCCCTCCAGCAGCGCCTGCGTGCCGCGTTCCGCTGCCTCGAGGCAATCCATGATCATGCCTGGATGATGTCGCAGGGGTCCGGAGAATCCGAAGCTGAACCACGGCTTGCCCGTTTCGTTGAACTGCTGCTCGAAAACTTTATCAAACGGACCCATCACCCAGTAACCGTCAGCCGGCTCTTTCGCGACTCGTTGGGCGATCACTTCGGGATCAAGCACGCGCCCCCGGGAATCGACAGCGGAGCGCATCTGCATCCGGTGACCTGCAGGGTCAAAGACATCCTTGATCCCGACTGCAATGCTTTCGAGCACGGGCAGCGCTGTCGTGGTATCGCCCCACATTTGAAAACTCAGATTTTGATGGCGTCGCAGCGGTTTGCGGCGTGAGGCACCATCCCCCTCCGGGGCAAGAATGTCCGCAACGCGAATTTTTTTGAAGGCGGCCACAACTCTACCCATGGGCTTTGCCTGCGGCACAGTCCGAATGAATGTGCCGCTGCCATGACGCTTGATGAGAATCCCCATCTCCACCAACTCGTCGAGGGCCTCGCAGACCTTTGCCTTGTCTACTTTGAAAAGCCCGCCGAGATCACGCACCGGCCGCAGTCGAAGGCCGGCACGCACACCACCGCTGGAGAGTAGGCGGAGAATCCCGGCCGCCAGATCACTGGCGGAGATCAAGTGGTTGGGAACCTCCGGAGCTCCCTGACTGGCTTTGCGCACGCCCATGGCAGACACAAGAGGCTGACCGTCGCCGTGTATGGCTGTCGAGCCGAATGTGGAACCTCGGGGCATGCCCGCGATCAGCCCGTCTTCGATCTCCGATCCTCGACACACCTCTCTCATGGCACAGAAAAAGCGCCCGCCGAGTTCAACGACGGACGCATTTTGAATGAAAACACCCTCCAAGTCACCGCGCTCAGACGCTACGGCGACGAAGCAGGGTCAGGGCTCCGATGCCACCCAGAAGCATCGTAACGCTGGAAGGCTCGGGAATGGCCGTGAAGTCGAGCCGCACATTGTCATAGGAGACGTTCTGCCAAATGCCCGGCGTGGTGGTTTGGGCCTGCAGGAAGATGACAACAGCGTCATCGATGAAGGCTTCAGTTCCGTCTAGGTTCAAGGTGTAGGTGTAGGATTGGACGCTGCCATTGTGTCCGGCAAGTGTGGCCGCGCTGACTGTCGTTGCCGCCGCACCAACCGTGTAATTGTAGGAACTTCCGTCATAAGAGAGCAGTTGGAAGTTGGCGGTAGCATTCCCCCCATCGGTGGCAAAACCCAAACCATAACCGATATCGACCGTCATGGTATAAGTTCCCGCGGCGAATGTCTCGCCAGTATTCTGATAGACGTAGGAATTGCTGCCATCGTTGTATGGCTCGAGAAAAAGCGCCTGATTCCCGGTCACACCGCTCGTGTAGCTTACCAATCCGCCGTTCTTCACGACATAGGTGTTCACGAATTCTGGGGCAGACCAACCGGGCAATCCCCCGTTGATGCTCACATAATCCGAAGTCACGGGACCCTCGAAGCTATGGTTCGCGACCAGGATCGACGCGGCATGCGTGGTGGATAAGGTGCCTAGCAAGGCCGCGGCCAGTGCGATGGAACTCAAACGGACATGGGAGTGTGTATTGATTTTCATGATATGTTGTTATGTTTTTTTTGTTTTGTCGTTGTTGTTTTGTCGTTGTTGTTTTGTCGTTGTTGTTTTGTCGTTGTTGTTTTGTCGTTGTTGTTTTGTCGGTTGTTTTGTCGTTTTTTTGTGAAGCCTGCATACACAGGCGAAATATGCGGCATAATCAGTTAGGGAAAGCCGCCGCGATAAGTGCCCGCGGCGTCATAGAAAAAGTCGGTGCGTTTGGTAGACCAGGCGACGCTTCCATCGACCATCAGGAAGTTGGCACCGCCGGAATGCCGGCGGGCAATCATGTCCTGCCCCCCCCAATAACCGTCGCTATTGGGGACATAAATCCAGTAAGCGGCGTCTGTAAGAAGCACGGTTGAAGCCGGCTTTTGCACCGATACGAGTCGCAGCCCGGTGGCCGGAGATTGGCGGCTGCGATTGAGAAGCTCGTTCATTCCGTAGTTGAGCCCACCACCGGGTTTAGCCTTCCATTCAGGCCGCGTATCCGCCGGACAATGAAAGCACGACGGCGAGGGCTTTTTGGCATCTGTAATGTAGGCCGGTTCTATCAAATTGAACCAATAAACCCCTCTGCCGAAGTCGTCGCTGCCAATGAACGGGAGAGAGCCCCCATTATCGGCAGCGTATAGTTGAATGGAAGCACCGAGCGAGCGGAGATTGCCCGAGCATTGGGCCGTGCGGGCCTTGTCCCGCATGCGGTTGAACATGGGCAGCAGCACGGCGGCGAGGACCGCGATGATCACGATGACGACCAGAATTTCCGTGAGAGTGACCCCCCTGCTAGCCCGGCTTCCGTCCGAACGACGACGCAATGCGGACGCGATCTGCGGTGCGGTGGCGCCAATTGGTTTGAACATGGTATGGTATGGGTAAATCTGGTTTCGATAGGGCGTCATTCCACCCGAATGTCGCGGGTGAAGGCGGAGTTCCCGCCGGCGTCACGGCACCAAATAGTGCATTGGCCGGGCTTGAGTGCCTTGAAGACGCCGGTTTTTGGATCGATCGTCCCGGCAGGGAAACCGACCACCGACCAGCGAAGGAAGGTCTGCTTTGCGGTGAGTACGCCGCCGCTGGCCTTGAACGCCAAGGTCTCGCCGACCTTGATGCTGGTATTGATATCGGGTTCGATAGTCGGCTTGCTCTCGTAATCCTCGATGAGGCGGATCATGCGGCCCTCGCCGGGACGCAGGTCGAGATCCAGCGTTACCTCATTGGCAGTGCCGGGTGACAGCACGGCATTGGTCGCGGGATCTACCGCCAGCCATCGATTGGCCGTAACCGACTTGGGAAGCTTGGCCTTGACCGCGACGCGTGAGTTGCCGGTTTCCTCGCAATTGCGGTTGACTACGATCAGATAGGAGGTGCTGTTGCTGTCACGCAGTGTCTCGACCAGCGCGTTGGGATAGTAACGACTTCCACCGCCGGTGACCGTGGCGATGTTTTCCACGACCTTGCAATCGAGCAGCACATCGGTGAGCGGATTGACGGCGGCAATGATCGATTTGATCTCGGGAAACATTTGCACATGGTCACCGGTGTTTCTCAGATACTCGTAACCGAACCAACCAAGCCCCTTGCTCCCTTGCGACAACGCGATCCACGCCTGGCAACGGGCCTCGGCCACCGTGGGAATCCGCCAGTCCCAACCCGGCTGGATTCTCTCCCGGAAAACCTGGAGCCATGGCCACATCCGGCGCTCGCCGATCAGTGGACGGACTTCGCGGTATTGATCGACGATGTCCACGTTGATCCAATCTTTGTCTTTCGGTTTTTCGGCTGCGACCGCGGCCGCACCCTGCTGGAAGCCGGGCAAGCCGGCGACATTCGCGGCGCCGGCCAGCTCGCCTTGGGTGGGTGTCAACATATCAGGCGGACTTTTGAAGGCAGCATAGCGGAAATCGCCTATGCCGACCTTGTAGGGACTGTTCCAAAACGGATAGACCTCTTGCATGAAAACGGGTTCCTTGATGATCTCGAGCCACGGTTTCACATCCCGCTCCGTCACTGCCCACACTCCCTCGCAAAAGGACGGCGTATCGGGATCCATTTCGACGAAGAGTTGCCTCAGCTTCTCGGCCACCATCATCACGTTCTTGCCCTTGACGTTCGGCTCATCCCCGCACCACCAGGCATAAAGCGAAGGATGCTTGTTCGCCTCGGCGACAAATGGAGCAAGCTTGGCTTTGAGCTCCTCGCGGCGCGCATCGAACTCCTCAGGAGTTTTGATTTCAGCGAGAATCTCGGTCTTCACCAGTGGAGCCAAGCCCACCAGCACCTTGAGCCCGAGCTTGTCCGCGAGGGTGAGCATGGATGAGAGCGAGCGCGGCTCCGGCGAATCCGGCGCGAGCTTGGAATCCGCGTTGGCAATGACGAAGTTGATCCCCAAGGCCTTGATGTCGTCAGCCATCGTCGGCTCATACATCCCCTTGTCAGTCAGGCAGCCTTGATACCACATGCCGAAGGGAAAAAAGTTCCGAATGCTCTCCGGGATGTTCTCCGCAGCCTGCTTCGCGAAAGCAGCGCCGCCCATGAGGAGCGAGGAAAGCATCGCAAGCGCTGATACCTGGCCCCGTGGTCGAGCGCGTAACAGAGTGGCTCCGCGACGGGCGATGGGCGCGGATAAAGTCATGAACATGGGGCGTACTGTGAATTTCAGAATCATTGTCTTTGAAGGGAAATGCAGACACTACATCAAAGTGTCTGTGAATTTGTCGCATGCCGCCTGGGGGCCGTCAAGATACAAAATTAAAAAATTTCCGGAGCAAACCCGTGGTCAAACGGGATAAAGGGGCATATGGGGATTCGGAGTTCAGAACGAATCGATGATTTCCCGACATCAGGTGCAATCCGCCATTTCTGCGTGAACGATCTCCTCGCTCAGCGCGACATTCTCAGCCGCAGAAAGCGGGAGGGCCGGGGCGGCACCGAGACCCCCTCATCGTAAGTCACCACGGACCCGACCATGCCGGGATTGACCGCGACATCACTCCATGGAGATCCAGGAACAATATGGTTCAACCTTACGTTGTCGAAGGAGACGTTTTGCGCGATTGAAGGCGTCGTTGTTTCCGACCGTAGGAACACGATGATGTCCTGGCCCAAGAAGCTTTCGTCGCCGGTCAAAGTCAGTGTGAACTTGTAAGTGCGTAGAGAACCATTGTGAGACGCCAACGCGGCTGCGCTGCTGTGCGTCGGTTCTACTCCAAGTGCAGTCGTCAAAACCGATGCGCTATCCAGCGCTGCAAGTTGGATTTCGGCTATGGCATCTCCACCTCCAGTGAACACGCCGGTGGCATACCCGATATCGACGGATAGCTCGTAAGTACCCGCGGCAAACCTCTGGCCTGTGTTCTGCCAGACATAGGAGTTGGAGCCATCCGCGAAGGGCTCGAGGAAGAGGAACTGATTCGAACTCGTCCCGGATGCGGCGATGCCGGATGTCCCGCCATTACGGACAATGTAACTGTTGCCATCGGGCGGCGCACTCCACCCCGGCAAACCAGCGTTTACGCCCACGTAATCCGCTGTGACTGGGCTCTCGAAACTGGAATTGCTGACGGCGATGCTGTTGATTGATGGAGGAGGAGGGCCGATTCGCTTTAGCCGGACATTGTCAAAAGAAACGTTTTGCGCCTGGGACGCCGTTTTCGTCGCCGACTGAAGGAAAACGGCAATCTCCTCGCCGATGAAGCTTTCGTTGCCGGTTAAATTCAAGGTGAAGCTGTAAGTCCTAAGCGAACCATTGTGTCCCGCCAAGGTAGCTGCGCTCACGGTCGTGGCAGGCACGCCGAGGTTGTAGTCGTAGGCGTTGCCGTCGTAGGCCAACAACTGGAAGTTAGCCGTGACATCTCCACCTCCAGTGAACGCGCCGGCAGCATACCCGATGTCGACGGATAGCACATAAGTGCCCGCGGCAAACCTCTGACCTGTGTTCTGCCAGACGCAGGAGTTGGGGCCATCCGCGAAGGGCTCGAGGAAGAGGAACTGATTCGAGCTCGTCCCGGATGCCGCGATGCCCGATGTCCCGCCATTCCGGACAATGTAACTGTTGCCATCGGGCGGCGCACTCCACCCCGGCAAACCAGCGTTTACGCCCACGTAATCCAAGGTCTGAGGGCTCTCGAAACTGGAATTGCTGATGGTGATGTCTGTGGTTGAAAGGCCGTCGGCAACAAGTGTGTCGGAGCCCTGGATCGCATAAACCACATCTGCCCGCTCCCGGCGAAAACTCATAGAGAAGATACGACCGCCGGTGTTTGTGGCTAAGGTCACTGCAGGCGAAGGACGAGAACTGGCGTCCATCGGATTGCCGCCCAGAGAATACTCCGTGAGGTTGTCCAAACCATCTCCATCCGCGTCCGCCTGTGGCGTCGCAGAGTTGGTTCCCCATGCAATTGCCCGCGCCCAAGCCGAATACTCGTCGCCCGGATCATAATAAACACCGAGATTGTTGGCGACGTAGCGCTCACTGCTGCTGGGAGAGTTCAGCAACTGGACCTGCGAGTTCGAGGGATTCCTCCAGGCCATCGTAGTTGAGCCGCCGCCGTCCATGTTGATTCCGTTCCGCGCCCCAAAATACTGCAGATAGGCGCCGAGTTCCGTTGTGGTAGCGCCGAGCGAGGAGGTCTGCCTGCCGTCGATCGTCAGAAGATAGACGTAGCGCCCGTCCTGCGACAGCCCGATGCCCGTCCGTGGATGCAGCTCTGTGTCGTTGGCGATGGGCGGCTCCTCCGTCGTTGTGGGGATGCCGCTTGCCAGGACGAATCGACTGCCTAAGCCGCTCACCGCAGCCCGCGTGTCAGCGACCGGCATACTGAGGCCCGTTGTCCTCTGCATCCTCGCAACACCGGTCATACTTAGCAGCAAAGAGGGAGTCTCCTCGGGAACAGAGACCAGCTGGCCATCCGAAATCGCAAGCCCATACACATTCAGGGCTGTTGACCAGTTCACAATCGTGGCGGGAAACCAGGGATTTGCGTTGATCGCCACCACGAGGGGCTTTGCCGTATTCTGCGATTCGGTGATAAACTGTCTTGTTGTTTTGGAGAGCGTCTCGACAGAACCACCCTTGGCGGTGGCGTGGAAGCGCAGACCCGGCATCGCGGTGTCGATCTGCAGGCAGTTGATCTTCATTGTCCTCGGGCTGGTCACGGAGATGTTGGCCCGCTTGATTCCGGGGTAATTTCCCAGTTGCGGCACACTGCTCCAGTTGAAAGCCTCCTGCTGACCAAGAGCCGTCGCCGTTGGTAACAGCGTAAAGACAAGGGTCAGTGCAAACAGCAAAATGGCGAGCAAGGAATGATGTGTCGTTGCGGATTTCATCTTAAGTTAATCATGTTGTTTCATCGCGTGGACCGAGAGGGACGACGCGTCCGGAACCAGGTCGAGACGATGGGTCCCTGAGGTCAATCTGATCCCGCCGAATGCCCCGGCGCGGGGCGGGGCGGCCTCGTCCGTCCGCCATCCTGTGCCCTCGAGCAGAAGGGAAGCGGTGGTGTTGAAGGGCACCCCGACGGTCAACTGCCTGCGGTCGCCGTCGGAAGTCCATGCGACCGAAATGCGGCCATAGGGTCCTTCATAGGAGACATCAAGTTCGCGCAGGTCGGAGTTGAGGCCGGGGGCGATGAGGAAATGCTTGAATCCGGCGCCGGAGGGATCGGGGCGGATTCCTGCCAAGCCTTCGAAGAACCATGCTCCGATCGGGCCCATGCAGGAGGGCATGAAGGCAAGATCGCCGCGCCAGTTTTCCATCAACAGCGGAAAGCCAAGCGTATCGATCACGTGCAGCCAGCCGGGGTAATCGGGCTGGGTGGCAACCTTCATCGCCACATCGGATCTTCCGGAGCGGCTTAACTGCAACAGCAAAAAAACTGTGCCGATAAAGCCGGTGCTCAGGTGGTTGCCATGTTGGTCGAGGTTTTCCAGCAGTCGTTGCAGGGCTTTTTCGCGCAGCGCTTGTGGCACCATATCGAAGTAGAGCACCATCGCGTGCGCCGTCTGGCTATCGGCCGCATAACTTTCCGTCGTCTCGTTCCAGAAGGTCTTGTGGAATGACCGGGCGACCGATTCGCCAAGCTGGGCGAACCGGTGCACGTCCGCAGTGTGGCCCAGAATTTTCGCCGTTTCGGATAGGATCCGGCAGTAGATCGAATAGGCGAGCGTCGAAGTCAGCGGAACCGGCGTCCGGGTCGGGAAACCAACCGTGTTGTTCACCGATCCGATTTCCATCCAGTCCCCGAGTCCCCAGCGGATGATTCCATCCTCGGCGATCGTCTCGAGGTATCCGAGATACCGTTTCATGGCGTCATAACCATCGGCGAGAATCCGCTCATCCCCGCAATGGAGGTAATGCCACCACGGCAGGAGAACCACGCACCCGCTCCACCAAGGACAATTCCAAGAACCATCATAGGTCCAACCGGCGGTCGGGACAATCGGCGGAATGAAACCCCTTTCATCCTGCGCCTCGATGAAGTCGCTAAACCACTTCCGATACATCGGCCCGGAATCGGTGAGATAAAGCGCGGTCTGCATCATGTTCTGCGCGTCCTGGGTCCAACCCATTTTCTCGCGCAGAGGATCAAGCGGGTGGTCGAGGCAGTAACTCCGGTGAGTCTGCATGAGCGCCTTGAAGATCCGCTGAAGCCGGTCGTCGGAGCTTTGAAACGTGCCTGTCTGAGGCATCGAGTTGTAAACCTCCACCGCACGGATGTCATCGGGATCGGGCTTGGTCTCCAAGCCGTCGAGGCGCAGTTCGTTGAACCCGAAATGACTGAAGCGGGTCTCGAATTCCTGCTCGCCGGCATCACCGAGCGTGAAGCGGTTCACCTGGTAGCGGCCGATGGCATGAGTGGGAACGCCATCGTGGGTGAGGGTTACGGTTTTTCCGCGCCCACCACGCAGGCGGATTCTGGTCCATCCGGAAATCGGCCGAGCAAAGCGCACCAGCCAAGAGCCATCCGGGCCGGGCAGGATGGAAACCGGCGCGAGTTCGTCGGCTTTTTTGAGAGGGTAGCCACGCTTGGCGCGAAGCGTGCCCTTTGGTGCTGCAAGCGGTCTCGCGGGTTGCCAGCGATCGCCATGACGGTTCGGATGCCCCCATTCGGAAAGCTCCAAGCGCGCGTCATAATCCTCGCCGCCGCGCGGACCATTGTAGGTGATGGGACCGCGCGCGACTTTCCATGTCGTATCCGAGACAAAGGTCGTCTGCTCCCCATCCTTCGTTTCAATGAGCCCCTCCAAAAGCATCCGGGGCGCCTTGCGCCATGGTGCGCGTTCGCTACCTGTGAGATCGGGACTCGAACTGGCGAACCAGCCGTTGCCCAGAATCACTCCGATGGCATTGTCCCCCGGCTGGAGGTAAGGGGTGATGTCGTAGGCATTGTAAACCACCGTGTGATCGTAATTCGTGAAGGGCGTAGCAAGTTGCGCATCCCCCACCCTTCGCCCGTTCACATACAAGTCATGCAAGCCAAGCCCGCAGAGCCAAACCGAAGCGCGTGCCATGTCCTCCGGACACTCGATCGTCTTTTGCAGGTAGAGCGCAGCATACGAGGTGTCCGAACCCGTATTCTCCCGGAGCTGGCGCACCCGCTCCTCGATCACAGCAGCAGGTTCCCAGTCGGTCAGGTGGCGGGCCAGCCAGTCGAAATCTTGACTGTCCACGACCTGCACCGGCTTGCGGCGGGCAAGATCCTTGCCACCGGACATCACCCGCAGTTCGCGCATCGCGATCACAAACTCACCGGGCCTCGTCGGGTTCGGGACTTGGCGCATGACCGTCACGCGAACATAGCGCGCACTTAGTCCACTCACGGAAAACCGCTGCTCCTTCCCGCCCGGCCGCGGGTAGTCCGTGGCGCGGCAGTCGGAAATGAGGTGACACTCGCCTCGGAAGTGTTCGTCGTCCGCCGCCTCGATGAGGAAACGCTCGGGAAACCCGAAATCAATGTGTGCATCGAGCGAAGCAGGAACGAGCACCACCTCCTCGAAAGACTCCATGCGCAACAAATCGACCTGGAACCATTTGGAATCATCCGCTGCAATGACCCCTACCGACTGATACCCGGACTTCGGGCTGTAATCGTAAAATGAGTGCGGAGTCGGCACCTCCTCACGATCACCAATCCACTCGCCCGTCCATTGCCCACGATCGTAGAGTCCGGTCTGGAAAGTCTGGATCTCACTCCACTCGGAAACTTCATTGTCCGCATTCCAAATTCGCACCCGCCAGCGGCAGGTCGCTCGCGGCGGCAGCGCATTTCCACCCCATGGCACCCAGAGCGACTGCGAGGATTCGACCCGTCCGCTATCCCAATCGGGCGAGGAAAAGTCGCCTGACAAATCCGAATGCGCCGCTTGGACCTGATAAGCTTGTTGATAATCCCCGTTGTGCGGGTTGCGGACTTTCCAGGAGAGCCGGGGCTGCGGATTATCGATCCCCAAGGGGGAGTGTTCGCCCTCGCACAGGCAGTCAAATATTTCTAATTTCATATGCATCATTGATTAAAGAACTGTTGGTTTGATTTACTTGATCCTGCCGATCCTGATGACGGTGAAGTCACCGGCCGCGGGCGAAAGCGTGAACCTCCAGCTGTTTTCGCCGAGCTTGGCGGATGTGACGGAAACCTGCCCTTCCACATCCGCCACATTGCCGATTGCAATTGTTTTACCACTGAACGTGGTGTTGACCGTGATCTGCATGGTGCTGAACGCCTCGTGATTTCGATTCACGACAATCAGATAGAGCGTGCCGTCGGATGCTTCGAATGTTCCCGCCACGCCGTTTGCGTAAAATCCACTTCCCCCACCGCTCACAGTGGTCGCGAGTTCAATCGGCAGCGTTTCCTGAAGAATCGGCCCGATGGCATCCCGCAAGCGCGCGGCTAACTTCGCAAGCTCGGGCATGAGCGCAGCGTAGTCGCCGTCATACTGCATGGTGGAATACTCGAAGAAAAATGCCCCGCGCGCGGATTTGGCGAGAGCAATGCCAGTCATGCACTTCAGTTCTTCGGCACCAGGCGGCCGCAAACTCCAACCTGGCTGCTGCACAGGCCACCGATGCGATTGAATCACCGGCCATATCGCCACATTCCCACCCACGGATTCATACAGGTTGCTGTAAGCAGCCGTGAGGTCGATGGGGTTGTTGAAATCGGGGAAACTGGCATGGCGATAATCCCCAGGCCCACTGAACCAAGGATAATCACATAACGGATAAGCTTCAGGCGCGGCGATGCTCATGCCGACATCGTTCACGACACCGTTCAACCTACCGCCGCTAAAAACTTCGGCCGTAAAGCCCGAATGATCAGTGATGACGGACGGGGTGTTTCCCCTGCGCAAATACTGGCATGCTTCCAAGGTCATCGGTTTGGCAGGTTGAATCACGGGGGATACTGGAGATGCTGGGTTCTGGTTGGGGCGCGGTGGCAACATTCCGATGACGCGCAATTTATTTGGCAAATTGCTAATGGCGCTTGATCTCGTCAAGACACTTTTATTAAGTGTCCCAAACGAGTCACCTCTCGCAAGGCACAACTCCTCATCATGACCAAAAATCTCTCCAAATTCACCATCGGCGACACCGTCGTTCGTTTCGATATTCCTGCACCAGACAAAGATTTTCCGCCCGCGCACGCAGACAAGCTCGGCGGCACCGTGCCGCAGCTATCACTTCAGCCCAAGAGCCTCGCTCCGGTCAAACACCGCAAGTATCTGCCGCCGGATGTTGAGATCAAAGGACTTCCCGCACGCTGGCTGCCAATCCCAAGCGCGGGCCTGGACCCACTGGTTCACCTCAAATGCATGGAGGATGATCAGGTGATGGGATTTTCCCAGGGACAAACGATGCGCCTTGCGCCCTCGACGATCGCACTGAAGTTCGTGGGGCAGAAGGTGGTAAAGAAGGGCAATTCCACCGTGGTGATCACCACCCTTAGGCACCCCTCGGGACTGCGCTGCGAACATCGTTTTTCCTGGATCGGCAATGCACCCGTCTTCACCAGCTCTGTGCGCGCGGTCAATGCGGGGAAAAAGCCGGTCACGCTCGAAATGCTGACCAGTTTCTCGCTGGGAGGCCTGAGCCCCTACGCGGAGGACGATGCCCCCAACCGCCTCATGGTTCATCGCTATCGCTCTTCGTGGAGCATGGAAGGTCGCCTGGAATCAAGGTCCATCGAGGGCCTTCATCTCGAACGCTCTTGGCTCGGTGGTGGCATCGCTTCGGAGCGCTTCGGTCAGGTCGGTTCCAAACCAGTGCGCGGGTTCTTTCCCTATGCAGCCATCGAGGACACGCAGGCTGGCGTAATCTGGGGCGCCCAACTCGCCTGTCCCGGTTCCTGGCAGATGGAGGTTTTCCGCAGAGACGATTTCGCCGCCTTGTCCGGCGGTCAGGCCGATCGCGAGTTCGGTCATTGGTTCAAGACCCTCAAACCGGGAGAAAGTTTCGAGACACCCGCCGCCACGCTCGCCTGCGTCCGCGGAAATCTTGACCAACTCGGCCAGCGCCTCACCTCGGCCCAGGCAAGCCCTCTCGCGACCCTGCCCAAAGTCGAAAACGAACTACCGATCGTCGTGAACGAATGGTGTACGAGCTGGGGCAACCCCACCCAAGAGAACCTGCTGGCCTTCGCCAAACGCCTCCAAGGCACGCCGGCGAAGTATCTCGTCATCGACGATGGCTGGGCAGAGCGCCCCGGCAACGAAGCCCTCCAGAACGGCGATTGGATCATCAACAAAAAATCTTTCCCCGATGGCCTTGCCGCCACCTGCCGCGCCATCCGCGAGTGCGGTCTCATCCCTGGCATCTGGTTCGAGTTCGAAGTCTGCAACGACGGATCGAAAGCCTTTGCCCTCACCGACCACCACCTCAACCGCGACGGTCGTGTGGTACAAGTTGGCTCGCGGCGCTTCTGGGATTTCCGTGATGCCTTCACCTTCGACTACCTCACCAAGAAGGTGATCCACCTTCTGCGCGACAACGGTTTCGGCTACATCAAGGTGGACTACAACGAAACCATCGGAATCGGAGTGGATGGTGCGGAGTCGCTCGGTGAAGGACTGCGACAACATCTTGAGGGCGTGCAGGAGTTCTTCCGCATGCTGCGCAAGGAAATCCCCGATCTCGTCATCGAAAACTGCTCCTCCGGCGGCCATCGTCTCGAACCCTCGATGATGGCCCTCAGCGCGATGGGCTCGTCTTCCGACGCGCACGAAACGCGTGAAATTCCGATCATCGCGGCCAACCTCCAGCGGCTCATCCTGCCCCGCCAGTCGCAGATCTGGGCGGTCCTGCGCAAGGACGACACCGCGCAACGCCTCGCCTACTCGCTCGCCGCCACCTTCCTCGGCCGCATGTGCCTCTCCGGCGAAGTCCACGATCTCAGCCCGGCACAATGGAATCTCGTGGTCTCGGCCATGGAACTTTACCGCCGCGTGGCTCCGATCATCCGTGACGGCCAATCCACCTTCCATGGTGAAACCGGTGAAAGCTGGCGCCACCCGCAGGGCTGGCAGGCCGTGTTGCGGACTTCAAAACGAGGAGACCGCGCCCTGCTGGTGGCTCACTCGTTTGCCAAACCATTTACAAAGCAGGTGGAAATCCCGCTGTCAGGAGCTGGCTGGAAAGTCGATGAAATCTGGCCGGCGAAGAGCGGGCTCACGGCTGCACTCTCCAGAAATTCCATCAAGCTCGGGCTCACCGGTGAGCTGCGCGCCGTGGTGGTGGTGCTTGGCCGGTCCTGATCTCGCTGTCGCGCATTTCAATACCGGCTCGGTTTCTCATCCGAGCTTCAATTCTCCGGCTTTTTCACGAGATCTTGAGGTATGCCAAATTGCGACCACCCAGCCAAATTTTTCATCTCGCATTTTATGCCATCATTCCCCACCCGAATTTGCCGCGTAATCAAGTGTAGGAGCTCGTGCCAACCACACAGGGGATGGCAATATCCCCTCCCCTCACAAAACCATTCCGCGCGTAAAAACTCCGTTGGCATGCGGATTGTACGGGCGATCAATTCTCGATGACCTTGCCGTTGAGGGTGATCCGCTTGTTCCGCCTATCCCACGTGAAGGTGTTTTGCCACTGCCCTTCCTTGGGCATGATGGAGAACCATTTTTCCGCCTGCGCTTCGGTCGTCAGTTCCCGGTAGTGCTTGAAGATGATCGAGGGCGAGTTGCCGGCCTCAAGCGCCACTTGGTCGGCACTCTTCACATCGGCGATGCGGTAACTGATGAATGAATGCCTCAGCACATTGCGCGGCCACTCGATCTTGAGGGCACGAGCCAATGCCGACACATCCACATGCATGTTCTTTGCCGAAACTACCTTGCCAGTGCGTTTGAGCGGCTCCAGCCACGCAGCCAGATTGTCCGTGATGGGAACCACCCGTCTTGAAGCGGTTTTCGCCTGCCCTGCCCGTATTTCGATGATGCGCCGCTCCAAGTTCACCGCCGACCAGTCTAGGCGATTGAGCTCCGCCACCCGAATCCCGGAGAAGGCACCGATGGCTAGAATGGGAACCAAGCGGGGCGGCGCGGCGTGCAGGATCACCTCCATTTGCGCGGGCGTGAAGATCGTGACATCGTCCGAAACATTTTTGACCAAGCGCACGGAATCGGCCGCAGTGTTGCGCTCCTCAGGAAGGTAATTGCGACTGCGGGCAAAGGAGAAGAATACCTTGATGCAGCGCAGCATCGAGTTGCGTGTTCCTGGGGCCACATCGAGCGAACGTAGCCATGCGTCGATTTCCTGCGATGTGGTGTCGAGAATCTCGCCGGGAAAGCGAAGAGCGAAGCGATTGAGCGTCGTCTTCAACTGGCCCATATAGACCTTGCTCGCCCCATCTTGTTCACGGTGCAGCAGCATTTCCGCCACCACCTCGGGGATACTCACCCGCTGCACCACCTTCTTGAAGTGTCGTCCATACTCTGAAGCCATGGCAGCGAGGGATTCCGTGCCAGCCAAGTCCCGCGCACGAATGTAGTCCTCCACCGCAGCGACAAGTGGGATGCCGGTTTTATCAAGCATCGCCACGGCTGCCTTGAAGCTATCGCGCTCGTGCGGTTTGAGGTCAGTGACGTGCTGCATGCCCACCTGAATTCGCTGCGCAACGAAGAGCGCCTCGCGCTTGGCACAATCGAGGCTGGTGAAAACTTTCCGCATCCTGCGCTCGTCCCGGTAGAAACTCAGCATGTAGCGGACCCGACCCTTGGTTTCCGTGCGGTAGATCGGCACCATGGCGGAACCCGATTTGACCTTAAGAAACGGTCCCTTTTTTTTCCTGCCTTTGGAACCCCTTGTCTTTGAGCGGACTGCAGAGGCAGATCCCACATTTGTCACCATTTTGTCACCACCCTCGTTCATAGAGTAGTGTGGGGTGTCAACGGGGAGGCGCTTCGATCCCGTAACCCATTGAAAATGAGATGGTGCGCGCGAAAGGACTCGAACCTTCACGGGGTTGCCCCCACTAGAACCTGAATCTAGCGCGTCTACCAATTCCGCCACGCGCGCACTGTTGTTGGCCTTGCGGCCGGGGCGGGAAGTCAACACTTCGGCGGCGGGAATGCAAGCCTGTTTGATGCGGAAATGGCGCAACGGCGCAAATTTGCGGAAATTGCCGACAATTCGGCGTGCTACCCGCGCTTTGATCGTTGCCAAGCCCCCACCGGGTCCAACAACCTTTCCCCCACACATGCAAAGCTCCACACCGCTGATCTTGGTCCTGATTCTTGCCGTCACGGCGATGTTCCTGTCGCTGCGATCGGGGCCCGATTCGAAACCTTCCCCTGCCACGGAAACCCCGAGCGCAGCGCAGGGCCTGACGACGAATGCCGAAACAAAAGCCGGTGAGGTGCCGACTGCCAAATCATGGCCGCATGCATCATCCGACATCACGCCCGATCCCAAGGCAGTCTTCGGTCAGCTGCCCAACGGCATGCGTTATCTGATCTACCCGAACAGCGAACCACCGGCTCGCATTTCGCTGCGCCTGCACATCGCCGCGGGCTCATTGATGGAAGCCGAGGATCAACGCGGTCTCGCTCATTTCCTCGAGCACATGGTTTTCAATGGCACAAAAAATCACACCGCCGCCGAACTCGTGCCACGCATGCAACGCCTCGGCATCGCCTTCGGTGCTCACGCAAATGCCTACACTTCATTCGATGAAACGGTCTACATGCTCGACCTGCCCGACATGTCGGAGCAAACGATGAAGCTCGCCTTCACCGTCATGCGTGATTTCGGCGATGGCGCGTTGCTCGACCCAGCAGAAATCGACAAGGAACGCGGCGTGATCCTCGCGGAAAAAGTGAGCCGCGATTCGGTCGGCTACCGCCTCATGCAACAGCAGTTTTCCAAAGTGCTGCCCGATTCGCTCGTCACACGGCGTTTCCCAATCGGCGAAGAAGAAGTCATCAGCAAGGCCACGCGCGAGAGATTCACCGACCTCTACACGCGCTACTACACACCCAACCGCATGACCTTTGTAGTCGTCGGCGATGTCAAACCGGAGGAAATCCGCAACCGCATCGAATCGGCATTCGCATCGATGCAAAACCCGAAAAACGCCGGCGCCGAACCCGAGCTTGGAAGCATCAAGCCCTTCGAAGGCATCAAGACCTCGGTCTTCAGCGACAAGGAAGTCGATGCCACCGAAGTTTCACTCACGCTCGTGCGCGACTACAAAGACAAGCCCGACACCGCCGCCAACCGCATCGAAAAAATGCCGCTCGACATCGCCCATGCGATCATCGGCCGCCGCTTCGAACGACTCTCAAAGGAAAAAAATTCGCCTCTCACCGAAGGCTCGGCGCTGGATGAAATCCTCTTCAACCACATCGAGCTCGGGTCGATCGACATCACCGCCGCCGACGACCGCTGGCGCGAGGTCGCGCCGATTCTCGAGCGCGAGTTTCGCCGCGCGATCGAGCATGGATTTTCCGAATCGGAACTCGCCGAAGCGAAATCGAATTTGATCAACCGCTACGAACAGCAGGTGAAACAGAAGGCAACCCGCAAGTCCGAAGGCATCGCCACCGTGCTCGCCCGCACGATCAACGACCACTCGGTGTTCTCCGAACCGGAGGCCGATCTCGCCATCGCTCAACGCGGGCTCGATGCGATTAACACCGAAGTCTGCCATGAGGCGTTTCGGAAATTTTGGCAATCGACGGGTCATCATCTGATCCTCACCACCAAGGAACCCCCACCGAATGCGGAAGAGGATCTCGCAAAAATTTTCAAAGCCTCGCAAAGCAATGCAGTCGAAGCGCCGGTCTCGCGCGCGATCCGGATTTTTGATTACGCCGATTTCGGCAAGCCCGGAAAAATCGATTCGCAAACAGAAGTCGCCGATCTCGGCATCATCCAATTGGTGCTTTCCAACAAGGTCCGCATCAACCTCAAGCGCAGTGAGTTCGAACAAGGGAAAATCCGCGTGTTGGCACGAATCGGCACAGGCAAGCTGGGTCAGCCACGCTCGATGCC
>CANHQM010000028.1 GCA_947462835.1 Akkermansiaceae bacterium
AATCCCGAACCTTCAGACAAAACTCAACATCATCGGGCGTACCGGTTACCGCCACCATGTCAGCATGACCTTTGGTCAAGTAGCCGATGCGGTGAAGGAGGCGTTTACGACTTACTTGGGTTATACGCCCCCAACCTTCAGGAGTCCGCTTCGAGCAGATGACCAGTTCGGTAAGTTTGCCGTCATTGAACCATCCGCCCTTGCAATCGATGACCGTGTGACTGGCATTGTTCCCCGCAAGCACCACCCGCTGGGAAATGAGCGGAATCCTTGTCCATGGCGCCGAACTGCGGCCATTGCGCAAAATTATGTTTAAAAGCTTGCCAATAGATAACGTTATCTTACAAGTGCTTATCCCATTCGCAGGTGCATTCAAATCCCGTCATGACTCGATGAAAAAGCAGCAGATTCAGCGCTTCAGTGCGTCGACCCGTGGATTTTCCCTCACCGAGCTTCTCGTGGTGCTGGCGATCGTGGGGGTGTTGGCGTGGTTGGTCATCCCGGTCATTGGGCGCATGCGAACGTTTTCGCAGCAGACTGTTTGCACCTCCAATCTCCGGACCTTGCACCTGGCGAGCATGGATTATGCATCGGACTATAACGGGCGTTTTCCTGTGGCAAAAAATCCTTACACCAATTATGCGATAGAGCTCGCCTGCAATGGATACCTCGGCCTGAGCGGTGCCGGTTTTTGGGAACGTTTGGACACGTGGGTTGGCTTGGGCCAGCGGCGGGAACCTTTTTGTCTGTGGTGCCCGTCCACGGAGCGTGCCCAGCCTCGCCCAACGTTTAACTTGGCCACGTATTGCATGAATGTGAATGTGGGTGGGACCGGGGACAATTGGCCAATTCAGCCACCCGTTTCGACCAGCAAAACTCTTACGGTCACCACGCCGGCGCAGACCGCATTGTTCATGGACGGCTGTTTCAGGGATGGCGGATATCAGGTTTGGGTGGGTGAGCCGGGATACATGCCCGCTCCTGTTCATCCCCCAAATCTTTACAAGCAAACCAACAATCCATCGCGATCCGTCAATGTGGTCTTTGTCGACGGCCACGTGGAACTCAGGCCGATTGGCAAGATTCCAAGCGACTTCACGAATCCTTTCTGGATTCCCAACAGGTGAGTTTTTTCAGGCTCTCCCTCTTGTTCGAATCTTACGTTAAAGCTTTCTTTGCCAACTTTATGAAAATGTCACTGCCACTACCCGAGGGAATTCGATGGAATTTTTCATGCACGAGAGTCCGAAAATTTTTTTCATCGGCATTGCTTGCCATTCCCTTCCTGTCCACCGCCATGGCTGCGGAATCCCCGGCTATCTTGGGCCGTTTGGAGAATTCTCCTCGCTGGTTTGAGGGCAATGGCCAATCCAAGCCGGTCGAAGGATTGGGCAAAGCGATGCATGCCGACGGTTACATTTTTTTCGGCTCCGGGCGCATCACGGACACCTTTGGCGACACTTCTCACCGCATTGAGAGCCTGCCTTCTTACATGGACGGCTTGGCAGTGGCTGTTGGGGCGAAGACGGCAGTTGTCCCAGGGTATTCGCAGATTCCCATACCCGGCGCAGCCGGAGGCCACGCGGGAACGCTGACGCTGATGGGCATTGAAGGCACAGTCGAACTTCTCACGTTTCGGATCAGCTCTTCGGCACCTTCGACGGTGAGGCTCGCACTGCTTGTCGACAATCTTGGCACGGACACCGGATACGTGTCGCGCAGCCTGCGTCTTGACGTCAACGGCGTGGAGGGTGCTGCCGCCAAGGTCTTGCCCAATGGTCAGCCGGATTGGATTTTTTGGGACCTCTCCGGGCTGAAGAAGGGTGATGAGATTTCGCTTCATGCCGAATCCAGTCACGGAGTGGCGGCACTTGGCGGCCTTGTCTTTCTTTCCGGTGCAGAAGCGGTGTCGCGCAAGCCTGCGGCGGCAGGGCCGTTGCCGATCATCGATCGCAAGGTTGGCGAATTTTCGCGCGAGGGAGAGTACATCAAAGATTATTACGTTTACCGTGAAGGCGACACCTTTCACTTGTTTTACAATGTGGGTGCTGCTGGCGACAAACAGGATTGGCAACAGCCCGGCAACGAAAAGGCTTTTGGGCACGCGACTTCAAAGGACCTCAAGACGTGGCAGCATCATCCCCGCATCCTTGAGGTATTGCCGGGCACGTGGGAAGGCGAGGTGGTATCCGCGCCGTCGATCATCAAGCACGACGGCATTTACTACCTGTTTTACACCGGCTTCGATGATCGGGTGTGCGGCCGGCAATCCATCGGTTTCGCCACCAGCAAGGATCTGTTCAATTGGGAACGTCATTCTGGCAACCCGGTCTATGAGGCGCCTCCATGGACGGCGCGAAATGAAAGCGGGTGGCTCGATTGTCGCGACGCTCACGTGATCAAATACGGCGATGAATTTCTCATGTTCACCATGGTGACGACAGCGGAAGGCAAGGGGGCGATCGCGGTGGCTTCCTCTTCGGATTTGGTCAAATGGAAGGATCTTGGTCCGGCAGTGGTGACATTCACCACGCCGGAGAGCCCGCGAGTTTTTGAGCATGGAGGCAGCTATTACATGTTTGCTTCGAGCGCCCATGGCAAAGAACTCTTCAAGGCATCCAACCCAAAAACGGGTCCGTGGGAATCGATGCCGTTTCAGTGGCCCGCACCTGGGTTCTGGTCGGGCTGGGAGGTGGTCGAAGACGGCAATCGCACAATTTTTTCCGCATTCGAATGGAAAAGCTTTGGCAATTTTGTTCGCTTTTGGGACGTGCGATGGAACCAAGGAATTCCTAAGGTGATGTATTGAACTCGCCCGCACATGGCCATTCGCAAACTGAAAAAATCGATGCGCGTGATTTTGTTTTTCCGCTGCGCCTTGTTTCTCATTCTCAGTGCTGCGTGCATGTGTCGGATGGAAGCCCGGCCGAATGTCATTGTCATTTTTACCGACGACCAAGGCTACGCCGATCTTGGTGTTCATGGTTTGCGCGATGATGTCAAAACGCCTCATCTCGACCAACTGGCTCGCAATGGAGTGATCTTCACCGATGCTTATGTCACCGCGCCGCAATGCTCGCCCTCACGTGCGGCCTTGATGACTGGGCGCTATCAGCAGCGCTTCGGCTTTGATTCGATTCCCGATGGGCCACTGCCTTTGGAGGAGAAAACCATCGCCGACCGCATGAGCGCCGCAGGCTACTCGACCGGCATGGTTGGCAAGTGGCATCTTGATCCCAATGCCGTCTCACATGCCTGGGCCAAACGCCAGGATCCGCCGCTCGAGGTTTTGCCTACGGGTAGCTTGAGGGTGCCGAGCAAGTGGGCATTGGTTTACGGGCCCGGCGCTCGTGGATTTCGCGATTTTTATTGGGGTGAATTGTCCCACTATTGGCGCAACTACGATCTCGAGGGATGCTCGCTCACACCGCATGGCGAAGCCCACGTGGCAAAGCCTTTTCATGTGGATGAGCAAACTGCGGGCGGCCCTTGCTTTTCTTCGTCGGCAAAGCGACGGCACGCCGTTTTTTCTTCACCTTGCCTACCACGCCCCGCATGTGCCTTTGCTGGCGACGGAAAAATACTTGGCCCGCTTTGCCGGAGACATGCCCGAACGTCGTCGTACCGGTTTGGCCATGATAGCGGCTGTGGATGATGGTGTGGGTCGCATTCTCGAGTTGCTCGAGGAAAAAAAGATGCGCGACAATACGCTGATCTTTTTCACCAGCGACAATGGTGCGCCGCTCGGAGCGCAGCAAGGTGCGCCCATGGCAGACGTGATGCCGGTCGACAAGCCTGGTCCGGCTTGGGATGGTTCGCGCAATGATCCTCTGACTGGTGAGAAGGGCATGCTTGCAGAGGGCGGAATTCGCGTGCCCTTTCTGATTTCCTGGCCTGGCAGAATAACATCCGGGACTTTTTGGAAAAAGCCAATCATCACGTTGGACATTGCAGCCACGATCCACGCAGCGGCCGGCTTGCCTGCCGATCCTGCGTTGGATGGCATGGATCTTTTGCCGCTGTTGATTGCTGGCGAAGCCAGTGCGCCGTCACGCGATTTGTTTTGGCGCTTTTGGAATCAGGCGGCACTGCGCTCGGGTGATTGGAAATTTCTGCGCGCGGGAAAAGAACGCAAAATGCTTTTCAACTTGGCGCACGACCGTGGCGAACATCATAACTTAATCGCCAAGCACCCGGACATCGCGACAGAGCTCGAAGCCAAACTCACAGCTTGGGCCGATACACTTTCTCCCAAGGGCTTGCCCAACGGATCGCTCAATGAGCAAGAGCAGAGGTTCTACGAATTTTATTTCGGTGACGGCCTGCGCGCGGCGGATTGAATGCAATGTCATTTAAAGAGTATTGTGCTCAAACCCGTCGCCGACGGTTTGTGCGTGTAAAGGGACAGGCCCTTAATAAAAAAGTTCACATGCCATCACAGTTTTCACGTTTTCACGCATCGAGGTTGCTCGTTTGGATTCGGAGCTTGATCATCAAAAAAGCCTTGCCAATAGATAACGTTTCCTTTTCTCTGTGACTCCCCTTTATGAATTTTCAAAACTTTGCTCTGCGGATACTGTCCGTGTTGTTGTTTTCGTCTGCTGCGGATGCTGGCTCGGCCCCTGCTGCTCCCGACTTTTCCGCGATGGCTGCGAGTGGTGCGCTGAAGTGGATCTGGCACAAGCAAGCAGGAGAGCCTGCCACCACCGATGCGCCACCAGGAAAGGTGTGGCTGCGGCGCAGTTTTGAAATTCCCGCGAATGCAGTGCCGGGGCGCGCCGAGTTCATGTTCGGCGTCGACAACAGTGCCGAAGTTTTCGTCAACGGCCAAAGTTTGGGAAAATTTGATGGATGGAAGCCGCTCGCTCAGAAAGACATCGGTCCCTTGCTTCGCGCTGGCCGCAACGTCATTGCGGTCGAGGCGGTAAACGTGATCACATCGTCCGCGGGATTCTTGGGCATGGTGAAATTGCCCGAAGCATCACCGGTTCTCTTTGATGCCAATACGAAATCGGCATTGGCGGTGGATGGCGTCAGCGACTGGATGGCTCCGGCTTTTGACGACACATCTTGGAGGAATGCCACGGTGCTCTCGCCGGCCGACTGGGGGCCATGGGGTAAGGTATCAAGCGACGTGGAGAATCCGACGAAACAAACCATTCCGGAAAATTTTCCCGTTTTTGCCGTGCCCGGCCTTGAGAAGGAAATGGATCAAATGCGCCAGATTTTATTCGGCCACTATCGTTTGGATTTGTCGATTTTGCCCGCCTTCAATGTTCAGTGGATTGCCCCGGCAGCGATCTGGCCCGCACTGGACGAGAACCCGGCGGATAGCAACACTCGTGCAAGCCTGCGTGCCCGGCTTTTGTCGATGCGCGTGATGAAAGATGGTTATGTCTCTTGTCATCAACACGAAGGCTTCGGCCACAGCGAGGGCTGGCCTTTCCCCATCTACACGCAGTCGGGCGGGGCCGGATGGAATTTCAGTATGGCGGGAATGCCCTATGGGCCGGAGTTCGGAGTGCATCCGACCAAAACCGTTGAGGGCTGGAACTTTCACAACGCACAAGCCCTTGGCCTCGATGAGAAACAGGGCCTTCGGCTTACCTTGAGTGGCACGGATGCCATGATGACGTCGCCGCCCATCAAGGTGGCAGCTCCTGCAGCGACGTGGATCCGCATCAAATTCATTCCTGGCAAAAGTGTCCTCAAGCCATTCATCCAATGGACGACCGAGGAGCACCCGGATTTTTCAGAGGATCGCAAGCTTGCATTCGAAGTGCCCAAGGGTGTGGCGCCGGGCCTCCCGGTCGATGTTGATGTCCCGATCCATAAGGTGACCCGCGGCAAAGGATCGATCACGCGATTGAAGGTTGGCTTTGGCAACACACAAAACGATGAGCTCACCATCTTGCGGATGTTTACCAGCGTGGACACGCGGCACAATTGGAACAACGCCAATTTCGTGCTAGCGGCCGCGACGTATTTCAACTGGACCGGCGATGTCGATTTTCTCCGAGAATTCATTGGCACGCTGCGGCATATCTTTAAATATTCCATGGAGGAATTCGACGTGCGGGAGCAGGGTGTTGTCTTCACGCCATGGACCGGCAAAGACGGTCGGCCCGGAACGACGCTCGATGCCGAAGGAAAGAGAGTTTTCCGCGTCGGTCAGGGCGTCGGAACAAATTATTGGGATCTGATGCCCTTCGGAGGCAAAGACGCTTACGCGACGATCTATCAATATGCGGCGGTGGACGCGATGCAGCAGCTTGAGGCTGCCATTGCTTCGCAACCGAAATGGAAAATCCCGGCGCCTTCATCAAAGTACAAGGCGAAGCGTTTGGCCGAGGACCTTGGGCGGATTCGCAAGGCTTATGCCAAGACGTTTTGGATTCCAGAGAAGGGTCGCTTTGCCGGCGCTGTGGATTCCGACGGAAAATCGTGGGACTACGGCTACACATTTCTCAACAACGAGGCGATGTATTATGGTCTCACCACGCCGGCTCAGGAACGGCAGATCGTGGATTGGATTTCCGGCGCGCGAACCATCGAAGGAGAAACCTCAACCGGCGCGGACATTTACCGTTTCCGCTTCGGGCCGCGGTCAAGTACCGTGCGCAATGTCGACTACTACACCTACGTCTGGACCGAACCGGAAAAACTTCCCTTTGGCGGGCAAGTGCAGGACGGTGGCTCAGTCTTTGGCTTCACTTTCCATGACCTCATGGGCCGCTTGCATTCCAATGGGCCCGACGACGCATGGCAAAGGCTGAAGGAAATTTTCGCTTGGTATGGGGAAGTGCAGGAGGCTGGCGGCTACCGCAAATATTACACTGCGGAAAAAGCATCGGAACGTGGCACGATGCAGGGTGGGGGGCCAGCCGGAGGTCTGGGAATTGATCAGGAATTCTACGAGAGTCTTTTGGTGCCGCTCGTCATGACCGAAGGATTTCTTGGCCTGTCGGTCTCGCCGGAAACCATTCAGTTTGCTCCTCGCTTGCCGCGTGAGTGGCCGTCGCTGGAAGTTGGCGGCATCCAATACCGCGACTGGATTTTGCGGGCCAAAGCCACCAACGACTCGGTTGAATTGAATCTGTCTGCGCACGGCAACGCGCGGCCGATTAAAGTGAAATTCGGCGCTGGTAAATGGGAAGTGAAAATCTTCGATGCGCAGGACCGAGTAATCGGTGAAAGCACCGTTGGGGCTGGAGAACGCGCTAGCGTTTCAATCGACAAGGTCGCAAGCAAGCGATTGGTTGCCACCCGCACCTCGCCTTGAGAGAGCCAAGGGCTTTTCTTGCAAATGGGTTTCACTTCATCAGATTCGACTACTTAAAGACGTGTCCGCCCCCTCCGACAATCCGCCCGTGGCGGGTTCTCATCATGTTTCGCTGCGCACCAAGGTCGTGTGGGGCTTCGGCGGATTGGCGGACAACTTCATGTTCACCACCATGACCGCGCTGGGCACGATGGTGTATGTGAACCACTTCAAACTCTCGCCGGCACTGGTTGGACTGGCGCTCGGCTTGCCGCGCATCTTCGACGCCATTACCGACCCGATCGTCGGCAACATGTCGGACAACTTGAGGAGCCGTTTCGGGCGCCGACGTCCTTATATGTTTTTCGGTGTGCTGGGCTGTGTCGTGCTTCTCCCGTTGCTCTGGACCTTGCCCATGACGGAAACGGCCTCCAACCCTTGGTACAGCAATGTTCCGTTTCTCTATATCGTGGTCATGGGCAGCTTGCTGGCCCTGGCCTACACTTTTTTTGTCGTGCCTTACACGGCCTTGGGCCTCGAACTTACGCCCGACTATGACGAACGCACGCGCGTGTTGCGCTGGCGCATGTACATCGGGCTCTTTGGTTCCCTTGCCGCGAGTTGGCTCTTTCGCCTCGCCGCCGACGAATACTGGCCGAACCTCGGAGCGGGGGCCTTCTGGGTCACGGTCTGGGTGGCTGCCATCGTGCTGGTCTCCGGCATGATCCCAGTATTCGGATGCAAGGAGGGGCTTGTCATTGAGCAGCAGGAACCGATCCCGTTTCACGAGGCCGTGCGCTATACGTTGAGCAACCGGCCGTTTGCCATCCTCTTCATCGCTTACATGATGATCATCTTCGCTTTGTTTTCCGCACAAAGCATACAGCCGCTGATCCTACAACACTACGTGTTCGGTGGGGATGCGATCAAGCTCGGCAATTTCCAAGGCACGCTCATGACCATGGGCGTGGTGCTTTCTTACGTGAGCATGTCGATCATCGGCTGGATCTCGATGCGCAGCAGCAAGCGCACCGCCATGGTCAGTGGTCTCACCATGGCCCTCGTGGGAACGGCGCTGAGTTTCGTCGCGATGGATCCGCGTTGGCCGTGGATGCTTTTTGCAACCACGTTTGTTTCCTACCTCGGCCTCCAGGGGTGCTGGCTGATGGTCGAATCGATGACGGCCGATGTGTGTGACGACGATGAGTTGAGCAGCGGGCGGCGCCGCGAGGGGATGTTCAGCGCGGTGAAAGGCTTCGCCCTCAAGGCCGCTCAGGGGTTGACCTTCGGGTTGGGCGGATACATGGCCACCATGGCCGGCTACGACCCGGGCATGGTCGATCGGGCGGGGCTCGATGAGGGCACAGCCTTCAAGATGAAGGCCGCGCTGATCGGATTCCAGTGCGTTGGACTACTGCTTGCAGTCGCCGTCATTTGGCTATATCCCATCACCCGCCAACGCGCTGAGGAAACCCAGCGCAAGTTGCGTAAGACGCCCAATTAAAATTACATGAAACATACAATCAAACTTTTCGAAGGTGCCAAATGGATCGGCGACCGGCGCCGAGCCACCAAAGGCGAGCCACCATGCCCTTATCTTCGTAGCGAGTTTTCGCTGCCCGGACCGATCCGGAGAGCCACTTTGCATTGGACCGCGTTGGGCGTGGCCGATCTATTTCTCAACGGTCAGAAGATCGGTGAGGATTTTCTGATGCCGGGTTGGTCGGACTTTCGCCATCGCGCGCAGGTGATGAGTGTGGATGTGAGCAAGATGCTGCGCGCTGGTGACAACTCGCTTGGTGCGATCCTTGGCGATGGTTGGTACGCCGGCACGCTGCTTTGGAAAAATGAGCGCAATCACTATGGGACGCATCCGCAGTTGATTGCCCGATTGGAGATCGAGTTGAAGGACGGTCGCACGGTGAGCGTGGCCACGGGTCGCGATTGGGAAATGCGTTACGGACCGCAGATTTTTTCGGACATCTACCACGGCGAAAGTCATGACGCGCGCCGCGACCTCGGCGACTGGTGCGTGCCCGGAGCTTCGTCGGCCGGTTGGCAGGCAGCGGATGTTTTTCCAAATTACCGTGGTGAGCTTGTGCCGAAAGTCAACGAACCGGTTAGGGTCACGCAGACACTGCGGCCGCGACTGATCACCGAGCCGACAAAAGGCGCTTATGTTTTCGACTTCGGTCAGAACCTCGCCGGGGTTTGCCGACTTAAGATTCGCGGGCGGCGCGGGCAGAAAATCACGTTCAAGTTCGCCGAGATGCTCAACGCCGATGGCAGCGTCTACCGTGAAAATTTGCGCTTGGCGCGCTCCACCGACAGCTACATCTGCCGCGGTGGCGAGACCGAGGAATGGACGCCGCGCTTCACCTTTCACGGCTTCCGCTACGTCGAGGTGACAGGCTTGGACAAAAAGCCTTCGCCCGAATTGCTGACCGCGCTAGTTCTGCACACCGACATGCGTGCAACCGGGAAGTTCCGCTGTTCGAATCCGCAGCTCAACCGCCTCGACCGCAACATCCGCTGGGGACTGCGTGGGAACTTCCTCGATGTCCCGACCGATTGCCCGCAACGTGACGAACGCCTCGGATGGACCGGCGATGCGCAAGTTTTCGTCGGCACGGCGGCCTTCCACTACGATGTCCGCAACTTCTTTCGCAAATGGTTGCAAGACCTGCGCGACGGTCAGCGCGCCGATGGCGCTTACCCGGACATCGCTCCCGATGTGCTTGGCAAATACGGGCCGCACCAATTTGGCAATGCGGCATGGGCCGATGCCGGAGTTATCTGCCCGTGGCAGATTTATCAGCACTACGCCGACAAGGAGATCCTAGCGGAAAATTATGATGCGATGAAGCGCTGGATTGATTACCAGCAGCGCACATCGAAAGGGCTGATCCGCCCACGCACGAGCTATGGCGACTGGTTGGCCATCGATGCCGTCACCGCGCAGAACGCACCCGTGCCCTGTGATCTTGTCGGTACCGCGTACTTCGCGCACACCACGGACTTGATGGCGAAAATTGCCGGTGTCTTGGGCAAGAAGTCCGATGTTCAAAAGTTTCGCCGTTTGCACGCGCAAATTGTAGAAGCATTCTGCAACGCCTATGTCACGCCAAGTGGTCGCGTCGTTGGCCATTGCCAGACGGCCTACCTGCTTGCATTGGCGTTCGATCTGGTGCCGACCAAGCTGCGCCAGAAAGCCTTTGCTCACCTCGTCGATCTGGTCGAGGCGCGCGATTGCCATCTCACGACCGGTTTCGTCGGTACGCCGCTGCTGCTTCCCGTGCTCACCCGTTTTGGCCGCACCGACATGGCTTACAAAATCCTCCTGCAGAAGGACTATCCGTCATGGCTTTACACCGTGCGCAATGGCGCGACGACCATGTGGGAACGTTGGAACAGTTATACCAAGGAGCACGGCTTCGGCGATGTCGGCATGAACTCGTTTAACCACTACGCCTACGGGGCGGTGGGCGAGTGGATGTATGGCACCATTGCGGGGATCAACATCGATCCCGGCGCGCCGGGTTATCGCCACATTGTTTTCCGACCACGCCCTGGAGGAGGACTTAACTGGGCAGAGGCATCCATCGAGACAGGTTTCGGGCGGGCCGCCATTCACTGGGAATTGAAAGGCGGCAAAGTTCGCATCGACCTGGAGGTGCCAGCGGGAACACACGCCACCCTACACCCACCCGGCCAAGATGGTAAACCAGTGACCCTAGGTCCGGGCCGACATCACTCGCTTTACTCGCTTGCCCTTGATGCCTGATTGGTTCCTTCGGTCTTGAATCGGGATCCTCGAGCATTGTCGGACGGCTTCTGAATTATCATTCGTCATGAAATCGAGACGTCTTGCTCTGTTGATCATCGGGTGCGCGGGCCTCCTCATCCTTGCAGGTTTTGCGGTTTTCAACATAAACCGCTCGACCTTGATGAAGAAGCTTCCCGCCCCGGATTTTGAGCGGGTGGTGCTTGCGGGGAACAATGCCAGTCACACGGTCATCGATTGCAAGGGCGGATGGTTCAATGACGGCAAACTTACCGAACTGGTCATCTGCTCGAAGCGGACTCCTGAAGGTTGGGACCGGCCCGAAGACATCACGATACGCAACACCCGCATCCGGGGCGCGATCCGCATCATCGGCATGGGCCGCAATGGGGAGAGCCCGGCGGTGCGGGACTCGTCGGTCAAGTTGGGGCACACCGAAAGGGCCCAAGCTGCCTCGCCCATGGGCATCACGATCAGCAACGTCGAGATCGAGGCGGACTATCGCATTCCGCTTTATGTGGCGCCGGGCGTGACGGGAGTGATCTTCCAAGATTCCAAACTCACCGGTTGGAGTTGCTCGACGGGCATCTATCTGGACTGCGAGAGCGCGGACAACGTCATCCGCGGTAATGTTCTGGCGCTGCGTGCAAGTCGGGAAGTGATCGCTGTCGATGGCTCGGCCCGCAACCACATTGAGAACAATCAATTCAAAGACCCTTCCAGCGGCGGCATTTACCTGTATCGCAATTGCGGTGAAGCGGGAACCGTGCGGCATCAAACGCCGCATGGAAATCTGATTGCGGGAAATGTGTTCGAAACCACATCGCTTCGCCGCGGGTGTTACGGCATCTGGCTTGGTCAACGCAACGGGCAGAGGGGCTACTGCAAAGAGGACACGGGATACAATTTCGGCAGCAGCGCGGATGATCGTGATTTTGCGAATGACAACACGCTGGCAAACAATCGCTTTTTACCTGCTCATTCCCGATCCCTAAGGGATGATGGACTCAACAACCGCATGATTCCGTAACCCAATGGGGAATTTTCCATCAATCAAATACCGTCCCAACCATCAAGCCCCATGACTATGTCTTCTTACCCGCCCTTCAAATGGCCATCATCACGATCGACTGTGTATAGAGATCCCAACTTCCAAGCGACACTTTCATGAAAGATTCCTTTTGGTTGCCAGCGTCGCCGTCTCCGGATTCCTACGCGCTTTTTCGCGG
The DNA here is from genome assembly GCA_947462835.1 of Akkermansiaceae bacterium. Taxonomy (GTDB): domain Bacteria; phylum Verrucomicrobiota; class Verrucomicrobiia; order Verrucomicrobiales; family Akkermansiaceae; genus Luteolibacter. The sequence continues at coordinate 12,275 of CANHQM010000028.1, forward strand.
GATTTTTCACGTCGATTCGCAGTCCGTCGTCGAAATTCGCGTTGTCGGATCGGCATGGTATCAGGCTTGGTTGGATGGCAGGCCGCTGCTCGAGGGTCCACTGCGTTTCGCATTGGATCAGCCGGAGTATCAAAGCGTGTCGATCGAGCTGCCCGCAGGAGAGCACTTGCTGGCTTTCCACGTGCATCACATCGGGATCGAGACACGGCTTTTGAAGGACACACCGCCGTTTCTTTGGTGTGAAATGCTTGCGGGGGGTGGCCAGGTCGCTGTGGATTGGCGCTGCCTTGCGTTGGAATCCCAAGCTGCGCAGACGCGTCGCATCAATCCGCAACTCGGCTGGATCGAATGGCGCGACACGCGGCTGGAACCCGAAGGCTGGGAGCTGCGCGGCTTCGATGATGCCGCTTGGGCCAAGCCGTCCATGAACGCATCGGCCTTGCTTGATCCGGTTGCCGCGGACCTCGCATCGGTGCAAACCTTTCCGCAGTCCTTACAAACGCTCGCTGAAGGTCCACTTGCGACAACATTTGGCTATGCGACTGATGAGCCGGCCTACATTTTCCATGCTAGAGATCGCGTTTGCGACGAACATCCCGCCACCGGTGTTTGGCGGCGCTATGACTTGGGGCGCGTGCGCCTCGGCCGGCCTTCGTTTCTCATGGATCTGCCCGCGGGAACCGTCATCGAATTCGCCTTGGCGGAACACCTCACGGATGGGCGCGTCAGCCCCTACATCAATCTCTCTGCGGGTACTTCCTGCAACATGGACCGTTTTGTCGCCCGGGGTGGAGAGCAGCTTTTCTGCCCGCTCACTCCGAAGGGTGGGCGCTTCCTTGAGGTGCATGTGATCGATGCCTGTGAGGGCGTGCGTTTCCTCGACGAGCAGTTTCTCGAACGCGGGTACCATGAGCCGACGGATGCTGCTTTTTCCTGCGGCGATCCATTGTTGGAGGAAATCTGGCAGGTGGGCATCGAGACCTATCGCGCGTGCGCGGAGGATGCCATCATCGACAATCCCACGCGTGAGCGCGGCCAGTGGGTCGGCGATGTGGCCTCAGTCGGAATGGAGATCGCGTCCACCGCCTACCACGACCTGCGCCTCTGCAAGCGGGCGCTCGTGCAATCGGCCCTGTGTCCGCGCGAGGATGGTCTCGTCGCGGGGATGTCGCCGGGCGGATGTGTCTATCTTCCGACCTACTCATTCCAATGGGCGGTCGCGGTGATGAATTATTTCCGTCATACTGGGGATCGTGGCGTGTTGTTGGAATTGTGGGAAGCGGCCAACAGAAACATGTCGGCCATCCGTGCGTTCTGGCGGGAAGACGGCCTGCACAGCGTAGCCGGGTGGAATTTTGTGGACTGGGGGTACCGTGCAGAGGACGGCCCGGTGGATACCGCCTGCAATTTGCACTACCTTTGGTCGTTGCGTTGCATGTCGGAATGGGCGCAGGCCTTGGGGCATGATGCTTCCCCATGGGACGCGCAAGCACGCGAGTTGACCGCCTTGATGAAAGGACGGATCGACGAAAGACTGGCGGCGAATGGGTGGGATGCGCTCGGTTATCATTGCGCAACGCTGGCGATGCGACTCGGTTTGATTGCCGATGAGGAAACCTGTCTTGATTATTTGACCCGTCATTTGGAGAGCTGCTTTCCGAATGATTTGTCCGCCCCGCGCAACGACAATCCCAACGGATTCAACGCGCGTTTGATCACGCCTTACTTCGCGCACTACGTCATGCCGCTTTTCATCGAGCGCGGGCGCATGGATTTTGTTCTCGGGCAATTCCGCAAATGCTGGGGTGGTTACATGCTTGCGAATGGTCGTACGACCTGGATCGAGGTTTTTGACACGCGCTGGAGTCATTGCCACCAATGGTCGGGCTGCCCGACCTGGCAACTTTCGCGCTATGTGCTCGGACTGCATCCCCGCTTCGATCTTGGCGAGGCACAATTCGATTTCCGTCTCGAACCCGGCTCATTGTCGCATGCCTCCGGACGACTGCCGCATCCGCATGGAGGTTGGATCGAGGTTTCCTGGCAGCGGCAGGACGCTGACTTGCGTTGCCGCATTTCCACCTCTGCGCCGCTGCAATTGCAATTTCCCGACGGTGAAGTCCTTAGCGTCAAAGACGAAAGCGAATTCGTGTTCCGCGTGGGCGCTTCCATCCGCTCACTTGTGTTGGGTAACGTCTGCCCTTGATCACTGTTCACCTATTGATCATCAAAAAATTCCATGGCTACGACCGACTCTGCCCTATCCGAATTTACAAATCCGCCCAACGAATTTCGGCCTTGGCCATTGTTTGTTTTGAATGACGAGTACCTGCCGGGTGCCGGCGAGGCCCGCCTGACAGAGCTGTTGGAAAACATGGCCCGCGTCGGCTACGGCGGCATCTTTTTGCACCCGCGTCCGGGTCTGATCACGGAGTATCTTTCACCGCGTTGGTTTGAAATCATCCGCCATTGCATCGCCGAGTGCCGGCGGCTCGGCATGGTGCCCGCGCTTTATGATGAGAATTCCTATCCGAGCGGATTTGCGGGCGGGCACGTGCCGGCCCTCGCCCCACAGACGACGGCGCGCTATCTCTTGCCGAAATTTGGAACCTTGCCCGAAAAACCGCCGGCAGATGCCTTGGCTGTCTATCGGGCGAAAGATCGCATCCCGGTCGAGCAACTTGCTCCCGATGCTTTGCCTGAAGGTTCTGCGTGGCTTGCGTTCGTGCTCGAGCGCATGGAGCCGATGGCATGGCATGGCGAGTTTCCCTACACGAGCCTGCTCGATCCGGTGACAACTGAAAAATTTCTCGAGACGACTTACGACCGTTATCGAGACGAGCTTGGCGAGGCGGATTGGAAGTCTTGCGCGGCGATCTTCACCGACGAGCCGCATCTGCCGGCCGACTCGCATGGTCCATGGGGGCGCGGACTTCATTTCAGCCGCCTGTTGCAGGCGGAGTTCGCGCGGCGGCGGGGATATCCCATCGAGAGTGTGCTTGCCGATTTGTATTTCAGTTCTGCGACGAGCGCCGCCACGCGCTTTGATTTTTACGAGACAGTTCACGAGTTGTGGTTGGAGAATTTCGCGCGTCCGGTTGCCGAGTGGTGCACGAAAAACGGCATTCCTTCCACCGGGCACTATCTCGAACACGATTGGCCATGCCCCTATGCCACACCGGGACACGTGCACTTGCTCGCACAGATGGATTGGCCGGGCACGGACTTCCTCGAGTGCTTCGGTCTCGAGGGTCACGACTACGGCGATCCGCAGAATTTCTATCCTGCGGTGCCTGGCACGGAACCTCACGCGCTCTACATCCTCAAGCAGGTGCAGTCGGTGGCCAACCAGTTCGACAAGAAGCGCGTCATGAACGAAAGCTGGGGAGCGGGTGGTCATGACTCGACACCGCTGGATTGGCTGCGCATTGGGCGCTTTCTTGCGGTGCATGGCGTGAATCTTTTCGTCCCCCACTACACGACCGCCACGATTCGCGGCGCGCGTAAATTGGATCACCCGCAATTCTTCAGCGAGCAGAGCCCATGGTTTGATTCCCTGGGCCCGCTCAACTCGGAACTCGGGCGCCTTTCGTGGATTATGTCGCGAGGCACCACGCGGCAACGCATCCTCATCATCGACCTGCTTGCCACCGCTTACTGCGCGGCTGAAAAATCCGACTGTCTCGCCGACGAGACCCACCTTGATGCGATCTCGGACCCGATGAGCGTGCTGGCCGATACCCAGAAATCATTGAGCGGGTTGCGGCAGGCGGCGGGTGCTTTGACTCAAGCGCTTTCTGATGCGCAGGCGGATTTCGACATTGGCGACGAGTATGTGCTTGCCGACTCCGGTGCGGTGTCTGGCGACCGACTTCAACTTGGAATCCAGAGCTACGAACTCGTGGTCTTGCCGCCGGGATTGCGAAATTTGCGCAAGGTCACTTTTGCCATCTTGCGCGATTTTGCCAAAGCGGGTGGACGCATCATCGGCATGCGTCCCGCCGAACCTTTGTTGGATGGTCGCGCAAGCGATTGGCCCGCGCAACTTGAGGCCGAGTGGGTGGACAGCTCGGAGGAACTGTCGGCGGCCGTCATCCGGCACGTGCCCCCGCGTTTGCAATTCGACTCGCCGCCGCCTACCGGCGTCGCGCACCAGCGACGTGAGTGGGAGGAGGGAACTTATTATTTGATTGTGAATTCCTCGCCGACGGATTGGAGCGCGGCTATTTCCGTTCCCGAATCCGGTGTCTTGCATTGGCTCGATCCGCAAAGCGGAAAAATCAGTGCCTTCGAGGGCGCCCTTCATCTTCCCGCCGACAGCGCCGGTGTTGTTTTGGTAAGCTCGCGCCCGCTGGCCAAGGAGTCGATCGCCGCGCCGCGGATCCTCTCAGGCTCGGGCACCGCGCTCGAACTCATCGACGCCCGCGCCTTGGAGCCGAACGTTTGCGTGATCGACACCTGCGCCTTGGAGGTTGGTGGCGAAAAGTTTCCACCCCAGTTGGTTTACGAATCGAACCGCATTTTTTGGGAAAAGAATGGCATGACCAGCAACGGCTGGGCCTCCGTGGTGCAATACCGCGACAGCATGCTCTCGGCTAATGCGCGCATGCCTGCCGACAGCGGCGGCGTTGCCCGCTACACGGTCACGATCAAGCCCGGCGTTTTGCCGGCGGAAATCGATTTGTGTTTCGAGTGCCCCGATCAGTGGCAGCTGAGCGTCAATGGTCAGTCCGTGAACGCGAGCGGTCAGCCTTCGTGGCTGGATTGCCACATCGTTCGCGTGAAGGTTGGCCACCTGTTGCGCGAGGGTGAGAACCTGATCGAGCTCGCGGCGTGTCCGTTCGATGTTCGCCAGGAAATTGATCAGATTTATTTGCTCGGTACCTTTGCCCTGACTTCGCACCAACCTGGATTCGTTGTGGGCCCGCTTGCCGCTCCACTCTCCCTAGGCTCGTGGAAATCCCAAGGGCTGCCGTTCTACGATCGCAAGGTCGCCTACCGTTTTCGTCGACCACAAGAAAACGGGCGAGTCATTCTTGGCCGCGCCGATTGGCATGGAAGCGTGCTCGAGCTCGCTTGTGGCAAACGGCAGATCCAAAGCTACGGGCCCAAGCTCGACGTGGCGTTTGCGGCGGATGATCCGGACGACGTCACCATCACGGTCACTGGACTTCCGCTCAATCTGCTCGGCCCATGGCACAAGCCCAGTTTCATGCCCAAGCACGGGTGGGCGAATTTCTGGCATGGCGGCGATGTGCCCAACGCCCCGCAGGCAGGCGCCGATTACCACCTCCTCGACCTCGGGCTCTTCGCGGCGCCGAGCTGGGTGAGCGGTGGTGATTGATTGGCAACCAAGCGGATCCGCAAGCAGTTTCCCGCGGGCGGAAGACTCATCTGTATGGGTCTTCCGCGTCGCTCCTGCCCGAATGCTTTGACATGCTGGCAGAGGAGCGCTGCGGCTCACGGCATCGATTAGTTGTTTGATCTTTGCGGACGGTCGCCTTACAAAGAACCCGCTCCGACGGAGCACATTATCCGACTGGTGCGTGCGGCGGGAACTTTCCTGTGGGCGCGCCGCTCTCGGCCGATGGCGGTCTCTTTTCGCAAGTATGCAACACCCCCTCAAACGACCGACCCTGCGCGATGTGGCTGAGAATGCCGGTGTGGCGGTTAGCACGGTTTCCAGCATCCTCAACGGGCGTACCGACTCGTGGGCCTCGCAGGAGACAAAGGAGCGCGTTTTTGCGGCCGCGCGGGCACTGAATTACAGGCCGAACCGAATGGCGCAAGCGCTGCGCTCAAGTCACTTCCGCGCGGCCACGCTGGTGGTGCCGGATCTCCTCAACCCTCTCTTTGCGTTGTTGGCTCGGGCGATCCAGCGGTCGATGGAACAGGTCGGCTATGAATTGCTCATCGAGGACTCCGAAGGGAACCTCGAAAGGGAAAAAAAAATCTTGAACGATGTGGCCTCGCACAACACGGACGGGGTCATTCTCATTCTGTCCACCGATTCCGCCCCACATGCCGAGCGTTTGGATGAACTTTCACGGACATTTCCCGTCGTCCAGATCGGTCTGCCGATGCCGGGCAGCCGGATCGACACGCTGCAGTCGGATTGGACGATGAGCCTGCGCAAGGCGATCGATCATCTGATGAAGCTCGGGCATCGTTCGCTCGGGTTCGTGGACTCGATGGCAGGTCGCAACGATGTTCTCGGACGGGTGGCCACTTTCCGCAATGAGTTGAAGCAGGTCGGGTTGACTCTCGATCAGAGAAACTTGGTGCGATGCCATCATGAAGTGAATGATGTGCGTGTCGCGACCGGGCGCTGGGCCTCGGAGACGGTGCCCGGAGAGCGTGCCAGCGCCTTTATCTGCACCAACGATTTTACCGCGTTGGGCACCATCCGCGGCTTGCTCGATGCCGGCCTTTCGGTCCCGGATGATATTTCCGTCGTGGGTTTCGACGACATCCCTTTGGCGTCATACTTGCCGCGTCCGCTCACGACCATTGCGCAGCCGATGGCCCAGATGGCCGCCGCAGCCAGCCAGATCTTGCTAGACCGGATCAGTGGCAAGATGCAGGGGCCAGCCACTCACCATATTTTCGCCACCTCCTTGATTATCCGTGAGAGCACGGCGCAGCCGCCGAAGAATTCATATTAGGCCGGCTCAGCTCTGTTTTTTGCGCAGCGCGATGCCGCTCAGGGTCGGGTCCGCAGAATCGATGCGGTTGCAGATGCGCAGCAGGCAAGGCCCCTGTGGGCGGAAGCGCAGGACGCGACCATCGCGGAAATCAACCACTTGGCGCGTTGGCAGCACAAGATGCCGTTCGGGCTCGGCGAGAACATCGACGGACAAAATCAAATTCTCTCCGCGCGGGTCGTCAAAATAGAGTGCCACTTCATCGATGGCGGAGAGATCGCCGAGGATGCGCACCCGCACGGTTTGCTGGCAAGGCCCCGGGCCCTGTCCGCGCAAGGCACCGCGGAAGAGCGGGGATTCCGTCACAGCTTGCGGCCAATGTTCCCTGCGAGCGAGGGAGTTGCGCGAAAAGGCTTGGCCGAGTTGCTCCTCCGGCATTTCAATTTCTCCTTTGATGTCCGCCAAGATTTCGACTCCGCATGTCTCCAGACCGCCGCCGGTTTGGTCGCCTTCGGGACGCGCCGCATAAGCGATCCATGCCCAATCGTCATGGAGTGTTTCGTTGGCGTCGCCATCCGGCAACCACTCCCATTCATGACGAACATCGGTACCTGCAAATGAAACCGTGCGTGGTCGTTGCGGTTCGGTAAGAACATTTTCACCAGGTACCAGGGGCTCACCCGATGGTCCCTTGCCACTGATGCCGGGTGGAAGCTGCACGCGGATAAAATGGCCGTCCCTTTCGACACGGATTTCTCCGGCGGGCGTAGGCACGGTTCCGTGGCATTCCGTTGCAAGCTCGCAGGAGGGCGCAACTTGGACCGTGGCGAATCCCGGTGCTGTCGGAATGACACCGAGGACATGGTCGCTGAGCCAACGCGTGGGGCCGGAGCTCCACGGGTGGCAGAGGCTTGTGAAACCATGCGTGCCGCAGAACACGGGATCGTTGGGTGTGAGGCAATCGACCCACTCCGCGCGGAAGCTTTCCCAGAATGTGGTGGCCCCCAAGCGCAACATGCCTCCCCAGCAGCGGTCGAGCAAGGTGCCGGCCTCGTCCCAGCGGCCCATCGCAGCCATGCCCTCGAGCACGAAATGGCCGTTGAACGGCGAGTAGGAAACCGTGCGGATCGGATCGCCATAGATGCGTTCTGCGAGCGCCTCGCGTTGGTGCAGATCGCTGATGGCGCCAGCCAGCAAAGCCTCGCTGCCATCGTGCAATCCAAGCTCGTCAACATTGGCAGCGTGCAACTGATCGATTGCGGTGACCAATTCCTCCGCTGCATGTCGCACGGTTGCACTTCCTTCGACAGCGGCAAAGGCATCCAGCAGCGCAAGCACCTCGCAAGCAGCCCGCCTCGCAAGATAGTGGTAGTAGCGCAGATTGCCGGAAGGCGTGTCCTCCACAAAGCCGCCCAAGCGATCGTCGTGGCCGCAAAACGCGGGATAACCGAGAAAATTCTTGTGATGCAAAACCGCGATCGCACGCTCAAGCTTGGCCGCCACCAGCGGAAGTTGCCGCTCCCAAAAAAGCCGGTCTCCGGAGCGGAGTACGTAATCGCCAAGCAAGCGAATCCAATCAAGCGCGTAGGTCTCGATGCCGTTGTCGTCGTCCTGCATCCTTGCCGTGTTGAGGCGGATGAAATCGAAATTGCCAAAGGCCGCGAGCGACACGGCTTGGCTGACGAGGGCATCGCCGGTCCATGAATGGCGATCGCCGCGATCCATGAGGATGGCACCGATGTGGTCTTCGAGAAGGTTGAGTTTGACCGCATAGGCGCCGGTCTCCCAAATGCGATCGAGCAGGGGATTGCTGCTGTGGAAAGAGCCAAGGTAATTGGCGGGTTTGATCTGGCAAACGGCGCGAAGGTTGCGCAGCTGCCATGGCTTCGTGCACGAAGCCACATGGACCCAGCCGAAGCGCACGCCCTCGTAGTCCAGGTCATTCAAGCGAAGGCGCCAGGTGTCGCCTCCGACTCTTTCGGGTGTCGCGGTTTTGTGCGGATTTTTGGGACCCAAATTGACCACGCCGGGCCGATTGTATTCGCTGATCGAAAGCTTCACCTCGCCGTCGAGATCGTCGCTTTCGAATTCTAACCACGCGGCGGCTTCGACGCCGAAGTCCACGCGCAGCGTGCAAGGTTTCGTGATCTTGAGAATGGATCCCGGTTCAAACAAGGTCTCGATGCCACCGATCTTTCCAGACTCCATCGCGGCAGCGACAGGCAAGGCCGCGTAGCATTGCAAAGGCTCGCGCGGATCTTGCAGGAAACTTGCTTCCCATGCGTAGCCGCGCAGCGGATCGGGCGATCGACTGAAGTCACCACTCTGCCAGCTTCCTCCGTGAAGGTATGGATAAAGCGGCGCCGCCGCCTCGGTCGGCCATTCGCGCAAAATCCATGGGTGAAGGAACGCGGTTTGATCAATCGGTATCGCACTATGGGTCGGCTGTCGGAGAGCGTTCTTGGGTGTGGTGATGGCATTTGTGATCATTGGACAAAAAAGGCGAATTTCCGTGATAGGAAAATTAAAAAGCCCGAAACAGGGAACCTTTTCTATCACGCTGTGGCAAGTTGAAATATCCAGCGTGGATCATTCGCAAATAAGTCAGCTCTAAGTTTACCAAAAAACAATTCGTCGACTCATGTCACCATGTGCTTTCGCGGCCCATTCATGTTGATGCGGGCCGAAGTCGGTGTGGTGCGAATGGGTCGGTGGCTGTATTCTCAAATTCGCTTTGCTCTAAGCCGCAAGTCAGCCAGAGGCAACAGGGCAAGTGACAAGTCGGTCACCGACGAAACCACTGCTGGGAAAGTGTTTTATCCAATTCAAACCTGTTTCATGTGGCAACGGAATGAAGCGTTTTTGTGCCACAGGCGATGAGCCGAATTCTTTCGAATGGTCACAGCTGCCTGTGCCGCTCCGGCCTCATCTCGAGGCTCGCGCTGCCGAACAAAGCATCGCTCGATGGCATCTGAATGAATCTATCTTATGAGTCGCCGATGCGATCAGTCCTGCTACGACGCGGGGTCGAGCCCGCGCCGCGCCACGCCAGACAGGAAATTTGAAAAGGCGCCAAATCTCTCAAATTGGTGGCCCAAGATCCGAAAAAATGCCCATTCAAGGCTCAATTTTTTCATTCGGTTATATTTATCTAACTTATTTAATATGAATGAATTATGATTTTTAAAAAGCGCTCGGAAGGGACCGAATGAATGATTTCCCTCAAAAAAGCTTGCGCACAGGTAAGGTTCGCTTAGCTTAGCCGACAGGTAACGTTCGCCATGAGTAGGCTCATCACCAATGGGCGTGCTATGATTGACGCCGCACCTTCATTTCTCTGCTAACCTAAAAAATCCGACCCATGAAAATCCGACCCATGCAAACCCGCACCACAAAGACCCAAACGGCAATAGCTTGCCACATCCCAACCATCCTTGCGCTGTCCGCAACGCTTTGTGGTCATGCGTTTTCACAGACCGCATCGGTCGCCAGCGGAAACTGGAGTTCGACCTCAACTTGGAACACCAATGCTGTACCTACTGCCAATCCAACGTTTGTGACTGCCAATAGTACGGTAACATTTCAAGAAGGCGACTCCTTCACGGGTGGGTACGCTTGGACTCCCGGTCAATTTGGTGTGGCGAGCGGCCCAGATTTTCCTGTAACGCCGGGCACTGGCACGCTCAACATCACGGGCGGAAACTTGACCACGGGGGCATTTTGGACGGGGCACGGAGGCACGGCCACGATCAATCAGTCCGGCGGCACGCTCAATATTGGCGGGCAGCACATGCTGTTTGGGTGGAACTACGGTTCAAGCCTCAATGTCTCTGGTGGCACGATGAACATGGCGGGCTCGGGCAGTCTTTTTCGAGTCGGCCATGCGGCCCAGTCCTACATTAACATCACCAGCAATGGCGTGGCCAATCTTTCCGGCAGTGGCATCGATCTCATGTCCAACTCCCAGATCAACGTCAACGGTGGCACGCTCAACCTGACGAATACCACCGAGGCTAATTCCATCGTGAATGTCACCGCAGGCTCGCAGGTCGTTGTCCAAGGTGGCGGCGCCCTCAACCTGCTCTCGGGCACGCAGACCATCGGCGTGGCCGAGGGATTCTATCTTGGGTTCGGTGGAACCACCGGGACGCTGAACATCAGCGGAGGCACCTGGCAGCAAAATACCTACATGAGAATGGGCGTCTATGCCAATGGCAACGGGATCATCAACCAGACCGGAGGCACATTCGAAATGGCCAACACTTTCGAGGCCTGGGGCAGCAGTCCGTCTGCCTACAATCTGCAGGGTGGCACGTTTCGCACGACCGCTGCCGGCGTAGCGATCAACACTTACAGCGGTGGTGCAATGACCTTCAACATCACTGGTTCCAGCGGCAACGTGACGATGGACACGCCTTATGATTTCACCGCGCCCAACTCGAGTGTGTTCAACAACGCGGCGGCGACTTTGACCAAGACCGGTGCGGGCAACCTGACGGTAAGTGGCGCTTTGGAGGTCCGCAATGGTGCGCTGGCCATCGGAAATGGCAGGCTGGAGACAGTTTCCTCAATCACCATCGGTGGCAGCAGTGGCAGTGCCAATGCAACAATATCCGCCGGTACGCTTAAGACAGGATATCTTGGGGCGTCCAACTTGGCTGTGGGTTTTGGCGGCACCGGAAGCCTCACTCAGAGCAATGGTACGGTTGACGTAGGGTCACAGGCCAGCTCGGTCATCGGCTGGAATGCGGGAGGAAGCGGCACCTACACCCTGAGCGGAGGCAATTACTCTGCGGCCAACAACACCACTTACATCGGCCTAGGCGGCGGTACGGGTACGGTCAACGTCAACGGTGGCAGCTTTTCCGCCAACAATCTGGATGTCGGTGGCAATGGAGCCACTGCCGGTACGCTCAATCTCAACGGCGGCACCTTCGGCGTTAGCGGCGCCTTCACTGTGGGCTCGGGCGGCACGGTCAACGTCAACAGCGGTGGCACTATGAGCGGCGGCGCAAGCAATAATGTGAGCGTGGGTGCCAATGGCTTGGTCAATTTCAATGGTGGCACAGGCAGCTCATCCATGAACCTGCTCTTGAACGGCGGCGCAGTGGATGCGAAGGGTCAGGCACTTGCAGCGAATACATGGGCGAACCTGGTGGCATCGGGATCTGGTGCGGTGCTCAAAAACAGCAGTGCCACTGCGGCGTCCATCGCCAACGGCAACACGATTTGGATCTGGGATGGAGCTGGCAACCTCACCGTCGACACGAGCGCTGGCAATTTGCAGATCGACTCGCGGATCACTAGCTCGGGGCAAGCGACGCAAACGGGCCTCATCAAGACCGGCAACAGCACCTTGGCACTCACAAGCGCGGCTAACGACTACACTGGCACCACGGCAGTCAACGCGGGCATCCTGGCCGTGGCGCACGCCAACGCGCTGGGCAGCACAAGCGGTGGAACCACGGTAGCCAGTGGCGCGCAGCTGCGCCTGCAAGGCATTACGGTCGGCAATGAGGCTCTCACCATCAGTGGCAACGGAACGGGGGGCAGTACAGGTGCTTTGCGCTCCGGGACTGGCAGCAATACTTATCAAGGCAAGGTGACGCTGGGGGGTGATGCGAAAATCTTCTCAGGCGGCGGCACTTCGATGACCCTTGCGGCCTCGGGCGACGCGGTGGATCTGGGAGCCTACAGGCTCACCATTGAGGGGGCGGGCAACCACACGGTCAGTGGTGCCATCGTCGGCACCGGCGGGCTCACCAAGATCGGTAGCGGCACCACGACCCTCGCAGGCACCAACACCTACACCGGCACCACCAACGTTTCGGTGGGTACGCTTGCCGTCAACGGCAGTGTGGCAGGTGCGATGACCGTTGCCTCCGGAGCCACGCTGCAAGGCAATGGCACGATCAGCGGCGCGACCACCGTCAGCGGCAACCTCAAGCCCGGCAACAGCCCGGGTCTGCTGACCTTTGCCAACTCGCTCACGCTTGATTCCACGGCGGTCACGACCATGGAGATCACGGGCATGAATAGCAGCGGCACGCGTGGTGTCACTTACGACGCCGTCGATGTCGCTAGCGCACTCACCTACGGCGGCACGCTGTCGCTAAACTTCGACACCCTGTTTACCCAAGTTGGAAGCTACACCTTCAACCTCTTCGACTCTCCCACCACAAGTGGAAGCTTCGGATCGGTAAGCCTGGCGGGTGTCTACAGCGGAAGCTTCACCAACACCTCAGGCATTTGGGCGCTGACCCAAGGCGACAACAGCTGGTCCTTCAACCAAGGCGATGGTGTTCTCAGCTTCAACGTTGTGCCCGAGCCGAATGTGGCGATGGTGGCAGGCAGCCTTGCGCTGATGGCCCTGCTCCGCCGCCGCAGGGACTGATTTTGATGGTGTTTCATTGAAACAATCTGACGGAGTTTTTGGTTTTTACTCCGAAGGGAATCAGAAAGGCGTCAGCTGGGGAGCTGGCGCCTTTCATTTTTGAATGAGAGGATGATGAACTCCGGACAACGAAGTGAAAGACAGGAAGAAGCTGCTTCTTATCTTGAAGGCGGTTTCAACCTGCTCTATTTATTCCGCTCATTTCTCAAGGCCGGCTATCGCGACTGACCACGCTCATCGAATGGCGAATCACAAATTCGCCTCGAAGGGCGCAGCTGGCAGTTGGTTGTCATTGTAAAGGCTGACCTAGGGCGGTGATGAGATTTTTCATTTTGGAGACTTCCCGTTGGAAAGGCTGGTCGTGTTGCCGATCTCGGTTCGATCCTCCACATTTTTCAATTCAATGGCCGGGGTGGATCCGTCACCGAAGAGTTGGAGATTGTTGTTCTCGATCGTGAGGCCGGTGCAGCCATGAACCACAATGCTCGGAGCGGTATTCTGGCGAATGGTGTTGCCGATGATTTTGATTTCCGAACGGCTGTCGGCAGGCAAGGCGACTTTCGGCTCGTTGAGATATCCTCCAAAGAAAATGCCAGGTGCCGCACCGTTCTCGATGACGTTGTTTTCTATCAAGATGTCCGATCCGGTGCTGCCTTCCATCCAGTAGTATTCGGGGCCGATGCAGATGGCGCCAAGGACGCCCTCGCCCACGGCTCCGGTGATGGTATTGCCGGAGATGACACCGTTCGATGCCTTGATGAGAACCGGGCGGGAACGAATTGGTCCAAAGGTGTTGCCTTCGATACGAAACCCATTGCCAACGCGATCGCCGGAGATGACCACATCGCCAAACTTGAGGCCTGCCTCGCGATCAAGCACCACCCGATAGGCCTTCTTCATCGCAGTTGAGTTTGAATCACGGTAGAACGGAACGAGGTTGAGTTTGCGGACCTTGGCGCTTTCCTGCGCGGTGATCCGTCCATCCTCACGGATCGAAACCACCTTTGCATCGGGAATCCGGCTGCCCTCGATCGTCATCATCTCCAGCTTGTCTCCGGGACGAATGTCGGGGTCATCGTAGTATGAATTGATGATGCGGATCTCCGGGCCGCTTGCCTCGGCTACGAGACTGTACATGCCGGAGATGTTCACGCAGTCGTCACCCATGTAGCGGGCGACGCAGTCCTTGATCTTCGGGCCGACGAGGTTTCTTTTGATGTGAAATCCATCGACATTGAGGCTGCGCAGGCGCTTCAAGCCGCGCTTCGCGTAGTCCTTCTCGGGCGGGCAACGGTCGAGAAGGCAGCGCAGGTAGGTGTTGCCCGAGTCGCTTTGGCTCACGAAACCCATGACCGGTGAGCTGCGGAGGGCGACGTCCTCAAAGACCAGGCCGCTGCATTGGGTGGTGAGAATGGCGCCAGCCTTGTGGCCGATCTTGTGGTCGTAGACGAGCGTGTTGAAAACGGCGATGTCGCCGACCCGTCCCGTGCGTATGCGCCCACCCGTGATGCGGAACGTCCGTTCGCCGGTTTTTTTCATGGCCACGCCATCACCATGGCGCAGCGTGTTGACCAACGCACCGGTCTTCGGATCGTAAGCTTGGATGCGCATTTCCACATCACCGTTCATGCGCACGTTGTCGACCGGATATCCTTCGATGATTTCAACTTCCCAGTTTGCATCGGCGCCCACGCTCTTGATGACGCCTTGAGTGAATGGCAGCGGATCGTAGTCCACTGCCAGTCCTTTGATGGTAACGTTGCGGCAATTTTCCAGTTCGAGCATCGCTGTGTGTGCAAGGCCGATGAAGGTCACGCCGGTGCAATCAATGACCGTATCGCTCACCCCATTCAAGGTCAGGAAAACTTTGTCTTTTTGGACGAGCCGGTAAGTGCCGGGTGGAACCGTGATTTTTTTGGTTCCTTTTACCACTTCGGAGAGAATCAACTCACGAGGGTCTATCGAGGCGCGCATGTTTTGTGAAAGGGCGAGAGTCATCAGGAAAACCCCAAGAATGAAGCTCGCGTTTTTGAGTCTGGTGTACCGTTCGGATGTGGCGTGATGCATGGGTGCAATATTCATGTGAATTTTGATATCAATCTGAAATGACGCTCATGCCTGTGCGGAGGGCTCCAAAGAACAGACGAATTCTGCCTCAACTTTTTTTCTGCCTCAAGAAATCAGACATTTTTCTGGACGAAAAAGACAAATGAAAATCGGTTTATTGGAATCCTTCAATCGGCACCAACGCCGCAAGGCTCATCCGAGGCGTTGCCCCATTCGAATGCGGGTGCTGCCAGCCGCGCTTGGCGATCGCCAAAACAAATTCGCAGCCGAGTGAACCTGATTTTTTCCGCTAAAAAATTATTCCTTAGCAGGTTGAATTAGCCCCCGATGAAACTGCGCACGTCCGTGCCCTTGCATCATTTCACTCGCCCCGACCAGCTGTACCTTTTCTCAATCGGCTTTAACAAATCCGGCGCGCGGGCTGCAGGTACTTTTCGTCCCTCGGGATCAGCTCCAAGTCGTGCTTGCGCCAGTAATACTTGAGATCGTCCTGTCGCCAACCGGCATAGATTTCCTCCCAGTCCAACTCGGTGTGAGGATTGAGGGAGCCTTGCTCGATGGGCTCGTTCACCGGCTGGTAACGCACATCCAGCGACAGGCGGATCATCTCTTTGTGCTGGCAACGCAAGGCCTTGTGAATGGTGTAACTCGGGAAGGTCAGCACATCACCCGCCTCGTACTCGCACTCCACCCAGTCCGTTTCCCACGGGCATGTTTGTGCGGCGATGCTTCCGGCCCCCTTGGACGGCTGGATCGGCACATATCCCAGTTTGTGAGTGCCACGCAAAACGGTCAGGCCACCCATCGTGCGCGGGCAATCGCCCAGCGGGATCCATGCCGTCCATGTGTTGGACGTGCCTTGGATCAGCGGAAAATCCTGATGCGGCGGTGTCGGTACCATCGCTTGGTGACCGGTGACCATGCGTATGATGTGCCGCGCATGCACCAGCACCTCGCGATCGAAGAGCGTACCATACATCGCGAGCAGGCGGGGATGGTGGGGAAGGCGGTGGACGCTCTCCTCCTTCTGCGCATCTTTGTAGGCGGCGATGCTCACGCCAATGTCCAAACGCATTTCCTCTTCCGTCACCTTGTTCAAGGCCTCCAGATCCATGACGCCGCCATCCGCGTTTTGGCCCGGCTTGCGCCATCCGTGCTTGTCGACCACCTCAAGCAAATCCCGCCGCACGGCATGAATTTCCTCCTTCGGCAGCAATTGCTTGAAGAACAGATACCCATCCTCATCCGCTCGTGCCCGCAGGGCTTCGGGATCTCCCAAAAGCGGGGTGGAATCTATCATCATGCGCTTGGGCTTTTCGGCAGGATTGGTGTTTATCATGATCATAACTATAGTGCTTGCCGTGAAATAAGGAATGGCTGATTCGTCAAAAAACATGACGAATTCTATCAAATATCCGGATCAAACTTCTAGGCGGCTTCGACCAGCGCCTTGATCTTGTTTCCGTTCAGGCGTCGTTCGGCCGATAAACCATGCGGAATGTCAGCGCCGATGCGCTTGGCCAGTTCATCGAAGCGAGCGCGGGTCGCATTGAAGAACTCGTCGACGGGGCGGGTTTCGCCAAAAAGTGCCATAAGCTCCGGCAACCAACGATGCCCGTAACGGACGTGATTTTGTTCGTCATTGCGATCAAAAGCCAGCAGCGTGTCTGCCTCGAAGTCGTTCAACTCGCGAATGCGGTCCATGACCGTTGCCTTGATCGAAAAACTGCCTGCCTCAAACCCCATCGTCATCATCGCGTAGCGCTCGTGAGGAGGCATTTGCACAAGGGTGTTATAGAGAGTGACAGAGTGCTCGACTGTCGAGAGGTCGATGCCAAACTTGGGAAGCTGTCGATAGCCGAAGGCGCTGTGTCTGGATTCGTCCCAAAGGTGGCGAGCCAAATCGTGGTGCAGGTCAAATGGAGCGTCCGGCGTGTCGATGAACACGGTTGCAAGGTAGTCGACCGCATCCATTTCCATCATCAGCCAAACATAGATCATGATGCGTATGATCCGGGCATCGGTCGCGGGATCGAGCAGCCACGAGCTGACGATTGGCACCTCATCAGCATTGTCACCAAAGACGCTTGCGCAGATCGGGTAATCGCCGCGGTTGCATGTTGCCGGATGCCGGTAGCTGCGTTGATCGCTGAGCCATCCGAAGTCAGTGGCGAGGGGATCGCATACGTGTTCGCCGAGGAGGCCGCCACCGGCAGCGATGATCGAGCGCAAGTGCTGCGTCCAATCCGCTGCCGCCGGTGAAGCCGCTAAGAATGGAGCGATTTCAAGCGCGTGACGCTCTTCGTCGCCGATGAATTCCTCCACCAACTTTCGCGATGGCCAGTCCGCAAGGTGATGGGTCGCACTCAGATAATGACGGTATGCTTCAAGCAGCGCCGGCTTGATCGCGCCGTAGAATCCGGCCAGGGCCACTTCGGCGTTCTCAGGCAGTATGGCCTCATTGAACAGCCGTCGAATTTGCGGCCGCACACTCTCGCCGGAGCCGAAGCCCGACATCTCCCTGCCGCGCTCGCGCAGAAAGCGCGCATGGCCGGCGGATTCCCAAATATGTTGACAGAGCAGATACTTCAATTCTGGTGCGCCCAGGCGGTAGATCAGCGTGGTCGCGGAGCACAGGAACTCGCGCTCCAGTTCAAACAGCAGGCGCTGCAGACGAGCCATTTCCTGCACGGCGGCCATGCGACCGGCCGAAGAAGTGGTCGGCGAAATGGGGTTTTGCGCTCGCGCACGCAGGGCTTGGGGTTCTCCCGAAAGCGGGCTTGAATCTATCATGAGGGGTTTGGGCGATTCGGTCGTGTTGGTGCTAGCCATGCTTAAATAATAGTGCTTGCCGCGAAACAAGGAATAGCCGATTCTGCCAATAAGATGTCGAATTCTATCAAAAAGGGACAAAGAAAGAATCCCGCTCAAGCACCATGCCCGATCCTTGTGTACGCCAATTGGTTTCAATTCAGGGCCGGCGAGCGGCTGGTCCGTTCGCGGGTGGAGAGTCGGATGCTGCTCTCGGTGCAGCGTGGCTCCGGCATCCTCCGCATCAACGGTCAGGACCACATCGCCCGCACGGGTTCTTGGTTTTTTCTGCCATGGGCGCATGACGTGGAGTATGCCGCCGACCCCGTCGATCCATTTTTTGTTGGGGGGATTCACCTCATTCCGGACCATGATCACGGCTACCCCGTGTGCAATCAAGTCGCTCACGAAAGCGGGGATCCTTTGGCCGGCGCAAGCTATCGGCGCGATGCCGATTGGCATGGAGGCAGTGGACTTTTGAAAGGGTTTTTCAGCCCCAGGCGTCAACGCTTTGGCGCGCTTATTGATTACCTGATTGAATCCTTCGAGCCCGAGCGGCCCGATGAAACGAAGCAGCGACAGGCGGCGGAATGGTTGCTTGGCGAAATAAGCATTGCCCTCAAGGACACAGCACCCACTGGCCCCAAGCCCCTGCCCGAGGTGCTGCCCCGCTTGGAATCTTACGTGCGGAAAAATCTCAATGCATCCCTGGGCATTCCCGACCTCGCGCGGGCCGGCAATTGCAGCATCGCCGGGATTCACCGGCTATTTCGCCTGTGGCTCAACGAAACGCCCGCAAAATGGGTGGCCAATCGTAGGGCCGAGCACGCAGCCCTTCTCCTGCGCACCACCCGCATGCCCATCAAACAAATCGCCGAGCAGGTAGGCATTTCCGATCCCTTTCAGTTCTCCCGCTTTTTCAAACGCCATGTGGGCTGCTCACCACGCGTCTACCGCCATCGCCAAGGCATTCTTTAGAATGGCCCAGTGAATTGGCGCCTTCACAATCCGTCCGAACCATTCAGCGGATTGGGCTCCGGGCAGTATGGCGGATGTAGCAGCACGCGAATGTTGGCCTGAACGCGTCCGTCCTCCGCGGTTTCAAGAGTGCGATTGCTTCAGGGCGTTTCGCAGCGAGGAACGCATCGCCACTGAGAAGCGCTACCTCAAGCGCAAGTGGAAGGCCCACATCCGCCTCGAAAACTACAAGAGCCAGGACCGCGTTTCAATGGACGCACCACGCCGCCAATCCGGCTGCGTAAATCTTTTTCTGTAAAAGTGATCAAGGCATCAATCTGAGGGATGTTTTTGGTGTCTGTTAGTTTTCTGGTTTGAGGTAAGATTTTCCGGATTCCCAAGCTTCGGAGATTTCGACGAGCACGGCGGTGACCAGGCGTTCC
>CANHQM010000029.1 GCA_947462835.1 Akkermansiaceae bacterium
GAGGCGAGTTGATAGATCGGCACCACGGCTGATCCGAACTTCACCGAAGCCACAGGTTTGCCATGCTTGCGCTTTTTGGATTTCCCGCAAACCGCGGGTTCTTGAGTTGTCACCAATTTGTCACCACAGTCATTCATGACCGGGGAAAAGGCGTCAACTTTGGCACCTTTTGTTTTCATAACCTGTTGATTATGAAGATGGTGGGCAGAGCTGGATTCGAACCAGCGTAGGCGTTAGCCAGCAGATTTACAGTCTGCCCCCTTTAGCCACTCGGGCATCTACCCTTTCACCACCGCGCTTGCGGCGCGGGCGCGGATATTCGTCCGGGTTGTTGCGGTTTGACAAGGCAAAACATGCCTTGCCGGAGAAAAATGCATCGGCACACCTACCAGAGTCCGAATTTCCCGTAGGCCATGATGTAGAGGCCCATGAGAAAATTCGCGACGGCATGCATCACGACGCAGGCGCCGAGGTTCTTGCTCCAGATGCAAAGCAGGTAGGTGAGGCTGCCGTAAACGAAGGCTCCGGCATAATCGACCGGCGAATGGGCGGCCATGAACAGTCCGGTGACGACGAGGTAGGACTTCCATGTCGCGCGCCCAAAGGGCTGACGCCAGTAGTCCCCTTCCCAATCGCACACGAGCCGCGAGACATAGGCCCGCCAGAAAATTTCCTCCACCAGCGCGACAACGATCACCGCGCGCACAAAACGCATGATCAGCGAGCTCCAGTACGCCGCCGGGTGCTCGAAAATCCCCGGATCAAAGCCTTCGCGCCGGGCCGCGAAACCAAGGCGCTTGAGCCATCCGGTGGCCTCGCCTTGCATGCCCCAGGCGTCGTAAAGCGTCGTCGGCAAAAGCCAAAACCCGATGCCGACCGCACCAAAAACCACCGCGGCGAGCGACCACTTCAGCGACCAATCGAAGCGGTAACATTTCCAATAACGCAGCAGGAAACCGAGCGTGACGATGACCTGCACCGGGTAGACCCACTGCGCGGGTTGGCGTCGCCACCACGGGGCCTCAGGGTGATCCCAACCGATCAGCGACGAAGCAAGTTGCAGCAGAATGAGAAAACCCATGAAGACCGCAAAGGGCACCACATGCGCCCGCGTCAACAGATCGGAGTCCGCCTCATGGTTCTTCGCGTTCATCGGATGTCACAGTCGGCCCACGAAGCGCTCGATGCGATCGGTGGCAGTGCGGATGTCTTCGAAAGCCGTCGCGTAACAGCAACGCAGGAAACCTTCGCCCGAAGGACCGAAGGCACCGCCGGGCACGCAGGCGACACTTTCCTGCTCGAGCAATTTGAAGGCAAACTCCTTGCTCGTCAGACCGGTGCTGCGGATGTCGGGAAACACATAGAAGGCCCCGCCAGGAAGATGGCATTCGAGGCCGATCTCGTTGAGCCGGCGCACGAGGAAATCGCGGCGCTGATGATAACTCTGCCGCATTTCGAGCATCGCGGGCGTGCCGTTTTCCAAGGCCTCGATCGCGGCGTTCTGGCTCATGATCGGCGCACAGAGCATCGCGTATTGGTGGATCTTCATCATCGCCTCGATGATCGGCTGCGGCGCACAGGCGTAACCCAAGCGGAAGCCGGTCATGGCAAAGGCCTTGGAAAATCCGTGCAGTAAAATCGTGCGCTCGCGCATTCCCGGCAGCGCGGCGATCGAGAGGTGCTTCTCATCATCGTAGCGCAGCTCGCTGTAGATCTCATCGGTCATCACGATCAGGTCGTGCTCGATGGCAAGTTTCGCAATGCCCTCAAGGTCCTCGCGCGCGGCGCAGGCACCGGTCGGGTTGGTCGGGAAATTGAGCATGATCACGCGCGTCTTTGGCGTGATCGCCGCCGCCACCGCTTCGGGCTTGAGTGAGAATCCATGCTCCTTGGTCGTCACCACCGGCACCGGCACCGCGTGGGCCATGACGATGCTCGGGCTGTACGAGACATAGCAGGGCTCGTGGTAAATCACCTCGTCGCCGGGGTTGAGCAAAGCACGCAGCGCGATGTCGATCGCTTCGGAAACACCGACCGTGACGAGGATCTCGCTTGCGGCGTCGTACTCGACATCAAAAAAACCGCCGACATATTTCGCGATCGATTTGCGCAGCGAGAGCAGGCCGAGGTTGGAGGTGTAGGTCGTCTGACCTTTTTCCAGCGAATAGATCGCCGCCTCGCGGATGTGCCATGGCGTGGCAAAGTCCGGCTCGCCGACGCCGAGGGAAATGACATCGTCGCGCCCTTGCACGAGTTCGAAGAAATCGCGAATCCCGGAGCGCGGGATCGAGGCGATGTTGCGGGCGATTTTCGCTTGATAGTCCATGGTTTGGCGCGGTGCGCGGTCGCGGAATCTGACCCAGCCAAGGCCCCGGCGTCAATGCCCGGAGAAGGAATTGACCCAATTTCGCCCGACTCGCGGAAATGCATGCCGCGTCCGGTATCAAGCACGGTACCACGCGATCGCGGAAAAACAGGGCGTGACACCCCAGCGGGCGCGGATCATCTTTTCGCAACTCATATACCGTCGATTCATGGAACCGCCTTCCGAAGCCAACAGCCTTTCATCCCCATCGCAACTCACACGCCGCGGTTTCATCGCCCTCGCCGCATCGGCCGCCAGTTGCACCGCCGCACCGCCGCTTTCAAGTCAACCGGTCGCACGCCGCGTGCCGGAACCCGCATCACTCCGCAGCGACTCGCCGAGCGCCGCGCCCGAAAGCTTCGGCCCCGCTCCGCGCAATCCCGATCTGCCGCTCAATTCCAACTTCAGCCGCAGCGCCGGCGTCACCTTCACCCGCGTGCCGGTGAACGGCAAATACATCGCGCTCACTTTTGATGATGGACCCCACCCATCCAACACACCGCGGCTTCTGAACATCCTGCGCGAACGCAATGTGAAGGCGACCTTCTATGTCATCGGCCGCAGCGTGAATCTTTATCCGCAAATTCTACGCCAAACGGTCGAAGATGGCCACGAAATCGGCAACCACACCCAGACCCACCCCTTGCTCAGCAAGTTGAGCGACTCGGCAGTTCTCAACGAACTCCGCCGCTGCCGCGAATCGGTCGCACAGGCATCCGGTGCCACCATGCGCACGATGCGCCCCCCCTACGGCGGGCTCCTCCTGCGCCAGCGCGAAATGGTCCACGCGGAGTTTGGCTACCCCACGATTCTCTGGTCGGTCGATCCGCTTGATTGGAAACGCCCCGGCGCCAGAGTGGTCAGCTCGCGCCTCATCAATGGCGCCAGCGACGGTGGCATCCTGCTCGCGCATGACATCCATGCACCAACAATCGATGCGGTGCCGGCAACCATCGATACTCTACTGCGCCAAGGTTTCAAATTTGTCACCGTGTCGCAACTACTCGCGATGAAAACCGAGGCCTCGGCGGCCCATGTCACACCCGCGCCAGCCAACTCCTGATCGCTCCACCCGCGTGAACCACGGCATCCTGAGCCCGCGCGTGACCGCCCTCCGTGGCCGTCTCGATGAGCTCATCCGCGGCACGCTGCAACTCGCCGAAAAACTTCCCACCACCAACGGCGAGCTCTTTCCGCACAGCCGCGATTACGAATCGGTCGCGCCCCACTGCCTGCTGCTCGTCGGCGCCAATCCCAGCGACACATCGCGCTTGCTCGACCTGCTCGCCGGCCACGCGATCAGCAATGCGGGCAAGGACCCACACGCATCGCGACCGCTCCTGCATCATTGCTACGGCAAACAGGCCGCAAAAATTTCTCCCGCGTCCGATCCGCAAGCCACGCATCACGCACACGATCTGCTGCGGCATGTGAACTTCATCGAAGCGCGCGACATCAGCGCGTTTCCCGCGCAAAACGACAGCCAGCTCGCTGATTTCGCACGCCAAGCCGAGCTGGTGTTTTTCGCCATTTCCGCCAGCGATCCATCGCACGCGGCATCATGGCATCACCTCGCCGCATGGCAGGAGAGCGAACTGGAAAAAGTCGTGCTAGTCGCGATGCCAGCGAATGATAAAGCAGATCACCACGAGCCAGACTTCATCACCTTGCTCGCCGAGACCTCGCGCCAAAAACTCGGCCGCGCATTGCCGGCATTCGGCATCAAGGATGGCATCGCCGCGCTGCGCGATTGCCTCACCGCCAGCCTGCTCACGCCCGGCGCCGACCGCCGCACGCTGGAAGAGGCACTCGCACGCGGGGAAAAATCCCTGCGCCGCATCGAAGACCAAATCGAAGGGCTCAACCGCAAGATCCGCCAACAGGATCGCTTCATGGATGATGTCGAACGCGGCTTCGAATCGATGCGTGCAAGTTTCGCCGCAAAGCTTCCCGGCCACATCGAGAAGGTCGCCAGCGTTTTCAATCACGAAGCTGCGATCGCCGCTGCGCACTTGAAGAAACGCCTCAATCCCTTTTCCTCGATTGCCCGCCTCTTCACCGGCGGTCGTGTCGGCATCCAAATGCATTCGGTTTTCACCGAGCGCATCCAGCAAGCGGTGATGCAAATCGCAGCCACCGATGGCGAAGCGATCGCCGCAAGCTGCAAGGAGCACCACCAACTTTTGAAACAAAAAATCATCGAGGAAATCGGCGCGATTCCGAACCTGCCCGATGATGTCGGCGAGACGCTCGCACGCGCGCAGGAGCACTTCCTCGAACGCATCGAACACTCGGCCAAACGCGGCATCGTGAACCTCAGCTTTCGCAACCCGCTCGAAAAAATGCTGCGCCGCCGCAACACCTCGCTCAAGGCGTTTGCCGCCGTCGTGCTGACGCTCACCACCGTCGGCGCATGCCTCGGCGCGATCGGCATTCAGTGGGCCGCCATCCTTCTCTGCCTGCTCGCTGCACTCTTCCTCGTGGGCGGACTCTGGGTCGCGTGGGCCACCCGCCAGACCATTCTCAACGACTTCAGCCAACGGCTCAGCGAAGCCAGCAGCGCATTCGCCGCAAACCTCCACTCGGAGTACGAAACCGCCATCGGCACCCTGCTCGCCGAATACGCCGCCAGCCTCAAACCGATCCGCGCCCACATCAACCGAGAAAAAGACGCGCTCACCCCACTCACCCGCCGCTGGCAGGAACTTTTCCTCGGCTTCAAGGCCCTCGCCCAGGACCTTTGAGCGCCTTGTGCCGCAAATTTTCTACTACATCCATAGTAGTCGACAGCTGCCCGTGGGCGTGAAGCCTCCCAGTTCCGGGCACCCATGTCGTTCAAATTGACCTGCAGCACCGCCGGTGCCGCCGCCTGCATGAGCCCCCCCAAAGCAGCCAAGCGAAAATAGAAAAGAGCCCAGCTTTGGTATAGGTCAGAGTGCCGACATGGAAGAGCTTTCCAGATGCCGGGCTATTGGCGGCATTCCTGACCTGTGTCATGAAAGAAAAAGTGGCCCGATTTTCGGGGTCGAGCTCACTGCGCAAGTTGTCAGCGGGCGTCTAATTTGCCTTTGCGAAGGTGCTGTTGGCTGGCTGGCATCCAAGGAGGAAGCGGTTTAATCTCAGCTTGCATGGGCGATTCGTTCTGATCGTTTCTTCAGTGAAAGTGTTGCTGAGTGCGATTACGATTTCCAGATGTTCTCCGACAGTTTGGTTGGCTGGTTTTTTATAGCACTTCAGCCAGCTTGCTCACGGTGACGTGCTACTGATGGAGTATGTTATGCTTGAAGGATTGACGACCGGTTATTCTGAGTTCTAACTGCACTTGTTGCAGCGCAGCAGTCCTGCACTCGTGCCGGACCCGAGCAGGCTGCAGCCGATTTTGCCATGAACCCGAAAGAGCCAGCGCCCTCCCAGAATCAAATCGCACGACTCACGGGGTTTTCCCGGCCGACTGTCTCCCGCGCGCTGGCCAACCATCCCCTGATCTCCGAGGCCACCAAGGCCACCGTGAACGCCGCCGCCAAGAAGCTTGGATACCGCGCCAATCCCCTGATCTCGACGCTGACCGCGCAGATCCGCAAAAGCAGGATCTCCCCGACAGTCTCCACGCTCGGGTATATCACCAGCTTCCCGCTGCAACTCGAGGAGCACAATCATTGGACGGAGTTCTACCACGGTGCCAGGGAGCATGCCCATGAGCTGGGATACAATCTGGATATCATCTGGCGGCGCGAACCGGGGATGACGATTAGGAAATTCAACAAGATCCTGCAGTCCCGCGGAATCCAGGGTGTCATCATCACCCCGCTCCCCGATGCCCTGGGGCATATCGCGATGGATTTTTCGCGGCTCGCGGCGGTGACGGTTGGCTACCCCCTTGCAAAACCGCATATCCACCACTGTTCCGGCTGGCATCTGCAGTTCATGGCCCTCGCTTTGAGAAAAATCGTGCGAAAGGGATATCACCGAATTGGCTATGCCATTTTTCCAGATGCCGACCGCTATGCGAGCTTCAGCTACTCGTCCCGTTTTCTGCTTTACCAGTCAACGATCCCAGCCAAACAGCGTGTTCCCATGCTGGTTCATCCGCAGGAGAAGCGCCCTCCCACCATCCAGAAATTCAAATCCTGGTACGAGAACTATCGGCCAGAGGTGGTTCTCTGCACGAGCTATGTCGTTGAGGAGTGGATGGCCGAGCTAGGGCTTAAGGCACCGAAGGATGTTGCCTATGCCAATCTCTCTTTGATCGACAAAAAAAGCAGTGTTTCGGGCATTTTTGAACGAGCCCGCAAAGTCGGTGCCTGCGCCGTCGATTTGGTCGTCGAGCAAATCCAGCAGAATATCCTTGGGGTTCCGGACATTCCCAAGAGCATCCATATCGAGGGCGAGTGGGTCGAGGGCAAGACGCTTTAGCAGGTTTCCAGATCGAGCCTGTGGCTCGTGAGGCAGCGATTTCGCCCGCCGCTTTCCGAGGCTCGGTCGCCATCTTTTTTCAGCTTCCCGTTCCATGACAAAAACGGCTTTCCCCGGAAGGCCGCACCCGCATTTTCCCATTCCTCAATTGGGAGTTGGCTCATTGGCCTTGCTTGATTTCTTTGGGGTTCGTATTGGAAATCTGAAGCAGCCAACCCTCATTGGCTTTCACCGGGATTTTCTGATTGGCCGCGGACCTACGGAATGGTTTTCATAGAAGCATTGCCGGCGGGAGTGATGGTTTCCTCCGCATACTCCAGAGGACCCTGATCATAGATCTTGGGATTCGATGTTTGCAGGGAACGGATTTCCGCCGGGGTCAGCGCTTCAATGTGCCCGTCAAGGAAGAAGAGGTTGGCTCTTCCGCTGTGCCGGTTGTGGACAATCCCGCCATCACCATTATTGCCAAATCCGAAAAACAACCATTGATAGCCTTTGAAGCCCATGAAATTAGGTCGCAAAACCGAGTCTCCCAAGATGGCGGCTTTAGAGCTAGATGCAATGGTCATGGTGTTGATTTTCTCATCCCACTGCACAGGCGGGTTTGCTGCGGGATCGGATGTTCTCGTCAATGTTGCCAACCGGTTTAGGCCGTAGCAAAAGAAACCGTAGTGATCGATCAGCTCCGCTGGCGTTGCCAAGGATGGGCAGCGGGCGACATTCTTCATCGTATCGGAGCTAAGATAGCCCTTGTCGACCAGATCGGAGGCCCATGTCGGCTCTTTGGAGCCATCGTAGTAGTGGACCGACAGATTAGGTGCCTGATCGCCGATCATCGAGATCAATGCCGTGCCCAGTTGGCGCATATTGCTCACGCACTTGGCATTCCCGGCCGATTTTCTCGCCCTGCCAACAACCGGAAAAAGGAGTGCTGCAAGTACGGCGATGATGGCAATGACGGTTAACATCTCGCTCAGGGTGAAGCCCCTGAGCGAGCCCACTCCCTGCGGAGCCGGCCTGTGAGAGTATGATTCTGTTTTCATGAAATATGAAATATTGAACGACACTCGGACTAAACGTTGGCAAGACTCGATACGGATCGTGCAGTGTTCTGGGAAAAAAAGCGCCCGCGTCTCTGCGGGCGCTTTTGTTGAATGGAATTCTTCTCGTCCTAAGGCGCTTACGCCTGCACCCGCCGGCGGCGAATCAGGGACAGGTTCAGGAGGCCACCGAGGACCATCGCATAGGTCGAGGGCTCGGGGACGGCTGTCAACTGGAACGCGTCGACCTGACCCCCTGATCCATCGGAAACGAAACCAACCCGAGTGATCGTGGGATTTGTACCCGTGTAGGTGTAAGTGCTGCCAATTTGAGTGCCAGCTTGGTAGATCGATGTCGTCCAATTCGCAAGCGTTGTATCCAATATGATGGTAACGTTATTGCTGATTAGCGAACTAGCGTTAACCGCTTGCGGATAGACCTGCCAGCCAGTTGCTGTGCGGAGGGCTATAGGATTGTTAGGAGCCCAACCATACAAACTGTTATCTGGGAGGAATCCCACACCGATCCAACTGCCCCAATATTGGGAGGAGATAGTAGCAGTAAGCTCATAGACAAAGCCACTCGTTGGAGTGAATGCCAGCGAAGCTGCGCCCCACCCCCCTTCCAACAATCCATTCCGATTAAGAATACCGTCGCCAGCCCAAGTACCGTCGCCGGTGGTTACGGTAGCGCCGACGAGAGCGCCAGTACCGCCTGTGAAGGTTTGACTATAGATGACGGCGGCGGAGGCCTTATTGGTTCCTCCGATCAGGAGGAGTGTCCCGAGCGCTGCTGCAGGGATATATTTCGCGATTGTTTTCATAGTGTTTTTGGGGTGGGCGTTTAATTTTTTGTTTCCTTTTTTATCATCAAGCCTCTTTAGAAACCGGCTGACAGGAGAAGCCTACTTCATTTCGGTTGATTGAAAAATGATTTGCTCGCGAATCTTCTGCACCTGTTGCATGAGTCGGATCACTCATTTGTAAGATCGCTTGATTAACAGTAGCAATTCTTGGGTTGCGGAGATAAGCGGCCGGGGACTGTGTTGGCTTCGCGCTCTGCTTGCCCGGCCCTTGCTTCGCATCCGTTACGGCTTACCGCAACGGCCTCCATGCGCTTTCAGCAGCGGTTCCCTGGCAAATGCTCGAGGGGATGACTGGATACCGCGGAATCGAATGCAACAGGTGCAATGGTTTTAGTAAAAATGGATTTGAATCGACATGAAGACCGATTCACCTTCGCGCTTCACTGCAGAGCATCCGATCACCCATGACACCGACTCCTTCCCCTATTCCAAACACAACAATCCTGCCCTCTTCACGCGGAGCCGCATCAGCCCGCTTACTACCGACGCAAAAGCTGAACTCCCTGGCCATTCTCTCACTCCTTCTTGTTTCGCTTATGTCCGCAGTCCCGACCACAGCTCGCGCAGCTGAAGCCAAAGAATTCTCCATCGTCGCCTGGAATATGATCGATCCGGAAAATCCGGCGCTCGGATATTTTAAGGATCCCAACCAGTTCGAGATCATGAAGGACTGCGGCTTCAACGTTGCAGGCATGCTGACCCCTTCCTTGCTCTACTCCGCCGAGCAGGCGGGCATGAAGGGGTGGCTCATGGTTCCGGAACTCCACTCGGCTCTGGACCGGCTTGCGTTTGAGAAAGTGCCGCTGACGGATCAAAAGATCGAGGAAATCGTCGAGAAAACGGTCAAGGAATACGACAACAACCCGGCTGTGTATGGGTATTACGTCAAAGATGAGCCGAGTGCGTCCCTGTTTCCGCTGATTGCCAAGATTGGCGCGGCGATTGAGAAGCGCTCCAAAAAGCCCTGGTATGTCAATCTGTTGCCGACCTATGCCAGCGCGGTCAGTCAACTGCAGACGGAAACCTACGATGCCTACGTCCGGGACTTTATCAAGATCTGCAAACCCAAATACCTTGCCTACGACCATTACGCGCTTTTGGAGGGCGGAAAAATGCGGGCTGGCTACTGGGAGAACATGAACCGCTTCTATTCCATCGCGAAGGAACACAATTTGCCAGTGATACCGGTCATCCAGTCCGTGGCTCACATGCTTTACCGCGATATGGCCGAGGCGGACCTGATGTTTCAGGTCTACTCCCATCTGGCCTACGGCGCCAAAGGAATCCAGTATTTTACCTATTTTTCCCCACGCTTGGGAAACTATCGGAACGCTCCAATTGACCACTTCGGGGGCAAGACGTCCACGTGGTATCATGTGCAAACGATCAATCGTCGCTTGGCTATTCTGGCTCCAAAGCTGCTCGATTTGAAGTGGGTGCGCAGCTACCATTTCGGCAATGCTATTCCGGTGGAATATGGCGTGGTGGGCGCTGATGAGGCCTCCTTGGTCAAAGAAGTCAAAAATCACGATGGGGCTACGCCAAATGTGCTGATCGGAGAGTTGAAGGACTCGTCTGGCGCAGACTACATCATGATCGCAAACAAGGACCTCACCAACTCCATCGGCGTCAGTCTGACCTTCAAAACCACGCCTAAATCGATGCATGAGTTCGGGCGCTTCAGCGGTAAGCTCGAGCCTTGGAGCGGTGAGAACGCGTGGATGGCGCCAGGCGAAGGCGTCCTGATGAAAGTGGTGTTCAAATAATTCTGTTAAAATGATTCCAAACCTTTCCTTCATCTGGCGTCCGGGCTCGGATAAGCCGCAGCCCAATACTTGGACGTATTTTTGCAAAAGATTTGAGTGGGATGATGCCATGCCCACCACGATCCTTTTTGCTGCTGATCCGACCGCACGCTTGTGGATCAATGGAAACGTCGTGCTGCCTCGGGTGATGCGCTTTGTCTCCCCGCAGATCACGGTCGAGGAAGTCGATCTCGCGGAGTATCTCGAAGAGGGCATGAACACCGCGGTCGTTTTGCATCATTGGTGGGGAGTGCCAACCTTTCAACGGTCGCGCGGTGGAGCGCCCGGGATTGCGATCCAGAGTGATTTTCTGAGAACGGATGGTTCATGGCGCTGGCGCAATGCCGACGAGTTTCTCGCGCACCCCCACCAGACGCTCGGCGCTAACACCCAGCGGATCCGCTTTCCCGTCGTCATGGATGCGCGGCACCATGATCCGGGTCTGCACGATGGTCACTCCGACGACGGCAAGTGGTCGGAGGTCGTTGCGGTGAACTCTCCGGCGTGGAGTCGGCCTGTTTTGAAGGAGACCGCCGCACTGGAACGCGAGAAGGTTTTCCCGGTGAAGGTGGAGGCTGTTGGCACGGCCACGCCCCCTCCGATCGCGGACGCGCCCCATCCTGAGGCCCCGATGAGTTGGCTGGTGAAGCATGCGCAATATGAAAAGGATGAGAAACGGGCCAACGTGACTCGCCACTCACTCGTCAGCCTCCTGCCCGGGCCAGATGGTTATGTGACATTGGATTTTGGGAAACCGCTTCACGGCTATCTGCGCTTGGAAATCACGGACGCACCCGAAGGCGCGGTTCTGGATTTCACCTACGGGGAAATCCGCCATGACCTCTGCGCCGAGAAGCCAGTGCTCCTCGAAGACGGCTCCTTTGATCCAGAGCTGATTGTCGGAACGCCCTTCGGAGATCGCGTTACTTTGCGTGAAGGTGCGCAGACGATCGAAATCCCTGAGGAACGGACTTGGCGTTGGCTGATGGTCACTTGGCGCCACGCAACCGCGCCGATAGGGATCGGGTCCATCTCGATCATGACCAGCCAGCATCCGGCACCCGGGTTGGGAAGTTTTGAGGCGAGTCCGCAGGAGATTCCTAAACTTGTCGAGCTGTGCCTCGACCATGCCAAAGTGACCATGTCCGATGCGTATGTGGACACTCCTGGACGGGAGGACGCCCAGTGGCTGGAGGACATCCAGTATCGCGCGCAGCTCTCTGCCCAGTGGTTCGGCGATACGGCCCTGCGGCAGGTGACCCTGCGCCATACCGTCGAGCAGCAGGTGAGCAGCGGGCGCTTCCGGGTGTTTCCTCCCGAAGATTATGGCGAGCAGGGCTTGCAGACTCTCGATTGGGGCATCGTTTGGATCGGCATGCTTTACGACGACTGGATGTGGACGGGCGACACAGGGCGGGTTTGCCGCTATTTTCCCAATCTGGTGAGCTTCCTTGAGTTGGCTCATTCCCAAACCAATCACGAAGGGCTACTTGCAGATCGCACCTGCATGACTGATATCCGCTGTGCTCTGCGGGCGAATCTGAACGACGGTGAGCTCGAGAGCATTCCCAACTCGTGGTATTATGGATTTCTGAACAATGCGACGGCCCTTGCCCATGCCATCGGAGAAAACGCTCAGGCGGAGGAATGGCAAGCCCGCGCCGCGCGGGTGCGTCAAGGGTTCCGACGTTTCCTCTCGATCGCGGGACCGACCAAGGGCTTGGTCGGGGAGGTTTGGTCACCGATTGATGGCGTCAAAGGCTTTGGTCAGGCCGCCAGCTTGTCTGCCGTGTTTTACGGCGCTCTGGAGCCCGCGACGGGCCGCAGAGTGCTTGAGGCCGCATTTCATGCCAATGACGGCTCCCCGCCTCCCGGGGTGGGACGTTGGAATAATCCGACCTACGCCTATCGCGCTCTCCGCGCCCTGAGCGATCACGGGATGGGAAAGATCGCTGGTGCGCACTTCCTGGAACGTTACAGCCCCTATTTGCCGGACGGGCCATTGCCGGAATACTTTATCCACGGGAGCGGCCAACCCGAAGATCCCACGGGCTCCCACGGCTGGGCCGCCGTGCCTTTGGTCTGGTTGCATGACACCGTTCTCGGCATTCGACTGGCCAACCCTGGCGGCAGCCAACTCATTTGGAGCCCGGTGAACGTCGGCTGGCAAAAGGTCAGCGGAACCACGATGACTCCCTACGGTCCCTGTGAGGTGGAGATCGACTGGGCAACTCACCACTTTGTCCTAAACGCACCGGAAGACTGCACGGTGGATGCTCGACTTCCTGCCGAAGCGAAATCCACCATACGGAATCACCGCAGACAGAAGCTGACTGGCACCACCCGGATCAGCCATCCGGATAAGCTCGTACTCCCTTCGGCATGACTAGTGCATTTTTGCCAACAGCCTTGGGCTGAAAGCTCTTGCCATCGGGCCGGAGCGGCAAGTCGTTCGGAGAGACGCGCTCACCCCGCTCACCCGCCGTTGGCAGGAACTTTTCCTCGGCTTCAAGGCCCTCGCCGAGGACCTTTGAGCGCTTGCCTCAGCGCCATTTCCCCGCCTAAGCTCCGCCCGCTCACCGTGCGCTACCACTCGACCAACAACCCGGACCTCAAGGTCGACCTCAAGGAGGCGATCCTCCGCTCGCTGCCTGCCGACAACGGCCTCTACATGCCCGACCAACTGCCGGTGCTTGGCGCCGATTTCTGGTCGCGCTGGCGCTCGATGAGCTTTCAGGAAATCGGCTTCGCCGTCGCCCAAGCCTTCTTCGGCGAAGATGTGCCGGATGACGCGCTGCGCGAAATCGTCAATGGCACAATCAGCTTCGACGCGCCGGTCGTGACCCTCGGCCCCGGCGATCACATCCTCGAGCTTTTCCACGGCCCCACCCTCGCCTTCAAGGACTTCGGCGCCCGCTTCATGGCCCGCCTCATGGCATGGCTCACCCGCGACGACGCACGCATGCTCACGGTTCTGGTCGCGACTTCCGGCGATACCGGTGGCGCCGTTGCTTCGGCCTTCCACAACGTTCCAGGCACCCGCGTGGTGATCCTCTACCCGAAAGGCAAAGTCTCCGGCCTTCAGGAAAAACAACTCACCGCGCTCGGCGGCAACATCACCGCGCTCGAAGTCGATGGCACCTTCGACGATTGCCAGGCATTGGTGAAATCCGCCTTCCTCGATCGCGAACTCGCCGAGAACCTCAATCTCACCTCGGCCAACTCGATCAACCTCGCACGCCTCGTACCGCAAAGTTTCTACTACATCCATAGTAGCCGGCAACTGCCCGAGGGCGTGAAGCCGGTCTTCGTCGTGCCCTCAGGAAACTTTGGCAACCTCACCGCCGGCCTGCTCGCGATGCAGCTCGGCCTCGAGGTCGATCAATTCGTCGCCGCCACCAACCGCAACGATGTCGTGCCCGAGTTCCTGCGCAGCGGCATCTACTCACCACGCCCGAGCGTGGCGACGATTTCCAACGCGATGGATGTCGGCGCACCCTCGAACTTCGTCCGCATGCAGGCACTCTTCGGCGGCTCATGGGAGCAGATGAAATCACGCATCAGCGGCATGTGGTTCGACGACGATCGCACACGCGCCGCGATCCGCGAAGTGAAGTCGCTCTACGATTACGAGATCGACCCCCACGGCGCGATCGGCTGGCTCGCCGCCCGCGCATGGCGCGCCGAACACCCCTGCAGCGCCACCATCACCCTCGAAACCGCCCATCCGGCCAAGTTCCCCGATGTGATGGAAGCCGAGCTCGGCCCCCATGCCGTCGAGGTGCCCGAACGCCTCGCCATCCTCGCCCACCGCGAGAAAGTCGCCATCCCGATGGGCACCGACAAGGCCGCCTTCCGCGAGTGGTTGGTGAAAATGTGAGGACGCATCGCCGGCATGTCCTTTTCAGGGAAATCCCCCCCAATCGAAAATCTCTGATCCAATTTTCGGATATTGACGGATCATTGGTGTAACGATAAACCACCTCAAAGTAAGCCAATGAAAACTCAATCAAATCTTACCGCTGCAGTATCCATTGCCGCCCTACTCACAGGCTCTGTCATTTTTGCGCAAGATGCGGAGACGGTCACTCCTGAAATCGCTATTTGTGAACCAGCTCCGGAAATCGCCGTTTGCCCCGAGCCCTTTATTTCCCCAGAAGCTCCCGAAATCTGCATTCTCCCACCCACAACTGAGCCCCCAACTGAAGAGCCTATCTCTGTCGATATCCACATCGATCCGGTAGTTGAGGAAACGACTGACCCCGTTGAAGGCCCCACTGACACTGAAGTTACAGATGGCGGCGAAGGTTCGGTTGACGAAAACGAAATCACCGATTCCGGCGATGATTCGACCGAAGGCGGCGATGGGAAGTCTGACGAAAATGAAGTCGTGGATTCCAGCGATCCTAACGCCGATAACGAGGTGACCACCACCGTTGAAGACGATTCTGTCGATTTCGAGAAAGGAGTGCCTATTGAATGGCTAAAGCGCGGCGGAAGCAACGAAGACCCGTCCGTGATCCTTTACTCCATGGCCGGCAACCCTGCGCCCTCGCTTAACAAAGAAGAGGCCCCCAACGCACTCGCCCGCGGGCTCGGTCAAGACGACAAAGCCGCTGCAATAAAGACGAAAGCAAACGTCGCTTCTCCTAAAATACTGAGCGAGAAAAACGAGCCTACTGCCCTGATCAAAAAAGGCCGCGTCTTCCTTCGCTAATTTATAGGATGTGTTCATTCACGAGAGCCGCCAGATGATTCTGGCGGCTTTTTTTTGATCAACCCGATGAAACACCCCGCCGCTATCGCGTCAATTTGCGCGATCCTCCCAGCCTCGGTTTTTGGCTTTGGTGCTGAGGATGCGAGTCGGCCCGTCCCCCTCACCGAAAGCCCTTCCTCCGAGCGCCCCACTCGAGAAGAATCCGCGGAAGTGGTCGCAGATAAGGACCAAATTCTGGTCCCATCCCTTCTCGGATTAGCGGTTGGAAGGACTTCGGAATCAGCCTTAAAACTACAAAAAAAGCTTAATCCTGCTGTGATAACGGAAGGGTTTTCGGAAGCCGACGCTGCAACAATCTCAAAAATAGCAGCAGGCGCGATGGGTCAACCCGTCTCACTCCGATCTTTGGACAGCTTGAGTACGAAATTGGAAACCGCGTTCCGTTCGTCGGGGCGGGCGTTTGTGAAAGTCTCATTTCCACCTCAAGAAATCACTTCTGGTGTCATCGCCATCGTGATTTGTCCCGCCCGCGTCGGCTCGATTCTAGTCGCCGGCAAACCTTCCTTTGGGATGAGGTTTGCCGCCAACGCCTTCCGCACCGTGCCTGGCAAGGAGCTTTCCGGCGATGTGGTGATGGAAGACCTCGACTGGATCAATCTCAACCCGCTTCGGCGGGCATCCATCTCCTATCGCGATGGTCTGGCCCCAGACTCAATCGACCTAAAACTCCGCCTTCGGGCAGACAAACCATGGCGCGCCTATACCGGCATTGACAACCAACTCAGCGATAATCTTGGTGATGAACGCATATTCCTCGGGTTTCAATATGGTGATCTTTTCTCGCTGGATCATCGGGTGACGGCGCAATACACCTCTTCGCTCGACTCAACAAGCTTGGTTGGAATCAGCGGAATCTATCAGGTGCCGCTACCCGTTCGGCACCTGATCGACGCCTCGCTAGGTTACACTGAATCCGAGTCAGACTCCGAAGGGCCAATCGATCAGAGCGGACAATTCTCACGTACCGCCCTTGTTTATCGCGTTCCACTTCCCCGCTGGAAATCCATCAGCCAAGAGTGGCGAGCTGGAATCGAGTTTCGTGCGAATGATTATCTCTTTACCAATAACACCAGTGAGAAAGTTCGCTTTTTCAATTTCGAAGTCGGCCGGAAAGGACGCCGCAACGACTCGCTCGGCTACACCAGCATGGATGCATCTTTGGTTTATAGCCCCGGCCAAGGGATTCTCGGCTCAAACGATGCTGACTTCATCTCCCTCGGTGCAGACGGCGCGGAATCGCTGATCGCCAAACTGGAACTCGAACGCACACTCAAGCTCAGTAAAAACGCAATGCTGTTGGGTCGCTGCCGATCTCAGTGGGCAGATTCCAATCTTTTATCATCCGATCAAATTTCCGCTGGCGGCTTCGGGCTGGTGAGGGGATTTGATGAAAGTGTCGGTTACGCATCGACTGGCATCGTCACTACAGTCGAACTGAAATCCAGAAACTTTCAAACACCGAAATTTGGTAACTATCAGGCCGTGACTTTCTTTGACGCAGCATTTCTCAACCGCGATCAAGCGAGTGACATCGGACAACTTACCTCCACTGGCGTGGGCTTGCGCTGGCGCTATGCGGAGCACCTTTCGGCGAGACTGGATCTCGCGATTCCAGTCGACTGCCCAGAGCAGGAAAACAGCGATCCGATGCTGCACTTTTCGGTCAGCACCACTTGGTGATTACCATCACCGCGGCCCGATGAGAATCGTGTTCTTGTCGGAGGGAGGTGCGCCCTTTCCGGCGGAATCATTGGTGATTACGAAATTTTCTGGAATAGTGCCCGCAGGGAGCTCGAATCCCACCGACTCATACGCCTCGGAACTTTGCGGAATCTTACCGAGCAGGCGAGCCTCGCTTTCGCCCTTTGCGGTGACCCAGAAATTCGTGTTTGAAAGATTGTTCACGACCAAAGTTCCAGTCCCTGTCGCCGGGTCATAAATTGGCACGGCAGACGGAGTATCGACAACGCCCTGTACCCCCTGGTTATCTGCCAATGATGCTTTTCCCGCCAGTGCGTCACCTAGGACATCCACCACGGATGCCTCGGCATCTGCCGTAGCCACTTCCGTGGGTACGATCTGAGTTGTGGCATTCGGTGGCCTCATTTTCATCACGATTGGCCATGCCATCCCTTGAACTGGTTCCAAGCGCTGCTGTTCGCGCTTTTCGACGCTCTCGAGTTTCTCACGCAAGACCGCGATCTCCTGAACAAGGCGTTTCGTTTCCATCTTCGTCACCAACTTCACGTTGTTCTCATGGGTAGCGGCGTCTCGATTGGAGGCAGCATCTTCGGCCGGCTCGGATCCCACGTCTAAAGATGGCTGCGCAGCCAACTCTTGGACGCTAGCTTTTTGAATCATGAGGATATCCCGTTTGTTGGCGTGGGGAGTGGCGCTGTGCTTGACGCTTTCTGACGGCACAGGTGGTTTGCGATCCACTAGCAGCATGAAGGCAAACGCCGCGGCGGCCGCGGCCCAGCCTGATATGCCCAGCCAATTCACCGACTTTGAAGTTTGCAGACCCAAGCGCGCTTGCAGTTGCTCCAATTGTCCGGCGCGGGACTGAAGCGGCGCGACGCTGGCTGCGGCCACCGCAGCACACAGAACGTTCATGTCCCGGTAAGCATCTTTCAGCTCGGGGTCTTGATGAATTGCCTCGTCAAAGCCGGCGGCTTCATTGGAATCGAGCATCCCAAATGCCCGCCAGGCTGCGGTTTCGTGTGGGTCAGAATTCATAACGTGATAGTTGGTTGCGTACCTTGTCCAATGCTCGACGCAGTCGGTTTTTCACCGTCCCCAGCGGAGTTCCGAGTTGCGACGAAATTTCCGAATGGGTGTATTCCAGAAAGACAGCCAGTTCCAAACACTCGCGTTCGTCGGGCGGTAAATTTTGAAGTGCGGCGCGGACTCGGCGCCAATCGTCCTTCATCATCACCCGCGGATCTTCGCTCTCTTCCGTAGGTGCATGCAGATGAATGGGAACCACCCGGGAGGAATCGCGCTTGCCACGGTGGCGGTAGCGCAGGCGGTCAATGCAGTAACCACGCATCACCGCAAAGGCCCATGCAAAAGGCGGCGATTGCGACGGGTCATAGTCAACCGAGCGATGCCACATCCGCACGAAGGTGTCTTGCACGATTTCCTCCGCCTCGTGGCGGTCCCCAAGCATCCGAACCGACGCCCCCAACAGAATCGGACTCCACATGCCATAGAGTTCCGTAAGCGCACTGCCGTCCCCCCTCGCCATGCGATCGATCAACGCCGCTGCAACACCCGTCTGATCTTCGCCCAAAATAATGGGGGAATCCAAGTTTGGGATGAACTCAGGCTCGATCATGGAGGACAGTATGGGTATGGGTATTGAGAAGCTGCAGCACAATGATTGTCTACTCCAGATCCGTCATTTTAAGAACTTTGGCCCACCGATTTTTAAAGAATGATAAAAATCGGCCCCCATGCCGTCGAGGTGCCCGAACGCCTCGCCATCCTCGCCCACCGCGAGAAAGTCGCCATCCCGATGGGCACCGACAAGGCCGCCTTCCGCGAGTGGCTTACCCAAATGTGAGGGCGCATCACGCGCCCCACCACTTCGACCGGCGTTTTTTTCTTTTGCCTTGCCGCATGATCGCGGACTCGTGACGCTGAAGCGCACTCAAATTTTCACACCCATGCGCCATCTCACCCTTCTTTTCACCATCGCGGGCTTGTCGATCGGCGGCATTGCCGAAACCCACGCCCAGTCGCAGGCCGAAATGAACGCCACCGCCGAGGCCGATCTCGCAGCGGCCCACGCCAAGCTGAACTCGCTGTACAAAAAAGTTCTTTCGACCAATGCCGACGACAAGCAGTTCTGCTCGGATCTCAAGGAAGCCCAACGCGCTTGGCTAAAGTACATGGAGTTTCATGTCAAAACGCTGTTCCCGCTCAAGGAAGGTGAAGATCCAAGAACCATGTATGGATCGATGTACTCATTGGATGTCGCCACCGCACAAACCGAAATGATCGAGGCTCGATGCAAGGAGCTCTCGGAGATGCTCCAAAACTAGCGCAGCCGCCGGGGGCGAAACAAAAATCCAAACATCATCATTCCATGCCAAGCACTCGCCCCATCGGAAGATCTGAAAAATTTTCGATCAGCTTGCAGCGTCGGTGGATGTTGATTCCCCTCGCCCTTCGCCTGCTTTGCATGGCCATCGGTCTGCAGGCACTTGGCATGCAGCAACTGATCGCCGCGGACGCAGCGTTCAATGAACCCGCACGCAGCGTGGTGCTGATCGATTCCGCACTGGCCCCCAGCATCCCCAAAGAGGAACTGGCCGGCTCCCAAGTCATTCCAATCAACGGCAACGGCGATGTCGTTGCGCAAATCACTAAAGCGCTTGGTACTTTGACAAAGATCAATGTTCTTCGCGTCATTTCGCACGGCAGCGATGGCAAGCTCTGGTTTGGCAAACAGTCATTCGATGCCAACACCCTTCACGCCCATTCGCCGCAGGTCGCCGCATGGAAAAAATCCCTCTCCGCCGACGCGCAAATTCTCCTCTACGGATGCCGCGTCGCGGAAACAGTCCAAGGAAGATCCTTCGTCAATGAATTGGCGACAATGACGCATGCCCGCGTCGCAGCCAGCACGGATGTCACCGGCATGGGCGGCGACACGGATTTGGAATTTCAAATCGGCGCTGTGACCAGTGCGCTCCGCGGTACGACTGCCAGTTACGAGCGCGAGGGTGTATCCCTCCAGGGCGAAGACCTTCCCGACATCCATTGGAACGACATCGAGACTTGGCATTCCTCACTCACGAACTGGACCAACAACCAGAACGGTACCGCCACGGTGACGATGGCATTCGACCTGCGCGGCGAGTTCTACATCGGACACTACAACTGGTCGACCAACGGCTATGTCTACATGTATCGCAACAACATCCAAGTTGCCCGGCAGTACATCAATGTCACTCGCGATAGCAGTAAGTTCACGCGAGTGACATTTACCGCCACCTTCCCGCTCTCGCTTGGCAACAACCGGATTTCGGTGAGTCCTCGCGAAGGAGTCCCGACAATCTGGTCCGATCGCAACACCCACAACATCCAGATCGAAGCGCCGTATTTCTATGGTGCCCCGGCAGCGGCGACGGCGCATACGGTGGCCGTCGGCAGCAGCTTCGATTACTACTACTATGCAGCGGGCACGGGTCCTCAGACATATACCGCCACCGGATTGCCGGCGGGGTTGACGATAAATTCAATCGGCGTCATCTCGGGCTACCCTCGCAGCGGCAGCGCAGGCGTTTATCTGGTGAACATCCGCGCATCCAACGGTTTTGGAACGAAGGATCTGCCCGTCACTTTCACGATCACGAACCAAGCGCCAAGCTTTGCCAGCAGCACACCTGCGGTGCTGATCGGTGGCATCGAGAGCACACCTCTCACGATCACCTACGCAACGCTCGCTGCCGCTGTGGGCGCGACCGATCCAAACAACAGCATCACTGCCATCGCCAATGGATTTGCCCTCGATCCGATCTCGTTTCGCATCGAGTCAGTGCTCGGCGGCACGCTCACCAAAGACGGCAGTCCGGTCACTGCCGGCAGCACATTGCTTGGCGCCGGAGAAAGCCTCGTCTGGACGCCACCCACTTCGGCCAGTGGCTCCCTCGACGCCTTCACCGTCGTGGCCTACGACGGCGCGCTTTATTCCGCAGCCACGAAGTCGGTGAAGGTCTCGGTCGGAGCGGTCAATGACGCGCCAACGCTCACCCGTTTTTCCGGACCGATCACCAGTGGCAATGAGGACTCCGCGATACCAATCACCTTCACCGCCATGGCAGCCAAGGGCGATCAAGCCGACATCGACAGCGCGGTCACCGGCTTCGTGGTGAAGGAAGTCACCACCGGCACTTTAAAAATTGGCACGAGCGAAGCGGCCGCCACGCCATGGAATGCATCGACCAACAAAGTGATCACCGCGAGCTTGAATGGTTATTGGACGCCTTCCCTCAACGCCAACGGAACACAATCCGCA
Organism: Akkermansiaceae bacterium; assembly: GCA_947462835.1. Lineage (GTDB taxonomy): Bacteria > Verrucomicrobiota > Verrucomicrobiia > Verrucomicrobiales > Akkermansiaceae > Luteolibacter. The sequence goes on from CANHQM010000029.1 coordinate 21,292, forward strand.
TTCAAAGTGGTCGCGCGCGATGATGGCCCGCTGGAGTCCACGACACCGGTGCAGGCAGTGGTTTCGGTTTCACCAGTCATCGACGCACCGACGCTCACTACGATCGACATCATCTCCGGCCAGACCGAAGGCACACCGATCGAAATCTCATTCACATCGATCGCCGCCGCGTCTGATGAGGCGGATGTGGATGGCGATGTCATTTCATTTCGTGTTGAAACAATCAGCTCTGGGACTTTGCAAAAATGGAATGGTTCGGCCTGGGCTGCAGTGACGCCCGGAACGACTTTGATCGCAGGCAGCGACAAGGTGCTGTGGACGCCTGCCGATGGCTCCACCGGCCTTCAAAATGCCTTCACGCTCAAAGCATGGGACGGTCAACTCGCCTCGGCAAACGCCGTTCAACTGAAGGTCGATGCCGCTCGCTGGACCATTCATCCGTGGACCAACGAAGCGAGCAGCGGCCTCGATCCCAGGTACCTTTACACGCACGCTTATTCCTTCGGCGCGACCGGATCATTCACGCTCGGCGGAATTTCATTCACCGGCATTTCGGGTGGCAACCCGGCGGTGGTCGGGAAATTTTCGACAAGCAACTTTGCCAGCTTTGTCACCAATGATGCCAACGACCTCAGCGATGCCAATCGCAGCCTTGCGAATGATTTCGTGCATGGCAGCGGTGGCACTTCCGCGCAAACGATCACGCTTTCAGGCCTGAGTCCCGGCGGCCGTTATGTGCTGTCGTTGTTTTCGGTCGGCGCTGCAGACACGGCGCGCAACTTCACCTTTCAAAGCACGCTGGGGCAGGTTGCGGTGGACCAAAATTCCTACGGCAACAACCAAGGCATTCGCATCGATTGCAAGTACCTCGCCGATGCCAATGGCTCCGCCACGATCACGATCACGCCCGCCAACGGCAGCTTCAATCTTTACGGGCTGGCCAACCGCGAGCATGTGCCCTCCATCGGCATCTACGCGCCGGCGAGCCTGACCTACGACGCGAGCGCCAAATCATTTCAAGCGCACAACATGGCGCAGGGCGCACCCTTTGTTTCCGCCGGTGTCCTGCATTCGGTCGTGCTCAAATCCGATGGCACGGTTGCCGCATGGGGCACCAACGACGCCGGGCAAACAAGCGTGCCCGCAGGGCTCAGCGATGTCATCGCGGTGTCGGCTGGCGGCTATCACACCCTGGCACTCAAATCCAACGGCACGGTCGTCGCATGGGGATCGAATTCCTCAGGGCAAACAAGCATCCCCGTCGGCCTAAACAATGTCGTCGCGATATCCGCAGGCAAGATTCACAACCTCGCACTCAAATCCGACGGCACGGTCATCGCATGGGGCTCAAACTCCGGTGGCCAGAGCAATGTTCCCGCCGGGCTCACCGGCATCGTCGCGATCTCGGCCGGTGCAAACCACAGCATGGCGCTCAGGTCCGATGGCACGGTCGTTGCATGGGGCGTTGGCTTTTACAATTACGCCACGCCACCCGCCGGACTCACCGATGTGGTGGCGATCTCCGCTGGCGAATGGCACAGCCTCGCACTCAAGTCGGATGGCACCGTTGTCGCATGGGGCAACAACGGTTCATTCCAATCGCAAGTGCCGGCTGGCCTCAAGGGGGTCGTGGCGATCTCCGCGGGAACGAGTCATTCCGTGGCGGTAAAATCCGATGGCACGGTCGTCGCCTGGGGCGATCGCGACAATTATGGCATGACCAACATCCCCGCCGGACTCGCCGATGTGGTGGCCATCGACGCAGGTTCCGAACACAGCATCGCATTGAAGTCCGATGGCACGGTGGTGAGCTTCGGATGGTTTCGCTTCGGACAAAAGTATCTGCCGACCGCACTCGGTCCGCTGGCGGGCATTTCCACAGGAAACGATCACACGCTCGCACTGAAGCCCGATGGCACGGTGATCGCATGGGGCCAAAACACCTATGGACAAACGAGCGTGCCCAACGGCCTCACCGGCATCGTGGCCGTGCAGGCGGGCGATGCGCTCTCGGTCGCTTTGAAATCCGACAAGACGGTAGTCGCGTGGGGTGGTTATAGCAGTTCGATGCCCGCAGGCCTCACAGGAGTCGAAAAAATCGCGGCCAGTGCAAGGCATGTGCTCGCTCTCAAGTCGAACGGCACCGTCGTCGCATGGGGTGACAACACGCATGGCCAATGCAACGTGCCCGGCAGCCTGACCCATGTGACGGCGATCGCCGCCGGACAGTTTGGCTCACTCGCGCTGAAAGCCGACGGCACGGTGGTTTTCTGGGGCAATGAAATGAGCGGACTCAGCTACCTGCCACAGGGATTGTCCGGCGTGACGGCGATCTCGGCCGGAACTCACTTTGGGATGGCCCTGAAATCGGATGGCAGCGTGGTCGCATGGGGCAAGCCCAACGAAACTTATTGGAATCCACCCGCCGGACTTTCGGGCGTGGTCGCCATCGAGGCCGCCGATTTCCACGCGCTCGCGCTCAAGTCCGACGGCAGCGTGGTCGCATGGGGAGGCAACGATCGTGGCGAAACAACGGTCCCTACATCAGTCAACGGCGTAGGAGTCATCGCACTCACTGCCGGTTGGCAAAACTCGATCGCGCTGAAATCGGATGGAACGATCGTTGCATGGGGTAACAACTACCGCGGCAAAAATAGCCCGCCCGCTTCAGCCCAGTTTCCGCCCGTCGGAATCTTCACCCGCAGCTACGACTTCAGCACCGCATACACCTACAGCTACGCCGGCAGTCGTGACACATCATACGGACCAAGCGCCACCGCACCCATCAATGCCGGCGACTATACCGTCACCGCCACCAATGCGAGTGGCACGAGAAGCATCAGCCAAAACTTCACGATTCAAAAAATCACACCCACACTCAGCTACCTAAATCGGACAAACTCGATCCCATACGGCACAGCATTGAGCAGCAATCAGGTCGATTCGGTCGGCCCATACGGATGGAACCAAGGCACCTACGCCGCCATTCCGGGAACCAAAGTTTATTCACCTGCGATCGGAGCAATCCTGCCTGTCGGCACCCACACGCTCAGCGTCACCTTCCTGCCAACCGACTCGATCAACTACAACCCGGCAGTGGCCAACGCCGCAGGCAGCCTCACGGTCACGAAGGCAACGATCGCGTCCGAGAACATCACGCTGCCGACCCTGACGAATTCGACCTTCAATGGATCCGCCAAAACACACGAGGCCTCCGCCGTGGGTGTGAATGGATTTACCTACACTTACACAGGCCGCGCGGGCACCTCCTATGGACCTAGTAGTACGGCGCCCATTTATGCCGGCAGCTACACCGTCACCGCAACCGCGAATGACCCCAACTACACAGGGACAAAGAGCCTCGATTTCACGATCACCAAGGCCACGCCAACCATCACGACGAATCCGACTGCCGCAGCCATCACTTACGGCCAATCGCTCGCCTCCTCCGCGCTCACCGGCGGCGTCGCCAGCGTGCCGGGAACATTCTCTTTCGCAACGCCGAGCACCACGCCAGGCGTCGGCACAGCAAGCCACACGGTCATTTTCACTCCGACAGACACCCTGAATTACAACACCACCTCCGGAACGGCATCTGTTACTGTCAATGCAGCCGCACTCAACTCGAACAGCATCGCATTCACCCCACCCGCCAGCCTTATCTACAACGGCAGCGCAAAGACATTCACCGCCACTGCGCAAGGCATCTCCACAGGCTTCAACTACAGCTACAGCGGCATCGGCGACACCAGCTATGGGCCGACATCCACCGCGCCGACCAACGCCGGCAACTATGCGGTCACCGCAACGGTGACCAGTGCGAACTACTCGGGAAGCGCCACGCAGACCTTCACGATTGCGAAAGCCACGCCCACGATCACTTGGTCCACGCCCGCCAGCATCGCCTACGGCACGGGACTCAGCGCGACCCAACTCAACGCCTCGACGAGCGTGACGGGCAACTTTGCCTACACGCCAGCCACCGGAACAGTGCTGAGCGCCGGCACCCGCACACTGCAAGCGGCGTTCACACCCACCGACACGGCCAACTACAACACGGCCACTGCCAGCGTTTCACTTCAAGTCACCACCACATCCCTGCCGATTCCGCTCTTTGCACCTCCCAATCTTACCTACGACGGATCTGCGAAGTCATACACCGTTTCCCAAAACGCCTATCTCTCGGCGGGTCGCGACCACGCCCTTGTCCTCAAAGCCGATGGCACAGTCGTGGCTTGGGGCGGTAACAATGAGGGACAGTGCAACGTGCCAGCCGGGCTCGGCGGCGTTGTGCAGGTTTCGGCAGGATCCATGCACTCGGTGGCTGTCAAGGCGGATGGCAAGATCGTCGGCTGGGGAAGCAACAGCTACCAGCAGCATTCGGGCTACCCATTGAACCTTGATAAATGGCCCGGCGAGGCCCTCATCTTCCCGCGTGATCTCATCACCAATGCCGTCGCCGCTGCTGCAGGCGGCAGAATGACAGTCGTCCTCCGCGCAGACGGCACGGTGACCGTTTTGGGCAACAGTGCACAGACAACCACCTTGAATGTGCCGGCAGGCTTGACCGGTGTGACGGCGGTCGCCGCGGGGGAATATCACGCCGTCGCGCTCAAGTCAGACGGCACCGTCGTGGCATGGGGCGACAATGACCAGGGCCAGGCAACCGTGCCCGCCGGCCTCAACGGCGTCGTCGCGGTCGCGGCCGGCTTCACCCACACCCTCGCCCTGAAATCGGACGGCACTGTCGTGGCTTGGGGTAACAACGGGCAAGGTCAATGCTCGGTGCCGGTTGGTCTGAGCGGCGTCATCACGATCACCGCCGGCAGCTACGCATCGTTTGCTATTAAGACCGATGGCACCGTTGTTGGTTGGGGGGGTATTGGTGCTGGGGGATATCCATACTACAATGCCGTGCCGACAAATGCCACGGGAGTGCTGGCTCTTGCCCACGGCTACTCGCATGCCCTTGCCTTCAAGACCGATGGCACCGTCGTGGCGTGGAACGCGCCCGGCACCGTGCCAAGCCCGCTGACCGACGTAGGAAATTTCAACTTCTCCTACAGCTATGCCGGACGCGCGGGCACGACTTATGCCGCGAGCTCCTCCGCTCCGACGAACGCAGGAAACTACACGCTCACCGTTACATCGACCGATCCAAATTACTCCGCCAGCAAGTCGATCGATTTCACCATCGCTAATGCGACACCCACGCTCACCTCACTGCCTATCGCCGCGATCATCACCGAAGGTCAGGCTCTCTCCGCCGCAAGCCTCAGTGGTGGCAGCGCCAGCGTCAGCGGAACCTTCGCCTTCAGCACACCGAGCTTCATCCCTACCGCCGGAGCAAGCACGCAAAGCCTCACCTTCACGACTGCCGATTCGACCAACTACAACTCGGTGACCACCAGCATGACCGTTCTTGTTCAAGGCACGAATGCAGCAACACCGACGATCACCGCGCTGCCAAGCGCATCCGCGATCACCTTTGGTCAACAACTTGGCTCATCGGTTCTCACCGGCGGCAGCGGCAGCGTGCCTGGCACCTTTGTTTTCTCATCGCAATTCTCATCACCCAACTCCGGTGCCGCCAGCCAGAGCGTGACCTTCATCCCCACCGACATCGCCAACTACAAAGCCGTCACGATCTCCGTGCCGGTGACGGTTTACGATGGCATCGTCAGCCCGCTGAACATCGCGCTCGTTCCACCACCAAGCCTCGCCTATGACGGCAAAGCCAAATCTTTTGCCGCGTCGAAAGGTCAGTTCATTTCAATGGGCGCCTACCACTCGGCGGCAGTCAAATCGGATGCGACCGCATCCGCATGGGGAGCCAACGATCAAAGCCAGACCACCATGCCCTCAAACCTAAGCAGTGTGGTGGCGATCGATGCCGGCATGGACATGACGCTGACACTGAAAGCGGACGGCACCGTCGTTGCCTGGGGAACAAACCCCTTGGCAAGCGGTGCGATGGTGCCAGTCGGTTTGTCGAATGTGGTGGCCGTTTCCACAGGTGGCTATCACAGCCTTGCACTCAAGTCGGACGGCACGGTGACGGCATGGGGCTACAACAGCAACAACCAGACAAGCGTCCCCGTCGGCCTGAGCAATGTCGTGGCGGTGTCGGCGGGTCGCAATCATTCCCTCGCCTTGAAGTCGGATGGCACCGTCGCAGCGTGGGGAGCGAATGACAGCGGTCAATGCACGCTGCCAGTCGGGCTGACAGGCGTTGTGGCGATCTCCGCAGGCGCCGACAACTCTCTTGCGCTGAAGTTCGATGGCACGGTCGTCGCATGGGGAAACAATTCCTACGACATGTCCACGGTGCCCACAGGCTTGGTCAATGTGGTTGCGATTGCCGCCGGCAATCGACACAGCGTCGCGCTGAAGTCTGACGGCACGGTCGTGTCTTGGGGCAAAGAAACCGTGTTCGATCCCGTTGGACAGGAAATCAACTTGGTTCCATCGAGCCTCACGAATGTCGTCGCGATCTCGGCAGGCCATGATGAAACAACCGCGTTGAAATCCGATGGCACGGTCGTGCAATGGGGGCGCAGATTTGAGCAAGGACCCTACCGGGTGAATGGCGAGGTTTATTATTTGAATAGCTCACCTTTCTCGGTGCCCAGCGCCACACCGGTTGCCGACTTGCAGGCGGGCTTTGATTTCTCCTACAGCTACAGCGGCCGCGAAGGCACGACCTACGCATCCAGCTCAACGCCGCCGACGGAGCCGGGCAATTATTCAGTCACTGTGACTGGAACTGATTCCAATTTCGCCGCCACGAAGACGATCGACTTCACCATCACGAAAGGCAGGCCGACCATTCTGGGCAAACCTTTCCCATCCGGAATCTCCTACGGGGAATCGCTTGCCTCCTATCCCCTCTTCGAAGGAACTGCCAGCGTGCCCGGCACATTTGCCTTTGAAAATCCAAGTGCCATTCCCAATGCGGGCGATAGCATGCACAACTTGGTTTTCACACCTACCGATACCACTCGCTACGAACCGGTCACGGTCTTGATGGAAGTCCGGGTGAGCAAAGCCATCCCGGCGCTCATCTCATTGCCCTCCACGACAACGATCACTTACGGCCAACAACTGGCTGACTCGATCATTGCCGATGGTCAGATGAGCGTGCCCAATTGGTGGTGGCTGACATCAGCACCGCGGATCTCTGGCTCGTGGGCCTTCAACACCCCGGATGTGTATGCACCCGTGGGAACTTCGACCAAGTTGGCGACTTTCACACCGGAAGATTCTGAAAATTACCAAACGCTTCAGGTCTACCTTGATGTCACTGTCGCACCAGCCACGCCTAGCATTCTCACCAGCCCGACCGCCACGCCCATCGCGGCAGGCCAAACCCTCAGCTCATCCACACTCGATGGCGGCGCGGCCTCGGTCGAAGGCACTTTCACTTGGGAAAATCCCAACACCGCCCCCGACACGGGCGCGACCACACAAAACTTTGTTTTCACTCCGAACGACACGACAAATTACTCCTCCACCACCGGCACCTTAAGCATCACCGCAAACAAGGCCACACCCACCGTGACGAGCCAGCCAAGCGCATCCGCCATCACCTATGGCCAGTCGCTTTCCGCCTCCACACTCGACGGCGGGGAGGCATCGGTCGCGGGCGCATTCACTTGGACCAATCCCGCCACCGAGCCGAACGCGGGCACTGCATCGTACGCATTCACCTTCACACCAGACGACACAACGAACTACCAAGCCACCACCGGCATGGTGAGCGTCACCGTGCACAAGGCCATCGCCACCGTCACACTCGGCAACCTCAACGCCAGCTACGACGGAACAGCCAAGTCCGCATCGGTCAGCACAAACCCACAAGGACTTACCACAAGTCTCACCTACAACGGAGAAAGCACCGCACCAAGCGACGCCGGTACTTACGAAGTGGTCGCCACCATCGACGATGCGAATTTCGCCGGCACAAAGAGCGAACTCTTGACCATCGCTCCGACCCCGATCGCCCCAACAAATTTCCTCGCGGCGCAAACGACCAATCTCACCGCCGATCTCAGCTGGACCCCTAACACCTCGGGCAACGCAGCCTGCACCGGATTCAAAATTTCACACAAACCCAGCACCTCCGAAACATGGACGGAAAACACCATCGCCGCCGATGCCTCGACTTACAGCGTGAGCAGCCTTTTGCCCGGCACCGTGTACAACTTCCGCATCGCCGCACTCAACGGCACCGATAGCTCGAGCGAGGTGACAACGACACTCACCACATGGACGAGCCATGAGGAATGGAGATTCACCAACTTCGGCACGATCGCAAATTCCGGCAATGCCGCCGATAGCGCCAGCCCACGCGGCGACGGCATGCAAAACCTCCTCAAATACGCACTCGGACTCAACGCCAACGCCACCAGCAGCAGCGCATCCTTGAACACCCAAGTGAATGCCAATGGCCGCCTCGCCCTCACCTTCGTGCGCGCACGCAGCGAACTGACCTACACCGTAGAAGGCTCAGACGACCTGATCACATGGAGCACGATCGCCGCAAACCCCGGCACCGCAGGTGAAACAGTGACCGTCACCGACACCGCCCCCAACAGTGCCAAAAAACGCTTCATCCGCCTCAAGGTAGCGCGCTGAATCCACGACTGAACAACAACACAAGCACGGACAAATGTTCCGATGCCCGTCCGAGATCTGGCGCAACGAATGACGAAGCGGCAAAAAGCGCCAGTCACATCGCCTATATTGTTTTCCTGGCAGCCGCGTCTCTGACGATGGATTTCAGCCGCAGTGCCGAGGTGCGTCCCAGTTGCAGCAAGTTGTCAGAGCCAATAAAACTCACCATCGTGACATCCCTTGAGGTCCAGCGCACAGCTTGGATGCGTGCCAAATGAATGATTTCCGAGCGCCCCAGCCGGACGTAGAGGTCCGCGGGCAGCATCCCCTTCCAGGCCGCCATCGTATGGCGACACAAGGATGGCTTGTTCGACTGGGCAAGATAGACCTGCGTGTAATTCTGGGATGACTCGATCCAAAGGATCTCGGAAATGGGGATCCTCTCGATCTGACCGGAAATCCCGATGCAATCGATCATTGTCGACACCGGCTCCTGGGTGTCCATGACGCCTGCCAGCAGGCGCTCGATGGTGATGGCCAGACGGTCGGAGTCGACCGGTTTGAGCAAGTAATCCACCGCGCCAAACTGAAATGCGTTCAGCGCATAATCCGGGTAGGCCGTGACAAACACCGTGCGCGTCGCCTTGTCGCATCGCCCTACCGGTTTGAAGAATCAAGACTTCAAGATTCAAGATGAAGAAGCCGCTTATTCTTTGAATTTTGACTTTAAGACCTTCGACACATCGCGTCAGTGTTCGATGTTGAAAAAGCACGACAAGAGTGTCGTGCCTCCCTAGGAAGAAGCTTCCTCATTTTCTTACACATTCAAAATTCAACATTCCCCTCCCCCCTCCGCGTTCCTTTGCGGCCTTTGCTGCTTGTATGTTCATTCCGCCTTCGGTTTCCAACAACCCGCCGCCCGTGTCTTCCGAGAATGGGTCATTAAACTCGTCGGAGGAAGACACGGGCGGCGGGTTGCATTTTGGTCTCTCGGGGTCAAAGTGCACTACCGATCCGGGAGGTTCA
>CANHQM010000030.1 GCA_947462835.1 Akkermansiaceae bacterium
ACCGTGCGTGATCCCGATTCCGCTACGCTCCATCGGGCTCACGCACGGTGGGTCACAGGTGAAATCGGCTTCTCGCTTTTACAGAAGAAATTTTACACTACCGTTTGAGAGAGGTCAGTAGTCAACGGTCATTGGGAAAGAGGAAGAAGATGCCGCTTCATGTGGCTGGAGCATCTTGCTCCAGGCCGTCCATGGAGCGTCCCGCTCCATGTTCTGAACAGACAAAGAATCCGTCACTTTTTGGTCTTCTTATTCTATTTCTGCTTTCTGCTTTTTTACCCACCCACTTCGCGTTCATTCGCGGTTCCAGCATCTTTCCTAATGTGTCGGCGCCGCGAGCCCGCGTCGCCCTATCGGTGTGAATGAGAAAGCCGCTTTCCCCTCTTCCCCAATCACCTCTAACCAATAACCCATAACTCTTCCTCCCCGCAAATTTCCGTGGCATGACGCGCGAAACTGTCCCATATTCGCCGCGTCCAACCCCTAACCACCATCTAACATGTCCATCAAAGTCGGAGACAAAGCCCCTGATTTCACCCTCGTCACCAAAGGTCCTGAGGGTCCGCAACTAGTCAAGCTGAGCGAGCAGATCGGCTCGGCCAACCTTGTTCTGCTGTTTGTGCCCATGGCCTTCACCAGCGTTTGCACCACTGAGTTCTGCGACATTTCGGCAGGCATCAAGGAATACGAAGCTCTCGACGCCAAGGTGTTCGGCATCTCCGGCGACAATCCCTTTGCACAGGCCGCGTGGGCGGAAAAGGAAGGCATTACCATTCCTCTTCTGAGCGATTACGAGCATGCCGTGGCCAAGGCCTATGGTGTGGCCTACGATCAGTTCCTGCCCGAAGCCAACCTCATCATGGGCGGCGTGGCCAAGCGTTCGGCCTTCGTGATCGATAAGACCGGCACCGTGCGTTATGCCGAGGTCCAGAATCATCCGAAGGATCTGCCCGATTTCGCGGCCGTGAAAGAGACGCTGCGCGGACTCTGATCCACGCTCCCCGTTTCATCGGTTTTCAACACTACCCTACCAACAAAAAACCCGCCGCGCTTTGAGCACGGCGGGTTTTTTCGTGAGGTTTTGATGGCCGTGAGGCGATTAGGCCTTGCGGCGGCGACGGGTGGCAAGGAGGCCACCAGCAACCAAGGCCAGGCCGAGGCTGGAGGGCTCGGGCACCACGGTCATGGTCACAAATCCGGAAGCACCACCTTGATCGCCGGCAAAGTTGCCGCCGCCCGTGGCATCGTTGTAGTTGATGACCCATTGATTGCCAGCAAAGGTGAATTTGCTGTCATCGGCGTATCCGCTGAAGGTGCCACTGTTCCATGAGCCGGTGTAGCTGATGAGTGTGAACTTGGTATCGTTGGCCAACACTTGGCTGATTTCGGCCAGATCCACCAAGTTAAGAGTGACCGAGCCGTTGAGTGTCAGGCTGCCATTGATATCAAGCAAGTCGGCTGTGACCATTTGGGAATTGTATTCCCACTCGAAGGCCGAACCATTGGCGAAGGTGGTCGTGCCGACAGCCAGGCTTTCGATGCTGGCACCCGGTGAGAGAACACCAGTGACATTGACCGAGCCGGCGATGGTGCCGGTACCGCCGAGAGTGGCACCGCTGGCGACCGTGGCGTCACCAGCAACCGAACCATTCACGCGGAGGGTACCGCTCGAAACGGCAGTCGTTCCGGTGAGGCTGTTGCTGCCGGTGAGGAAGAGGGTGCCATTGCCGGATTTGGTAAGGCCGCCGCCGCCGCTGATGCTACCGGCGTAGGTATTGTTGGAACTGCTCGCGATGTTGAGGTTGAGGCTGCCCGAGGCCGATGTCGTGACCGAGCCATCGCCGGTAAGGCCGGCGAGTTGTTGGCTGTTCGCGCCGAGGCCGAGGGTAGTTCCCCCTGCAAGGGTCACCGATGCATCGGTAGCCAAGCGGTTGTTGCCGCCGAGGCTGAGGGTTCCCGAGTTGACGCTCACGCTGATTGCGGCCGAGGTACCATTGAGGGCGGCGCTGCCACCCACGGTGAGGGATCCGGCACCAAGGTTGGCGCTCACGGTTCCGCCGCTGAGGGCGTAGGTCGATGCGGTGAGGGTGGCGTTACCGGAGAGGGTACCGCCGCTCATGGTGAGCGAACCGATCCTGTCGCTGCCACCGAGGGCGTAGGTGCCGCTCGAGAGATTCACGCTGGCGGAATTGCCGAGAATATCGGCCGCCGATGTTTCAAAGGTACCGCCATCGACGGTGACTCCCGAGGTAGCCAATGCCACACCGGAGCTGATCTTACCACCGGAAACCCTGGTGGCACCCGAGTAAGACTGGGTGCCATAAAGGCTAAGGGTGGTATTGCCCGAGCCGTTGACCGTGAGGCCGCCTTGACCCGAGATCGAGTTTTGGAACAGAGCGCCTTTATTGGCACCATTCACGGTGAGAGTGGCGCCGCTGCCGATCGCGATCACACCACCGTTTGAAGTGCCGGCTTCTTGAACCGAAGCGACTGTAGTGTTGGTGTTGACATTGAGCGAGCCGGCGCTGGAGATGAACACATCGGAACTACCGTCGCCAAGATTGCCGCCGGAGGCTACGATGACAGCACCATTGGTGATGCGGGTGTCACCCGAGTAAGTGTTGCTGCCAGAGAGGGTGAGTGTGCTTGCGCCGTCCTTGAACAGCGAAGTCGTCGTTCCGTCTTGGGTGGCACCAGCGCCGCTGATTGCACCGCTGATCGAAATGTTGGCGGAACTGCCAACTTTGGTACCGAGGAAGAGCACATTCGAACCGCCGGAAATATTGCCCGCAATGGTCAAGGAGCCCGCACCACCGGCTGTGTCCGCGTTGATCCGCGAGCTTGAGCCGAGGGTGATGTTGCCGTTCCAGGTGTTGTTGCCGCCGTTGCTGCGGAGCGCACCCGCGTCGCCAGCTACATCTCCGTAGGCTCTGCCGAGTCCATTCAGCGTAAGGGCTTCGGTGGCGTAGGAAACACCACCCCAGAGCTTAAGTGTACCGGTATTGGTAACCGTCGTATCCGCGCCTGTGGTGCCAAGGGCGTTGGCGTGCTGCGCTTCAACAGTGGCCAGCGCGTTGATCGTTGTGGCGCCGGTGTAGGTATTGTTTTGCGAGAGGTTCACCTGCGAACCGGCGTCACCACCGATGAACACTGCGTTGGCAGATGTCGTCGAAGTGCTGTTTGCGGCAAGACCATCAGTCACTGTGCCAGGCGTCAGCGTCGAGGAACTGCCCGCATAGTATCCAAGCTCGACCCTCCCGCTGTTTTGCACACTGGTTGTTTGTTTCCAAAAAGCATTTTCGTTGCTATTGCCGTCCCACATGTCGGACCCGAATATCGAGAAGGCACTGATGTTGGCTCCAGCACTGCCGGCCATGGTAAGATTGTAGGCGCGATAATCAGTCCCATCGACTGTCAGAAACGCATCTGCCGTGGTCTGAGAGGTTATTCTGATCGTGAATCTGTAATCTTTGAAGGTATCCTGCAAGGGAACATAGGAGAGCGAACTCGTTCCGCCGCCGGACAATCCCTTCACGCTCCAAGCTGCGTTGTTGTCCGTGGAAATGTACATTCTCGAGCCACTGATGTTGTTGGCGTAGCTGGTGCCTTGAGTGCCACCCGCATTGAGCGAAAAGCCGATCTGACCAAAGGCCCGCGTTGCAGCGACGGTAGTTGTGAAGACATCACCGACTTGGAGATTTCTTGCCGTACCCCCTGCGGCGCCGGTAGTGGTAAAATTCTGCCATCCAACCGTTTGTTTGGAACCCGTATTCGCCCACATGCCAAGCTCGGCGCCGCCATTATTGAAAAAGTCCCCGCCGTTGTTGACTTGGGTAGGGAAGTTAGCGTCCTGCATGGTGTAGGTGACAGTCGTCTGCGAGTGGGCGACTTGGATCATCGATGCAGCGACGACGAGGGGCATGCCGATGGACTTCATGGCAAGCTTGAGCAGTGGGTTGTACTGGGCTTTCATGGCTGGATTTGTTGGGATTTGTTGGGATTTGAGGGGTTTATCGAGGGTTTTGGCGGGTCTGGAAGGGTTTGGGTGCACGATATTTGCGCGCTAACCCTATATCGTAATGTCAAATTGCGTTTCTAGGTTGATAAAAAATAAGAAAAACTATTTTCGCCCCTGTTTCAAGGGGGAAAAACAGCCTATTTGCTTAAGAAAGCCTGATTATTTGGCCTTCTTTCGTATCCGTTTTCACGCCCTTAACGAGGGTCGGATCGCGTGCCTATTTCTTCTTCCGAAGAAACGGCGGGAGATCGAGGTCCTCGCCTTCGAAGACATTCGGGTTTTCGCCTTCGAAGCGCCCGCGAGGCACCGAATCGAGCGAAAGTTCGCTTTGGGTGCCGGTGGCCTTGACGCTGAGTTTGACCTTTTGGGGATCGGGCTCCGCGTCGGAGGGTTTTTTTGCGCGCTTGGGCGGTGCGGCGGGTTCCGGCTCGGGCGCTGGTGGGGCTTCCGTTTGCTGGGCTGTGGTCGGTGCCGGCTCAAAGAGTTCGAAGCCCGAGGGCTCTGCTACATCGGCAGCCGGGCTTGAGGGCGCGGGGAAAATTTCCGACTCGGGGGCTTTCTTTTCGATGCTTGGAGTGGCGGCGAAGAGCGGCGCTTCCTCGGGCTGGGCCGGCGGTTTCGCAGCGGGCTCGGAAAATGTTTTTTCTACCGGCAGTTCGCGTGCTGCAGGCAATTCGCGCGCGGTCGGAAGAAAAGAACCATCGGGCAGCGAACTGATTATGGTCAGTGACAAGGCTGAGCCCAACGAGGGGTCGATCGCCGCGCCGAAAAGCAGGTGGGCGTCTTCGGGCACGAATTTTTGCAGGCCCTGCATCAAGAGCTCGATCTCGAGAAGGGTCAGGTCTTCGCCGCCGCAGGCGTGCACCAATACGGTTTGGGCCTCCTTGAGCAAGCCTTGGTCGAGCAGCGGACTGGCGATGGCTTTGCGAAGGGCGACGCTGGAGCGATCCTTGCCATCGGCGATGCCCGAGCCGAAGAGGCAGGGCGAGGCAGTGTCGCCGAGGGCGCTGATCAGGTCGTCGAGGCCGAGGTGGATGAGCCCCGGGCGCGTGACGATGCGAGTGATGGCGCGAATGGATTCGCCGATGAGTTGGTCGGTGGCCGCAAAGGCATCGTGGGCCCCCTGCTTGGCGAGCACCGTTTCGCCCATGCGGTTGTTGTCGAAGGTGATCAGCGCGCTGGCGTGGGCGGAAAGTTTTGCGAGGGCATCGTCGGCTTGGTCGCGGCGGCGTTTCCCTTCGAAGGCGAAGGGCATGGTGGCGATGACCACCACAAAGGCACCTGCCTCGCGGGCGATGCGCGCGAAGGCTGGCGCGGCACCGGATCCCGTGCCACCGCCGAGACCGACGCAGATGAAGACAACCTCATGGCCTTCGATGCTGCGGCGCAGTGCTGGCTCCGCCTCGAGCAAGGCTTTTTCACCGAGCTCGGGATCACCACCGGCGCCCAGCCCTTTGAGCAGGCTCTCGCCCAACTGAATTTTTTCCGGCACGACACAAGCACCGAGCACCCGCGCATCGGCGTTGAGCAAAAGCAGGCCGGCCGCATCCATGCCATCGAGCGCGACCTGCTCGAGAAGGTTTGCTCCCGCGCCACCGAGGCCGATGATTTTGACGGATGCGGGATCGACGATCGGGCGGTTCGCTCTCGAGTGGGAGATCATGGGTTGGTGAAATGCAGAGGTTGCGTGACGGTGGAAAAATTTTCTCAATTTCCGAAGGGCCAGAACATCCGTGCGATGCGGCCAAAAAATCCGGGCGGCGATACCCGCTCGGCCTCGACGATCAAAGCGTAGCGGATGAGGCCGATCGCAGTCGCGTAGCGCGGGTCGCGGAAGCTCGCTTGGATGCCGCTGATCTCCGGTGGCTCGGGGCGGTAGATGTCGCGGCCAAAGACCTGATAGGCCAGCTCGTCGAAGCCGCGCATGAGACTGGTGCCGCCGGTGAGGAAAACTCCCGCGCCGACCGCGTCGATCGATCCCTCGGGCAGTTGGCGCAGTACGAGGCGCAAAGTTTCTTCCAAGCGCTGGCGGATCGTTTCGTTGAGCACGGCGCGGCTCACCTCGACTTCGGCAAAACCGCGATCGTCGTGGAGGCGCGCGGTGCCGACTGATTTCGCCGGATCACCCGAGGCATCGCCTTCGGTGACCTTGAGCTGCTCGGCTTTGGAAAACGGCAAATTCGTGACGAGGTGGATGTCGTTGGTCACATGATCGCCGCCGACCGGAATGCAGCCCGAAGCGGTGATCACGCCGCCGAGGTAGAGCGCGTAATCGGTCGTGCCGCCACCGATATCGATGACCAAGGCGCCATTCTCGCGGTGCTCGCGGTTGAGCGCCATCTGCGCGGTGGCGATCGGCGAAAAGACGATGTCGTCGACCTCGAGTGGCATTTCCCTGACGAGCTTGATGCTGTTCTGGATGCGCGTGCCGATGCCATGGACGACATGGAAATCCGCCTCCACAGTTTTGCCAAAGAGCCCGACCGGCGAGGTCGAGTGTTCCAATCCATCGAGCCAGTAGTTGCGGATGATCGGGTGGATGTAGACATGGTCGGCCGGGATATGGACCTCGCGGGCGATCGTGCGGGCCTCTTCGACATGCTCGGGGCCGACGACCGGTTCGCCATCCGGCAAACGGTAGGTGCCGCGGTGGTTCACGCCCTGGATGTGGGAGCCGGTGACCGCCAGATAAACGCTGCCGATTTCGACATCGGCGGCGTCCTCGGCCTTAGCGAGAGCATCGCGCAGGCAGGCGCGGGTCTGCGCGTAATCGAAGATCTCCCCCTTGCGTACGCCGGCACTTTTTGTCTCGCCGATGCCGAGGATCTTGATCGCGCTGTCGGGCTTGACCTCGCCGACCACGAGGCAGGTCTTGCTGGTGCCGATTTCGATTCCGACATGAATTTTGCTGCGTCGAGCCATGGGTTTGCGGGCGAATGAAAGGTTCAGTTACGGGTCGTGGCGGCGGTGGAATTTTTTTCATCCGCGCGATCGGTGGCCGCCGTTTCATCGATCATGACCGGGATCGCTTTCGGTGGCTTGGTTTCGCTGCGGATGGTGATGGGAGTGTTGTATTTGGGAATGAGGTTGATGCTATCAATCACATAGCCGCGGCTGCCGGCGTGGGCAAGCGCCGCGCGCAGGTTCTCGATCTGGCGCCGGTGATCGCCGAGGCCAAACAGCGCAGTCGTGCCATCGCGCGTGACCAACTCGAGCGACCACTTGTTCGCTTGGCGAATGGAATCAATCCACTGCATGCCGTCGGCATCGACCTCGCAAATGGCCTTGATCAGGGCCAGCGCGTAACCCAGCTCGGGCTGCTCGATGCGCTTGCCGGCGGCGGGCTTGGCATCCTCCGTCGCTGGCAAATCGATCACCGGCAAGCGCAGTGTCGAATTGATCTGGCTTTCGGGGCATTGGTAGGCGACGCCATCCTGATCGACCAGCAGTCCGCCGGTTTTGCGCACTTCGCTGATGCCTGCCTCGACGCAGCGGATCCATGCCTTGGGCACGCGTGGCGTGACGCGAACGACAAGCGTGTCGGGCAGATGCCGCTCGAGTTTTGCATCGGTGATTTCCGGCAAGGCCTTGAGTTGTTCGGTGGCATTCGAGACATCGACATCGAAAAGGCTTGGATTCGATGTCAGGTCGATGCCGATCACCGATGCGACGCGGAGCTCATCGATCACCGGATTCGCATTCAGATCGATCACCTGCAGGCGGAAGTCGGGATTGCGATAAAACGCGACCTGCATGCCGCGCCACACGCCCCAGCCGAGCGCGGCCAGAATCGCGACGACGCAGGCGAGCTTCGTGAGGCTGCCAAAAAATCCGAGGAAACCGAGCCATGCGATGCGCGGGGTCATCACGCGGACCTGCAACACATTTTGTCGCGAGTGGCGGCGGCTTGCGGTGCTTTTGTTTTTCATGGCGGCGGTGCGGGTGGGTTTCAATCGATGGGCTACGATCTCAATGCCAGTGAAAGCTCGGCGATGCGTGCGCAAAGGTCGCCAAAGGAAATGCCGATCGCGGCCGCCGCCTTGGGCAGCAGGCTGGTTTCGGTCATGCCCGGAATGGTGTTGGCCTCGAGCACGAAGGGGCGATGGTTCGCATCGAGCAGGACATCGACGCGCGAGTAAATTTCCACGCCAAGCGAGCGGTGCGCGGCGAGCGCGGCTTCTTGCACCGCGCGAGTGGTCGCCGCATCGAGGTCGGCCGGGCAAATGTATTGGCTGCCTTTTGCGCCGGAAAGCCACGGGTATTTGCTGGCCATGTCGTAGACCCCTTCGGGCGGAATGATGTGCACGACGGGCAATGCTTGATCATCAACAATGCCGACAGTGAGCTCCATGCCATCGACGAACTCCTCGACGAGGATGTCATCGCCGTACTTCGCCGCATCGGCCATCGCCTTCGCGGCCTGATCCTGCGAACGCACGATGTTCACGCCGACGCTGGAGCCTTCGCGCGGTGGTTTGACAACGAATGGCGCGGCAAATGATGGCAGGCGTGGGCCTTGGGAAACATCGATGATCTCCGCACGCGGAGTGGGCACACCGGCCGCGATGAAGGCGGCCTTCGCGAGGTTTTTGTCGAATGCCGTGCGGCTGCTTTTCACGCCAGCGCCGGTGTAAGGCACACCCATTGCCTCGAGTGTTTCCTGCAATCGGCCATCTTCGCCGAAGGTCCCGTGGATGACATTGAATGCCAGACCGGTGCCCGCCGGAAGATCGATCGTGGTCGAGGTCACATCGACCGGTTCGGCATTCAGCCCGCGCTCGCGCAGCGCCTTGAGCACCGCCGCGCCTGAGGCCAACGAGACCTGGCGCTCCGAACCCGGGCCACCCATCAACACGGCAATTTTGATCGATTCCAAACTCATGATTGGTCTTTGAGATTTTGATTTAAAATTGGGCTTCGTCGTCGCCGATGATTTTCACTTCGGTTTCAAGTTCGATGCCGCGTTCGTTGCGCGCGGTGCTGCGGATCGAATCGATGAGCTGCAACAAATCGCTGGCAGTGGCGCCGCCTTGGTTGACGATGAAATTGCCGTGCACATCCGAGACGGCAGCTTTGCCGCGGTGGCTGCCCTTGAGCCCGAGCGTGTCGATGAGCTTGCCGGCGGGCATCTCCTGCGGGTTCTTGAAAGTGCAGCCGGCAGAGGCCATCACCGGTTGGGATGTCTTGCGCTTGCCGCGTGATTCATCCCAACGCGACTGGATGTTTTCCGGCGTGTCGGGTTCGCCAAAGAACACCGCCTGCAGGGCGAAATTGCGACGCAGCTCGGGCACATTGCGATAGTGGGCGATCACTTCATCGCGCTCACGGGTGCGGATCGTTCCATCCTCGTCGAGGAAGGTCACGCGGCGGACTTGATCAAATGTTTCGATGCCCATCGCGCCGGCATTCATGCGCAGGGCACCGCCCACATTTCCCGGAATGCCTTCCATCCATTCAAAGCCGCCGATGCCCGCGGCTGCCGCGACGCTGGCAAGTTTCTTGAGCCGCACGCCGGCACCCGCCGTGATCTCGCCATTCGCGCCGACATTCACTTCGGAAAATGCCCCGCCGCTCGGATGGATCACCGCGCCGCGGATCCCACCATCGCGAACAAGCAAGTTTGAGCCGCGGCCAACCACGCGCACCGGAATGCCACGCTCGCGGCAATAAGCGACCATGGCGGCCATGCTTTCGAAATCATGCGGCTCGAGCCAAAACTGCGCCGGACCGCCGACGAGCAAGGTCGTGTGACGCCCCATCGGCTCGTAAAGTTTTCCGTCGATGCCACCGTTCGGCGCGAGCGCCTTGATTTCCTCGAGCGTCTTGAGGTCCCGCGCGATGCGCGTGCCAGCCTCGTGCACATTTCCTGCGCCGAGCGTGATGAGCAAATCGCCGGGTTGCAGGGCGTTGCCCACCACATGATGCGCCTTGTCCAAGCGTGGCAAAAATTTCGCAGGCACTTTGCCATGACGCGCCATCGCATCGACAAGCGTCTGACCCGACACGCCCGGGATCGGCGTCTCGGAGGCGGCATAGACATCGCTGATGAAAACCAGATCGGCCGCCTGCAGGACTTTTCCGAAATCATCGGCGAGCGCTTGCGTGCGCGTGTAGCGATGCGGTTGGAAAAGCACGACGAGCCTTTTCGGATTGAGCGAGCGCGCAGTTTGAAGCGTGGCGGCAAGCTCCGACGGGTGATGCCCGTAATCATCGACGATGCGGAAATTTGCCGACAGGTAGCGTGTTTCGAAGCGCCTTTTCGCGCCGGCAAATGCCGCAAGCGCTCGGGCAACCAGCGAGAATTCCGCGCCACAGGCATCGGCCAGGGCGATCGCTGCGAGCGCGTTGAGGACATTGTGACGCCCGGGAATGCCAAGCTCGATGTCGCCGAGCACCTTGCCGCGCTTGGTCACGGTGAAGGCCGATGACCCACGCAAGTCGCGCACATCGCTCGCCGTGAAATCTGCATCGGCCCAGCCGTAAGAAATCGTGTTTGCGCGCTTGCTGCAAAGCTCGCGCGCGACGGGATCCTCAGCGCAATAGACCAGCGAGCCGCGCGTTTGATCCGCCATTTTCGTGAACACCTCGCGGATGTGATCGAGGTCGCGATAGAAATCCAAATGCTCGGCCTCGATGTTGAGAATCACCGCGTGCTCGGGCCGATAGATCGCGAGCGTGCCGTCGCTTTCATCACCCTCGGCGACCATGTATTCGCCGTCCTGCAACCATTTCGCGTTGCTGCCGAGAATCGGAATTTCCGCACCAACGTAGTGGCTCGGTTGCAGGCCCGCTTCGCGAAGAACATGGGCGGTCATCGACGAGGTGGTCGTCTTGCCGTGGGTGCCCGAGACTAACACTCCTTTACGAGTGTGCAAAATCGCCGCAAGGCATTCGGCGCGGCGCAGCAAGGGAATGCCCGCGGCACTGGCAGCGGCATAAGATGGGTTTTCCGGGCGGATCGCCGAGGAATAAACCACCAGGTCCGCATCCTTCACCGCCTCGGCCGTGTGCGGCGATGAAAACATCAGGCCTCCGCGCTGCATGCGCTCGGTTTCTGCGGTGGTCACCCGATCGGATCCGCTCACGCGATGCCCCATGCCCATGAGCAACAAAGCCAGACCGCTCATGCCGGATCCCGCGACACCGATCAGGTGCACGCGCAGCGGCAGCGAGGGGTTCATCAGGCGTTGACTCAGTTCGTTCATGGATTTGAAAAAGTGGCCTCGATCGCCGCACAAACCCGCTCGGCGGCATCGGGAATGGCAAGCGCACGCGCGGAAGCGGCCAGGCGCTCGGATGCGGCGGGGTCATTCAAAATCGAAAGTGCGAGCGCGGCGAGTTTTCCTTCATCGAGGTCGCGCTCTTGCACGAGTTTTGCCGCACCGGCGCGCTCGAAGACCTCGGCATTGCGCGTCTGGTGGTCGTCGGCCGCGTAGGGAAACGGCACGAGAATCGATGGCAGCCCGGCGATGGAAACCTCGGTGAGACTCGAGGCACCCGAGCGGGAAATGATCAGGTCGGCCAGGGCATAAGCGGCTGGCATTTGATCGCAAAAGCCCAGCACCCGATGGTTGGCGCGCGCGCCGGCAATCTGCGAAACGCGGTCGAAATCCAGCGCGCCAGCGATGTGCAGAACTTGAATGCCATCGGGAAACTTCGCCACCGCGCCCGCGCAAAGCTCGTTCAAGCGCCGCGCACCTTGGCTGCCACCGGTCACCAAAATCGTCGTTTTTTGCGGATCGAAACCAAAGAGCGCCGCCGCCTCACCGCGCGTGGGTCGCGACTTGATCTCCGGCCGCACCGGTGTGCCGGTGAGCACGGTGGCGCGACCGCCGAAGAAACTTTTGGCCGCATCGAGACCGAGAAACACCTGCGTGCAAAAACGACTGGTGAGGACATTGGCCCGCCCCGGACGCGCGTTAGAGTCGTGCACGAAAGTTTTGAGGCCCAGCTTGTGGCCAGCGTACACCGGCGGCAGTGAGGTGAAGCCACCCATGCCGAGCACCGCATCCGCGCCAAAACAGCGCAGGATCCCACGACAACGACGAATCGAACCCCAAAGTTTCCACAAAAATGGCAGCATCCGCAGCGAAAAAGTCGCGGGTTTGGCCACCGCCGGCACGGTCTCGAAGCTCAAATGCGGGTACTTCGCCGAGGCCTCGGCATCGACCTTTTTCTCGGAAATCAAAAGCCGCACCTCATGCCCCCGCGCGCGCATCGCCTCGGCCACGGCAATGCCGGGAAACAAATGACCACCCGTGCCACCGCAGGCGATCAGAACTTTGAGGGACTTGGACACAGGAAAAATGCGTAAAATACCGTGAAAATCCCGATCCGGACGATTCGGGGTTTTCTTCCCCGATTCCTAAACACTTCTTGATAATACGGCAATGCTCAAAAACAGCGGGACGCCGAAAATTTTGGCATCGCGACCAAACACCCGCCGCACCTATCGCATCACATGCTCGAGCATGGCACTTTGGAGGGCGCAGTAAAATTGCGAGCGCATGAAGGCACCGCGTTTTTCGAGCGGCAGCTTTTCGAAGTCGATGCCATCGCTCGGGCCGAAATGATAACGGGCCTCGAGCGCCATGCGAGCTTGATTCAGCGCGCCATACCACCGCTGCGCCTCGCGGGGAATGACCCATAAGGGCCCCACCCCGCCGGATGCCTCGTGTCGCGCGGTTTCAATGACCATTTTCACAAACGCCAACTCCGCTTCGAAGCCTTCCTCAAGCTCCGGCACCACCCACTCATTCCAATCGGTGGCTATTTCCCGATCGTCAATCGCATCGGCCAACCTTGCCGCAAGCCCGCGATCACAAGACGCCGCATCGATGATGATCATATCGAGCAAATGCCAATCAGCCTCGCCCTCCGCATCGATCCGCAGACCGCCCATGATCGTTGGCGAAATTTTCATGCCGATTTCTCGATCGTCGCCTTCAGCTGATGCGCCTGCAGCTGCTGGGCATGCATCTCGGCACGCTCGCGCTGGCCGGTCCACACGACCGAACACCCCAGTTGGTGGACCTCCATCATGAGCTTCGAAGCGCGCTTCTCGTCGTAGCCAAAAATTTTCATCAGCACCATGGTCACATAGCCCATGAGGTTCACCGGGTCATCATGCACGATGACATTCCAAGGCACATCGAGCTCGGTGCTTTGGCGCGTCAATGTGAGTGTGTCGGTATCCGCCATCGGCTCAAGCTTCACTGTTGGCAAGCGCGGGTGCCTCGATCCATTTTCCATGCTCGCGGATGAGATCAATGAGGCGCTCGACCGCTTCATTTTCCGGGATGTTGAACTTCACCGGGGTCTTGCCGACATAGAGGTTGATCTTGCCCGGTGCGCCGCCGACATAGCCGAAATCGGCATCGGCCATTTCGCCGGGGCCATTGACGATGCAGCCCATCACCGCGATGCGCACTCCCTTGAGGTGGCCGGTGGCCGCGCGGATTTTTTGGGTGGTCGATTGGAGGTTGAAGAGCGTGCGCCCGCAGCTCGGGCAGGCGACATAATCGGTCTTGAAAATGCGGGTGCCGGCGGCCTGTAGGATGTTGTAGGCAAGGCGCATTGATTGACCCGGCGCGGTCTCGCCGCGAATGAGCACCGCATCGCCGATGCCGTCGCAAAGGAGCGATCCGATGTTGCGCGCGGCAGGCAAAAGTGCGTGCAGGAAATCGATGTTTTCCGTCGGCACTTGCAGCACATCCTTGAGCAAAATCGGATGTCGCGCGTCGACCTTCGAAGCGAGTAGACGGAATGCGGGAATGACCTCCATCGCAGTGCCGTCGGCCACCGTCACGAGGCAAGGCTCTGGCCTTGCATTCACCGCCGCCACCGCCGCGTCATCGGTCGGATCGATTTCAACCACGCCGGATTTTTCGACAATGATCTCCGGCTTGTAATCGCCCATCGAGGAAATCTTGTGAGCCAAAGCATTCCATTTTTCCTGCGTGGTGAAAACACGGACCGTGTGACCCGCCCCAAGATCATGACCCATGATCTTCAGCGCCGAACTACGACGCCTATCGTAGCTGAAGGGATCGTAGGAAGGAGTGAAATCTTTGGTGGTGGTAGTGATTTTTTCTGACTGGGACTGCAAGTCCCAGCCACATTTTGCATTAAACGGCTCCACTAGCGCCCTTGCGACGGGAATCTCGTGCACGGCGTCTTCGGTGAGCGAGACCCGCACGGTGTCGCCGATGCCATCGGCGAGCAATGAACCAATGCCGATGGCGCTCTTGATGCGGCCGTCTTCCCCATCGCCGGCCTCGGTCACGCCGAGGTGGATCGGGTAATTCCAGTCGGGCCCTTCGGCATCGAGCCTTGCGACGAGCAGGCGGTAGGCCTCGATCATCACCTTCGGGTTGGAGGCCTTCATGGAAAATACCAAATCATGGTAATCGTGATCACGGGCGATGCGGCCGAATTCCAGAGCGCTTTCCACCATGCCGAGCGGCGTGTCGCCGTAGCGGTTCATGATGCGATCCGAGAGCGATCCGTGGTTGGTGCCGATGCGCATCACCCGACCACGATCCTTGCAAAACTCCACCAGCGGCAAAAATTCCTCGCGAATGCGTTCGAGTTCCTCCTCGTACTGCGCATCGGTGTACTCGCGGATTTCGAACTTCTTCTTGTCGGCGTAATTCCCCGGATTCACGCGGATTTTCTCCACCCACTTGGCGGCTTCGAGCGCGGCATCCGGCTTGAAATGAATATCAGCCACAAGCGGCACTTCGCAGCCGGCGGCGCGGACTTCGCGGGCGATGTTCTCGAGGTTGGCGGCGTAGATCCTTGTCTGGGCGGTGATCCGCACGATCTCGCAGCCGGCCTCGGCGAGTGCGAGCACCTCGGCGACGCAGGCGGGCGTGTCGCGGGTGTCGGAGGTGATCATCGACTGCACGCGGATCGGATTCAGGCCACCGAGGCCGACATTTCCGACCTTCACCTCGCGGGTCAAACGGCGTTGGTAGTGGAGCAGGTCCGGGCAGTAGCTCAGGGGCGCGGGTGGATTCATTGCTGGCGGAGCTATAAGCCAGAAATCCGCCTTCGGCAACGCCGCCTTGCAGTAGTTATCGACCGCCCGCCAAACCCGCCGCCGCATTGACACGCGAGGCACCCGCCGCCATCGTCCGCGCATGCCGCCCGCATCGTCGCAACCATCCTCAAACAGGAAGGTTCCGGCATTCACGATCGCGCTTTGCGGCCTCGCGTTGATGGCGATCGCGCAGCTGCTTGTTGCCGGCATGGCCTTGGCAACGCGCTTCGAGGAATCGCGAAAGGTCAAAATAGTCGAAAAGACCGTGGCCAAGCCGGTGATCGTGCGAGTGCCCGATTCCACGCTGGCCAAGCCGCCAGTCGCTGCGGTCGCGCAGGCTCCCGCTCCCCCACCGCCCGCGCGACCGATCGCGTCCGAACCCCCACGCCGGCCCGACCCGACCCCCGTGCGTGAGCCGGAAATCGCGGATCCCCGCGCCGAAAAACTTTTCCGCGAAGCCCGTGAAGCACGCGTCGCTGGCGACATGGGCAAGGCGATCGTCAAGCTCGAGGAGGCCGCCAGCCACTCGCCCGAAAGCCCGAACATCCGCTACGAACTCGGCCTCGTTCACGAGCAAATGGGGGTCTACGACATCGCGACCTCGCATTACCAAAAGATCTTCGAAATGGGCATTCCCCAAGCGGGAAAATACTACGATCTCGCCGCCAGAAAGTTGCGCGACGGCTTCGACAAGCCCGATGCCATGCTCGGCAAACTCTCGCTCGGCCGCGTGCGGATTTTCAAAAATTCAAACTACGAAAATGGCGAGCAGGTCTTTCTTACCATTCCGGTGCAAAAGGCTCCCACCGAGGAAATCGACATCGCCGAGCTCGCGGTTTCGGTCGTGTTTTTCAACCGCAACAGCAAGGGCGACATCGTCCAGCTCGAGAACAACTCATGGGTCAGCCAGGTCTGGACCACCCTGCCCTTCGATTGGGTCGGCGGCGAAGAATCGCTGCGCATGATCTACACCATTCCCAAGCCCGGCGATGGGGTCGATCCGCTCTTTGGTTCGGTGAGCTACTACGGTCAGACGGTTTCGCTTATCTATAAAGGCGAGACCATGGCGGTGCAGGCCTGGCCGAGTGACCTCTACGCGCGCATGCCGCGGGGCGGCCTCGGCGATGGCGGATCCATGCAGCCGGAATTCCAAGACTCCCTGCCGCCCGATTTCAACCCCGACGCCCCTCTCCTGCCCCCGCTTCCGGAAAATTGAGACGAGAAACAATCCCACCCTTTACAAGCTGCGGATTCCCTGCCACACACCGCCCAATTTAGCCGCCAACGCAAGGCCGACCACCCGCACCCACCATGCCCAAAGATACCTCGATCCGCAAAATTCTCGTCATCGGCTCCGGCCCGATCGTCATCGGCCAAGGCTGTGAGTTTGACTACTCCGGCGTCCAAGCCTGCAAGGCGCTCAAGGAAGAGGGCTACGAAGTCGTTTTGGTAAACTCCAATCCGGCAACGATCATGACCGATCCGGAGTTTGCCCACCGCACCTACATCGAGCCGATAACGCCGGAAGTGGTGGAAAAAATCATCATCCGCGAGAAGCCCGATGCCTTGCTGCCAACTCTCGGCGGCCAGACCGCGCTCAACACCTCGATGTCGCTCTTCAAGTCCGGCACGCTCGACAAGCACAAGGTGCGCATGATCGGCGCGAATGCCGACGCGATCGACAAGGGCGAAGACCGCCAGCGTTTCAAGGAGGCGATGCTCAAGATCGGCCTCGACCTGCCACTTTCGGGCACCGCCCACACGATGGAAGAAGCGCGCAAGGTGGCTGAAGAAATCGGGCGCTTTCCATTGATCATCCGCCCGGCCTTCACGCTTGGCGGACAAGGCGGTGGCATCGCTTACAACCGCGAGGAGTTTGAGGAAATCATCACCCGCGGCCTCGACCTCTCGCCGGTTTCCGAAGTCCTCATCGAGGAATCGCTGCTCGGTTGGAAGGAATACGAAATGGAGGTCATGCGCGACCGCAAGGACAACTGCGTGGTGATCTGCTCGATCGAAAACCTCGATCCGATGGGCGTGCACACCGGCGACTCGATCACCGTCGCGCCAATCCAAACACTCACCGACCGCGAGTATCAAATCATGCGCGACGCATCGTTTGCGGTCATTCGCGAAATCGGCGTCGAGACTGGTGGCTCAAACATCCAGTTTGCCACCGACCCGAAGACCGGCCGCATGATCGTGATCGAGATGAACCCGCGCGTTTCTCGCTCGTCGGCGCTCGCCTCGAAAGCGACCGGATTTCCGATCGCAAAAATCGCCGCGAAGCTTGCAGTCGGTTACACGCTCGACGAACTGCCCAACGACATCACGCGCGAAACGCCCGCATCGTTCGAACCGACCATCGACTATGTGGTCACCAAGATCCCGCGTTTCACTTTCGAAAAATTCCCCACCGCCAACCCGGTGCTCACGACCTCGATGAAGTCGGTCGGCGAAGCGATGGCCATCGGCCGCACCTTCAAGGAAAGCATGCAGAAGTGCCTGCGCTCGCTGGAAACCGGTCGCTGGGGCTTCGGCTTCGACAGCAAAGAGCCGCAAAACGCAACGAAGGAGGAAATCACCCGCAAGCTGCAAATCCCGAATGCCGAGCGGATCTTCTGGCTGCAAACCGCCTTCGTGAACGGTTGGTCAATCGAAGAAGTCCACGCCGCCACCGCCATCGATCCGTGGTTCCTCCAGCACCTGAAGGAAATCGCCGATGAGGGCAAGGCACTCGCCGCCACCGACCTGCGGCGCGCAAAGAAACTCGGTTTCTCCGACCGCCAAATCGCGAAGTCGCGCGGCATCCACGAAGACGCCGTGCGCGACGAACGCAAAAAGGCCGGCATCATTCCAACCTACCGCCTCGTCGATACCTGCGCCGCGGAATTTGAAGCCTACACACCGTATTTCTACTCGACCTACGGCGACGAAAACGAAGCGCGCGAAACAGAGAAGAAAAAGATCATCATCCTCGGCGGCGGACCCAACCGCATCGGCCAAGGCATCGAGTTCGACTACTGCTGCGTCCATGCCGCCTTCGCCGTGAAGGAGCTCGGCTACGAGGCGATCATGGTCAACTCGAACCCTGAGACGGTTTCCACCGACTACGATACTTCCGACAAACTGTTCTTCGAACCGCTCACGCTCGAAGACGCGCTCAATATTTGCGACCAGGAAAAACCCTTCGGCGTGATCGTGCAATTCGGCGGCCAAACACCGCTCAACCTCGCCGCCGATCTCGAACGCCACGGCGTGCCAATCATCGGCACATCACCGAAGTCGATCGAGCTCGCCGAGGATCGCAAGTTTTTCTCCGCCCTGCTCGACAAGCTGAAGCTCAAGCAAGCCGATGCCGGCACCGCCACCAACGAGGACGAGGCCCTCACCATTGCCAACCGCATCGGCTATCCGGTGCTCGTCCGCCCCTCCTTCGTGCTCGGCGGCCGCGCGATGATGATCGTTTATTCGGATGACGAACTCTCCCGCTACATGCGCGAAGCAGTCACCGCATCACCCGAGCGCCCGGTGCTGGTCGACCGCTTCCTCGACAACGCGACCGAAGTCGATGTCGATTGCATCAGCGACGGCGAAACATCGGTCGTTGGCGCGATCATGGAACACATCGAGCAGGCCGGCATCCACTCGGGCGACTCGGCCTGTGTGATCCCATCGTTTTCGCTGAGCGATTCGATCAAAGCGGAAATCGTCCGCGCCGCGAAGGACCTCGCGCGCGAGCTGAAGGTCATCGGCCTGATGAACATCCAGTTCGCCGTGAAGGATGAACAACTCTATGTCATCGAGGTGAACCCGCGCGCCTCGCGCACCGTGCCATTCGTTTCGAAAGCCACCGGCGTGTCGCTGGCGAAACTTGCCGCCAAGGTGATGCTCGGACACAAGCTCAAGGACCTCGGTTTCACCGAAACAATCGTGCCGCCGCATTTCTCAGTAAAAGAAGCGGTCTTCCCGTGGAACCGCTTTCCCGGCATCGACATCGTGCTCGGCCCGGAAATGAAATCGACCGGCGAGGTGATGGGCATCGACCGCGATTGGGGCATGGCCTACGCAAAGTCGCAGATCTCCGCCTTCAACCCGCTGCCAAGCTCCGGCAATGTCTTCCTCTCGGTCTCCGATCGCGACAAGGACCGCGCCGTCGCCGTCGCGCGCGACCTCGCCTCGCTTGGCTTCACGATTTACTCGACCGGCGGCACGCACACGCGCCTCAGCGCCGAAGGCATCCCGTCGAACCGCCTCTTCAAGCTCGCCGAACAAGCGCGCCCGAATGTCATCGACATGATGAAAAACCGCGAAATCCATTTCGTCATCAACACGCCAAGCGGCCACGAAGCCCGCGCCGACGAAGTCCAGATCCGCGCCACGGCCATCGCGCAGAAAATTTCCCACGCGACGAACCTCGCCGCCGCCGAAGCCTCGGTGAAGGCGATCCGCTCACTCAAGGAAAAGGAGCTCACGGTGCAAAGCATCCAAGAGTACCACGCGTGAACTGCGGCATACGGACTTACGCGGCTCCATCCGAGTTGATGCACACCTGCACATCTTGCCCATTCCTGCAATTACGGGAATAACCCGCAATACCCTTCATCAATCTGTGGTTCGGCGGGCTAATGGCAGGAACATGTTTCGACATGAACCGACGCCTCTCGTTTTTTCGCATGTCATTGGCATCACTGGTCTTTGTTTCAAACGCTTGCCGCAATCCGAATAACAACCACCCGCCATACGCAACAACAGGCATCTATCCGGTGATCCTCAACGCCAACAAACAGGAGGAGGAAACAACCCTTAAAGTCTGGCACGATTTGCTCAACTCACTGGCTCATGCAAGACAGAGCCTTGAGGCAAATGATGCGGAAGCGCGTCAAAACCTGATGGCGATCTTTGGCGCCAACAACGAGGCGTGTCGCCTGGCGGTGCTTGAACGCATCCGCATGATGGATGAAAGAATCAGCAAGCGAAAGTATACCATCCAACTTTTCTCAGGAACCCCGACAAATTTCTCGGGTCATTTCTCCATAGCGGCATACACAAACCGCGGCAACGACCCCGTCATCCACCTCAACCGCTCGCAAATCAATGGCGGATTTCTGACGAAAGGCTTGATTGCCCACGAACTCAGCCACAACGCGGCAGCCACGAGTGACTTCGGTTATATCGAACAATCGTATTATCGCAACAGCCGGGGCGAACAGGTCCCAAGGCTCAACTATGTGATCAACGAAAAAAACATGCCGGTCGATATCGCCAAACGCGTGCTCAATGCGGACAACTACTCGCTCCTTATCCAGCAGTATTGAACCGCCGAATTTTCTTTCGCTCTCACTGGGGGCTGGTAGTTTGGCTACTGCTCATCAAAGCAATACCATCATGAAACAAACCATCATCGCACTCGCCTCGTTCGCCATCGGATCCGCCGCCTTTGCCGGCAACACCTATCAGGCCACCGGCCCGGTGGTGGAAGTGACCGACACGAAAATCGTCGTCCAAAAGGACAAGGAAAAGTGGGAAATCGCCCGCACCGCGCAGACCAAAACCAATGGCACCCCGAAGGTCGGCGACAAGGTCACGGTTTACTACACGATGACCGCTTCGTCGATCGAGGTGAAGCCCGGCAAGGCCGAGGCCACCGAAAAGGAAGCGCCGGCCAAGAAGTGATTCGGCCACAATGCCTCACGAATCGTTTGCCATGAGGGGCGGACTTGTTATGCTCCGCGGCCCGGCTCAATCCGCCGGCCAAAGCAATGAATCCTCCTCATGTGGCAATCGTGGGCGCGACGGGTGCCGTCGGCGTTGAAATGCTCCTGTGTCTCGAACAGCGGAATTTCCCGCTGGGCGGACTCAAACTTCTCGCGTCGGCACGCTCAGCGGGCAAACGCATGAACTTCCGCGGCAAGGAAATCGTCGTAGAGGAACTCACCCACGAATCATTCAACGATGTCGACATCGCGCTCTTAAGCGCAGGCGGTGGAATCTCCAAAGAATTCGGCCCCTCGGCCGCAGCCGCAGGCGCGGTGGTGATCGATAACTCGTCGGCCTTCCGCATGGACCCGGATGTTCCTCTCGTCGTTCCGGAGATCAACCCTGCCGCTGCGAAAAACCGCCCGCGCAACATCATCGCCAATCCGAACTGCACGACCATCATTTCGCTGATGGCACTCGCGCCGCTGCACGAAGCTTTCGGGCTCGAGTCGATCATCGCATCGAGCTACCAAGCGGTGTCAGGCTCCGGCGCTCAAGGGATCATCGAACTCGAGGAACAAGTCAAAGCGATCGCCAGCGGCCAGCCATTTACTCCGAAAGTTTATCCGCGTCAGATCGCCTTCAATGTGATCCCGCAAGTCGATGTCTTCACCGACAGCGGCTACACAAAGGAAGAGCTCAAGATGCTGCACGAAGGCCGCAAGATCATGGATCTGCCGGAGCTCAAAGTTTCCTGCACCTGCGTGCGAGTACCGGTCTACCGCTCGCACTCGGTTTCGATCACCGCGAGCTTCAAGCGCCCAGTCGATGTGCAAGCCGCACGCGCAGCCTTCGCCGGCAAGCCCGGTATCAAGGTGGTCGATGATCCTGCCAACAAGCTCTTCCCCGTGCCGCTCGACACGACCGGCAAGGACGATTGTCTCGTCGGCCGCATCCGCAAAAACATCGTCTGCGACAATGCCCTCGACCTCTGGGTCGTTGGCGACCAAGTCCGCAAAGGTGCCGCGCTCAACGCCGTGCAAATCGCAGAAATCCTCTGAAGAAAAGTCGCGGCGCAAGCGGGCGATCGAAGATCATCACCACCATCCACGATCCACCATCTTCGATCATGAATCTCAAATCTTACCTCGCAGCCCGTGCGGCAAAAGTTGATGCGGCGATGGATCAATTTCTGCCGAAGGCGAAGGAACGCCCGGCAACGATTCACGAAGCCATGCGCTACGCGGTATTTGCCGGCGGCAAACGCCTGCGACCGGTGCTTTGCCTCGCCGCGGCCGAGGCCTGCGGTGGAAAAATTTCCAAAGCTCTCGCACCCGCTTGCGCGGTCGAGTTGATGCATACCTACTCGCTCGTCCACGATGACCTGCCGGCAATGGACGATGACGATTTGCGCCGTGGCCGCCCGACCTGCCACAAGGTCTATGGCGAAGGCATGGCGGTGCTTTGTGGCGACGCATTGCTCACCGAAGCCTTCATTGTACTGACCAAAACCCCAGCGACGAAACGCTATGGTGCGCGCGAATATGTCGCCGAGCTCGCACGCTGTGGTGGCAGCAAGCAACTCATCGGCGGCCAGGTGATGGACCTCGAAGGCGAATCCAAAAAACTCGGCAAGCGCGAACTTGTTCGCATCCACGAAGCGAAGACGGCTGCCCTGCTCACGACCTCTATGCGCCTCGGCGCGATGACCGCCAACGCGAGCCCCACCCAACTCGCGGCGCTCACCAGCTTTGGCTACCACCTCGGTTTGGCGTTTCAAGTGATCGACGACATCCTCGATGTCACCCAAAGCACCGAGGTCCTCGGCAAAACTGCTGGCAAGGATCAGGCTGTCGAAAAAACCACCTATCCCTCAGTCATCGGTCTCAACGCCTCGCGCAAGGAGGCCGCCAAGCTCACCAAGGCCGCCATGGTGGCTCTCAAGCCACTTGGCAAAAAAGCAGCGAGGCTCGAAGAGATTGCGACCCACATGCTCGAACGCGAGTATTGAAATTGCGAGGAGACTCAAGACTTCAAGTTCAGCTGAAAACTGAACTCTTGAATCTTGGAATTTCTTCCCAATTTACGCGACCAGCGATTTCAGGCGGCGGCAGACTTCTTCCACATTCGCGCGCGAATTGAATGCGGAGATGCGGAAGTAACCTTCGCCAGCAGAGCCGAAACCGGAGCCGGGGGTGATGACGACTTGGGCCTCGTTGAGCATTTTGTCGAACATGTCCCATGAGCTGAGACCCTTCGGGCAACCGACCCAGACATAGGGAGCATTCACACCGCCGAAGACCGGAAGACCTGCGGCACTAGCGGCTTCGCGGAGCAGCTTGGCATTGCCCATGTAGTGCTCGATGAGTGCGGCGACCTGCTTTTTGCCATCCTCGGAAAAGACGGCGGCGGCAGCCTTTTGCACCGGGTAGCTGGCGCCGTTGAACTTCGTACTATGGCGGCGGCTCCAGAGTTGGTGAAGCGGCACGCGGCTGCCATCGGAGGCCTTGCCGGTGACGCTTTTCGGGATGACCACATACGCGCAGCGCACGCCGGTGAAGCCACCATTTTTTGAAAACGAGCGGAACTCGATCGCGCAGTCGCGTGCGCCATCGATTTCAAAGATCGAGCGCGGAATCGCGGGGTCTTGAATGAATGCCTCGTAAGCGGCATCGAAGAGAATGATCGCATCATTTTGCTTGGCGTATTTGACCCAGGCCTCGAGTTGCTCGCGAGTCGCGACAGCACCGGTGGGGTTGTTCGGAAAGCAGAGGTAGATGATGTCGGCTTTTTGGGTGGGCACATCGGCGACGAAGCCGTTGGCCGCATTGCACTCGAGATAAAGCAGGCCGGCGTAGGCGCCTTTTTCATCGGCATCGCCGGTGTTGCCGGCCATGACATTGGTGTCGACATAGACCGGGTAAACCGGATCGGTGATGGCGATGGTGTTGCCGTGCCCGAAGATATCGAGAATGTTGCCGGTGTCGCATTTTGAGCCGTCGGAAATGAAAACTTCATCGGCCGAGATGTCGAGGTTTGCGAACTGGTTGTCGACGATCGCCTGGCGGAGAAACTCATAGCCTTGCTCCGGACCGTAGCCCTTGAAGGAGTCGCGGCTCGCCATTTCATCCACCCCATCGTGCATCGCCTTGACCACTGCTGGCGGCAAGGGCTCGGTGACGTCGCCAATGCCGCAGCGGATGATGCGGGCCGCAAGATCCGGGTGGGCCTCGCTGTAGGCTTTCACGCGGCGGGCGATTTCGGGAAACAGGTAACCAGCTTTGAGTTTGAGGAAGTTGGAATTGATAGCAGCCATGACGCCGCTGGCCATAACCGCAGACCGCCCACCACGCAAGGGCAGAGCGCAACGCAAGATACAAGGGAGGCGCTCCGCTCTCAGCAAAGGATCGAATCCACCAACCGCCAACCGCCAAATACCCTCCCTACCCCAAGGCCCTGTACCCGCGCTGCCAACAAGCTAACCCGATAATTTCCAATCTTTACAATTTCCCAGACAAATTGTAGAGATTCTCCTTGCGGTCTGGGCTGGCCACGGTTATTGGTGGGGTATGAGCAGCAAGCGATGGTTGGCGCCGTGGAAGGATTCGACGGAAAAGCCGGCGATTTATCACTGCATCAGCCGTGTGGTGGATCGGCGGTTTGTGTTTGAGCAGGCCGAGCGTGAGAGGTTTCGGGCCTTCATGCGCATGCAGGAAAATTTCTCGGGTTGCCGGATTTTGTCGTACTGCCTGATGTCCAATCACATCCACCTCCTGCTCGAGGTGCCGCCAATGCCTGCCGAAGGCATCTCGGACGCCGAGCTTTTGAAACGCCTCTCTGCAATCCAGACCGAGGCTTTCGTAGCCACGGTGGCGAAGGAATTGTCCGATGCCCGCAAAGCCGGAAACGCGGTCCTCGTCGCTGAAATCCATGCCCGCTTCACCTATCGCATGCACGACTTGAGCGAGTTCATGAAGACCGTGCTGCAGCGCTTCACGCGGTGGTTCAACCGCACGCACAACCGCACGGGCACTTTGTGGGA
>CANHQM010000031.1 GCA_947462835.1 Akkermansiaceae bacterium
GCACAGCCGAAAAAGCCTGCAGCGATCGGGTCCGAGGTCATGGCTCCCTCGCCGAGGTAGTAGTGAAACTTTCCATTCTCGGTCTTGGAGCTGGCGTATGTCATTGGCGAGGCAGCGATGCGCCCAACGTTCGGCCCCCATCCGCAACCTGCCCCGAGGGCTTTGGCAAACATGGGGTGGTCAATGACCTCGCCTTTGGCCGTCATGAGATCCTGCGGGACGGGTCCGCAATGGAACAGAATGCACTTGTCGGGATCATCGCCGTAGTTGTTGTTCCAATCGAGACAGGTGGCGGGCATCTCGGATGCAAGTCGCAAGGCATACATGGTGATGGCGTTGCACGTATCCACCTCGCAGGCCGCCGGAATGCCACGATTATTCAATTCGCTCAACAGCAAACACGGCGCGATCCTCAGCTCCTTTTCCATCTCGAGCCAGCAGCGGAATGAAATCGCGTCCATTCGGTATTCGGCGATGATATCGTCCAGCACGACGGACAGTTTAGCCATCGTATCTTGAGCGGGCGCGGGAACATTCGAGCAGTTCGCATAGGTGGGCAAAAACTCGCTGCGGGCCTTAAACTCATCACGCGAGGTGTCGAAGTTTTTCACGCGCAGGAACACATCGGACAAATCGAGAGTCTCGGTCGTGATGCCATAGCGCTGAAGCGTCAGTTCGTCGAAACGCACGGTCTTGAATGCGGTGGTCCGCGCACCGATGGCTCCCACCGTCATGCGCTTCATTTTTCCGACAATGCGGCACACACCGGCAAAC
This sequence comes from Akkermansiaceae bacterium, assembly GCA_947462835.1. GTDB lineage: Bacteria > Verrucomicrobiota > Verrucomicrobiia > Verrucomicrobiales > Akkermansiaceae > Luteolibacter. The sequence goes on from CANHQM010000031.1 coordinate 775, forward strand.
TTCAGAAGCTGATCGCGGAATTCTGTGCTACTAGGGTGGGCAGTGTGCGGTGGAAAGACGGTGTAGGGCAGGTTGTATTGATAAAACACATCCATGATGGAGAACTTGCCGCAGAAAGCGTCGCGGCGCTCCTTGAAGCCCATCTTGTCGAGTTCGTCAGGGTAGGCTTGGATGAGGATGGGGGTGCCGCAGTCCTGTAACGCGGTGACGGCGCCGGTCTCATCGCCAAAGTTCGGCAGACACAGAATCACGCCGTCGTATTTCCCGCGATGGGCTTCCAAAAACCGCGCGTAAATTCGCCCATCATCCGGTGTTTCCACCGCACCGTAACGCGTGGCGGATTCTTCGAGCATCAGCGCCTTGTGGCCAAGGGCCTCAACTTGGGCCTTCATTTCCTGCCGAGCACCAGCAATCAGAGTTTCGGGGAAGAAACCGCGGTTTCCGAAAAATAGGGCGAAGGTGAGAGGTTCTTTTTTCATGATAGATTTGATAGGTTCAGTAGTTTTTCTTTGAGCAGTGGTGAGAGATCGTCGCGTACCAAGCCGTGGGCGTCCCGGCGCCATGGCAGCGCCGTACGACCTCCCACGCTTCCAGCCACGCGGGATGCCAAAAGCGAGCCGAATTCCATGCGAAGCGACAATGGCCAGTCCTCAAGCAAACCAATGATGTAACCAGCGTGATAGGCATCACCGCATCCGGTTGTATCCACTGGATGAACCACGAAGGCCGCTTGATGAACCACCATGCCCGCGGCGCGGTCCCATGCCCAGCTGCCGTTGATGCCGTCGGTGATGACAACTTGACCGGGGCTCAGCTCTGCAAGGGCACGAATGACTTCAAGAGGTTCGTCTCGGCCGGTCACCGCACGCGCGGCCTCCAGCGGAAGAATCGGATCAGTGCCCATTGCCAATAGCCTTACCAAATGTTCGCGCGGACCGGACTCAAAATCCAAAATGCTTCGGCAGGCAGTTCCCTGAGTTGCAACAAGAGCCTTCTCGGTTGCATCCAAATCATAACTGTCCACCAAAAGCACGCGCGCCTGCGCAATCTCCTCCGCCGGTATGTCCTGCGGCTGCAGATAACCGTAATTGTCCATCTGAATGAAAACCGTGCGCGCTGCGGTATGGTGGTCGATTTCCACAAGCGCGACGGCCGGACGCGAATTCTCGTCACGCACCACTAAACCAGTGTCGACAGCGTTGGAGTGATAATCTTCCAAGCTGATCATGCTCAGCGTGTTCTTTCCCAACCGGGCTACGATTCCAACTTTGAATCCCATGCGCGCAACCCCGCAACTCCCCGAACCCACCGGAGCGCCACCCTGAATGATCAGGTCGTCAACGAACTGCTTGCTGTCATGACGGACTTCCTTTGGAAGCCTCGCCAACACGTCAACGGCATTCAAGCCGACGGAAATCAAATCATAGGGCATAGATCGGAATTTTGCTTGACCAAACGTTAGGTCAAATCCAACAAACGGGTCAACAAAAAATTTCAGCACGTGAAAACGAGCCCTTCAAAAAGAGAGAAATTCCGGGTCGATTGCCATTGGCCGGGGGCGCTCGCCGCGAAAAATTTTCATCAGCATGGTCACTGCCGCTTCGGCCATCACTGGAGCTCGCAGATCGACATAGGGAAGGCGAGCAGGAAGAGATCGAAAAACCATGGTGCCGTCGAAGCCCACCACCGGAGTCGCCAGCCCGAGCTCACGGGCGGCCAAGGCCCAAGCTGTCGCACAGACGTCGTTGTAACCAATCACTCCCCCGACATCCTTGCCACACGCAAGGATGCGCATGGCACCCTGCACTGCGGCGGAGAGATCCCAACTTTCACCCTCGTGGTAATGAAGCGAGGGGCGCGGAAGCCGATAGCGGCGGCAGACGTCCGACAGGATTTCCGGTCGCGGTTTGGGAAGGCCCGCCGTTTTGGCGTAAGAGGGCGAATAAAGCGAGATGCGGCGGCATCCCATGCGAGCCAGATACCCGACCGCCAATTCGATTCCTTTCTCGATATTAATGGTTACCGACGGGACGCACCGGGGTGCGTAGCCGAGATAGACCCGCGGGCAGCCCGGTTTGCCCGTAAGCTGGGTGGGTTTACCGTTGCGCACCTCGGACCAAATCAAAAGGGCATCCACAGCGCGCTCGAAAAGAATTTGCGCCAATCGGGTTTCGTCGGCATCCGAATCGGCACCATGCGAAGTAAGAACCAATTCGTAGCCGAGCGGTTGAAGGCATTTTTCCAATTCTTGGGCCAGCAGGGCAAAAAACGGATTGAGCAAATTACCGGCCACCAAGCCGATGGAATTGCTGCGCCTCTCGCGCAGCCCGACCGCCGCGCGGTTGCGCACGTATCCGAGCTTGCGAGCGGCCGCTTCCACTCTGAGGCGCGTTTCCTCACCGAAGCGGGAGTTTCCCGATGCGGCGTTGAGGATGCTGGAGGCGGTGGTTGGATGAACATTCGCCAACCTTGCCACTTCTTTAAGACTCGACACAGCAGACTCTTTAATCACGAAGACAGAACAACTCAAACGACAAAATGAAAATAATCAACGAACGCATGGCCGTGCTCGAGCGCCTCTCCAAAGCCGGGGAAACGCGCATCCCCCTCCTCTGCCCCAACGCGGAAACGCCAGAGGAAATGATCGGAATTTTGCTCGGAGCACAGCGACACGCGGAGGCCTGCGGATTGACTGCAATCACAATCGGCATCGGCGTCACCGCCACGTATCCCGACCATCCGCAACTTGGGCTACTGGGCATGCCGGGGGCGGATCTGTGCACGACTGCAAAACTCTGGCTGCGCTGGCTGCAGAATTGTGCCGATTGCGGCATTTTCGAGAGAGTCGAAGCGATTCCGTTTATCGATCACGGCTGGGTGCCGGCTGAGCAAGACCGCCAACTCATGGAGCAAGTTTGGTTTCAGGATGCGATGGGAATCATCATGCATGACGCGAGCCTCTACGATTTCTCCGAAAACGCGCGGCTGACTTCTGAATATGTTGAGCGTGCCGGTCAGCGAGTCGTTATCGAGGCTTGCCCAGACAAGGTTTATGAGCGGGCAGAAATCGAAAGAAAAAATCTGCAGGAAGCCGAAATGCTTTCTGATCCTGACAGTGTAGCGCGATTTGTGGCCGAAACAGGCGTTGATCTTGTGGTTCCCAATTTGGGGACAGAGCACCGGACCCAATCAAAAGTTCCTCTAGAATACCGCCGCGAATTGGCGCAGGCTTTATCCTCGCGCATCGGCCCGCGGCTGGCATTGCACGGCACGAGCAGCTTGGGCGATCGCCTGCAAACAGTTGGGCAGGACGGGATCTGCAAGGTCAACTTTTACACAGCGATGACCAGAGAAGCCAGTGAGCACATCAAAGAGGAATGGAATGCAGTCGATCCTGCCGCACCTCTTCCAATCAGTCTAGCCAGCGGGGCCGCAATACATGCATTCAGACGCGATGTTTTTGCAAAAAAAACTCAAGCCATGCTAGAACTGCTATCCTCTCCATAACAGCATTTTTTTCTCTTACAACGGCACCATCTGCTCATCAGACAGCCAAAAACCGATGGAATCAAAGTCACATAAGGATGCCTCGATTGTGACAATGCCAGCAATGCCAACGGATTTATTTTTTCATTTTCCGACCTTCAGCGCCTGAGCTCAAGTTGCACAATGATTCGACGCGTTTGGTTGCAAGCCCTTGGCCACCCAATCGAATTTCGCACTCTCGCCGATAACCTTTTAGGCTTGCGCATTATTGATCAAAAATCAGGGGTGTCCGGTTAACTGAGGAAATGAGATTTGCAAATGACACATAATGAACAGTTTACGAAAAATTATTGATGTCACGCATTTGAACTTCGGGACGGGAATTTCCAAGGTTTTGACCGATGAACACCGGTCGCTACGTCCTCTCTCAAATAATCGAACTCGTCGATCGCAAGACGCTTTCCAGACTCGTTGCCAGATATGGAGCGGAGGAGCGCGTCCGTCATTTCAAGTGCCGACAGCAGTTCATCTGCATGGTCTTCGCTCAAATGACTTCGCGAGATGGTCTGCGCGACATCGCTACCTGTCTCAACGCTCGTCCCGAGACGCTCTATCACCTTGGCTTTTGCGAACCGGTTGCCAAATCGACGCTGGCCGAAGCCAACGAAAACAGCGACTGGCGGATTTGGGAGGATCTCGCAAAGAGCCTGATCCGCAAAGCCAAGCCCCTTTATGCCGAAGAAGATCTCGGCATCGATCTGGACAATACGATCTACGCGCTGGATTCCACGACAATCGACTTGTCGCTTACCTTGTTTCCGTGGGCCGATTTTCGACAAACCAAGGCGGGTATCAAGATGCACACCCAGATCGACCTGCGTGGACCAATTCCGACTTGCATCAACATTACTGGGGCGAGGCAGCACGATGTGGGATGGCTCGACAGTCTCTTTTTCGAAGCTGGAGCTTTTTATCTCATGGATCGCGGCTACATGGATTTCACGCGTCTGGCGCTGATTGCCCAAGCTGGGTCTTTCTTTGTCACCCGCGCAAAAACCAATCTTCAGTTCACGCAGCACTACTCGATGCCGGTGAATCGACTGACAAAAGGAAAAGCCACGGCGGAAATCGGACTGGTCCTTCGTACGCTCAGATCCCTAGGGATCACTGTACAATTGGGTTCGACGAGTGAAGTCCATCCGCCGAGCCGGATTAACCTCAATGAACTGCTTGGCGATCATCTGGAAAAACGATGACCACCGCACTCAATATCATAGCGGCCGACCAGCGGCTTGGAACAGTGACGCTCAAGGGCAACCGATTGACCCTGCGCTATGAGCAATCTTGGCGGGAGTCGTCCGGCGCATTTCCTTTGTCTGTTTCGATGCCCATGGTGACGGCGAAACATTCCCGCTCCCGCATCGAAGCATTTCTGCGGGGGCTCCTGCCCGACAGCGACCAGGTGATTGATCAGTGGGCAAAGCGCTTCCACGTTTCAGCCAAGAACCCGTTCAAGCTCCTTGAGCATGTGGGAGAAGATGGCGCCGGGGCGATTCAATTCATTTCTCACGAGCGGCCGCTCTTTGGGTCTGCATCGGCTTTGGCCGGGCGGATGATTTCGCCGGACGGAGAAGGAGGCAGTTTTCGAAAAAGGGCAGGAGAGATTCCGAAGCGTTTTTTGAAGAGTTTGGAAAAATGGAAGGCGTCAAAAAACCCAAGCACCTCGGCAATCTGGGCAAGCGAAAGATCGCGCCGCCGCAAAAAATCCCGTGCCAGAGCAAGGCGTTGGTTGCGCCTGAATTCCGACGGACTTTCTCCGGTGTGCTGGCGGAAGGCCCGGCGAAAGGCATCGGGGTGCAGACCGCATTGCCTCGCGATCTCGGTAATCGATTTTCTCTCCTGTGCATAGGCCAGCGCCCGACGCGCCGGCTCCAACCAATCGGGCTCGCGGGAGGTGGAGGGACGACGGGCAAGCCAATCCGCCAACAACTCATGCAGGCTCGCCACCACCCGGCACATTTCGCCAAAGGTTTCTTTTTTGCTCTCCAAAATCCGCAGCAGACGCGCGGTCTCGGCTTTGACTGATCGGACCTTCCAAACCGGATGCGCCGGATCCAAGCCATGTGCGCGCCACGCATCAAACGCCGCTCCTGAAAACGCGATAAAAATTTCATCCCATCGCCCACCGGGCAAGGGCCCATAATGATGGGGAAGCTCGGGAAACACGATGATCACATCCCCCGCGACCAGCGGAATCTCGGCGCCTCTGGCATCGCGATAAATTCCCTCGCCCGATTGGATGAGCACGACAGCGTACATGCCGTACTGACGATACCCACGCAGGCCGGTGCCGAGCCCCTGACGGATTAAACCCCCAAAATGCACTCTTCCCAATGGGGTTTCCGTGTCGGGGAAGGAAAACAGGCGCGGTTCCTTGAAAATTTCAGCCATGTCCGTTTTTTACATGATTTTTATGAGACATGTCCATTCCATAAAAGTCCGCCGCGGTGTATCACTCATGAACCGTCCCACAAAAATTATGAGCATTGAGTCACCAGCAGCCGCCTCGCTTCTCAACAAACCCCCGAAGCATCTCGACTACTCTCTGGTCGGGGAAAATTCCAAAAAAGCCGTCGAAATGGGCCTGGCCGAGGCCGATTGGTATCAGACGCCGGTGCCGCGCAGCAAACTGCGCCGTTTGCTTGACCGCAAGGATGGTCCGGCCATCAGGGACACAGTCCTTTGGTTCGTGCTGCTCGGAGCGACAGCATGGGCAACCGTGACGCTATGGGGTACTTGGTGGGTTGTTCTGCCATACGCCTTGTACGCGGTGCTCTACGCCACCGCTTCCGACTCACGCTGGCATGAAGCCGGCCATGGCACGGCATTCAAAACCGACTGGATGAACAACGTTCTGTACGAAATTTCCTCGTTTATGGTTTTGCGCGAATCGGTCGTCTGGCGCTGGAGTCACACTAGGCACCACTCGGATACGATCATTGTCGGCAGGGATCCTGAGATCCAAGTCTCACGCCCCCCCGACCTCAAAAGCCACCTCATGAGCCTCTTTGCCATCGGCGTCTACCGCTCCTACTTTCCCGGTCTCATCAGGCACGCCCTCGGCCGCGTGAGCGACGAGGAGCGCACCTTCATTCCCACAACCGAGTTCGCAAAAATTTTCCGCAACGCGCGGATCGTACTGGCACTCTACGTGGCGGCCATCGCCGGTTCGGTGCTTCTCCAATCGTGGATCCCTGTGTTTCTGATGATCCTGCCGCACTTTTTCGGAACATGGCTGATGATTGTGCACAACTCGACCCAGCATGCGGGCCTCGCGGAAAATGTGCTCGATCACCGGCTCAATTGCCGGACGGTGTACATGAACCCGTTCAGCCGTTTCATCTATTGGAACATGAACTACCACCTCGAGCATCACATGTTTCCGTTGGTGCCGTATCACAATCTTTCGAAGTTGCATGAGTTGATCAAGCACGACTGCCCGCCGCCTTATCCCTCGATCGCGTCCGCTTGGCGCGAGATTCTTCCGGCGGTTCTGCGTCAGGTCTCTGAGCCGTCATATCACGTCAAACGCACGCTTCCACCATCATCTCCCGCTATCGATGAGCACATTGGTTCCGGCGATGCCAAGCCCGATGCACAGGGCTGGATCGAGGTCTGCGCTGGCGCGGATTTGAGCAAAGCGGATGTTCTGCGATTTGATCATGACCGGCGGACTTTTGCCCTAGTTCGCGACGAACAGGGAGAACTATATGCGACCGATGGCATCTGCACGCACGGCAACACCCACCTCGCCGAGGGGCTGGTCAAGGACGGCATCATTGAATGTCCGAAGCACAACGGACGCTTCCGCCTTGCCGACGGTGCGCCAGCACGGGCACCTGTATGCCGGGCCCTTGCAACCTATCCGATCGAGGAGCGCAACGGGCGCATTTACCTGAATGTGGAGCGCGCCGGTGGCTGCGGCGCTAGGCAACAGCAAATCTATCATCTGCGCGTTGTTTCCAACCGCAGCGTCTCCACTTTCATCAAGGAACTGGTGCTCGAGCCGGTTGATGATTCGGCAAAAATCGAATTCACGCCCGGCGATTACCTCCAGTTGGACATTCCGGCCTACGAGGAAATCCGTTTCGCAGACTACGACATTCCCGAGCCTTACGCGGAAGTATGGCGTCGGCAGAACGTGTTCGATCATGTCGCACGCAATCCGGAGGGTGCCCCACGCCGCAACAATTACTCCATCGCCAGCAATGCCAGCTCCGATCGCACCCTCACCTTCAACGTCCGCATTGCCACGCCACCGCCCGGCCAGGACTGCCCGCCCGGCGTGGGGTCGAGCTATGTTTTCTCACTCAAGCCCGGAGATGAATTGACTGCCATCGGGCCCTTTGGCGATTTCCACATCAAGCCCACACAACGCGAGATGGTCTACATCGGCGGCGGGGCTGGCATGGCACCATTGAGAGCCCATCTGTCCCATCTCCTTGAAACCGAGGTTACCGCCCGCAAAGTTAGCTTTTGGTACGGAGCCCGCTCGCGTCAGGAAATTTATTACCAAGAGTATTTCGAGGGCCTCGCCCAACGGCATTCAAGCTTTTCCTTCCACTTGGCTCTGTCGTCACCACTTCCGGAGGATGGTTGGAATGGTCCAACCGGATTCATTCACGAGGTCGTGCTGCAGAAACACCTCGAGGCCCACCCCGAACCCGACTCGGTCGAATTCTATCTCTGTGGGCCGCCGATGATGATCAAGGCGTGCACTCGCATGCTCGCAGATCTCGGGGTGCCGGCAGAGCGAATTGCTTACGATGAGTTCTAGAGCAGTTTGCGAAAAGGTGTAGCCGGTGGAGCGAGAAGATTTTGGCCAGGGCAAGGCGTTGCGATGATCTTGACTCCGCGCACGAATGTAATTTGAACATCAAAGCATCAACACAACGCGCCAATCAGCACCATCATGCCCTGCCTCGATTTTCCCCTCTCCGAACTTCAAGCCTACACCGGCACAAACCCACGCCCCGCGGACTTCGACGATTACTGGAAGCGCGCGCTGGCTGAACTTGATGCCACCGACCCCAAGCCGCAGCTGACCCTCTGGGATGGCATTCAGCCGAAAAACAGCGAGGTGTTCGATCTCACATTCACCGGCGTTGGCGGCGCTCGCATCTACGCTAAGTATGTGCGACCGAAACATGCCGCTTCTCCCCATCCGGCGATTCTCGAATTCCACGGCTACACGGGCCACAGCGGCGATTGGATGGACAAACTCCGATTCTCCGGCGAAGGCGTCGCGGTCGCATCCATGGATTGTCGCGGCCAAGGCGGACGCAGCGAGGACCCGGGCGGCACCAAGGGAAACACCCACCACGGCCACATCATTCGCGGGCTTTCCGAAGGGCCCGAGAAACTTCTCTTCCGAAACATTTTTTTGGACACCGTCCAACTGGCGCGCGTCGTCGCATCATTCGATGAAGTCGATCAATCGCGTCTCGCCTGCACCGGCGGCTCCCAAGGCGGCGCCCTCTCCATCGCCTGCGCCGCATTGGAACCACGCATCCGCCGCTGCGTTTCGATCTATCCATTTTTGTCCGACTACAAACGCGTCTGGAACATGGACCTGGTCAAAGACGCTTACGCCGAACTCAAAACCTACATGCGGACGTTCGACCCGCTTGCAGTCAATCGCGAAAAAATCTTCGAAACCCTCGGCTACATCGATGTCCATCATCTCGCACCACGCATTCAAGCCGATGTCGTCATGGCCCTGACCCTGCAAGACGCGATCTGCCCACCATCGACCCAATACGCCGTCTTCAACAACTTGCGCTCAAAGAAAACCTCCGTCGTCTATCCCGACTTCGGTCACGAACACCTCCCGGGATTCGCCGACTCGGTTTTCCATTTCCTGACATTCACCGCAGCTTCGGCAGAATGATGCCTGCACGGTTGGAGCCAATCATTGGCCCATCCAATCAAAAACCGGCTGCCTCGTTTGGCTACGCTTTTTGGGTCATCCATACAGATTGCCAAAGGCTTTTTCGTTGCATGAGGACACCAACCTTTTTTGGCCTTGCGCGTTATTGAGCATATTTGCAAATTTCGCTCATGTTCGCTCAGGAGCGCCATCGTGAAATCAACCTGTTGCGCAAGCATCAAAAAACGCAGCCATAGACGAAATATTCCCCTGTGTTCAAGACCCCGCGAAGCCGCAAATTTTTCCATACCCAACCCAGTCACTGGTTTCGGATTTGAGCAAAATGCTGTAAGCTAGTTTGATGCGGCACACATACCATCATTCTGCTGGTGTGCCGTGAACATTTTCGCGTTCGGGCATGAATCGGATCATTGCAAAATAGGAAATCACCAGACCGACGCTCGGCACAACTGCGAAGAGGATGCGCATGTTGGAAATCGGGCGGGCCATTGCCTCATGTGGCATTTGCGCATCGAATCCGCAAATGACGAGGATGTAGCCGGTGAGCAACAGAGCCACGGAAGCGCCTATTTTAACGGCAGTGCCGTAGAGTGCGGAAAGGCTTCCTTGACAGCTCTGACCAGTTGTTTGTTCGTAATGATCGCTGATGTCACCCAGATAGGTTGGCATGAGCATCCAGAATCCAACCATACAGAGGCTGATGCCAAGATCGCTAATCATGCTCAGATAGGGATTGAGTGGAGTGATGAGATACCACATTGAGAGGCTGGAAAAAACCCCCACAAAAATAAGAATTTTGAAGATGAGGTCTTTTCCGAAGCGCTTGGCCGCCATGCTGATGAGTGGGCATGCCAGCACTGCAGCGCTCATGCTGACGGTTGCTTTTACCGCCAAAACCAGCGATGCCTTTTTGAGATCTCCATTGCATGCATGGTATGCGACAAGATAGAAACTCAAATGGCTGACAAGTGTGAAGCACCCCATCGTACCTAGCAAAGCCGTCAGAATGCGCCGCGTCGGTCGCAAAGCGAGGAGTCTCAGGTAGATTCCCTTATCTATCGGTAATGAGCCTTTGTTGCCTACATGGCGATGAATCCCTAAACGCAGGGTAGTAACGATGACCGCAACGCCGCAAAGCGTGATCAACAATCCAAAACCAATCCCCACCCATCGCATGCCTTCTACGGGCGAGGAAAACCATTCCCTCTGGCATAACCAGTAGATCCAACTGATGCCGATTTGGCTCAAGTTTGCAAAAGCGGTGCGTGCAGACATCACGCCGATCCGATCGGTGCCTGCCGTGCTGGCTTCGATCGTAAGGCCCGCGTAGGGAACCGCAAAAAAAGAGTAACAAGTGTAAAACAAGAATGCTGTGACAACGAGCCATATTCCCAGCGCCTGTTTGGACATGCCGACTGGCACCCACCACATGGCAATGAAGAATACAAGGCTACCTAGCAAGCCTAGGGCGATGTAAGGCAAGCGCCGGCCAAAACGACCAGAGGTCCTGTCACTAACCACGCCAATCAGCGGGTCGAGCAGCAGTTCCCACAAACGTGGGATGGCCATGGCAAAACCAACCAGTACTGGATTGACACCCAAACCGACGTTGTAAATCGGATTAGCCAAGCCAAGTGGTGCATTCTGGAAAGCGCTCTCAACCGCCCCACCGGCACCGAGACCAAGATGCTTCCCACGCGATTGCGCTTTCGATTTCATGATATTTTAGGCGTCTGGTTGCCCGAGTTTGCGCCAAACCCCGCGATAAAGTGCTGAAATTTGCCGGGTGCCAACTCGATGGGCGGACCGGACGGCAGGTGCAGTTCGCCAGAGGATCCCTCCGGAACTGAAACCGTAAGCTGGTATCCACCTGCCAATTTTTCCTGACAAATTTCCAAGAGGCCCCCACGTGCGGGGACAGCGCAGTCGAAGCACTCGAGCAATCCAATGCGGGGAGACATGCTGAAGCGAGCAAAGCCTGAAGCAAGCGGGCGGATGCCGGCAATATGCTCGGCCATTAGCGTGAGGGGGCCACCTGCCCAACCGTGGTTGTAGGAGCCTCCACCGTATTTAGCCGCGTTTTCGTCGCCCACCGACCAAGATTCCCACAGTGTGCAATACTTGCTGTCTACCATCGGCTGGTAGCGCATTCGCATGCGATCCAACGCCTGCTCCGGACAATCCATTATGAAAAGCGCCTCCAGTACGTATTTCTCCATGTAGGGGCTGGAGCCGAACCCCCGCTTGAAAAGCTCGCTGATCGGCGCGAAAAATTCTCTTTCCGCCAGCCCGGCGACGACCGCCAGCCCGGCCACCCGGTCATCTGGCTCCCCGTCATGATCGGGTGACCGGTATTCGGCGCCGGTCCAGAAAGTGCGGTTGAAGCTTACCCTCAGCCGGTCCATTTTCACTTGGCAGTCCGCGGCCGCGGGTTCGTCCCCGAGCAAGAGCGCCATGTTTTTCGCCGATTCCAGTGCCATGTAAAACCAGGCGTTGATCAGGACTGGCATGTCCTTGTTCTCGCCCCAATCGCCCCAGTCCCACCCACCTGTACGGCGGATGACCAAACCGTCCGCGTCTGTTTGCCAGAGGTCGAGGTAGCGCTTTACCGCGGGATATGCGTGGGCGATCGTTTCCCTGTCCCCGGTGTGGAGGAAGTAAAACCAGAAGCCATATTTGCCAATGGCGGCAAGCATTTGGTCGGGCAGTTCGAGGAACCAATTTCCCGCGGGCACCGGAGAATAGAGTACCCCGTCTGGTTTCTGCCAATCGACCAGATTGTGGATGGCCTTCTTGACGGCGCTGAATCCAGCCTCGTCGCACGAATGGGCAATCATGCCGATGATGATGACCACATCACCCCACCATTGGGCACGCTCGCGGTCCGGGTCCTGAATGCCGTCGCGCATGTTGAGAAGCATCGTGTTGGCGGCCTTGTGCCATAGGGAATTCAAGAGCGGATCCGAACACTCGAATCGACCGACGACCGTCGTGTCGAAATGCGAGTGGCGGTATTTCAGTTCCAACACATGGACCCCGGCTGGAAATTCGTAAAACACCTCGTGGCCGGTGAGGTAGGCCGGGCTTTCGAATTCCTGGATTCCTTCCCTGGTGATATAATCCACCCGCACGTTGTATTCGCTGCCTCCCCGATAGTTGTCGGTGTAAATGGAGAGTTTCAGTCCGGGCCGAGCATCGATCTTCAATGCGGGGCAAACCGATAGGTTGCCGGGCAACTGGGCGCGGAGCACCGTGTTTGCGAGCCAAGCATTCTGGTTCGAAAAATCAGCCTCGTTTGAGTAGGCCTGCAAGCTTCCAAAGCGCCATAGCGGTACGGGGCGCTGGATCAACCGGTTCCATGGGTGCGTTGGCGGCCGTCCAAGTTCCGTGGCGTTTGCCCAAGCCGAGTCGTCGAAGCCACAGGCGTTCCAGCCGGGCATGTCGAGCCGAGCATCGAAATGGATGTTGGATTCCGGCAGCCTAACGTTCGGATACGGCGGCGTGGACTCCCCGAAACTCGCATGGCAGCGGACCTTCCACGTGCGGTCGCTGGGAAGTGGTCGTTCGTCGATGTCCCCCTCGAAAACCATCGCCGCCACGCCGCTCGATTTGTGGCAGAAACCCTCCTTGCCGAAATACCACAACAGCAGGGCGACGGTGTTTTCTCCGGGCCGCAGGTATGGCTTAAGGTCGATCTCATCGAAATACGTGTCGTTCGGGGTCGGCCCGCGCTTGAGCTGACCCTCGTGAACGACAAGCTCCCCGTTGATCCACAGCCAGTATTTGGAGTCTGCCGCGATGCGCGCGCGAGCCGATATTGGAGCGTCATCCAACATCACCGCCCTTCGAAAACAGATCCACTGATTGCAGCTCTTTAATTCCAGCGCCGACACGCTGATCCACTGCGCATTCCAAACTTGATCGATCGCACCTAGGGATTCCATGGCCGCCATGCTTGCAGACCACACGCGGAATTACATCTGAAATTTGTGCTTTTGTCGGTGCTTTCGCGTTACCTCTGCGGGACGCGGCATCGCAATGCTGGAGCGCTAGATATGAGCATTTCGATACCACTCGACGGCGTTGAGGTGTCCATAAGACTCTTCAAAAAAGGACAGCTAATAGCACATCTGGTCGCTGGATTGAGCGGCATCTGCCCGATACTGTCGATTCTGGCCTTGGGCGGGTAAGATAACGGTCAATGACAGCCCGACCACCAAGCTAACGGCTCGAATATTAAGCCCTTAAACAAACCATCAACAAAATCAAACCAGAGACAAATGACAACATCAACAGAGAAACAAAAAACAACCGCAACGGGAAGACCGGTAGTGGCGGTGGTCGGAGCTGGCTCGCTTGTATGGGGGCGCTCGATCGTCGTCGACATCATGTGCAATCCAGATTTGGCCGATGCCGAAATTCGCCTCATCGATATTATGCCGGACCGTCTGGCGCTGGTTCAAGAATGGCTTGAGTTTGCAAAGCAGGTAAAAGGCTGGGGGCACTCCATATCCGCGCACACCGATCTGCGGGAGGGCTTGCGCGGAGTCACGGCCTGCCTCACGGCCATCTCGGTCGGCGGCGACCGGCAGTGGCGTTACGATTCGATGCATCCGCAGCTCGACGGGATTTTCCAAACGGTCGGAGACACCACCGGGCCCGGCGGCGCGGTGCGGGCGCTTCGCCACGCCCCGGCGCTCAAGAAAATCGCCCAGACCTTGGTAGAGGTTGGGGCACCTTCGCCAATTCTGATCCAAACCACAAACCCACTCAATCCCCTGACCTCGCTGCTCGATGAGATTCCAGGCCTGCGAGTTTTCGGGTTTTGCCATGGATACGAGGATACCGAGCACAGGATCGCGAAGTCGCTGGGAATTGCACCGCCGGACAGCGATTGGGGAAGCAATTGGCGCGAGGGTTGCCCACGGGTCAACGTGGAGTTGGCAGGCAACAACCACTTTGTCTTTCTCGACCGCCTGATGATCGGGGACCGCACCTACGACCAGAAATCTATTGCGGAACTGATCCCCGCGCTCTTCGATTGCCCGTTTCGTGAGGAGGTCTGGTCACGATACGGTGTCTTTGTCGGCAACGACGCGCGGCATCCCATCGAGTTCCTCCCGGATTTCCTCACGCGTGATTCGCAGTTTGGCCGCGCTTGGGGAGTTTCCCCAATCGCCTCCGAAATCAATCCGGAGCACGGCGACCGACACGACGACCGACAACCCCAGCTCGAAGCCGATCTCAAAGCCGCACGCGCCGACCTCTCGACGTGTCGCAACTGGCAGCTTGATCATAGTCGCGAACCGATTGCGGAAATTATTGCAGCTTTCCATACCGGAAATCGTTTCGATGTGCACCTGAACCTTCGCAACGATGGAGCACTTCGGGGGGTGTTCGCAGAAGCTCACTTGGAGATGTTCTGCCGTATCGAAGACGGACAGGTGCACCGCCCGCAGGTGGAGTTTCCGGAGAGCGTCACGGTGGAAATCGAGCGCGTCGCTCGATCCCAGCAACTGCTTACCCGTTGCTGCGCGCACTACGACGAGGATCTTCTGGTCGAATCTCTACGCTTGGACGCTTTGATGCCCAAGGATGAGGGGAAAATCCGGCGACTCATCCGCGAAATGGTTGACTTCCAAAAGCATTTCATTGATCAATCCGAATAATGCTTGAAGCAGAGTTAAAGCGCCTTCTTGAGGGCAAACGAGGGATGCCACACCCCTCTCGCGGCTGCCCATTTTTCTTCTATGGTTTGGGCAGTCTTTCCAAAGGCGCCGACTACCATAATGACGGAAGAAAACGTTATCTCACACCCCTGCATCCGCAGGTGATCTTTCAATACACTTTCAGCGGATACGGGTCATTCAAAAGGGGCCGAAAGACATTCCGAGTGGATGAGGGAAAAGGGTTTTTTGCGATCGTTCCTTCCTCTCATGTGTACGAGTTGCCGTCCCATTCCCCGGGCTGGAGTTATTTTTATCTCGTGTTTCAGCACCCATACATCGCAGAGCGCATCACACGCGCCCTGAAGCTTCATTCGGGAGTTGTAAGCGTGGACGAAAAGCATCCTCTTATCGTCAAGAGCGCGGAGTTGATCCGGCTTAAACAAACCGGAATGTTTCGTGATCGTCTCGATGAGGAATCTCATCTTTTCGATTGGATGTGCTGTGCGCTCGGAAATTTGAGTCGCGTTGATCATGCCCGAAAAGAGGCCGATGAATGGAAAACTCGTCTGGCCGCGTTGATGGAGCAGGATACCTCCTCTCTGCCCACGATCGAGGAACTGGCAAGCTATTTCGGCCTGACTCGGGCGCACTTCACGAGGGTCTTCAAACAAAAATCCGGCATCTCTCCTGCCGCCTTCCTCAGGCAGGTCCGGCTACACCATGTCGAGCAGGACCTCCGCCTGACCTCTAAGACGCTCAAAGAAATAGCGACGGATTACGGTTACGGGGACATCAGCAGGCTGTGCAAAGCTTTTGCAAATTGCTATGGCCTCACTCCGGCAAAATATCGCGGGCAATGAATGCCTCCCGCGAGAATTGAGCCATTCGCAAAAGAACCGATTATAGCACATATGGACGGTGGAATAGGCCGCGTTCTCCCCGCTACCATGGGCAAACATGAAGGGCAAATTATCGAACTACCGTTATTTGATTTTGGTCGCGGCAAGCACTGTCGGCCTGATGGGTTGCGGTCGCAATCATGAGGGAACCCGCACGGCAGATGCTGGGCCGGACCACCTCGGGGACGCACATCTCCAGCGGGTTTTGAGCTGGACCGGCGCCGAACGCCAAGCCGCCTCGGATGCAGCCAGGAAACTCCAGGCGGATCTGGCTTCAGCGATCCGCGCAAAGCAATCGCATTTCCGCATTCCACCCGGAGACTACATCGAGTGGGGAGAGCCGAAGCATGGCGTGCTTCAGATCACCGGAGCGGAGAACATGACCATCGACGCCACCGGCGCAACTCTATGGACCTCCGGGGACATTCCGACACCGGCCGTGGTATTCGACGGCTGCAAGAACGTGGCGGTGAAAGGACTCACCACAGACATGATCCAATCGCCTTTCATGCAAGGCATCGTGTCGAAGATCATTCCCAACGGCGTATCTGTTGGAAACGACAAGATCATCATCGAGCTCGAAAAAGGCTTTTCCAGTAAAGCCCGCGGGATTGGCCGCACGTGGCAGATGCGTCGTGATGGCAGCGTGCAGGCTTACCTGACAAACTTGGCCCCGATAGCCGATGCCAACTTGCCCCCGGGGCAGGGCGCTTGGCTGTGTCGCGGGAGCGCCGCCGGTGTCGTGGAACCCGGCGACCGCCTCTCCGTTCACGACATGAACGGGAGCGGCGGGGTGGTGGTCCGCAACTGCGGCGGCATGACCTTCACGGATTTGACCGTCTTTTCATCCGGCTCTTACTGCGTCTGGGAGGATGGGACCCGCTCCCCGGGAGGAAACACCTACGAACGCATGCGCATCATTCCGCGCCCGGGATCCACCCGCATCGGCGTGGGGGTGGTCGACAACTTTCATTCCTACAATCAACATAGAGGGCCAACACTGATCGACTGCGAGATCGCGCGCAGCCTCGACGACGGGATGAACATCCACGGCTTTATCAATGTGGTGGTCGGGGTTCTGCCCGACGGACGCCACGTTCTGGCGAGCATTGCCGGCCGCGATTACGATGTCGGCACCGAGTTGATCTTGCGGCAAGCGCCAGCCATGAAATCGCTGGGCGTAGCGAAGGTGACCGCCTGGGAATCATTCGACCAAGCCGAGGGGCTCAAGCTCTATAAGCAGATGCGGCAGCGTTACAAACAGAAGTTCGGCACGCCCAACCGTGACGTGATCAAGCCCGAGTTCAACGTGGTCACTTTTGACCGCCAGACGGAACTCGCCGCGCTCGATATGGCCATCTCACAGGAATACTGCGGCCGCGGGGCACGAATCAGCAACCTTTACATGCACGACGGCTGCAACCGGGGCTTCAAATTGGGGGCACCCGACTCGGTCGTCGAAGGAAGCCGCTTCGAAAACATCCCTTACGGCGGCCTTGCCCTGGAAACCGGCTTGACCGAATTTCTCGAGGGCGGCGTCCCGAACCGTGTGAAAATCCTCAACAACAGTTTTGTGAACTGCGGTGCGCGGACTTTCGGGCATGAATTCGCCGATGGCGTGACCTGGGCCGTGTGGGGCTCGATCTCGGTCGCTCCCGCCCTGCCGCCGTTTTATCAATACGCCTTCCTGCACCTCACTCCCCACACGCTCTACGAGGACATTGAAATCCGCGGCAACCGGATCACGGATACTCAAGGCCTGCCCATTTTCATCGGCAACAGCCGCGGCGTGACCGTCGCCGACAACGAGATCATCCGGCCCTTTCAGGCAAGTCCCGAAAAGTTGCGTTTTCTGGATCTCACGCGCCCCGGCGTGATCGAGGACAAGTTCGCGCCGCCGGTGCCGCCGGAACTGACGCCTGTCCTGCGCGAGCCGTTCTACGGGATCTTCATCTCCGCCAGCGATGAGGTGACGCTCACCGGAAACCGTGTGAAGGAAGCACCGCCGGTGTTCAAAGGACTTCATGGTGTGGGGCCGTGGAACGGAACCGTGCGCACTCAACCGTGACCACGATCATCCACACTAGAATCTAACCCCGCAGTTTGCCTCACCGCCCTACTGCTACGCGATCTCTGACTCACAGGCCCGACCACCCTCTTTGGATGCAAACGACAAAATGAAAACGAGGCTCATTGAGCACGTCTTTGGCGATACCTTGTTGCGATACCGTGTCTGTGAGCAAACCGGGCGTACGGGACTCGAGATCATCCCGACGACAATGGCGGGCCAGATAGCGGCGCGGCGGGATTTCTATGATGGGCCGGAGATTGCCGTCCTACCCGAAAACTGGCCGGACTTTCCGGCATGGGACGTGGATTCCCTTGTCCAGGTGGGCGTGAGAGCCATGCCCGGGCCGGAAGCATTCGCCCAAGGACGCACCATGCGCAATGGACAAGCCACCTTGGGATTGCGCTTCAAAAATCAGCGTGTGGAAGGAGAGCAAATTATCACCACCCTGGAGCATGCCGCCGGATACGAATGTGAGCACATCCTAAATTGGCTGAAAGGCACGGGCGCGTTCGAATGTCACACCCGCTTCATCAACCGATCCGAAAAACCGCTGGTGCTGACCATGCTCTCAAGTTTTTCGCTTGGCGGCATGTCGCCGTTTCATGCCGATGATGCGCCGGGAAAACTCGTCTTGCACCGCTGCCGCAGCGCGTGGTCGGCGGAGGGCAGATTGGATTCCCGACTCATGGAAGATTTGCAGCTCGAGTCTTCGTGGACCGGCTATTCGGTTTCCTGCGAGCGGTTCGGACAGGTCGGCTCGCTTCCCGCACGCGGATTTTTTCCCTTCGCAGCAGTGGAAGATACCGGCGCGGGCGTCACTTGGGCAGCCCAGATCGCGTGGCCGGGTTCATGGCAAATGGAGACATACCGGAAAAACGACTGCGTCTGCCTCTCTGGGGGCTTGGCCGACTGGGAATTCGGTCATTGGAGCAAGGAAATCGAGCCGGGGGGGGGCTTTGAAACCCCAACCGCATTTCTTACCGTAGCGCATGGCGATGTGGAGGACGCGACCGAGCGCCTGCAGGCCATTTACGTGGACGATGATCCGTCACGCGAGGATCTGCCGGTCATCTACAACGAGTGGTGCACGAGTTGGGGCTCGCCCACTCATGCATCAATCATCGCCGCGGCCGATCGCCTCCGCGATACCCCAGTTCGATACCTGGTCATTGACGCCGGCTGGGCCAAACAACCGCCGGGACAGCCCTTGGAAAACGGCGATTGGGAGGTCAACTCCATGTCATTTCCGGAGGGCCTCCGAGCGACAGCCGATGCGATCAAGGCGCGCGGCATGATCCTCGGAATCTGGTTCGAGTTCGAAGTGGCCACGCGACACTCCAATGCCTACCACGAAGTGGCCCATCAGCTACATCGCGACGGAGTGCCGATCGAAGTAGGCACGCGTCGGTTCTGGGACTTCCGTGATCCATGGGTGCATGATTACTTGGGGGAAAAAGTCATCCGCCTCCTTCGCGATGCAGGCATCGGATACCTCAAGGTCGATTACAATGATACGATTGGCATCGGTTGCGATGGCGCCGAATCTGCGGGCGAAGGCCTTCGCTCTCACATGGAAGGCGTGGTACGGTTTTTTCGAAGGATACAGGAGGAGCTGCCGGAATTGGTCATTGAAATCTGTGCCTCCGGCGGCCACCGATTGGAACCACTGCTGCTTGGAATCGGGACGATGGGATCTTTTTCCGACGCCCACGAAACCCGCGAAGTTCCCATCATCGCAGCCAATTGCGTGCGCCTTATTCCGCCGCGGAAATGCCAAATCTGGGCAGTTCTTCGTCGTGATGACAGTCCAAAGAGAATGTGTTATTCGCTGGCGTCGACATTTCTTGGCCGCATGTGCATCAGCGGCGAGATTCAGGAACTCTCCGGTTCCCAGCACGACCTCCTGGCGAGCGCCCTCACACTCTATCAAAAGATAGCGCCGCTTCTGCGGCGCGGTACTTCCAAACGTCACGGCGAGCTCAGCCCCAGCCAGCGGCATCCCTCCGGTTGGCAGGCGGTGGTGCGAACCCACGAAGACGGCAAGGCCATTCTGGTGGTTTGCCATATCTTTGCCAAACCGTATCCCGCCACGATAGAAATCCCACTGGGGCATCCGGGAGAGTGGAAAATCGCAGACAGTTTTCACGCGCCTGCCGAAACTGTTTCACTCCGTGACGATCGCCTCACTTGGATTCCCGAAGGCGAGTTTTGTGCATTGGTGATCTTGATCGAAGCCTCTGCAAATAGCACATTTTGACTGTATGCGAAATCCAGCGATATTTGTATCGTTTTTCAATGACAGGAGAGTCTCATCAAATGAAGAAGGGATCATCAACGTGAAATCGTCGTCCGGAGCACATGACTTTAGAAGAAAGACCGGCTTGGCCGCGGGCCTTAATCGGCTTGGGCTTTCATCCCGCGGGGCCGATCAATCGACGGGTAAGAACTGGCCTGCAGACGGCCCGGGGTTTACCCTGACCGAGGTGCTCGTTGTTGTCGCCATCCTAGCTGTCTTGGCGGCCATATCGTTCGCGACGATCTCAAGCATGCGGACAAAAGCGGACCAAATGAACACCATTGGCCAGATGCGCAATCTTGCACAAGCAACACTGGGCTATGCTGGCGAGCATGGCGGCCAATTGCCCGGCCATATCCCCGAACCTTGGGATGTGGAAGTTCTTCGCTCTTTGCTTGGAGTGGGCTCAAATCAAAAACCAGCCTATAATGCCGAGATATTGCAAAGCCCTTGGGACAAAATCAAGCGGGCGAATCCCCGTTCTTACGCCTACAGCGCTGCATTGAACAATTGGTTTGGTTGGCACTATGGCTTTCCAAGTTACACGGGAGCCCGGTTGACCCTTGTCGCAGAGCCTTCCGAAACCGCCATGTACTTCACGCTGTTCAATGAATTGAATGTTTATGAATCACACAATTATGTGTGTGCGTTGGCACCGAGTTTTCCTGATGGAAAAATGGATTTCATCGCCTTTTGCGACGGCAGTGTGCGGACATTCCTGAAAAAGGATTTCCCGGCCGATCCCATGGAGTTTTTTCGCAAACATGTGTTTCTTCCCAACAGCTTTTAGAGCATGTGGTTCAAATCTAAAGCCTGCGCTTGTGCCAATGAAAACTAACCACGGTCGGTTGTTCAGCATTTGCGGAGCGCTCGCCTATTTCTTGTTTTCCTCTTCTTGCGCGGCACAAATCGGAATCACCGCAAACAGCACATTTTGACTGTAGCCACTATTCATCATGCAGTTTAACTTATAGGCCTATTGGTACTAATACCAGTCACAGCCATCCGCTAACTGTAATCCCAAAAACAAAAAAAATATGAAAACTAAAAATCCCATCCACATAAATTTCGCCGCTGGAGTATTCCGGGCCTTGGCACCATCCATCATAGCGCTCCTTGGCCTCAGCGGTCTGGGGAGGGCGGCGGTCATCGCTGACTACAACGTCGACTTTTGGGGAGGCGGCACTACTAGCCCCGGTTGGTCCTACCTATGGAATGACGGTGCCATCGGAACCGAGGCGAACTACAAACCCTTAGCTTATTGGTGGGCAGAGGGCGGTGCGTATCTAAACAGCGGTACGTATCCGGACCCGACCACCGGCTACGCGGCAGCCGCCCATGGCCCGAGTGGTGGCTACTCGCACCCCGGCACCACCTCGATATATACCATCGCGGGCTATCGCGTCCAATCGGGCGAAGCAGGAACTGGGTCGATATCCAACAGCACCATCTACATCCCGTACGCCGCTAGTTTCGATGGCGTCGAAGTGAGAGTCTATGTGAATGACAATCTCATCAACACACTTGCCATCTCCAGCGTAAGCGGCAGCTTCGACATGAATCTTGGAAATTTGGCGGTCGGCGATGACGTCTATGTTGCATGGGGCAGCGGACCGACACTCTCCGGAGATACTTTCCAATCCACCTATCAAATCAATACGATTCCAGAGCCTAGCACTGCAATCCTGACGGGCATCGGCTTGGTTGGCTTGCTGGGACGCACTCGACGCAGGAACTGATATCTAATATATGACAATGAGGAAGGGGGGCTCTGTGCCCCCCTTTTTCATAGTGGCCATTGGCTGCTCATCGCAGCAGCGCTCAATCTCAAATATTCCTGCCTCAACGTCGTCGATTTCAAGCCCCGCAGGTGATATTCCCTGTCCGCATTGAATGTTCATTACCATGGCTGCTTTCGCTTCCCATATCGCCTACGGTAAATTTTGATGCTTAGTAAAAATCACTGTGAGCCATATCCATCAAATACAATCACGATGTTTCGGATTCTTGCCATCCGGCGAGAGAGTGGAGGAATTCACGCTAAGCAATCGGCGCGGCCTCACTCTCAAGGTTATCACCTACGGTGGAATTATCAATGAACTGCACGTTCCCGATCGAACAGGCAGCTTTGCTGACGTGGTTTTGGGTTTCGATAATCTTCAAGATTATTTGGGCGAGCAGCCCTATCTGGGCGCGATCATCGGACGGGTGGCCGGGAGAATCACCGGCGGTCGGTTCACGCTCGAGGGCCGTGGCTGCCAATTGGCGATGAACAACCCGCCGAACCACTTGCACGGCGGATGGGTGGGTTTCGACAAACGAAATTGGAAGCCCACCGTGCTGACTCTGGAGAATGGCATTCCCGGCCTAAAACTTGCCTACCGCAGTCCAGACGGTGAAGAAGGCTACCCTGGCAACGTGGATGCTTTTGTAACTTATTTGTTGAGTGACGATGACGAAGTGATCATTCGTTACGAAGCAACCACGGATCGTGCCACACCGTTGAGTTTGACAAATCACTCGTATTTCAATCTGGCAGGCGAAGGCAGCGGCAGTATCGAAGGCCAATCTCTGCAGATTTTTTCCGAAGAGACTGCGGCAACGGATCCATCAATGACGCTGCTGGGAAAACGCTTGTCCGTTGTGGGCGAGGTGACGGATTTCCGTCAGACAAAAAAGCTGGGCGATTCCATCCCACTGCTGATGAACGCGCATGGTGACAATTATTTTTTTCGCCGCAACGCGCGCATGACGCCGGAGCTTGTTGCTCGAATGTCCGACCCCGCCAGCGGGCGAGTGATGGAAGTGTCGACCACTGAGGATTGCATGCAGGTATATACCGCCGCATTCATGGATGGCACACTGCGCGGCAAATGCGGCCAGACTTATGAAAAACACAGCGGACTGGCCTTGGAATGCCAAGGCTATCCCGACGGAGTGTCTCACCCTGAGCTTGGCGACATCATTTTGCGCCCAGGAGAGACATACCGACAAACCACGATCTACAAATTCTTTACCGAATAAATCAACAGCAAGTTGCGCCTCCAAGGAACGCGTCTTTGCGCAAACTGCTCCAATTTCGCCGAAAGCCTCCCCTACTCTAACTCCGTGGGCGTATAACCCAAGTAAGTCGTAAACGCCTCCTTCACCGCATCAGCTACTTGACCAAAGGTCATGCTGACATGGTGGCGGTAACCGGTACGCCCGATGATGTTGAGTTTTGTCTGAAGGTTCGGGATTTGGGCGACGCCGGCACAGCCGAAAAAGCCTGCAGCGATCGGGTCCGAGGTCATGGCTCCCTCGCC
>CANHQM010000032.1 GCA_947462835.1 Akkermansiaceae bacterium
CGCGGGTCTGTTCCGTATTGGACCCGCAAGTTTGAGAGGGCCATTTTGTAAGTCCGTCCGGCTTTGGGGTCACGAACCACAAGCGCCAGCGTCACCGGCTGCCGAAGTTTTTCGCCTCCTGAGTTCGGACCAAAGTCAAAAGTCACTTCCTGGGATTGCCCGGGGGAAATCGCCGGAGCACCCACGGCGGATGCGCTCAGCGGCTTTCGCGCCTGGTCGGTCCACCAACCCACCTCACTGACAATGCACGCCACTTCGATCGGAACATCTCCATCGTTGCTCACCGTCAGCAAAACCTTTTGCGGCACCTGGTTCAGACGCTCGTCAACGGTGATCATTGCCGGCGGACAAGGATCCTTGTCGAATCGAAATTCCCATTCCGCGGCCGGAACGCCCTTCCTTTCCACCAGCTCAAACCGGTGGGTAGCAAACTTCGCTGCTCGCTCTAACGGATTTGCCAGAGCAGGCTGAACCCCGCACAACGTCTCAAAAACCGGCAGCGAATCGACCGTCGGACGGACGTAGGCGTCGCTCGGATATTCGGTGCCCTCCGAAAGACAAAAAGACGTTGATGCAAAAACAATCAAAGGACAGGCCAGCCAGGCTCTGAACCAAGTGCGAAATGCGATATTCGACTCATTAAAATGACGCTTCATAAATTGATTTGCGATCTGCTTTTCCGCTCCGGGAATTTCTGTGCCGTTCGCTTCGATGGAATGGTTGTGTTTTAAGGTGTCAGCAGTGCTCATGGTGATTAGCGCGCCAAAATGGAAAAGTTTTTCTCTTTGAAATCGTCCGGCCTTTTTGCTTCCACATGACCGTCGAAAAAAAGGCAGGTAATGGCACCGTCAGACCACCGGGGGCCGGCCCAAAAATTGGGATCGGATCGAACCATCATGATCCAGGCCTGAAAATTCAACCCTATGCTCGGATTGGGGCCAGCGACGACACTTTGGCTTTCCATACAAACGATCTGTTGGGATGGCAATGCAACGACCAAAAGCGGGCGCGGGTTGTTCAAGCTCGAGACCCAATCACCTTGATCGGCCGGCAGAGCTGTGGTCTGATACCATACCCAACCAAATCCAGACTCGATCCGGCAAAGTTCGCCCGGGGTTTCATCCTTTTTCTCCTCGGTGAACGGATTTTTCACGTCGTCCCAGATTCCCTTCGGATATTCACTGTTCCATGGCTTGTAGCTCGGGTTCCAGAACATCTTGGCCGAACCGCCATTGTAACGCATGAGGTAGTGGCACCACCACGCTCTAGCGTTTCCGTTCAGTTCGGGATCATCACCCGTATTGACAAAGGTGCTCGGCAAGCATCGGCCTTGGTTGTCGGCTAGATAAGCAGAGTGAGCTCCTCCAATGGCTTTTAAATTTAAAATCTTTTGCGCCGATTTGGCCTTATACATCGCTTTCTGCGTCGCGGTATAGCCAAGGGCAGCCAAAATCACAACGATGGCGATGACCACCAGCAACTCGATCAAAGTGAAGCCTCTGTTGCCCCTGGCACATCGACTACACATCGCGACCACACGCTGCTGCTTGAAACGCCGTGATGCGAGGGGGTGGGGGAAAGTGGTCATTGAAAATGCGTTTTACTGCAACCAGTGTCATTTGTCGATGCAAATTATTTTGGTTCTCATCGATTGCATGACTGAAGAATGAGAGCGCATGTTCGCCCGCATCAGCCAGCGGACCATGTTGGCAATTGAAAGAGCCCAAAGTCCTTCAGGCAATAGGCTTCGCCAGGCTGTGGGTCGTTCGGAACATCGCCGCCGTGCCAGAAGATTCCCCATCCGTGCTTGGGCAACAGATCGGGCTTATGGAAAGGTCCAAGCAGATTGAAAGGCAAGCCGGTGATTTCGATTGCAAATTCCTCTGGATCGGTAGCGGCGAAGGCATACTCGATACCGGGACCATAGGTTTGGTGGCGCTTTTCTCCGGAAACCACTTCAATGAGGGAACCATTCCAAGCGGGCTTATCGAACCGCAGGGTGCCATTCCCCGCGGGCCGCCGGAATCGATAGGAAACCTTACGATCGTAGAAAGGCATTCCCTGCTTGGCCCATGAGCCGAGTCCGATGGGATTCTCGGTGGGAGCGAGGACAAAGCCCTGGTTGGCGGGGCGAACCGAAAAATTCCCCAAAAGATAAATTTGGTCGATTTCCTGGCGAACATCAAACGGGTGGCCTATCAGGTGGATTGAATTGTCGCCCGGTCGCAGAAGGTGGCCTATGGCCACGCGCTGGATCCGCCAATCCAGCCAGCGTGATCCACTGTTGGTTTCGAGGGGATGTCCGTTGATTTGGATCTGCCACTGATCTGGGCATTCGAAGCAGAGATCGATAGAAGCCAAATCGGTGCCGGGTAGGATTGTTGCGGTGTAGCATGCGGTGCCGCCGCTCTCAGGTCGCATGCGTAGGTTTGCGGAAATCACATGGTCGCGGTATTGGATCACGTTTGCCCAACCGTTGGTTTCCATGCCGTTTTGCTCCCAATAGACGCGGTTGGACTCGTAAACAAGACGAGGAGGAAAACTTTGTCCGTCAACATCCAGGGCGCAAGTATCGATCACGAGCGCGTTGGGATCGAGAAGTTCGGCACCGAGAAACTCGACAGGCGACTTCTTTTCCCCGTCCGCACCAAGCAAGGCGCGCGACGGTACGGCAGGAGGCCCTGCTGTTCCTTCTCGGGCAAAAAATAGGATTTGCGCCTCGCTGGCTGGAATCCGCAACTGCCCATCGAAAGGATGGATCAGTCCCGTCTGCGGATCAAGCAGCCGACCGCCATTTGCATCCTCGGCCGCTGACAGGCTAGCGGACCAGTCAGAAGGCGATGAGTTGACAATCATATAATAAACCCCCTCCTCGCATTCACGGCGTTGATGTGCAATCCCCGACATCCCGGTGGTGGATACCTTCAAACGTGGCGGAACCAAGGCGACAACAAGAGCGAGCAATTCCTCCAGAGAAGCAGCCCACTGCACCGGGAGGTGCTCGGGCCATGCATCGGGACGACCATCCAGCCACGCCGTCTCCGGTCGCACTCCGAGGATTTTCCCGCCGTTTGCAGCGAAATTCACGAGCAATTTGAGGGACGCCGACCTCAAGTTTTGAAGCCCTGGCGGCAGGACGACGAGTTGGTAAGCTTGCTCACCGACTCTCATTTGATCGGCCTCGACGGCCGCCGACTCCGCCAAGACGTATTCATCGCCGATATCGAAATCTGCCTGAGCGTCGGACAAGGCTTGGGCAAACTTCGACGTTGCCCGCCGCAAAGGGAGGACACTGCGCTGGGTGCCCGCGAAAGCGGTCCGCATATCGGCCAGCGCATCGTGCGCGGGCTGGCCACCTGAAGTTCCGGAAACATCGACGCAGTCCGATTTGGCCGAGAGGCAGTAGCCGGTCGTGAGTGGATCGACGATAAGAATTCTCTGGCGGGTTTTGCCGTGAGCGGCAAGCCACGCGAGGCGCGCGAGTTCGTCATTGAGGGGGCCGAGCCCATCGAACCAAGGGCTCTGTTCGCTAAAAAACTGCGGATGATCCTTTTTACGGGCACCACGGATGGTGGTTGTCGTGTAATGGGGCACGAATAGGTTGACCCCATGAACGGCAAGAAACCGTCCGATGCGAAGCCAATCGAGCGGAGTGGAGTCGTGGCCGCCCGCGCCCCAGCTTTCGTTCATCATCCGTTTCTTGCCAAGTTGGTTCGCCACCGACTGGACCTGCTTGAGGAAATAGAGGGCATGCGACTCGGTGCCGGGCTCCGTCGGATCCAAGTTCTGCGGATCGCCGTAGTCGTGACCTTCGAGCAAAAAGCATTCGAGCAGGTCGGTGCCCGGCCAATCCATGTGGGCAAGGAGATGAACGTGGCCCGGGGTGGCGTAGGGACAAGGCCAATCGTGCTCAAGGTAGTGGCCGGTGAGCGGGATGCTGTTCTCGTGGCACCAGGCTTCGAGAGGCAGGGCGAAGTTCTGCATCCACAAAGCGTGGAGGGTCTCGTAGAAATCGAATCGTGTCGCAGCACTGGTCGGCGAGTCAAAGTAAAGATCTGCCAGGACCGTCTCGATCGGGTAGTTGTGACGCCGCAGAAACTCGGCTTGGACCAAACGGCTGAAATGCAGCCCCGGTCCCCATGGCCCGTGCGAATCCGCTGTGAGCTGCGGCTCGTCGGTGAAGATCGCCGCACAGGTTTTCCAGTCCTCCGCGCCGAGCTCATCCCGGTAGCGGCTGTAGGTGGTTTCCAGAAAGGTCTGCGTCGTTTTTGGGTCGAGCAGGCTCGTGTAAGGAAATTCCCCGTGCCAAGACATCGGCGGCATCCGCTCCATCACAAACGCACACCAAGTAGCCCCATCTTGTAGCGTGCCGGGCTCGACCATCTCACGCGGAATTCCATTTTCCGTACGATAAACTGCCAGAGCATCGCTGGGTGGGCGCTCGGGCAGGGCACCAAACTTCGGGATGAGAAAACGGGCCGCCGTTTGAGGTGCGAGAGCAGGAACATGCCCGCCCGCAAATCCGCTGGGATAAGAGTTTTCGTCGTAAAGGGCCGGCACCAACCCCAATCTACGGCACTCGGCGATGCAATGGCGGATGATCTCGAACCAGCGATCGGAAAGATATTCCGTGATGAGCCCCGGCCGGGGATGCAGGAACACACCGCCGTATCCAACGCGCGCGAGATTTTCCAGCAACTCCGTGAGCCTTTTCTCCCCAGGACCGGTCTCGTATTCGTCGTTCAGGACAAATAACGGACGAGGACGGAAACTGTTGGACGGGTTGGCAAACTCAGCGAGGTAAGTGGGAATCGGTTGCTCTGTTGTCATAAAAATCGACGCAACTGCTGTTAGTTGCTCCGCACGCGGCGCTGCGTCATGAACGTTTATCGATCAACTCGATAACGATCACGGAGATCGAGGCGGTTTCTGCTTCGCCGCTCTCGATCCCCGTTTGTTCGTAAAAGCTAACCCCGAAGCAAGCCAAGTTGTCGAGTGGTATTGGCTTGCCTGCTGTCCCGGCCCAATTGACCGGTCATGCAGCAGTACGGCTGATTGCGAGGAATGGGAATCGCTCCAGCACAATTCGGTGGTCGCAAAAGGTATTGCCCAAAGTCTTTGGGTCTAGCGGCGGCGGCGCAAAACCATCGTCCCAAGGCCGCCGAGCAGCATCGCAAAAGTCGAGGGCTCAGGGACAACCTCAACCCTCAAATAGTCGACGTAGCTGGGATTGGTGTCCGAGCCCAAAGTCTGCCCTTGAAACTGCAGGGCGAAATTGCTGAAGGAACTCAGCGGAATGGAGCTCACATTGGCGTTGTTCAGGAGTGTGGACGTGCTGTTTCCATTCACAGCGCTGAGCGAGAGCCTTTGGGTGGAAGCGGAGTAAGTGTATTGAAATGTTGTTGGCAGAGATGCGTCAAAATTGAGAGCCGGATTGTCCAGTGTTGCAAAGTAAGTTGCTCCTGCGGTACCTGAACCATTGAAAATCTGAATGTTTGGATTGCCCGCGCCCAGTCCCTCGTAATAGGTCCAAGTATATCCGTTATTGATCACGTATTGGCCTGAATTGGGAGTAAAACCGAATCCCAGGAAACCTGATCCAGAGGGACGAACTGTGAGGGTAAGTGTGAGGGTGTCGGAGACCGTCAATGTGGGAAGCGAGAACGTCGCTGCGTGGTAGACCGGATCGTTTGAGTTGATCGTAATTTGACCGTTCCCGACCTGGAACGCGCTGTCACTGGTCGTCCAGGCGCCGAAACCGGCAGCAGTGGTGCGACCGTTCAAGGCCCCGGAATTGGCGCTGAAGGTGTCTACATAGACTGCACCATACAGGTTGTTTGAGATGTTGAGGGAAAGCGCGGCGAGAACACCGAGCCCGATGCGGATATAGGATTTATTTTTCATGGCGGCGCAAAAGTACTGCAACCAATGTCATTGCGTCAAGCGATTTTTTTTTGATTTTTTTCACGTGCCCGCCGGAGTTTTCGATTTTGCCTAGTTGCGGACTCCAAGTAACCCGAAGATAAGCCCTTGGGCGACTCTTCACCATGTGGATCGGTGGCAAGAGTTGCTACTCCATGGAGGATCCCCGCACTGACCAACCGCCGCGCGCCACACTCGATCAGATGGCTGCGGCACGGGCACCCATCACCCGGTTGTTCACCTCGCCGCCTCGGGATTCATCAGGCTCACGCCCATCAGCCCGACCACGACTTCCTGCGACAGCGCCTCCAAGGTGACCTCCTTGAGCTTCACGCCCTCGCGCAAGCGCCAGCCGTAAAGCATCGCACGGCAGTTGTTGCCGAGTTGCACCATCAAGGGCGGGGTGTCACCCAAGGCAAACGCATCAGATTCCTGGTTGTAGTCAGTAGCCCAGTGACAGAGCATCCAGAAGTTCAAAGGCGTCACCAGATCGAGGCGCTCCTCAACGCCGTCGGCGTAGCGGAAACGGATCGCCGACGCGGGACAATTTCATTTTTGCAACAATTCTTTCAGCTTCGGCTCGATGGCCTCCGCCCAGATTTCATAGCCGCACCCGCTCAGATGCAGGGAGTCGGGCATGACGGAAGGAGAAATCGATCCGTCGGCTTCGATGAGTTGCGGGCCGAAATCCATAAAGAAAATATTTTTGCCGTCGGCCATCTTCGCCAGGGCTTGGTTGACTTGCAGGATCTTCCCGCGTTGTGCGTCGAAGGTCCGACCGCGCGGGAAAATGCCGAGAAGCAGCACTTTCGTTTCCGGCAGCCGCGAGCAGATCTGTTTCACGATGGCCTGGACGCCTGCAAGGATGTCCGCCTCGCTGTCCCGTAAGGTATTGTTGGTGCCGATCATGAGCACGACGACCTTGGGGTTGATGCCATCGATCTGGCCATTTTCCAAGCGCCAGAGGACGTTTTCCGTCAGGTCGCCGACGACACCGAAATTCAGACATCTGCGGTTTCCGTAAAATTTCTGCCACGGCTCGCCCGCAGCTTCCCAACCCTGCGTGATGGAATCACCGATGAACGCGATGTCGCATTCGCCGGGGCTGTCCTTGGCGCGCTGCAGCACCTGGCTCTGACGGGCCACCCCGCCAGCATCCACCCGCGGCACGGGCACGGTGGAGGCGATACGGGCCGGAGCCGTCTCTTCAAAATCCCACAGGCCGAGCGTGGCCGCGTCCTTCACCAGCGGGCCGGTTGGCACACCGCTGATGTTCCGCACGCCGCTCGAAATGCGGACATTGTCCACCGCGCCGGCACAGCCGTGGATGCCCTCGATGAGATTTCCGAACGATAGATCGCCGGGCAGGGGTTCGCCCTGAAGCGGCGTGGCTGGCGCATCTTTCACCACTACGCCGTCCACGAACAAGCGCACGCGCTCCGGCTCGATGACTGCTGCCAAATAATGCCATTTCCCGTCGCAAACGTTCGCATCCGACTTGATCTCGCCACCCCGGCCCGACTGGTAAAGGCTCAGCACCCCGCTGTTTGCATACGAATACAATTCCCAATGTTCCGCCGATGCCTGGGTGTCGCTCGAAACAAGGATGTTGAACCCGGTCGCGCTGTCCAACCTGGCCCAACACTCGACGGTGAGCGGCCGCTGCCGGAATCCGGCGCAGCCCGGCACGCGTGTGCTGCCGCGCAGCACCTTGCCAAAAAGCTCCGAAACCCCTTCTCCAGCGGTGCCGAGACACGGAACAGCCGTTGCAAGAAAAAGGAGGAGAAGTCTGGGAATGGTCTTCATAGGGCAATACCGTCTCTGGCTCGATTTGAGATCGAAACCGCCCGTGATCGGCCAACCGCTCGCGGGCTTTCGATGGCTTCCCGGTATGCGCGGTTCGGATCTGAGTTCATCGGGCGGCGATTTGGAAATCCGCGGACAATATTATTTGGTCGCGCTCTTGATCGGAACGGCTTCCGCGTTCCAGGCCCGCACCCTCAGGTCGCCGAGCGGTGTGTCCGCTGAGGCGAGGTCGAAGGCGATGGTCCTCTCCTCGTTCGGGTAAAGCGAAAAACTGTTGTCGCCGAGAAAGTTTCCGTAATTGAGCGGGAACCCCTCGATGATCACGTTGAACGCCGGCAGCTTGGATTCGTTGCGGACGGTGATCGTGCCGTGTTGGCCATCGCGCTTGACCGATGCGGCGAGCTGGGTTTTCGAAAGGTTCAGCAGCCGGGCCTCCGGGAGCTCGGCATAGACTTTGAACGCCTCCGGCACGCGGTCGTGCGGATAGCCCCAAGCGGGGATCTTCTCCAGCTCCTTCACGGCATCGGTCTTCGCGCGGAAGTTGAACCACATCCACTGGTCGGAGAGCTGCCGCCCCGAGGAATCGCGCAGGGAAACCGCCAGCAGGAACGGCTTGCAGGTGTCCTTGGGCAGGGCGGTCTTGATCGGCTCCAACTCGGCGCGGGTGCTGGTGCCGAGCGCGGGAACTTTGTATTCCTTACTCCACACTTCCGTTAAGTCGCTCCCGTAGATCACGGCTTTGGCGACTGCATTTTCGAGCGGCTTGCTGGAATCGTTGGAGACATTGAGCGAGGCGCGGAACGGTTCCTCCGGCGACCAGTCGTATTTTTCCGCCTGCGCGAACGCCGCCTGCGGGGCGAAGAACTGCTTGGCGCGGTAGTAGGACAGCTTCGGCTGGCCGTAGAAACCGACCACCGCCCACGAGTGCCCGGGAAAGAGATCCGTAAATTTGTAGAACCAAAGCCCGGCCTTGTTGACGTAGCTGCCCGCGCGCTGGAGATTCGTGGCGAACGCGATTAAGTCGCCCTGCGCCATCTGCGAGAATTCGATGTAATCCTTCCAGCTCCTGATCGGCGCGTAATCCGCATAGCGCATGACCTTGGCCAGGTCGCCATAGCCGAACTGGCACATGTGCGAGATGAGTCCGCCGTCGTCCTGCTTCGGCGGCCAGACCTCGAGCTTTTCCGCCGGCAGAAATTTCAGGAACTCCTCCCGGCTGTTCATGCTGGGGATCCCGAACTCGCTGGGGAATGCGGAGGGGTTGGACATGAAGCCGTCGTCAATCGGCGCGCCATGGTGGAAGACTTTCCAGTTGTGGATGCTTCCGCCCCAAGGACTGGTGCGATGGAACGGGCGGGTGGGATCAAACTGGCGGCAGCGGCGGCCGACCAGGAACAGCCCTTCGTCGGCGCCGGGGCCGGGTTTGGCGAGGTTCTCATTGCCGCCGCCCCACATGATGAGCGACGGATGGTTGCGCAGGCGCTTGACGACGCGCGACACCTGCTGGTCCAGAACCGCCCCGTCGGTCATCGGGAAGGTCGGAGGCCCCCAGCAAAACGGAAATTCCTGGTAAACCATCAGCCCCTTTTCATCGCACAGGCGGTAGAACTCATCGGTCTCGATGATGCCGCCGCCCCAGGCGCGGAACATCTGGATCCCCGCGCGGCGGGCGAGCTCCAGAAGATGTTCATATTTGGCCGGATCGCATTGCAGCATCGGGTCGCTCCAGCACCAGTTTGCGCCCTTGATGAACATCGGCACGCCGTTGATGACAAACTGCCAGCGGTAATCCTGCTCGGCCTTCGTGCCGCACATCGGGCGCATCTCGATCGTGCGAATTCCGAACGTGCTCGCGGCGGAGGAACCTGCCGCCCCGCCGGTCTGCAGCCGGAGTTCGTAAAGATTCTGCTCGCCGTAATTCATCGGCCACCACAGCTTCGGCTGGGCGACGGTCACCTCCGTCTGCCAGCGGCTCCGCCCGTTCGGGGCCGACACGCGGTTGACAAAGTTCGCCGGGGCGGATCCTTTTCCCGCGATCGTCCCGCCGACCTGGACGCTGCTGGCCTCGGTCGCGCTGTTGACGATGTCATACTGGACGAGGACGACAGCCTTGTCCTTTTCGAGGGATTTGGTGCGGACGAAGACATCCGAAATCTCCACCTCGGGAACCTGCTCGACCTTCACGCCGCGCCAGATGCCGAGCGAAATCAGGTGGCCGTAGTGCCACCCCCA
This sequence comes from Akkermansiaceae bacterium, assembly GCA_947462835.1. Classification (GTDB taxonomy): domain Bacteria; phylum Verrucomicrobiota; class Verrucomicrobiia; order Verrucomicrobiales; family Akkermansiaceae; genus Luteolibacter. The sequence continues at coordinate 9,961 of CANHQM010000032.1, forward strand.
GCCGGGGCTGCCCTTGAGAATGCCGAACCAGTCGTCGGGGCTGCGGTCGAGGCGCACCACCAGCGTGTTCGGCTGTCCGAAGCGCACCGCCTTGCTGATGTCGAACTCCGGTCCCCCGAACATGCCGGCATGGTAGCCGAGCAACCGGCCGTTGAGGAAAACCGAACCGGCGTAATCAATGCCGTCAAACGCCAGCCGGATGCGCTGGCCATCCCAATCCTTGGGCAGTTCAAACTGGCGCGCGAACCACCATTCGTTTATCTCGATGCGCGTGTGGCGGCGTTGCCAGGGCACATCTTGCGGGTAGCCGTTCTTTTGCAGTTCGTTCCATGTGTTGGCATCGTAGAGCGGGTCGGGAGTCTCACCGAGTTTGAGCAGCGCGCTCTGGACGGATGTCGGCACCTGGACCCGCCGCCAGGACGAACGGTCGGCATTTTCCTTGAACCAGCCGGCTGTGATGCCTTGGCCCTCTTTACATTCCCAGGTGTTCTTCTCGCGGGCCTTGCCTCCCTCCAGCAGCCACTCGCCGTTGAGCGAGATCGAGAGCGGCTCCGCCGCCGCAATCGTCGTGTCGGAGGCTTCCGCCACGACTGTCCGCACCGGCAGGACGCTTTCCGCCTCGACCGCCGCGTCACCGTGCAGCGTGGAGGCGTTGCGCTCGTCCTCCTCGACTTCGTCCAGAAAGCGGTTGCCCGACGGCATGCGCAGGGGATCCTTGACGCCGGCTTGAATCGCTGAGGCGGACACCTTGTTGGGAGAAACATTGTTTTTATCCACCTCGTCGAAGGGGAAAATCGCGATGGCGGCTGCCGTCGCCTGCGCGGGCGCTGTCGGCACCACAAGCGCGTCCGTCCCCCGGCTGATGACCAGGTCGTCCACCGCGCCATCGCAGCGCATGCTGCCATCATCCATGATGGCACCGAGCAGCAGCGGCTGCTCGTCAAATGCCAGATCCTGATCCAGCGTCTTCTCCAGCACATTTTTCCCGTCCAAATACAGCTCCAGACTTTTCTGTCCGATCCGGAATGCCAGGTGGTGCCATTGCCCGGCCTCCAGTTGGGCTTGAGTCGGAAAATTGGCGGCGGCGGGGTCACCGTTGCCGACGTCGGGGATAAAAACCGTCAGGCGCCCGCCCGGCGTCGTAAAAACCTCCCAGTGCTTCCCGCTTTTCGGGCCGACCGACATGATGATGTTGTAGGCCGTCAGGCTGTTGAGCTTCACCCAGCACGCGAATGCCACCGGGCGATCCTTCAGCACGCCCGGGATCGGAATCGAAACCTCCCCGTTATCCGACGCCAGATTGATCGCGTTTCCGAACTTGCCCGGCACCAATCCCTTCGAGCCGGGTTGCGAAGTCGCAGTGGTCACCACGCTGCCGGGCTGTTGAAACTTGCTGACATCGTCGGCGGCAGGCGCGAGTGCCGCGCTGAAGAGGACGCCTGCGAGGGTGCGGGCGATCAGGCGGTGACTTTTCATGAAGCCGTGTTTGGAGAGGAGGGGTTCATCGGATTTGTTATACTTTTAGCAAGGTGGAAAGCGATCTTTTGATAGGATTAGTCGCGTGCGAAGGCAACCAGACAGCCACAGTGGCGATGGCGATGGCATCGGGAAAGCTCACCGGATTTCGACGAGTAAGGTTTCCCCGGCTTTCAGCTTAACCGGCTGATCCAAGTTGAGGCGGAGTTCGGTGCCGTGGACCGAGGTTTTGGCGGCCAACGGGCGACCGCCTGCTTTCACGGTTGCCTTGGCATCAGTCTTCGCGGCAGGCACCTCGAAGACCAGCTCGCGAAGTTCCAATTGGCCGTATTTGAGTTCGAGGCGCTCGGTTTGGATACCGTCTTTGCGGCTTTGAACAAAGACTCCCCAGCCCTCGGCGGCGGTGAAGAACGACTTGTGATCCTCGGGTTTCCAGACCGGCTTCAAGCCAATAAGCCCGGCGGGGCCGTCGTAGATGAAGCCCTGGGCGGCCAGGAGGGTGGACCAGATGGCCATGGCGCGGGCGTAAAACTTCCCGGCCTCGTCGTCTCCGAATGGGTTTCCGCTGTATCCCCAAGAGGCGACATCCATGTTGGTGAGATTCGTGCGGAGCCGTCCGTCATACCGATCCGCCGCGGCGCGAAGAACGGTGAAGGGCTCTTGCAACAATCCGGACTGTATCATCATTGCGGCAGCGGCGTATTCGAACCCGCTCATCACTTCATCGGTGTAGCGGATCTCGTCTTTCCGATGGCCCGCCACCATTTCGCTCGTCAGTCTGTCGCCCCGGGGCCAGGTGCCTTGCTGCATGCCCGCGTCCGGCTCTTCCACAAACTTGCGCGGGATCTGTGGGATGCCGTGAAAATTCGCGCGGAAGTTGTGCTTGAACAGCGCGGCCATCGCCGAGCGCACATGATCCTGTGGGTAGATCCAGCCGCAGTTGATCTGCAAAGCCCACCACTGGCCGAGCATCTGGTCGATGTAACAGCCGTTGCGGTAATCCTCCTGCGGAGTCGGGTCGGGAACCTGAATATAATATTCGCCATTGAAGAGCGCCTTGTCCTGGTTCGCCTTCCCGGCGGCAAGGATCTGCCGGTAGCGTCCGGCCGATGCGGAATCGCCCTGAAGGTCGGCCATTTCTGCGGCGGCGGACAACGCGCCAAGATACATGCTGCCCAGCCACGAACTGGTGCCGCCCTGATCGCCGTCCATGGCGTGCTGGGGACCGGTCAACATGCCGTCGGGAACACCATTGTTCTTCATCTCCACAATGGAGGCGGAGGGGGAGTCCCAGCGCGCAATCGTGTAATCCATCGCCCGTTTGACCGCGGGCCAATGACCCTTGAGCCACTTCCCATCTTTGCTGATCAAGTGCTCGCGGTAGGAGCTCATGACGAAGGCGCACTGACCGTCGAATGCGGGGAAGGGATGGATGAAGCGCACGGGCAGCATTCCCTCCGGCCTCAGATTCGCCGCGTCTTCCTCGCGCATCGCGCGGCCGATGGCCGGGAACAGCCGCGCGTGGGCCTGCGCATAGCCCCACACATGGGTGGCGTTGCCTTCGCAGCTTCCGTCTTCCCGCTTGCAGCCTTCCCAGGCATAGAAGAAGCCGTTTTTCGCCCAGTTGCAGGTCATGGCGCTGAGGATGGCGACCTGCGAGCTGATGCGGTCGAGCAGCCAGTAGGGCAGGTTCGAGGAGTAGAGCGTCTCGTTATACAGATGCGTCCGGGCCGACAAATCGTCCAGCCGCTTGGAAACATCGCGGGCCACCGCAGCTGCGTCCGGCCACCAGTTGGCATACATGTTGCCGACATGCCCCTCGGGCAAGGCGACATTCGGGAAATGCCATGCCAGCACGAAGGTCACCGTTCGCTTTTCTCCCGGCGCGAGCGTGAACGGCACGGCCAGCGCGCCATCCACGGTTTGCCCCGCCGGCGACGGGCCGGAGTGTACGCCGCCGGAAACCGTGCCGGATTCCCCAAAGCTCGCGCTCAAGGACTCGTGGCTCTCCCAACTCGCCGTGGCCGAGGCATTCTCGTTCAGGACCGCCAGCGCCATGTCGCCGTAGTTGGCAGCGTCTTTCGGCTTGCTGGTGGTGAGATGCAAAAGGGTCGCGCCCGCATCCCTCAGCACTTGATTCACATTGCCGCCATAGGCGGGCGAACTGCGGCCGGAGATCGCCTGCTTCCAATCCGCACCCACCGCGTTCTGCTGCGTGCCGAGAAAGCTCACTTCCACCGGCTCCTTCCCCTTGTTTTCCGCAGTCAGGTTGAATATGGCGCAGGGGATGGCGGAATCCTTCTCATCGAGCGGGATCAGCGGGCTGAAGCACTCCATGCTCACGGCAACCGGCAGCGCCGGATCCTCGAACGTGAACCAGCCGAACGGATACTCGCCGCTGAACTTCAGCGATTGCATCGCTTCGAATGGGCCTTCTTTCGCGGTCTGCATCGCCCGCGCCACCGCGGGTTGGCCTGCGGCTTTCGCCCGCACAGCGAAAAACGAATGCGGCAGATCGATGGCTTTGTAGTTTTTGAAAATCTGCCAGATGTGGCGGCGCGCCTGGCCATTGATCTGGATCGGCCCGGCCGCGATGCCGCCGATCGGCATGCTGATTGCGCCGAGATGATCCCCCTCATACACGCGGCGCCCGCCGCGGGCAAACAACCGCTCGTCGGTCATCAACTCGGTCAGCCGCTTGGCACGATCGGCATCAAGTCTGTCTTTGGCGGCCTGCGCCAACTCCGCCTTCTTCTGCTGACGCTGCGAATCGGACGCCCGCAGCGCCTCGGTGGCCTGCGGATCGATCCGCCCGGTGGCGGTGAAATCATCGAAGGTCACGTGCGCCCAGCCCGCAGTTTCCTTGTCCACGATCGTCAGGAAAACCTTGTTGCCGACATGCGCAGAGGCGTCCCACGTGATCCGCTGCATCTCCTCATGTTCGTCGCCGCGCGCCTGGAAGACCTCCGTCCCGTCCTCGGTGCAAAGCGCGACATAGGCATTTTGCTCCTTGCCTCCGCCGATGAGAAACGAGATCGCCGGCCCTTCTAAAACAAAAACGGGGGATTTGATCACCGCCGTTTGTGTGCTATCCATGCTTCCATCGGCTGCTTCGAGCGTGCTGATGAAGTATTTTCCCTCCTTATTGCAAGTGGGACCCAAAGCCGTGTTGTGATAGGTTGCCCGGCTGCAGACCGGAGCAGCCAGCTTGCCCTCCACGATCTGCCAGCCCTGCAGATCGCCCGTCTCAAAATCAAAGCGGACCGTGCCGGCAAATGCCATCGCCGGCAAGCCAAGCGCGGCGAGAACACCGAGCTCGATGCGGAGGGAGGAAAAATTTTTCATGCTGCGCGAAGTGACTGCAACCAATGTCATTGCGTCAAGCGATATTTTTTCACGTGCCCGCCAGCGTTTTCGATTCCGCCTCGTTGCCGACTCCAAGTAACCCAAAGATAAGCCCTTGGGCGACTCTTCACCATGTGGATCGGTGGCAAGAGTTGCTATTCCCTGGAGGATCCCCGCACTGACCAACCGCCGCGCGCCACCCTCGATCAAATGGGCTGCGGCACGGGCACCCATCATCCGGTTGTTCACCTCGACGCCTCGGGATTCATCAGGCTCACGCCCATCAGCCCGACCACGACCTCCTGCGACAGCGCCTCCAAGGTGACCTCCTTGAGCTTCACGCCCTCGCGCAAGCGCCAGCCGTAAAGCATCGCACGGCAGTTGTTGCCGAGTTGCACCATCAAGGGCGGGGTGTCACCCAAGGCAAACGCATCAGATTCCTGATTGTAGTCAGTAGCCCAGTGACAGAGCATCCAGAAGTTCAAAGGCGGCACCAGATCGAGGCGCTCCTCAACGCCGTCGGCGTAACGGAAACGGATCACCGAGTTGGCGATGCGTCCCTGCAAGGGCTGGGTCGAGCCGGCGACCAACAACCACACCGCAGCGGCACTTTGATCCACCGGCACAGTCACTTGATCGGGCCAGTTGTCCCACAGCGAGGCAAAGGCCGCGTTGCGCGTTGCCGTCGGGGCCACGAAAGGCACGCCTTGCGGGGTCACCAATTGACCGTCGCGCAGCAGGCTGACCGGTTTGCTGGCAGGCGCTTCACTGAGTCTCACTAAAACCTGTTGCCCAACGGAAGACGCCACTTCGGCGGCGGCCTGCTCTTTCAAAACCCACTCGGCATCAGCTGGTCGGGAGGGGTTCGGCCTACCATCATCCGCCGCCACCTCCGCATCGGTGAGTGCGCTCGGGATGAGCACCACCCGCTGGATTTCGCCATCGAAGCGGTTTCCGCCGGATGCGTCCGCACCGATGAACAATCCCTGCTCCGCCACGGAAAGCTGCGGGAACGCGCCGTCATCACTGCTGGCGATCAGCTTGCCGTTCTTGTAGAGCTTCGCGATTCGCTTGCTGGCGCTGTACACGGCTGTCACCCGCACCGGTTCGCCGGGCGTCAACACGTTGGGCGCGGTCAGCATTCCATTTGCGGTCAGCAGGCGCAGGCTGTTGGCTGGATAGGTATCGAGGAGAAACCCGTTGAGCGTCCCGGGGATCGAGCGATCCACAATGCGTCCGCCCTCTTCCGGCATGGCTGCGGGAACCAGCCAGGCGTCGATGGTCACTTCATCACGGTAGCCAAAAGCTTTGGGATCCTTGGCCGCCCAGCTCTGTTGCAGAGCAGGAGACTTCAGGCCGACGTTCTCCAGCCCGATCGTTGGCGGGCTCCTCTTCCAGTGCAACATGGTCCAAGCCCGGTAACCGTCGCGGGCGAGGCGCACGCTGCATGTGGCTGGCCGGGGCGAGGCATAGTCCTGTTTGAAAATGGTGCGGATATCGCCATTGGCCACCGGCGAGATGTCCAGCGGTTTCCAGGTTGCTCCCGGGTCGGCGCTGCGCAGGTTTTTCGCTTCGCTCAAGCGTTGCTGCTCGGGGTTGGTAATCTCCAGTTTCCACACCTTCCAATACGGGACATCGCCATTCACCAGCCCCATGACCGCGTAATGTCCGGCGTCGGTGGAACACTCGCCAACGATGCCGTTTCCGTTGATCGCGTGGGTTGTGAAGCAGCCCTGATCGTCGTCAACTCGTTGGATCGGGCCATCGGCAGTCAGCGTGAGTTTCTGGCCGGCAACCGCTGCCAGCTTTTGCTCCGCATGAACCGCCTGCCGTTCCGCCACGGTGACTTGCACCTCGGCTTTGACGCCCTTGGGCAGACGAATGACCGCCACGCCGTAGCCGAACCAAGGTTGCAGCTCGGCCTTCACGGCTTGGCCATTCACCGTCACGCCCACCAGGCGCTTGGCATAAACCGGCAGCCTCAGCACCATTTCCGCCGGCGTTTTGAGACCGATCACATAACGATCCACTTCACCGGCACGTTTGAAACTCAATTGGAAATCGGGTGTGTTGAGGTCTGCATGATTCCAATCGGTTGGTATCGACGGCTGCACCTGCACACGCCCGTTCGGATAGTCAGGCAAATAGCCAAACAAACCCTCAACCACAGACCGGCAGAACCCGCTGGCAATATCGGTGAAATCAACGCTGCAATGCGGATGACTCAAGCCGCCGGGCGAAAGAAAATTGCAACGATTCCCGTAGGCTACCTTCGGTTTGAGATCGCCGAAACCGCTTTCGGTAAATGCTCCTTTCAACAGGTTCCAGCCTGCGTCGGACAACCCCGTCCGGAAGTAAGCCAACGCGAGATGATAGATGTCACCACCATACAATGACCTGACGCTGTATATCGACGGCAACCAGTTGGAGGTATGGCAAAGTTCCCCGCCATAAGGCAGAGCGATGCGCTCCAGCCCCCACTCGGTGTAGTGAAGGGCGCGGATGGCTTCGAAGGGCGTCGTCATGCCCAGGTCAATCGGCAGGAATTCGCTATACAACCAGGCGTCATCATGAACGCGCTTATGCCCGCCCTGCTCGATGTAGGAGGCGAAGTGCCCCTTGCGCTTCAGCCACAGGATGTCATGCAAGGCCTTGTTGATCTTTTCCGCCTGAGCGGTGTGGCGGGCACTTCCCGCCGGGTCACCCTTGCGCTGGCACATTTCCGCGGCAGCCAGGTGCATGGAATACGAGTAGGCGCTTTCCTCCACCGTGCCGCCGCCATTGTAGCCGACGGAATCGGTCGGCCATGAATTGATATAACTTTCATAGAGGCCGTCGTTGTCGGGATCAAAGCACTCCTTGGCCCATTCCAAATGCAGCTCCAGCGCGGGCAGCAGGATCGCCTCCAACTCGGGATCGGCGGTATGCCTCCAGGAGCGGACCAACCCGTCAAAGAACTGCGTCTGGAAGTTGTACATGCCCTGGTCAATTCCGATGCGACCCTTGCCGTAGTAGCGCGAATCGGCAGCTTCCTCTGTGCCAGCCGCGTTGGCATGCGGAGCGGTGTTCGTGGAACTCGTGATCATCGTTTTGATATAATAATCCGCCTCATCCTTTACGAGCTGATGCCAACCGTAAGCCGTGGCGCCATCCAACATGCGCCAGCCTGGCATCTGACAGCGCCACTGCGAGCCGCCATGGGTAAACACGGGGGCGACATACAGGCCATAAACAGCCGAGGACGATGCCGCAACTTGTGCATCGAGATACGGATCAGGGCTGTTCACGACCGCCATGCGGCCGATCTGTGTGGCGTGCTCCCAGCCCGCCTCAAAGGCCTGTGCTGGCGTGTTCGTGATGCTTTGCGCAAACTGGCGCGTGGTCGGATTCAACTGCGCCGGGGTCAGGTGTTTGGAACCCAACCAAGGCGTGCAAAGCGAATAGGCTCGCTCCGTAATACAATCCACATGAAGCGCGAAGTTCACGGGCTTCGCATCGGATAGTTCCATCGTCGCGCACACGCCCTTGTCCATTGGCTGGGCAACTGCAGTCAGCAATGCCTTGGCATCAGCAGGCGGCGTGGAGCTGAGCTTCTTCATCACCACTGGAACGTCGAAACGGCCGAGAACATGCAGCGGCGGCGGACTCTCAATGAATTTTGCCGGATCGACCAGTTGTGCATCAAAGCCGTCGTTGCCCGTGGTCACTTCATACGGTGCGTTGGCGTCGTCGGCCGGCTTTCCCACCATCGACTGACCATCCAGACCAGAGCCGATCAAATAGCCGCCGTAAAGCCACATCAATTTATCCTGCGGTTGAGTGCCCTTGCCAGCCACCCGCACCACGAAGCCCACTCCGCTGGCCAGCGTCGTGGTCTCGATGGTGATTTGCAGACCGGCAAACCGCTCGTCCGCGAGGATCCACTGCATCCGCCCCGGCAGATATCGTGACGTGATGTTTTTGAAGTCATGCAACCACACCGCATCGTTGCCACGTTGCAGGGCGAGATTCAGGTGGCCGAAAACGCCGTTTTGGTCCAGCCCGGCCCATCTCGGGCGGTCGCCGATGTAAACAACGGGGAACTTCTGGTTGGAGTATATTGGCCGGTTGAAATCGCTGCCGCCGTTCTGGCAGACGATCGCCTCGCCCTCGGGATGATAGCGCAGTTGCGGGTGCATGGATGGGACTGCCTGGGTTGCCGCATTTTCTGAGGCCTGCAGGGTGAGTGTTCCGGTCAAGGCAAACAACAAATGGCTCATGTAAATGAACCGGGATTTCCTATTTGATTTATCGTTCATAAGTTGATGAGAATTTTGGCGAGATTTTATCCGAAACAGGTTGCAATTGCCGAACAACTTTTCGAACCAAACGGACTGACTGGTTTTGAGAGTTCTCTTCATGACACCCTATTTCAAATCCATTGTTTTGATCGTCTGCAACGTCACTGGACCAAGCAGTCCCGCCGGTAGCAGGGGTGAATCTTTCGTCACGGTGGGCGCGCTGATTGATGTGAGTCGCTGTTCGACCGGCAGGGCCGCGTCGCCGGCGAGGCGGTTATTCCAGGTGTTTACGACATCCACCTCGAGCGTGTTCGGGCCGGGCTTCAAGGAGGCGGTGATATCGAGGCGATAAGGTGGCATCCAGAGCGTGGCGAGTTCTCGGCCGTTCACCCGCACGACGGCGATATCATTGACTTGGCCGAGGTCGAGAATCATGGCGGAGCCCGGCTGGAGCTGTGCCGGAACTTCAAACGTCTTGCGGTAGGTGGCCTTGCCGGAGAAATATTTAACATCGTCCTCGGGTCGCTTCGTCCAGTCAGCAAGTTGATCGAACGTGGTTTTCTCCGGTGCGCCCCAGCCTGGCGCAAAGCTCACTTCCCACGGCCCGGTGATTTCAACGGGCGCGGCCACGGACGCCACTTTTAACGGGCGCGTCTGACCATCGGCAAACTTCAATTCGTAATCACCCGCCTGCCGGACTTGCGCCACGATCTGACCAGCCGCAGTGCGCGTCAACTGTGGAGGCAGTTCAATCGGGTCATGGTCCGGTCGCGGCATGGCGGTCATGAGCTGGGCAATCTCGTCCGCGCTCAACGGGCGACTGAATTCCTCGATAACGCCGAATTGGCCGTGATACTTCGCGCGCGCGTTATTGCCCACCCCGGCATGAACGATGTGTGTGCTCTTCAACCCGGTTCGTGCCAGCGTGCCGTTCAGATACAAACTCGGCTGGCCGGCGCGATACACCACCGCCACATGCGTCCAGTTCGTCAGCGACGCAGGGTGAACGAGCGTGGCAGCAAAGTAGCCTGACCCGGATTCGAACACGCACACCCCGTTGCGCCCAACGGCCAGTCCGCTGCCCGCATGACCTGCGCCGCCATAAGTATCCCCAAATGGCGGGGAAATTACGTCATTACGCGCTTCGCCCAAGCCCACGCCGCTGTTCGCCTCGCGAACGAGCGTGGTGTCAGCTTCGGGTTTCACCCAAGTGGCAAAAGTAAAATTGTCGGGGTTGTCAAAATCAGCGGCGGGCTGCGGGGCCGTGCTCAGAATTTCTTTGCCGTCACGCCTGACCGAGACAATGCGTTCGGTCGGAGGCGCGGCATTTTCGCGGAACACGACGAACACCGAGCCGCTCGGCCCCAATTGCAGCGGCAGCCGCACCACGCCATCCGCCGTCTCGTAAACCGCCGGCCGCTCCATGCGCCCCGAATCCGGCCACCACAGCTCCGGCGCTTTGCCGTCGGCACGGAATGCGGCGCTGGTCAGCACGGCTTCCGCCTTCGGGTTGGCCACAAAATAAATTTCCGCAGCATCCGTGTGCCGATGCGTAAAGCGGAGTTTGGCCGGGCTCTCAAAATCCGGCTTCGAGCCGAGCGCGGACAGAATTTCATCAAGGCTTTTGCCCCAGATGACGCGGCCTTTGCCGAACCGGTGTTCGCCCGGCTGTTTCTTGTCAGTATCGCCCCAGACTTCGCGGGCGAGGGTTCGCACTTCGTCGTCACACGCCGGAAAATTTTCCAAACTCGGTGAACGCGATGGCGGCAGACCAACAATCGTGGCCCCGGCATTTACAAGGTTGCGAATTTGCTTCAGCAACGCGGGCCGCATAGTCTCCTGCGGTGGTAGCACCAGCACGCGGTAGCTCATGCCGTCTGGCAGTTCCAAGCGACCATCTTTCACCGCCAGCTGGTGTTCGATCACGTCGGCGTTGATCCAGTCGAAGTCCCGTCCCGTCGGCAGTTCCGGCTGGAGCAGTCCCGTCATTTTGGGCGCGTCTTCGCCGATGAAGTAGGCGACATCAGCCACGGGCTTGCCGGCCTGCAACATCACGGTGCAGCGCCGCAGATAATCAATCCACGCCTTGGATTGCTCGAACCAGGTGTTATGCCGGTTGAACTCCGTTCCGAACCCGGCGTTGATGCCGGGCAGCTTATCCTCCCACGGCTGATGGATGAAAACGTGGAGCATAAACTGGTTGATGCCCTGGCAGAACGCCCAGTCGCCGAGTTGTTTTAAGTCGCGCGGCGAGTTGACAAACGCCGCCCCGCCGGTAAACGCCTCCGCCCAAACCACGGGCTTGCCGTAAATGTGCGCCGCCGAAGACGCGGCGCGCAATTCCAACCGGCCGAGATCGTTGTTGACCCAGAACTCGCCGCTGATCTCATCGGTGTTACCGCCATACAAAAGAAATTCACCGGGAAAACCGAAGTGCCCGTAATTCTCCAACCACAACTTCAAGCCGTGCTCATGGCACAAGTCGCGCAGTCCTCCGACGTAATCCCGCGCGATCCGGTCAGCCACCAACCGGCGCATATCCCAGAGAAACCGGTCTGATTGGTCTGCGCTGCCGACCATGCGCCCGGTCATCACCGGCAGAAACCGGAGTGGATCATAGCCGTAGCATTTCTGGAAATCCGCAGCGAAGCCGTCAGTCCAATTCTGCGACCCCTGCTCGTAGCTGTCAGCAACCACATGCTTCCAAGCCTTGCGCTCCGCCGCCGGCATCCGCTGAAGCAGGTTGCCGACATAGGCGTCAAAGTGCGACCGCAGTGCCGGGCGACTCATCTTATCCACTTCAAATCCAGTCGCCTCGGGCGGCGCGGGGTTGTTCCTGGCGCCCGTTGGCAGCATCCCCGTGCGTAACACAATCCACTCCCCGGCCGGAACGTCCCAGCGCAACGTCCCATCCGCCGCCATCAGCTTGCTGAGGTCGCGCACCGTCTCGGGCTGGATCATCGGGTCGGCTGACTCCGGCTCCGCCGATCTGGGCCACAGGTAATAATCGAATGGCGGCAGCGGTGCTTGGAACATCTTCAGCAACGATTTCTCCGCGAACTTTTCCACCCGCGCCGCCGGGGAGAGACGGATCTCGCCGAGTTCACATTCCTCCGAGAATTTCAACTGCCAGAACCGCGCCGTCGTTGCCGGGAAGGTGGCCACCACCGGAGCAAACGCCACCGGGCCGTGACCCATGCCGGGTTCGCGCCGCTCAATCGTGAACTGCTTCACCGTCGTGTATGTCTGGCCGTCATCCGACGCTTGCAACTCGGCGGTGACGTTCACCGGCTTGACCGGCTGCACCGACAGGCTCCGCACCATGAACGGCGGTCCCATTTCAAAACAAACCGTCTTTGGTGTGCGCTCCGTGATCTTCGCCAGTTCGTCCTCGCCGCTCGGGGCCGGAAACGCCAGCACCGCGATGTCCTGAAACGCTTTCTGAAACTCACCCTGATACTCACCCGGCGGCACCGGCAGTTTGCCCTCGAAGTGTTGCCCCCCGCGCAACCGCGTCTCCGACGAGATAACATAACGCATCGTCTGGGTGGATTTCATCCACGGCCCGCCCGATTGACTCCAGCCGGGCGAATTGAAAAAACCGATGTCCACCCCCAGCCGACCGCCCTCGCGGATGGCGTGCTCGATGAAACTCCACCACTCATCCGTCAGCGCCTTGGGTTCGCTGCGGGCGGGGATGCCGCTCTGGCCGGTGATGATGCCAATGTAACCTTCGCCAATGCCGACCCGTTTCATCGCTTCCAGATCGCGTGTGATGCCTTCTTTTGTAATCTGGCCGTCCATCCAATACCAGTAGCAGCGCGGCTTGGTGGATTCCGGAGGCTGGACGAAATCGGATTCCAGCGTCCCGGCACGAACGTTATAAACGAGAGAGCCAATTATGATGGCGAGCATCAGGTGAGTGATCGCTTTCATTGTTTTGATTGTTAGGGTGATCTTAAATCGGCGTTGTCTTCATTGTCCGTTTCATCGTTTTCGTCTCTCTACGGTTTTGCAAAAGGTTACAGGTTGCCTGAGATGTGGAGGGAAAACGCGGCGAGAACACCGAGCCCGATGCGGAGAGAGGAAATATTTTTCATGCAGGAACGAGAAACTGCAACCGATGTCATTTCGTCAAGCGATATCCTCCAGCGGCGTCATGCTGACCTCAGGCATGACATGAAACATCCCCGACCTAGCAACGAGTCCGTCAGCCACCGGTAGTGTAAAATTTCTTCTGTAAAAGCGAGAAGCCGATTTCACCTGTGACCCACCGTGCGTGAGCCCGATGGAGCGTAGCGGAATCGGGATCACGCACGGTGCGCCGCTCCCCTAGGTCGGCTTGC
>CANHQM010000033.1 GCA_947462835.1 Akkermansiaceae bacterium
GAACGCCTGGTCACCGCCGTGCTCGTCGAAATCTCCGAAGCTTGGGAATCCGGAAAATCTTACCTCAAACCAGAAAACTAACAGACACCAAAAACATCCCTCAGATTGATGCCTTGATCACTTTTACAGAAAAAGATTTACGCAGCCCTTTTTTCTTGCCGTTACTGTTAAACGAGAAACTTGTGTGACCAAACAACGTTCGGCAAAAGCAGAAATGAGTATTCCTATATCAAAAACGACAGCGGATCATTATCTCTGGGCGAAAGTCTGCGATGGGTGGCGTTTGGCTAATTCTCAAAGTCTGAGCGTTATCGAAGAAAAGGTTCCAGCCGGTGCATCGGAAGACAGGCATTACCACGAACATGCTCGCCAATTCTTTTATATTCTCTCTGGCGTCGCGACTTTTGAAATTGACGGGAAAGAATTTCTGATCCCAGCCAATTCAGGAATCGAAGTAGCTCCAGGATTACGACACAAGTTCATGAATAGATCGTCTGACGATGTTTGCTTTTTAGTCATTTCTGCACCGTCTATACAAGGAGACAGAATAAATGTCGAAAACCACTGAGACGAACCAGGCGCTACAGCGAATAGCCGTGCTTGTCACGGATTGTGCTCCGAGCACAGTTATCGCTGAGCATTAACGTTAGGCAGAAATTATGAATACTACAAACGTAACAGAGAAGTTCGCGCTGATAACTGAGCACTGGCGTCCCAAAGTGATTGCGGAGCTAAATGGCCAAGAGGTGAAGCTCGCTAAGTTTCAAGGAGTATTCCCGTGGCATATCCACGAGCATGAAGATGAAATGTTCTTAGTGTGGTCCGGGTCTATGCGTGTAGAGTTTCGAGATAAAATAGTGCATATCAAAGAAGGGGAGCTGTTTGTTGTTCCCAAGGGTGTTGAGCACCGAACGGCCTCAGATGCGGAAGCACATGTTTTGATTTTTGAGCCAGCACTGGTCAGAAACACGGGAAACGTGGTCGATGACAAATTTACCGCACCGATGGGAGCAAAAATATAAACTGAGCCTTAGTGTTTCCAAGAACATATGGGCAGACTGAGAAATAAAGAGCCGAGCAAGTCTGCACAGCCAACTTGGGGCAACGCCCCTCGTTGCTAGCCTTTCACGTCAGATGAAAAAAATGATCCGAAGATACACCATCGCCTGTTTCCTCTCACTTGCAGCATTGTTTGCTTTTGCCCAAAGCGCGTGGTTGATCACAGTGCCTGTGCCAGCCCCAGAGATTAGTGGTTGGTTTGCGGAATATCGAATCACATCGTCCATTGAGTCTTTTGGTGTGGCATCGTCGTTGGTTGGTCTCGCTTTGGGTTTGTGGCGATTTCCTCATAAAGCGATCTATGGGTTGTCCCTTTTACTGCTTCTGCTCGTTGCGTGGTTGTATTTGGGCCGTGAACTCTACGCGCATTTTGTCGAGATACCAAAAAGATTTGAAGGATCGGACGTTTCGTTGCCTCCGTATTTTTCGTTCAAGCAACCATTGGTAGCGATACCTCGCGTCATGTGGCATCTGCTTATTCCCATTTCGGTCGCTCTTACCCTTGGTTTGCTTCTCAAGAAAAGAGATATCGAACAAGATGCTCCATCCAAGGACGGGTGAGGTCCCAATTTGAATTCAGGCTTCCATTTCGCCGCCTCTACAGTTGAACGTTCGCAAAAAATCATTGCGTCGTGGCCCAGATGCGCTACATTCGAGTCATGAAAGAAGCAGTTGTTCGGGCTAGAGTGGAACCGCGCCTCAAGGAAGAAGCGGAGACCGTGTTTGAGTGCTTGGGCATTTCGACCACCGAAGCGATTCGGATGTTCCTTACTCAGGTGAAGATGCGGCGTGGCTTGCCCTTCGCCGTAGAGATTCCGCCTGATTCGGATATTTTGCGTCCGACCTCGGCAAGACAAGCAGCACTTGATACCTGCTATGACGACTAAGCCAGGAGAAGTGTATCGTGTCGATCTTGGTGCCGGTGGCAAGGTGCGGATGATGTTAGTCGTATCACGTGAGGATTCAAATCCACCGAGGGCACTCTGTCTATGTGTTCCAATTACCTCCGCACATCGAGGTTCGCCATATGAGGTAGAGTTGCCATCAAGATCATTTTTGCGCGTCAAGAGCTTTGCGAATGTACAGGGATTGCAAGCGATCCAGCATCACGAGCTGCAAGGACCCATCGGAACATTTTATGGCAAGGCCATGGATGATGTACGGGCAGCACTGCGTTATGCGATGGAACTAGAAAGCGAACAAGGCGTGCAGTGACAACACCTACCAGTCGCCCGCCCTTGCTGGTATGGGTGCCTGCGCTCATCGTTCGCCAAAAAATCGGGCTGGAATTCTAAGCAGGACAATGTAGCTTTATTTCGTGAGTACATTCACCGAGATTCGAGAATCTGTCGTCAGACTCTCCAAGCCTGAGCGGGCAGAATTGGCCGTTTTGCTGCTTGGTAGCCTCGATAACACCCACTATTGGGTGGACGATGAAGAGGTCGATAATCGATCCGCGGAGATGGACTCAGGAACAGTCGTTGGCGTGACGAAGGAGGAATTCCGCAGGCTTTGCGGGCGGTAAGTGGCGGCATGAAGCCACTCATTATTCATCCTAAGGCCGCGATGGATGCACGCGAGATTGCCCCGATGTATGCCGAGGTCTCAGATGAGTTACTCGACAAGTTCTGGAAGGAGATTGATGATGCGATCGATTACATCGAGCAGTATCCCGAGAGGCACCATTACGACCCAAGCGGAAGAAGGAGGAGTAACCTCAAACGGTTCCCATACCACATTCTGTTTGAGGAGCGTCTAGAGTGCAATCGAGTCATGGTGATAAGGCATCATCACCGAAATCCTCGCTACGGTCTACGAAGGAGCTAACAGAAGCGCAACAAGACGCGCAGTGACCCCCCACCCTACAAGGCGTTCGGCCCCAATGGCTCTTTCGGCAAAGTCCCGTGAAGTAGTCCGCGATCAGTGAGACGCGTGGTGGATGGCGATGAGCTTTACCAAGAGGTCTTCGATGAACTCGAGCGGGATCTGGTTGGGTCCATCGGAAACGGCGTTGGCGGGATCCGAGTGCACTTCCATGAAAAGTCCGTCAATGCCGGTGGCCACGGCCGCGCGCGCCAAGACCGGCGCAAGCTCGCCATCGCCGCCGGTTGTGCCGCCAAGCCCGCCGGGCCGCTGCACCGAATGCGTTGCATCGAAGATCACTGGCAGACCTTCCTTGCGCATCCAATAAAGCGAACGCATGTCGGCCACGAGGTTGTTGTAGCCGAAGGTCGTGCCGCGTTCGGTGATGAGGAAATGGCTGCAGCCGAAGGCGCGCATTTTGTCGGCGATGTTCACCGTGTCCCACGGCGCAAGGAACTGACCTTTCTTCACATTGACCGCGCGGCCGGTCTTCGCGGCGGCTTCGAGCAGGTCGGTTTGACGGCACAAAAACGCGGGGATTTGCAGCAGGTCGACAAACTCCGCGGCGATTTCGGCCTGCTCGGCGGTGTGGATGTCGGTCGTGACCGGCACGCCGAGTTGCTTGCCAATTTCTCCAAGAATGCGGCAGCCCTCACGCGGGCCGGGTCCGCGAAATGAGTTGATCGATGTGCGGTTGGCTTTGTCGAAGGACGCTTTGAAAATGAAATGGATGCCGGTGCGGTCGGCGATGTCCTTGAGCGAGCGCGCCATGTCCCAGGCAAAGGACTCCGACTCGAGCGAGCAGGGGCCGAGGATGAAGAAGGGGACGGGTCCGCCGACCGGAACATGGCCGATGTTGAATGGTTCGAATGTCATGATGCGTTGGAGTTCAGTGTTTGGCGGCGGCTTGCGCGGATTGGAACAAGGGGCGCAAATTTTGCAGCGCCATGGTGAGAAGCTTGGTTTCGGTTTCCGTCAGATTGCCGCGGGTTTTGCTGGAAAGCATTTCGAGCGAGTCGATCACCGATTGAGCGGCGCGGAGGTTCACCGATTTTTCACCTGTTTGCGGGTGTGGGATCTGACCGAGAAAAAGCCCGGCGTTTTGTGCCTGGAACAGGACAAATTCGTTGAAGCGTGGATCTGCCTCGGCGGTTTCTGGCATGGCAGGAGTCTACAGCCGGATTCCGTCGGCGGAAAGCGCAAAGCGGCGCGGGAAAAGATGGCGGCACTCGGTGATGCATGCCAGTCTGCGCGCGATTCGCAGTTGATTCCGTGCAAACGAGCCCCCCCAACGCCACTTCGCGGGCGATCGCCCTCTTCGACCTCGACGGCACCCTGATCCCGTGGGATTGCCAGTTGCTGTTCCGTCATTTTGTCGTGCGCCGCGAACCATGGCGCGCGCTGCTCTTGCCGGTATTTTTGATTTTTACGCCTCTCGCCGGCCTGCTCGGCACCGAGTGCATGAAGCGGATTTTTCTCAGCTACTTGTGGCGCATCGATGCGCGCGAACTCGCCGCGTATGCTCGCGAATTCGCGCAGTCGCTCATGCCGGCAATCTACCCGCAACTGCGTGAACGCATCGAGCGGCACCGCAGGGCGGGCGATCTGCTGATCCTTTCCTCCGCCAGCCCGGAGTTCTATGTGCGCGAAATTGGCGCGCTGCTCGGCTTCGACATCTCGCTCGGCACGGCGGTCACGCCTGGCACGCTGTTTCCGGATCTGGAAAATCACAAGGGCGCGGCGAAGGTCACACGGCTCAAGCAAGTACTAGATTCATCGTATTTCATCGATGGCCGCCTGCCTGGCTCTTGTGGCTACACCGATAGCCGCGCGGATTTGCCGATGCTTGCCATTTGCGAGCGCGCCTTGGTGGTCAATCCCGACGCGTGCCTCAGCGCCATGGCGCTGGAAAACCAATGGGAAATCGTGCGCCCGACAAGACCATGGAAGTCGCAGCTCGATCGCGCGTTGCGACTGATTGCGCTGCTTTTCGGTATCGGCAGCGACCCAGCAGGAATCAACGCAGCTCGACCTTGAAAAAATCGCGCATCACCGCGCGGTAGACATCGCGCTTGAATTCCGGCAGCCAATCGAGATCGAACTCCTGCGGCAGGATCCAGCGGTACGCGCGGAACTCACGCGGCTTTTGATCCACATTCACCGGCGGCGCGCCGGCCTTGAGGCGGCACAGGAAATAAGTCTGCTCCTGGCCATGGCTGCCGTGCTTGCGGACCTTTTTTTCGCGAATGTCCTCAGGGTACAAGTAGCGGTAGCCCTTGCGCATGGCGGTCACTTCATAGTGCTCGGCCTCGAGCCCGACCTCTTCGCGCACCTCGCGAAACAGCGCCTGCTCCAGGCTTTCGCCGGGGTCGACCCCGCCTTGCGGAAACTGCCACGCGCCCGGCACATTCACACGCTCGCAGATCAACAGGCTGCCCGATGGATCCACCACCAGCGCAGCCACATTGGACCGATACTGAACCATGGGCAAAATTTGAGCCCGACGGCGAGAGCTGACAATCTTTAACTTTTCCGAAGCTTTGGCTCTCATGCTGGTCATTACCATGGAGACATGCCATGTTCCGCATATGTTCAAATTAAACAGCAAATTTTTTGGCATCATGGTTGTGTGGCTTGCATTCGGCCATGCGCTGCAGGCGCAGGAAACACCGACCGCGCCCGAAAAACCGAGCGACTCGGCAGGTGCCAACCGTTTTTGGCAAGCCACCCTCGGCGGCGGTCATTACATGGTCGCGCTCGATCGGATTTCATCGGTCAGCCGCCACAAGTATGTGCTCGATGGCGCCCTGATTGTCGATGAGGTCACTGTCGATGCGCTCGGCCAATCGCTTGCGCGCTTTTATTTCATCACGCCGATCAGCGATGCGGTGAAAGGCAATGGCGCGGCGGGAGTGGTCTCATCGGCGGTCGATCGTGGGCGCGAGTTGATCGACAAGGCGGCCGATAAAGCTGGCAGCGCGGTACATGAAATGGTCGTGAAAAAATTTCCCGAAACAACGCACGCCCGCACGGTCGAGTTTCGCTTGTTGTCTGAAGCCGAGCTCACCGGACTTTACGACAGCGTGCGCGCGGCATGGGAATCCGGCCGCGGCCGCAAATTTCCTGTGAAGTGAATCGCCGTTCGCGGCTTGAATCGACAAAGCCTCGGCCTATGGTCATTTCATCACAAGCAGCCAATCATGAGTTCATTTGAATCCAAAGTCAGGGAAGCCCTCAGCCAGCCGCTTAATCAAGGTGAGATGGGCGATGCGGATGCCGTCGGCACGGTGGGCTCGCCGGAATGCGGCGACATGCTGCGGATGTGGCTCAAGTTCACCGAAAAGGATGGCCGCAAGGTGATCGACCGCGCGTCGTTCCAAGCCTTTGGCTGCCAGACGGCGATCGCGGTTGCCTCGATGGCCACCGAATTGCTGCGCGGCAAGACTGCCGATGAAGCAAGGCATCTCACCGCGCAGGATCTTGCCGGTGACCTTGGCGCGCTGCCGCCGATGAAGATCCACTGCGGCCAGTTGGTCGAAGGTGCCTTGCGCAATGCGCTCGATCAATCATCGCCGGCGACCCCCAGCGCCGCGCCAGCCAATGCGACCACACTCAGCGAGGACATGCATCGCAAGCCCGGCGGGAAAATCCGCATCGTGCCGCTCGAGTGATTTCACCCCACCATTCATCTCCGTGCTCGAACTCAAGGATGTCACTTACGCGATTCGCCGCAACGGCGAGGAAATGCCTTTGGTCGATCGCGTGTCGATCCGCATTCCCAAGGGCCACTTCATGGCGATTGTCGGACCTTCGGGATGCGGCAAAACCAGTCTGCTCAAGACCATCGCGGGCCTGAATCCCGAGAGCTCCGGCGACCTGTTTTGGGAAGGAAGAAACCTTTCGAAAGACCGCGATTTCACGCCGACCGAGATCGGCTATGTGCCGCAATTTTCCATCGCGTATGACACGCTGACGGTTGATGAATCGATCGAAGCCGCGACGCGCTTGCGGGTGGGCGACGCGGATGCCGAAGCGATCGGCGGGCGCATCGATAAAGCGCTCGAAGAAACAGGCCTTGTTGAAATCGGCGACCGCCGCGTCAAGGTGCTTTCCGGCGGTCAGATGCGTCGGCTTGGCCTAGCGATGGAGTTGGTGTCCGATCCGAAGATTTTGCTCTGCGATGAAGTCACCTCCGGGCTCGACCCATGTTCCGAGCGCGAGATTGTGCATCTTTTGCGCGACCTTTCACGCAAGGACGGTCGCATCGTGCTTTCGGTCACGCACTCGCTCGCGCACCTCGAGCTGTATGATTCGATCCTCGTCCTGCACGAAGGCCGGGTCGCCTATCATGGTCCGCCCGATCAATTGACGCATTATTTCTCCGCCGCCAGCGCCGAGGAGGTTTACCCGCGCCTTGCCGCACAAGCGTCCGATCGCTGGCAGCAATCGTGGGACAAGCACCGTGATTCGTACCAGAGCATGTTGGCACGCAAGCAAGCCAACGATGGCCGATCAAAAATGCCGGCCATCGACATTGAGCCACTGCCCTTGCCTGGATTTGTCAGCCAGCTCTTCACCTTGCTCTCGCGTCGCTGGCGCATCTTCTTTCGCGACCGCGGCCAAGTGCTTTTGCAGCTCGCGATCCTCATCATTTTTCCGATGCTGGTCACCATCTTCAGCGACAAAGCCTCGGGCAACATCCGCCGTTTTTCCGACACGCGGCCGGGCGATGTCTTCACCGAGATCCAAGAACAGCAAAGCGTGCGGGCAGATCAGGCGAAAGTGGGATCCGCCGTCTCGGGCATCATCATGTTCCAAGTGGTGTTGCTCGCATTGATGGGATCCAACAACGCCGCACGCGAAATCGCCGGCGAACGGCAAATTTACGAAAAGGAAAAATTCGGCGGACTCCGACCGTCGGCGTATCTCGCATCGAAGGTTTTGTTTCTCGCGTGCCTCGTCGTTGCGCAGTCGTTGTGGATGGCGATGTTCGTGAATTTCTTCGGCCCGTTCCGCGGCGACTTCATTCAACACGCGGGCTTCCTGCTTTTGATCAATGCGTCGATGACCGCCATCTGCCTAGCCATTTCATCGCTCATGCGCACGGCCGAGCAGGCGTCGTTGATGTCGATTTACCTGGTCGGCTTCCAGCTACCGCTCTCCGGTGCGGTGCTTGCCTTGCCGGAAAAAATCGAGGCCTTCACGCGTCCGTTTGTTTCTGCCTACTGGGCGTGGTCGGGTTCGGTCGAGGCCTTGCAAGGCCAGGTTCATGGCGCGGTAAGATCGGTCATCGATACCGGCCTTTCGCCAAGCGATGTGTGCTTCGCGGCATTGATGGCTCACATCGCCGTGGCTCTCGCGCTTGCATGGTATGGCAGCTCGAAACCGCAGTGGGATTGATCGCCCGATTTTTATCGCTCGATTTCGGCAAGCGCCGGCATTAACAATTCATCAACCGAAATCCACCATGGCACGACGCGCAAGTTCCAGTCTCCACCCCGGCATTTTGATCGGCCTCATCGCTGCGATCGCGGCCGCGATTTTTGCCGGCAACTCCTTCATCGGCAAAAAGCCCGCCGCATTTGAAAATGTCGCCGTGCTCGATGTGCGTGAGCTTTTGGAAAATGGCAACAGCCTGCGCGGAAATGATTATGTGATCCATGGCGAGATCGATGAGAAACTCCAATGGACCGGTGATCGCGGGCAGGTTGTCAGCGTGCGCGTCGACACGCCCGGCGGACCTGAATTTGTCGGCATTCGCATTCCGGTGGAATTGGCGAAACTCAATCTCGAGACCCGACAAAAGTATTCCTTCAAGGTGAACTTCCAGGATGGCGGCATCGCCGTCGCCACCGGTGTGAACCGACTTTGAATCATCAAGCCCGCGCCATGAAACCGCACCTCGCAATCACTTTCGCTTTGGCCGGACTTGCCCACGCCCAAGTCTACACGCAGCCACCCGCAAGCAAACCCGCCGATGCGCCGGCACCCGTCAGCGACACCACAAGCAAGCCCGCGGCAGCGAACACAAAAAATCCGCTGGGCCAGGAAATTCCGCTGCTCGACCCATCGGCCGAGACGATCACCGTCGGCGGAGTGGCCATCCCACTCGGCGACAACCGCCTGCTGCGCGCGCGCTTCGACAAGTTTCTCAGCCAACCGCCGGAAAGCAACGAGGAGGCCACACGCTACCGCAGAACGATTGCCGAAATCCTCAACACAATCTCACCGCTGCGCGATCAAAAGCCCGATCTTTACGCAGCCTTCAAGCTGCTGCCCACTGCTTCGTCTTACCCCGGCGATGCGAATCTCTGCGGCTCACTCGCGGAGTCGATCTACATGGCGATGCTCGCCAAGCAGGATGTCAACGGACTCAAAAAACTCAACGAGACCATCGAAGAGGAAAAGCAGGCAATTATTTCGAGCGGCGACTGGATGGCGCGCCACGACAAAGGCAACGAACTCGAAAAATCAAAGGCCGTCGGTGCCGGCAAGGACGGCAAAGCGGCGCCCGGAAAAACTTCCACCCCCAACGACGGCAGTGCCAACAACTCGCTCAAGTACACCGACACGCTGCGGCGCATCGCCGAGATCGAAGTGCTGAAAAAAGCCAACATCGCCCGCACCGAAGCGCAGACGCTGCGCACCAAGGCGCAATACCAAGTGAGCATGATCCAATGGTTCGTGCAGCGGCGCTACGAACATGTGCTGATGGCCGCGCGTTTTTACAATCAGATCTGGAAGGACGGCGACACGGCTCTGCGCATCGACAAAAACTCGGATGTTGCCCGGCTGTTTTCCGAATCGGTTGGCGTGAGCCCGACGGTTGCTTCGCTCGATGCACTTTCCAACGAAGCGATTCGTGAGGCGGGAAAATATGTCGAGGCATTCGACCTCATGCTTTCGCGCAACGAACTTCACGCGGCATCACAACGGCTCATGGAAGCCTTCGCGCTCGGCGAATACCTTGCGCCAGTCGCAACGCTGCCGCTCGAAAAGAAAAACCGCGTGGCGAAATATTTCCGCGATCTCTACGAGCTCTATGGCGCGCTGCAGGCGCGGGATTACACCAAGGCCCGCGAGCTCAGCGGCAAGCTCAAGTCCGCAGCGAACGATTTTCCTTCATCGAAAGTCGATAGCGTCATCGCCGCCTCCACGCTCGCGTCGGACCTTGCGATCGAGGATGCAAAAGCGCAATTGCTCGCGAGAGCCAGCGACAAGGCGGCGGAAAAAATCCGCGAGGCCACGGAAATTTGGCCCACCAATCCGAAGCTCGATGAGTTCCGCAAGCTCGTGAACAACAGCAGCGGACTCGTCACCACCCGCAATGATTTCGACCGCCTGCTCGCCGAGAAAAACTTCCGCGAAATCGCCCGCCGCCAGTATGAAATCGCACCCGCGATCCAAGGCGACGCAACACGCGAGGATGCCTTTCGCCAAATCGTCGAAAACCTGACGAAGATCGAAACCGCGCTTGGCAAGGCCGCGGAGTTTGGCCGCGTCGGCCAGAACTGCGCCGCATGGGAACAACTCGCCGAACTGCGCGAGCAATTTCCCGATGACCCGAAGCTGGGCCGCGAACTCGAGTTACTCGCACCCAAGGTCGCCGATTTCACCCGCGCACTCGACCGTGCGCGGCAATTCGAAAACCGCACGCCAAAGCAAACGGGATCCGCACTCTCATGGTACCTCAAGGCCCGCAGCATTCACCCGCAAAGCAAGTTCGCCGAGCAAGGCGTGAAGGCACTCGTCGGGGAAATTTTGCCGGGCGACGCGGGCAAGCCTTGAGCCATTGGCCGCCATCGGTGATTGCCATGGCGCGCACGAAGTGCCATTGAAATGCCGCCCGCGCATGCCGGGCACATCTTGCACTTCCATGAAACCGACTCTCCTCGTCCTCGCCGCTGGAATGGGCAGCCGCTACGGTGGCCTCAAACAAATGGATCCCATGGGCCCGCATGGTGAAACCGTGCTCGATTACTCGGTCTTCGATGCCATCCGCTCGGGCTTCGGCCGCGTGGTCTTCATCATCCGCGAGGATTTCGCAGAGACCTTCAAACAAAGCGTGGGCGCAAGATTCGCCGATCGCATCCAGGTCGACTATGTCTTTCAAAAACTCAGCGATCTGCCCGCCGGATTTTCGGTGCCCGAAGGCCGTGAAAAACCATGGGGCACCGCCCATGCGGTCCGCGCCGCACGCGATGCGGTGAAAGAGCCGTTTGCGGTGATCAATGCCGATGACTTCTATGGCCGCGATGCCTATGCCCGCGCGGCGGAATTTCTCATCAAGGAAGCAAACAATCCGGATGCGATGGCGATGGTGGGTTATCCGTTGGAAAACACGCTTTCGGATTACGGCACAGTCAATCGCGGCATCTGCAAACTCGATGCAAGCGGCGCACTTGCCGAGGTCGAGGAGTATGTGAACATCGGCCGTGAGGATGATGGCCATGTCCGCGGCGTCGGCCTCAATGGCGAACGCCGGGTCATCGCCACAGACTCGCCAGTCTCGATGAATTTTTGGGCCTTCAACCCGGTCTTCTTCGCACAGCTCGAAGAGGCTTTCGTGAAATTCATGACCGAGTCCGGCACGCAGCCGAAATCCGAGTGCTACATCCCGACGGTCGTCGATCAATTGATCCGCGAGGGCAAGGCCCGCTGCGCCGTGCTGCAAACCACCGGCTCATGGTTTGGCGTGACTTATCCCGACGACAAAGCCTTCGTGGTCGAGTCGATCCAAAAGGCGATCGCCGCCGGCGAATACCCGAAAAAACTTTCCTAAGCGCCGCGGAATCATTTCGTTTCAACATCCACATCCATGAAAATTCTCATCACCGGCGGCTCCGGTTTCATCGGTTCCCACATCGTCGAACACTACCAAGGCAAGGCCACGGAAATCCGCGTGCTCGACAGCCTGCGCACCGGATATCGCAAGAACCTCGATGGGCTTGATTGCACTTTCATCGAAGGCTCGATCACGGATCGCGAGCTGGTGCGCAAAGCAGTCGAAGGGGTGGATCTGATTTTCCACATGGCCGCATTGGTCAGCGTGCCAGAGTCGATGTCGAAGCCATCCGAGTGCGTCGACATCAATGTCCATGGTTTGCTCAATGTGCTTGAAGAAGCATCTGCTGCCAAGGTGCGCAAGTTGGTCTTTGCCTCGTCGGCCGCGATCTACGGCGACAACCCGACCGTGCCAAAAATCGAATCGATGCTGCCCGAGCCAAAGAGCCCCTACGCGATCACCAAGCTCGATGGCGAATACTACCTCGACATGTTCCGCTGCGAAGGACGGCTCGAGACGGCAGCGATTCGCTTCTTCAATGTCTTTGGCCCGCGTCAGGATCCGAAAGGTGCCTACGCCGCCGCTGTGCCGATCTTCATCGAAAAAGCCGTCAAGGGCGAGGACATCACGGTCTACGGCGATGGCGAGCAAACGCGCGATTTCATATATGTGAAGGACATCGTCGGTGCGCTCACCTTTGCCGCCGAAACTGCCGGCGTCACGGGTGTCTTCAATGCTGGCTACGGTGGCCAAATCACGATTAACAAACTCGCGGGCGAAATCCTCGCCAAGGCCGGCACCAGCACACGCGTGATCCATGCCGCAGAACGCGCTGGTGACGTGAAGCATTCACGCGCCAGCGCAGACAAGCTGCTCGCCGCCGGATGGAAGTCACGCTTCACCCTCGAAGAAGGCCTCGCCGCGACATTTGCATTTTTCTCCAAGCGGTAGGGCGATGCGGAGAGGAAGAGAAGGTCAATGGTCAATAGTCATAGGTCATTGGGGAAGAAGATGAAGAAGCCACTTCTTCACTGTGGCTGGATCATCTTGATCCAGGCCGTCTTTGGAGCGTCTCGCTCCAAGTTCTGAAGAGCCAAAGAAAAAGCCCCTTCTTCCTCCCCTCACCTTCTCCCCATCCGTCGCTCATGCGGATAGCTTTTGAGTCCGCCGTTTTGTTCGGCTTTGGTTGTCTTGTCAGGGCCCAGTCGCCTTCGCTTTATACAGCACCCCGGCCTTACCGCTGAAATGTGCATCTTGCGTCCAAAGTGTCGCATCATGTTTTCGTGCGATTGTGAAAATCACCGAATCAGCAAATGCCAAGCCCTCCTCCAAATCTACGGACGCAGCTTCCATCGCAAGATCAGCATCCAAATCAATCACCATGCCCTGCTGCATCGCTGCAACCGCACAAAAAGCATCATCTTCTCCGCGTTCCCGCAAAATAACCCTGAATACCTCATAGATGCATACCGAGGGCACTAACAGCAGATCGGTTTCCTCAATAGCCTCGGCAAAGAAATCAGCCGTCGGCTCATCCGCAAAATAGGCCAACCAAGCAGAGGAATCGACCAGATTCATACGCGGTCCCCATCACGAACAAACGAGGTATCAATGCCCTTGAGATAGCCGCGCAAACTTCGGACCTCCCGCATCGGAATGATTTCAATGCGATTGCGAAAGGATATCACCTTTGCCTTCTCGCCAGAGCGCAGACCCATTGCCTCGCGAATTTTCTGAGGAATGACGACCTGAAACTTGGGAGAAATTGTGACAGTTTCCATTTGTTTTACGTTATCCCGATCGATCGATCGGTCAACAGGAGATTTCCGCTGCGGCGACCTTCAAGCATCCTGCCTTTCGATAACCCCTCCCATGCGGACATCGTCGCCGAGGCGCTCGAAGGTGGTTTCATCAAGCCGCAATGAATGTGGCAAACCCTTGCCCGCCACGGCCGACACCGGTCCGCCACACAGAATCGGCGCGGAGTAGACGACGACTTCATCGATCAAGCCTGCTTCAAAAAGTGCCGCAGAAAATTGCCCGCCCGCCTCAACCATCGCGCAAAGAATCCCCTGCTCGCGCACCAACTCGCGTAGCGCCGATTCCAGATCGGTGCCCGACCTCAGCAAGGTCCGCTCGCGCCATGCGTCGGTGAACAAGGGCGCGTCTTGTGGCAATGATTCCGACCTTTCGGTGAACACCACGCGCCATGGCTGCGTGCGACCTTCGAGAAATTCCGGCACACGAATCGTCAGCGCCGGATGATCGCGGCGCACGGTTTCGCCGCTGGTGAAAATCGCATCCACTTGCGAGCGAAGCTTTTGCACATCATGACGCGCGGCTTCGCCGGTGAGCCACTGACCTTCGCCCGGTGGCCTCGTGAGTCTTCCGTCGAGGCTCATGGCGGATTTCCAAATGACCCATGGCAAACCGGTTTTGATGACCTTTTCAAAAGGTCGCAGGATGCGTCGCGCTTCGTCTTCGCAAACACCCGCGAGCACATCGATGCCTGCAGCGGCGAGCATGGCATCGGCGCGCCCGGCATGCGCGGGGTTCGGATCGGGGCAGGCATACACCACGCGTGCGACACCGGCCTCGATCAAGCCTCTCGTGCATGCCGGCGTGCGACCCTGCGTCGAACACGGCTCGAGCGTGACATAAGCCGTCGCACCGCGAGTCGCGCAGTGTCCATGATTTCGCACGGCATCGGCGATCGCCTCGCGTTCGGCATGCGGCATGCCCGCGCGTTGATGCCACCCGCGACCGATGAGCTTGCCCTCTTTCACCAACACCGCACCGACCGGCGGATTCGGCGCCGTCCTGCCAATCCCCTTGCGCGCTTCATCAAGCGCCAGGCCCATCCAATGCGCGTCGTTCATCCTTGGATCTGCAGTTTGAATTTCAAATTTCCACAACTCGCAGGAAAAGTCATGGATGACGCAAATTCATTGCCTGCCCTCATGCCAAAACTTTGAGCCCACGAATGTCCCACGCAAGCAAAACCCACGCCGTCCATTTCATGTGGGCTCTTTAAGTAGGATTCACCGCCAAGGCGCCAAGGTCGCAAAGGGGCGAGGAGAAGAAAGAGTTATTGGTTATTTGTGATTGGTTATTGGGAAAGAGGATGAAGAAGCCGATTCTTCATGTAGCTGGAGCATCCCGCTCCATGTTTTGAGCAGCCTAAGCATTTGCTTCTTCTGTCTCGAGGTCTTCTGTCTTTTGCAAAATCGAAACGCCGAGGCGCGGGGAGCGCCGAGGACTTCGCAGAGAAGAGTTATTGGTCAATTGTCATTGGTCATTGGGGAAGAGGAGGAAAGCAGCCGCTCCTTCATAGGCGAGCGCCAGCGTCTCGCTGGCTGGGACACGCATCTTGCGGGACACCTCTTCAACCGTGGCGGCGCTTTCCAAGCGCCATGCCCATGAGGAAATTCAAAATCATAAACTCGAAACTCGAAACGTGGTAAAATTTTCAAGGTTCAAGGCTTCAGTTTCAAGAGAAGACAGAAGAAGCTAGATCAGAAGCTGCTGCCTCCAAAGAGTACGACAAGAGTGTCGTACCTCCCTAGCGCGAAGCGCCTCTTCATCCGTGAGCCACGATCAACAATCTACGATCCCCCTCTTCTCTCCCATTCGCGTCCATTCGCGGTTCAAACTCTTCATCCCTCCAGCTTAAGCGAGTCGCTGAATTTTTTGAACGCATCGATTTCCTCTTCGCTGGCAACACCTGCAACGATGTGCCCTGCGAGGCTGCGGATGAGAAAGTCTTGCTCCGGAGCCAAATTCAGTTTGCGAATCATGGTGCGGGCAATGGCGGAAAAAGTATTGCCATTAAAATTCGTGAAGGGAGCGACACGGTGACATTTTCGACAAACATCGATTGTCTCGAACAGGCTTATTTCCTGTTGCCTCGCCTCTTCCCAAAGCTGCTTTCCGATTTCATGCCCGTCGCTGGTCGGGCCGTGATGGGCTGATTTCTGGCTGCACAGAACTTCGTTTTGGGCGACCACGAAGTCCCATGTAAAAGGTTCAAGCCATCGTTTGGCGGCGCTCATGAACCGGCCGAGTTGTCTGGTTTGATTTTGGCTTTTTTCAAAGCCTCCAGCTCTGCGACGCCGACACTTTTCAGATAACCTTTGCCCGTTTTGGCATAAACCGGCTCGGCAGAAAATCTGTCCTGAATGGCAAGTGCCTCTGCCATGACTTCCAGAAACAACGGATCATTCGCGAAGGCGTCCGGAGCTTGGGCTTTCTTATCCATGACTGGAAAATAGCCCAAAGATAAGAGGTTTCAAGAAGAAGTCGGCGCCGCGGGGCCGCATCGCCCTACCGGAGCGGACCTTTGCGGAGAAAGGTCCCTGCCTATGAAGAGTTGGCCTCTTCATTTTCTTCCTCATTCAAATCCCAAAATTTATCATTCAGCATTTCCCTTCACCATCCGCACCTCGATCGGGGTGTCCGTGCTCAGGTGCATTTCGCGTTGGGGGAATGGCACGCCGATGCTGGCTTCGGTGAAATTTTTCTCGATCATCAGGCGCAGGTCGCTGGCGATCACTGACGAGTTTGCGCCGGCGCTCATGTCGATCCAATAGTAGACGCTGAAGACCATGGCGTTGTCGCCGAAGTCTTCGAACACCGCGTAGGGTGCGGGTTCTTTGCAGATGAGCCCATGCCTTGCGGCCGCCTGCGTGAGGATATCCATCACCTTTTGCGGCGAGGTGCCGTATGCCACGCCGACCTTGATGCTACGCCGCACGCGTGCGCTGGTAAGCGTCCAGTTGGTCACGCGGTTTTCTAGAAACAAGGAATTGGGAATCACCGTTTCGACCTCGTCGGCACTGCGGATCACCGATGAGCGAGTGTTGATCTCCGTCACGCTGCCAACGATCCCATCGACATCAAGGATGTCGCCGACGCGCACCTTGCGTTCGGCCAGCACAATGATGCCGCTGATGAAATTTTTGATCAGCGTTTGCGTGCCGAAACCAAAACCAATCGCGAGCGCGCCGCCGAAGAAGGCAAAAACCGTCAGTGGGATTTTGAGAATCGAAAGTGTGGAAATTGCCAACGTCACACCGACAAAAATCATCGCCCAGTTGCGCAGCGTGCGTGCCTGGGCCTCGGCGATGTGACCTCGCGCAACGACGCTTTTTTGGATTCGCTTGGCAATGAGTGACGCGACCCCGTATCCGATCAGGAAAAACATCAGCGCGCGCAGCAGCATGCCGAGGGTCACCGGGATGCGGCCTTTGATCGTTTGTCCGTCGACCTCGATTTTTTCCTCAAAGCTCATCACTTCGAGCGACCAGATGCGTGAGATGATCGTCGGCGCATCGCTCGCGAGGCGGCCGAGGCGCGTCATCAGTGTGTCTTCTTGCAGCTTCGGCGTGTGATCGGCGATCCAGCGGCGGATCAGTTTTCTTTGCGCCGTGGCCGCTTGGTCGGTGCGTTGCAGCATGGTGAGCTGCTCGCTGTGGCTCGCGCGTTGTTCGTTGAGAAGGTCGAAGCGCGGGTCATCGGACGAGATCGATGCTGCGCGTGCTTCGAGCTTGCTGAGATCGGCCGTGCGGGTGGCGATTTCGCTATCGAGCACATTGCCCCAGGCCTTGAGTTCATCGCTGGTGGCGGCGAGCGCCGCGCGAAGTTTTTCGCGTTCGCTTTCATTCTTAGCCTTCAGGATCGCGAGACGATTCTGGTAGGCTTTGAAATTCATGTTCTCGAGCCGCACGAGGCTTTCGAGATTTTCGATCAGCGACTGCAGTCCCTCGACGCGACCAACCGTGACCTCAAGCCGGTACTTCGCCATTTCGATCCCTTCGGGGGCCTTGTCGGGCTCGGGTGCGGTGCCCGCCAGCAAGGCATCGAGTGTGGCCTGTGCCTGACGCCGTGCGACGAAGGCCGGCTTGAGCCGTTTTTCCATCGCTTCGATTTCCTTGTGGATCGCTTTTTTTCGCTCTTCGGAAATGCGGCCGATCCTTTCGAGATCCGCCCCGTCGAATGCCGCATTGCTTTGCGCCAGCAGCACCTTGCGCTCGGTCAGCGCGAGATCGATCTTCGCGGCGGCATTCCATTCCCTGAGGTTTTCAGCTGCGCTTTTGATATTCGCCGCACGACATGCAAAGAGCCGCGAGCGTATGCGCGCTGCTTCGAGCTTCCACTTGGCGGTGCCATCGGCGGTCGCATCGCCATCGCGCACGGCAAGGATCGCATTGCTCACGGCATCCTCGGCGGATTTCATTTCGACGACTGCCCCAGCCAGCAGGCCTTCGTAGTTGAGCAAGGATGACTCATGCGACGAAAGCTTTGCGCGGATCGCATCGCGTTCGTTGAGTAACTCGTCGACCATCAGGATCGAGTAAGGCGGCTTGTCGGCAAAGCCGGTCCACGCGGCGCTGCTGTTCTTGGATGCCTCGAGTGCCTTTTTCGCCTCGGCATTCGAATCAAGATTTTTGAGAAGCCTTGGAATCGTGAGAATGATTTGTTCGAGGTCCTGGCGGCGGTCATCGACCTCTGCCTGCGAGATGCCGGGGGGTAAGGCATTCGATGCGCCTTCGGCATCGATCCTCGCAAGGTCCTCACGCGATTCCTTGAGCCATTGGTCGAACCGCGCGCGCACTTCCTCGGGCTTCTCCGCTGCCGGTTTCTGTGCGCCGGCCAGCGCCTCCTTCACCTGCGCAACCTGCGCCATCGACGACGTCACGCCGCCGCAAATGATTGCGAATGCCACGATTGCCGATTTGATGCCCGATGTGGTGGATCCCGGTTTCATGATGAGTTGATCAAGCTTCGCCGCGTTCGTCGCGTTCGAGTTGGATGCGGTCTTCGAGGTTGCGCGCCTTGACGCGGCTGTTGCGTTTGGCCCAGCGCTCGACCGCCATCTGGCGTTTCTCGGCGCGTTTCTTGAGGGCGGCGATTTCATTTTCGAGGTTGAGAAAACTTGCGTGCCGGGCGGCATCGAGCGTGCCGGCCTCCACTGCCGCGCGGATCGCACATCCGGCGTCGCTGCGGTGGCCGCAGTCGGCAAAGCGGCAGTCGGACGCAATCGCGCTCACATCCGAGAAACTTTCGCGCAGCGTGCCCTCATCCGTCCACATCTGGATTTCGCGCATGCCCGGGTTGTCGATGAGCATGCCGCCGCCGGGCAGCGGCACCAACTCGCGCGAGGTGGTGGTGTGGCGGCCTTTGCCGGTGGCTTCATTGACCTCACCCGTCCATTGCCACTCGTCGCCGTAGAGCTGATTCACCAGCGTCGATTTGCCAACGCCGCTCGAACCTACGATGCACATCGTAGTTCCTTTTTTGAGGTATTGCTTCAGCACCTTGAGGCCTTCGCCCTTCAGCGCGCTGGTGACATGCACATCGGCGGCGGGGCAAAGTTCGGCGATGCGGTCCGCCGCCTCGCGATTGGTTTTTTTGTCGCAAAGGTCGGCCTTGTTCACCAGCACCAGCGGCTTGGCCCCGCTGCGTCCGATCAACGCGAAGTAGCGTTCCATGCGGCGTAGGTTGTAGTCCGCGCCGGCGTCGGTGACCACGGCCACGACATCGACATTCGCACCGATCACCTGCGCCTGCGAGCTGTTGCCCGGCATCTTGCGTGAAAAACATGTCTGGCGCGGCAGCCGCTCGCGGATCACATGATCGCGATTTTCATGGCCAAGCTCCAGCGCGACCCAGTCGCCCACCGCCGGCAGCTCGGCATCACTGGCCGCCTCGTGCCAAACGCGGCCGCAGAGCACGACATCGATTTCTTCGCCGCCCTCAAGGAAGGCGCCGAAATTGATCGGCGACTCGCGGATCAAGCGTGCGGGGACCAAGCCCTTGGCGCGGTGCGGCGCGAAGGCTTTTTCGAAAAACGGATTCCATCCAAGCTCTTTGAGAGTCATCCGCCATCAATTTGCATCACAAGCCGCGCGCTGTCGATGCCTCATCACCCGAGGATCCCTGCAACGAGTTGCTCGAGTTTCACGATGTCGGCCGAAAACGCGCGGATCCCCTGTGCGGTCTTCTCGGTGGCCATCGCGTCTTCGTTGTGCATGAAGCGGAAGGCGCTTTCGTCGAGGTGGATCTTTGTGTGCGCGCTGGCCTTGGCGCTGGTTTCGTTGAGCCGCTCGGCGACCGGCTCGGTGCTGGTTTGCAGTTCGTTGAGCAGGCCGGGGCTGATCGTCAAAAGGTCGCAGCCCGCCAGTGCGAGGATCTCGCCCTTGTTGCGGAATGACGCGCCCATGACCTCGGTTTTGTAGCCGAATTTTTTGTAGTAATCGTAAATGCTGCGCACCGAAAGCACGCCCGGGTCTTCCTCGGCAGTGAAATCCTTGCCGGTGGCGGCCTTGTGCCAATCGAGGATGCGCCCGACGAAGGGCGAGATCAGCTGCACGCCCGCCTCAGCGCAAGCGACGGCTTGGGCGAATGAAAACAACAGGGTGAGGTTGCAATGAATGCCCTCTTTTTCCAGCACTTCGGCGGCCTTGATGCCTTCCCATGTCGAGGCGATCTTGATGAGGATCCGGTCGCGCGAGTGGCCTTCGGCTTCATACGCGGCGATTAGCTGTCGGGCTTTTTCAATCGTGCCTTGGGTGTCGAACGACAGGCGGGCGTCGACTTCGGTTGAAACGCGGCCGGGCACGATCTTGAGAATTTCCAAGCCAAACAAAATCAGGATGCGGTCGAGAATGGCCGACATCAATGCCTCGCCCGTGAGGCCGCTCGAGCGTTTTTCCTCCACCGCTTTTTCGACGAGATGGCGGTACTCGGGCTTGGCCGCGGCCTGCAGAATCAGCGACGGATTGGTCGTCGCGTCCTGCGGCTTGAAGGTCTTCATGGATTCGAAATCTCCCGTGTCGGCGACGACGGTGGTGAATTTTTTCAGTTGCTCGAGTTGGTTGGCGCTCATCGCGGCAGACCCTAATCAGCATGCGAGCGGCTGCAAAGGGGAAATCCGCTGACCCGCCATGATGGGGGTGCCCGTACGCCATTTCGGCTTCACGCCGATCGATTTTCATTTAGAGTCGCACCATGGATGCCGGCATTCGCGAGCGACTCGACGAATTCATCCGCCGCAAAGGCCTGCGGCGGACGACTCAGCGCGATGCGGTGATCAGCTCGGCATTTTCCAAGGACGAGCACTTCACCGCCGAGGAACTCTACGAGCGGGTGCGCAAAAAACATCCCGATGTCTCGCGCGCGACGGTCTATCGCACGCTGCTCCTGCTGGTCGAGGCCGACCTCCTGCGCGCCATCGACCTTGGAGAAAACCAGACGACCTACGATCCGAACTTTCACGACAAGCCTTCGCACAACCACTTGCTCTGCATCGACTGCGGACGCGTCGTAGAGTTTGAGGACGCGCACATTGATTTGCTCAACGACTGCGTCACCCGCCGGCTCGGTTTCAAGCCGCTGCGCCAAACCCTCAAGATCGAAGGCTCCTGCGAACAACTCCGCCGCACCGGCCGCTGCCCGAATCTCATCGCCGCAAGGCTCAGCGGCAAACGCCTGCGCAAAAAACGCTGAGAAGGTAGGGCGACGTGGCCTCGCGGCGCCGATACTTTCAAATAAGATTTACCGCAATGCACTGTGAGCGTTAGCGAACATCAAAATTAGCGTAGCCTATTGGCATGGACGTAGTGCAACGGAGTCAAAGCCGCAGAGGTCGCAAAGGGACGCAGAGAAGGAAGAGGAGGTCATTGGTCAATAGTCATTGGCCATTGGGAAAGAGGATGAAGAAGCAGC
>CANHQM010000034.1 GCA_947462835.1 Akkermansiaceae bacterium
CCAAGCCACACTGTCAAAGAACTTCTTTCGAGGGGACTAAAAAGCCGATCGGGTGTTTGTGCACCACGATCGACGTTCTGTCTCTCGGCCGCCCTCCGTTGTGGCGGCCCGCGAAGCTATCTTCCCCACCCCCCACCCGTCAATACCTTTTCTAAAAAAATTTTCAGCACTCCCAGAAGCTTTGTTTCAAGGGGTATCGTTGCAAATGCGCGCTGGTTCGGCGTGGATGGCGCGCCTAGGATCTCCACATGATCGCCCAACGCAAGGTTCGCTATCCGGTATCCGACGAGTTGCGGGGATACCTGCAGCAGTTCGACCGCCAGCGTGAGATACCGATCATTTACAACGAACTCACGCGCTTCAGCGGTGCGGTGCCTTATGAGGATCCGCGCGGACGCGAAACGCTGTGGCTCACAGTGATGTATCCGCAGGAAGTTTTTGCGGAGCTGCGGCCGCGGCTGATCGCGATCTACACTGAGTTGAAACTCGGGCGCCATGCGGAGCAGCACGGACACTTGGTGGTTGATCGGATTGATTATGGTGACTTCGGCAACTCCCGGCCATTTCGCATTCGCGTCACCAATCTCTTCAACGACAACTCGGACTACTTTTATGTCAAACATGCCGATGCCTCGCGCATCTACGGACTCGAGCTCGAGCATGTTCTCTCGCCCAACCGCATCAACTATCTGGTCAACGGCAACACGCTTATCGAAGAGCATATTGCCGGTGTGCCAGGCGACACATTCATCCGCGAATATCTTAATCAACCCGGCCTGAACAAAGTACGCATCGCCAAGGAGTTCACTAAATTCAACGAGCGCACATTCATCCGCCTGCTGGGCGACATGCGAAGCGTCAACTATGTCGTCGACATCACGCCCGACTTCGAGGAAGTGCAGTATCGCGTGCGGGCGATCGACTTCGACCAGCAATCCTACGAAGGCAGCGGCAGCACCTATCTGGCGTTCCGGTACCGGTCAAACCGCGAGGTGACCCGGCTTGCATTTGAGGTATTGAATCGGAAAACGATCGATCAGTATGTCGCCGAGGAGCATTCGCAAATGGCCCGACGCGCCAAAGTGGAAAGCGTGCGGCTAAGGGTGTTGCTTGGCATCATGAGCCGCGAAGAGCTTGCGCCGCGCGAGCATGTCGGCACGCTCGCGGCCGAGCTCAACCGCATGCACGGCACCGACGAATTTCTCGCCTGCCGCACCATGGGAGAGCTCACCGCCCGGCACATCTGCACGATGCTGGAGATCGAGCCGACAGCCTGACCTAAGCGGACAAACTATTTCACATTGCCCATCATGACCGAAACCACCACCAAGCGCTTGTTCCTGCTCGACGGCATGGCGCTCATTTACCGCGCCCACTTCGCGTTGATCCAATCGCCGATTCGCAACTCCAAAGGCGTCAACACCTCGGCGCTATACGGATTCATCAACACGCTGCTGGCAATTCTCGAAAAGGAAAACCCGACGCATCTGGGAGTCGCCTTCGACACCTCGGCACCCACGCCGCGACACATCCGTTTCCCCGCCTACAAGGCGCAGCGAGATGAAATGCCCGAGGAACTCGCTGCCGCGATTCCGCATGTGAAAAACCTCTGCCGTGCATTTCACATTCCGGTGCTGGAAATCGACGGCTTTGAGGCCGACGACATCATCGGGACATTGGTCAAGCGCGCGGAGACCCAAGGCTTTGAGTCGTTCATGGTCACGCCCGACAAGGATTTTGCACAGCTGCTTTCGCCGCACACCTTCATGTGGAAGCCCGGCCGCAAGGGCGACGAGCATGCGGTGATCGGTCTGGCGCAACTGCCGGAAATCTGGGGTGTGTCCGAGCCGCATCAGATCATCGACCTGCTCGGCCTGATGGGCGACGCGTCGGACAACATTCCCGGCGTGCCCGGCATCGGGCCGAAGACGGCGCAGAAGCTCATCGCGGAGTTTGGCTCAGTGGAGAAGCTGATTGAAAATTCCACCGCACTCAAAGGCCGCCAAAAGGAACTCGTCGAGACCCATTCCGACCAAGCTTTGTTGTCAAAGGAACTCGCCACCATCATCACCGATGTGCCGGTCGAGGTGAGCTGGGAGGCTCTTGCCCTGTGCCCGCGCGATGACGAGGCGGTCAAGTCGCTCTTCAACGAATTCGAGTTTCGCTCGCTCACGAAGCGACTTTTTGGTGATGGCGTATCGTCGAAAGGCCCCGCGCAAAATGATGAAAGCACCCCCACTCTCTTCGAGACGCGCCTCACCATTCGCGATGTCGCGCACCGCTACCATCTCGCCAATAACAGCGAGCTCGAGGCCCAGCTTTTTGCCGAACTCAAAAAACAAAAATCATTCTGCTTCGACATCGAGAGCACATCGCTCGATCGCTTCGAGGCGAAGTTGCTTGGAATCGCGTTTTCATGGTCGGCCCACGAGGCGTGGTATTTGCCCTACGACGAGCGGCTCAAACCCGAGCTTTGTTCGCTGCTGAATAGCTCCGCCGAAAAGATCGGCCACAATCTCAAATACGATCTCGCCGTGCTTCACAATCATGGCATCGAAGTCGCCAGGCCATTCTTCGACACCATGCTCGCCGACACCTTGGTTGCGCCCGATCGAAGGCACTCGATGGATTATTTGGCGGAAATTTTGCTGAACTATTCTCCGATCAAGCTTGCCGACATCGCTTCACCGCAGGGTGCGCAGGAGGATGCCGGAAGTGACGATCTCTTTGCGTTTGCCGCGAAAGGCAAATCCTCCAAGAACCTGGATGTCGCGGCGATCCCGTTGGAAAAGTTGGCCGAGTATGCTGCAGAGGACGCGGATGTGACATGGCAGCTTGCCGAAAAAATTCGCGCGCAACTCGCCGGATCCGGACAAGACATCATCCTTGAGAAAATTGAAGCGCCGCTTTTGCCGGTGCTCACGCGCATGGAAATGGAAGGCATCACGATCGACACTGGTGCGCTGGCATCGATCGGCGTGGAACTGCAGCAGCAAATTGACCGGCTAGCGCAGAGCATCCAGCAGCACGCCGGCAGAACCTTCAACATCGCCTCGCCCAAACAACTTGGCGAAATCCTCTTCGACCACCTCGGCCTCATCGACAAGGCGAAGAAAACCAAGACCGGCCAATACAAAACTGACGAGCAGACGCTTAGCACCCTTGAGGGCAAGCATCCGATCATCGGCGACATCCTCGCATGGCGCGAAGCCACCAAGCTCAAGTCGACCTATCTCGACGCGCTGCCACAGCACATCGTGCCATCGACAGGCCGCATTCACACCCATTTCCACCAGCTCGTCGCCGCCACGGGGCGCCTCGCCTCATCCGATCCCAACCTGCAAAACATCCCGGTTCGCTCCGAGGCCGGACGCGGCATCCGCAAGGCCTTTGTCCCGCGTAAAGGTTTCACGCTTCTTTCCTGCGACTACTCGCAGATCGAGCTGCGCGTCATGGCCGCACTCTCCAACGACACGACGATGATCGAGGCCTTCAAGAACAATGCCGATATCCACACGATCACCGCGGCCAAGGTTTTTGGCGTGACAAACGATGCCGTCACTAACGATATGCGACGCACCGCCAAGATGGTCAACTTCGGCATCATCTACGGCATCTCGGCCTTCGGGCTCTCACAGCGCCTTGCCATACCGCGCGCGGAAGCAGCATCGATCATCGAGGCCTACTTTCGTGAATACCCTGCCATCAAGGATTTCATGGAAAACACCATCGCCGAAGCTCGCGAGTGTGGCTTTGTCGAAACCCTCAGCGGCCGCCGCCGCCACTTTGCCGACATCAACTCCGGCAACCAAAACATCCGCTCCAACGCCGAGCGGGCGGCGATCAACACCCCCATCCAGGGAACTGCCGCCGACATGATCAAGCTCGCCATGATCCGCATCGATCAACTACTAGGCTCATCGTACAAAAGCCGCATGCTGCTCCAAGTGCACGACGAATTGGTCTTCGATCTGGCGCCGGACGAGGAGGCGGAGCTTGTTCCGCAGATTCTCAATGCCATGAAGACCGCCCTGCCTCTTCCCAATGGTGTGCCGATCGAGGTCGAGCACGGCACCGGCCCGAACTGGCTGGCCGCGCATTGAGCCGCGCCAAAAAAATGTCGCGACAGGCGCCCGAAAGCACCTGCCGCGACAAAGGATGAATCACCAATCGATCGTCACACCGGCATAAACTCCGGCGCCAGCGCCTTTGATGGGATCACCGTAAAAGTTGGACAACTCGTAGTCAGCATCGAAGGCGTTTTCGACGCGGGCATGGAATTTAACTTTCTCGGTGACCTGATAGGACCCGTAGAAACGGGCAACCGTGTAGACATCGATCGGGTCACCACCCCACGAGTGGCTCGCCAGATGCGTCGCGCCGATACCGATCAATGACTTTTCAGTCGCCTTCCAATCGAGCGAAGCCGTAGCCGCGTTGCGAGGTTGATCAGCTAGACTTTTGTGCAGCCAGGTCCATGCTACGCGGTAGGATACCGCCTCTTCCAGCGCCGCACCGCGCACGGCAAACTCGGTGCCTTGGGTGCGTGTCTCGCCGCCGATGTTGATCGGTGGTGTTGGGAATGACTGGATCTGGTCTTGAATGTGGTTTTCAAACCAGGTCGCCTCAAGCTGATGACCAAGGATCTTATGCGTGATACCGATGTCCCAGCCGGTGGCGGACTCTGCTTCAAGGTCAGGATTACCCGCTCCCCATGACGAACCGAAAAGGTCGATGTAAGTCGGCGTGCGGAATGAGGTGCCGATGCCGCCGCGAATCGAGGTCGATGGCACCAGTTCTTGAATCGCGCCAAGCCGCCAAGTCAGCTCATCGCCATACGCTTCATAGTCCTCCCAACGCAGCGCCGCTGTGGTGGTCAGCTTATCGGTCGCATCCCATTCGAGCGCGGAATGAACGCCGAAGCGATCGCGCTCCTCATCCGCGCCGCTGGTGCTCTCGTAGTTGCTGCGATGGCCATAAGCCCCGGCGAGCAGGCGGACATCGTCCGAGAGTTTGATCTCTTGATCAGCGGAGACGCTGGCATCGCGCAGGTCGCTGCCATAAGTGCCGCCCGTGTAATCGCTGTCGTAAAATTCCTGATGATACCCGGCGAGAAAGCGTCCGGTCCAGACATCGGAAAATTTTCCCGTCGCGTAAAGCGTCGTCAGCGACGCATCGAGATGATCGTCGGAATTGCCAAGATTTTCGTAATACGAATCATTGGCGCGAAAGGTCGTTCCAAGCGTCCAGACCGAGTCGACCTGGCCCTCAACGCGCAGCGCGGCCGAACTTTGATCGAAGTGCTGGTTCGGCGCGTCATTGTCGGTTTGCTCGTAACTACTACCGATATAGTAATTCATTTTCCCGACTTCGCCGCCGGCTTTCGCGCGGCCGGAAAACGAGTTGAACGATCCCGCTTCGACAGTGGCCGAGCCGTTCGGATCGCCGGACCCGCGAGGGGTTTCCATCCAGAGCACACCGCCGATCGACTCGCCTCCGTAGATGGCGCCCTGCGGGCCGCGCAGGATCTCGAGCTTACCGATGTCGGTGGTGCGGGCCGCCGAAAGGATGTTGCCCAGCGGCGTCGACGAATCACTCAAGCGCATGCCGTCGATGACGATCTGCGAATAGTTGGTAGTCGTGCCACGGATGAACACCGCTCCGAGCGCGCCGGTTTCACCTCCAGTCGAGGTAGAGATCACGCCCGGTGCCGCGTTGAGCGCGTCGCGAAGTTGCAGGATGCCGCTTGTTTCGAGTTGCTCGGGATCGAGGCTGGTGACGCTCGAGGTCACCGTCGAAGCCTCGCGCGGGACGCGTAGGGCCGAAACGATGAGCGGATCGAGTTCGGTTTTTTCTTTGTTGGGTGTTTCGGCAAAAGCCGATTGGACGGGTAGCAGGCAAAGGCCTGCGAGGGCCGGTCGGAGCATGCTCCGCCGGATGGCAGTTGGTATCATTTTTTCTCTTCTATGTTTGCTATGTTTGCGCACGAAGAGAGGGCCGCGCGGAAAAAATTTCCTGCAGCCTTCCCTCGTCGATCCCCTTTCGCGGAGGACCATTGAATCCGCGCGCCGCGGAGGCGACGGGCGGTTGACGAGCTACAAGGGTGCAAGTATTCGGGCTCCCGGCTTCATGCCTCATCCCCGTCTTCACCGTCCTTGCGGACGATTGACATGGTGGGGACTCGTATCCGGATACCGCAGCGCGACTGCTCCGGGTTCTCACCGGATTCCATGACGCCCATGTGGTTGGTCGCGGGGAGAGTGGGAGCGAGCGTTGGGAGCATCAAGGAAAAATCCGGCCACATGCGCGCACGGATCGGTAAAAAACAGGCTAAACTTCTGCTCAGGGCCGCTATTCGGCGGGCTTGCTTTGACCCATGCTTCGATTACAATCCGCCACACTCATGAAGCGTGCTATCCAATATGCTGCGGGATTTTTGCTCACCGCCTCACTGGCCCACGGCGAAACCGCCCAGGCCGCTGCGGCACCGGTGAAACAAATGGATTTTCTCGAGATCCTCGCCAAGGGCGGGCTCATGATGTTTCCGCTCGGCTTGTTATCGATCATCACGGTGGTTCTGATCCTGCTTTATTTTCTCTCGATTCGCCGCAGCGCGGTGGTCAGCGAGCGATTCATGTCCACGGTCGAATCGATGGTCGCCAAACGCGACTATGCCGGCCTGGTTGGTCAAAGCCACCGCCGCAACGAATGCATGGCGCGCATCGTGCAAAACACCCTCGAGTTCATGCATGGCAATCCCGGCATGCCATTTGAAAATGTGCGCGAAGTCGCGCAAACCGAAGGCTCGCGCCAAGCCGGACTGCTGACTTCGCGCATCACCTACCTCTCCGACATCGGCGCGATCGCCCCGATGGTTGGGCTGCTCGGAACCGTCATCGGCATGATCAAGGCCTTCATCGAGATTTCCACCGGCGGCGTGCAAGGCGTGCGGGAAATGGGCTTGGCCGCAGGGGTCTCCGAGGCACTCATCGCGACAGCCGGCGGTCTTGGGATCAGTCTCGTGGCGCTGATCTTTTACTCGTTCTTCCGTGGCCGCGTGCACACCTGCATTTCGGAACTCGAGTCGGCAGCGACGCACTTTGTCGCGCTGCTCCATGCCCAACATGACGACGAGAAAAACGCCGAACTTCCGGTTTCCGCCAAGCGCCGCGACCTGCAAGGCATCTAATCCACCGCGCGGATGAAATTTTCCAACCGTCAGCCGCCGCCGATCGCCATGCAACTGGCGCCGATGATCGACATCCTGTTGTTGCTGCTGAGCTTCTTCATCATCGGCTGGCAGTTCAGTCGCTCGGAGACCGAGCTCAATGTTTCGGTGCCCACCGCGCAGGAAGGGGCCGACCCAGAACGCCAGCGCGGCGAAATCATCATCAATGTGCTGCCAGACCGCATGATCCGCGTCGAGGGATCGGACATGGATCTGCCAAAGCTGCATGAGAAACTTGCGGCAATCGCCAAGCAGTTCGAGAACCAGCCGGTGCGGATCCGCGGCGATGGCAAGGTCGACTACCAGCGCATTGTCGAAGTGATCGACACCTGCCAGAAAGCCGGTATTTGGAACATTTCCTTTGCGACCCAGGCACCCGCCAAGAAGCAATGATCCCGCAGATTTCCGCCATTCCCATGCTGACCCGCCCGATTGTTCTCACCCTCGCGCTGAGCGCCGCCGCGATCGCCCAGGTGCCTCGCGCCCAAGCGGTCGACCCGGTGCTGGCCGGCGATTCGTCCAACGATTTGTTTCTTCGCGGAAAAAACATTTACGACTCGGCGCAATCCGCGACCGATCTCGCCAATCGCACCGAGTACTACCAGCGCGCGGCGATGATCTTCACCGATTACCTCAATCTGTTTTCCGACAATCCGAAGGCCGAGCAGGCGTGGTGGTATCTTGGCAACAGCCATTACCAATCGGGCATGATCGATGACGCGAGGCGTTGCTTCAGCACGCTGATCAACCGCTACGGCAGAGGCAAGTGGGTCGCGGCGGCGGCCTACACGATGGCGGCCGATCATTACAATCGCGGCGAGTACGCCTTTGCCGCGCCGATGTTCGAACGCTACGCGGCCAACACCGAAAAAGCCGAGGAGCGCCCGCGCGGCTACTACCTTGCCGGCAATTGCTACCGCATGCTTGGCCGCGAACGCGAAGCCATCGGCTCGCTGCGCAAGGTCATCGAAGACCCAGCCGGCAGCTACTTTGCACCGCAGGCAAAAACCGCACTCGGTCAACTCAATGCCGCCGATGGGAAATTCCAAGAGGCCTTGGTCCTCTTCGAGGAAGTGCTCGCCACCGACGCACAGCCAAAAGTCCGCGGCGAAGCCGCACTCGCCGCCGCGCTTGCCACGGCCAAACTCGGCCGCCCTGCCGACTCCGACCGCCACCTTTTCCTCATCATGAAAACGCCGGGCATGGAGGACTTCCGCGCCGAGGCGCAGACCGTGCTGATGGGCAATGCCTTCGAGCGCAAGGACTACCGCGAGGTCGTACGGATCTTCCGCAGCAGCGAATCGAAAGCCACCGGCGAAAAGGAAGGTGCACGCCTGATGATCGCCGCTCGCGCGCACATGCGCCTGAAGTCCTACGCCGAAGCACTGCCGATGTTCCGTGAAGTCGAGCGCCTCGCCAAGGCCGATAGCGAGCTCAGCTTCGAGGCCGCCTACCACCGCCTACTCTGCTTCTTCCAGGTCGAAGGACAATTCGTGCCGGAACAGGTCGATGCGTTTCTGCAACTTTACAAAAAATCCTACCCCAAGGACACGCGCATCCACACCGCGATGATGATGAAAGCTGAAGCGCTGTTTTCTAAAAAGGAAACCGCCAAGGCCGCGAAGGTCTATTCGCAGGTCGACGCCTCCCTCCTCAGTGCAAAAAACCTGCCGGGATTTCTCTATCAGCGCGCATGGTGCCTTGCCGAAGCCGGCGACCACTCAGGTGCGGTTCGCTCGTTCGACGAATTCATCTCGCGCTTTCCGAATGATTCGCGCGTTGCCTCGGCGATCGCCAAACGCGCGTCGGCCAACGCCGAACTCTCCGAGCCGCGCAAGGCACTCGCCGATTACGACCAACTCATCGCCAACCCATCGACCCCAAAAGATTTGGTGTCGCTCGCGTGGCTCGAATCGGCGCGCTTGAGCCGCAAGGAAAACAACATCGCGGAAATGATGAACCGCTATCAGGGGCTTTTGAAAAATGTCTCCGACCTCAGCGCCAACCTG
Organism: Akkermansiaceae bacterium; assembly: GCA_947462835.1. Classification (GTDB taxonomy): domain Bacteria; phylum Verrucomicrobiota; class Verrucomicrobiia; order Verrucomicrobiales; family Akkermansiaceae; genus Luteolibacter. Next base: position 9,238 of record CANHQM010000034.1, read on the forward strand.
CGCGCCGAGGCCAGCTACTGGATCGGTTGGGGGCTCGTCAAAAGCAACAAGGCCAGCGAGTCGATCAAACACCTCGAAGCCGCACGCACCCTGCGCCCCGATGCCTACACCAAACACGCTGGCATCCTCCTCGCGCTGGGTTACTTCGCTGCGCAAGACGCGCTAAAGCTCGCCGCCGAAATCCAAGTCGCGATCAAAAATGATTTTGCCTCCGACATCCCGGCCCAAGCACTCCAATGGTGCGGGATCCAGGCCTACAACTCTGGCGACTTCAAACTCGCAGCCCAATGCCTCTCGCTCATCGCATCGCCCGATGATCCACGCTCTTCGCCCAAGGAAGTCTGGCGCTACCTCGCCAAGGCTCGGCTCGAAAGCAAAGACCCCAAAGGCGCGCTGACCGCTGCCGACAACGCTCTTGCAATCGAAGACAACCCGACATGGAAGGCCGACTCGCTGCTCGACCGCGGCCGCGCACTTTTCCTGCTCGACCGATCTTCCGAGGCCCGCGAAGCCGCCGACGATGCGATGAAACTCCAACCGCAAGGCCGCACCAGCGCCGGACTCCGCATCCTGCGCGGCGACCTCGAAATGAAGGCCAAAGCCCCGCGCAAAGCCGCAGCCGAATACCTCATCGTCGTCAACTTCCACGAAGACCGGGAGCTCAAGCCCAAGGCAATCGCCGGGCTCATCAAGGCGCTCGCCCAACAAGGCGACAACGCACAGGCGGAAAAATACCGCAACCAGCTGCAATCGGAGTTTCCGGATTGGAAATCCCGCTGATCCACTCCACCCTCCGCGCGACGCCGCATTCGCCTCCTCCACGCAGCGCAACCGACTTGCCTTGAAACCTGAATCCGAATCGCTGAACATTTCCCTCCCATGACCCCACCCGCCATCTCCACCGCCACCGCCAAACCGAGCCGGCGCGAATCCGCCAACGCATGGTCGCCGCAACGATCGGCGGAGCTCTATGGCATCGAATCATGGGGACACGGATTTTTCGGCGTCAACCGCAAGGGCCATGTCACGGTCAAGCTCGAGGACGATCAGGCCTGCAAGGAGGTGTCCCTGCACGACATCATCGAAGGCCTTCATGATCGTGGCACGCGCGTGCCCGTGCTGCTGCGCTTCCGCGACCTGCTCCACTCGCGCATCACCGAGATCAACGAATCTTTCCGCAAAGCAATCAAGGACAGCGGCTATCGCGGCGAATACCGCGGCGTGTATCCGATCAAGGTAAACCAACAGCGACAGGTCATCGAAGAAATCGCCGAGTTCGGAAAAAAATACCACTACGGCCTCGAGGCCGGATCCAAGCCGGAGCTGATCGCCGCGCTTGCCCACATGAATGACCCCGAGGCATTCATCATTTGCAATGGCTACAAGGACGAGGAGTTCATCGACCTCGCGCTGCACTCGCAGAAGATGGGCCTCAAGATCATGCTCGTGCTTGAGATGCCCAGCGAGCTGGAACTGATCCTCGAACGCTCGCGCAAGATTGGCGTGCTGCCAAACCTCGGCGTGCGCGTGCGGCTCTCGACCCGCGGATCCGGCCACTGGCAGGAAAGCGCCGGCGACAAATCCGTCTTCGGCCTCAATGCCGCGCAGGTGATCCAGGTCGTCGATCACCTCAAGGCCACCGGTTACCTCGGCTGCCTCAAGATGCTGCACTACCACCAAGGCTCACAGATCCCGAATATCGCCGCCATTCGCGAAGGCGCGACCGAGGCGGTGCGCATGTACTGCGACCTCGTCAAGGAAGGCGCGCCGATGGGCGTCCTCGACATCGGCGGCGGCATGGCGGTCGACTACGACGGCTCGCACACAAATTTCCATTCATCCTGCAATTACTCGGTCGCCGAGTACTGCACCGACATCGTCGAGGTGGTTTCGCAAATTTGCGACAAGGCCGGAGTCACCCACCCCTGCCTCGTGTCGGAGTCCGGCCGCGCGGTGGTTTCCTACTACTCGGTACTGGTCTTCAACATCCTCGATGTCACTAGCGCGCAGACCAGCGACGAAGCACCACCCGTGCCGGAAAACGCGCCGCAAAATTTGCTCAACCTGATCGACGCCAACAAAACGCTGAGCAAAAAAAACCTGCAAGAGTGTTTCAACGATGCGGTTTACTACCGCGATCAGGTCCGCGCGCAATTTTTCTATGGCAACGCCACCCTGCGCGAGCGCGGCCTCGCCGAGGCGTGGTTCTGGCACATCCTCACCCGCATCTCCAACCTCATCGCGCAACTCGACGACATCCCCGAAGACCTGCGCGAACTTTCATCGACGCTCGTCGATTTCTACTACGGCAATTTCTCGCTCTTCCAATCGCTGCCGGATTCATGGGCGATCGACCAACTCTTCCCCGTGATGCCGATCCACCGCCTCGACGAGAAACCCCGCCAGCGCGCGGTGCTCGCCGACATCACCTGCGACTGCGATGGCAAGATCGACCGCTTCATCGACAAGGAGGATGTCGCGAAAATTTTGCCGCTGCATGAGATTCGGCCCGACGAAACCTACTATGTCGCGGTCTTCCTCGTCGGCGCCTATCAGGAAACCCTCGGCGACCTTCACAACCTTCTCGGCGACACCAATGTCGTCGGCGTGCACTTGGAAAAAGGCAAGCCGGTCTACACCCACGAGGTCGAGGGCGACACGGTTGCTGATGTGCTGAGCTATGTCGAATACGACCCGAAGGAGCTCGTCTCGCGCTTCAGAAGCTTTGCCGAAAAGGCCGTCAACGATGGTCGCATCTCACCCAAGGAGCGTCGCGAAATCCTCGACCTCTACCGCGAAGGATTGGCAGGCTATACCTACTTCGAAGGTTGAGATAGCGCGCGGCATTACATTCCGCGCAATTTCTTTTGATCGGCGATCCATGTGCGGTCGCTGTCGGAGAGCCGGTCTTCGCGGGTCCGCGAGCGGGTGCCATCGGGCTCGATGAGCGTGAGGCTGCCATTTGCGTATCCAGTCAGTTTGGCGAACACGCTGCGGCCGCTGCGGTCTTTCCATTCGCGATAGCCCTTGGCCTCGAGGTCCGCACGCCACTGGCGTCGCGTGTCGGCGGCAGTGGCCTCGGCATGCTTGATCTGACCCCATAGGTAATCCGCCTCACCGCGCTTGTAGCCGCGATAGCGGCCGATGATTTCACCGCCCGGCCCGAGCATCAGCACCGAGGGGTGACCCAACACGCGGTATTGCTTCTTCAGCTTCGCCACATGGTTTTGCATGTCGATGCGCATCGTTTCCTTCTCGTCGAGACCGAGGTTCTCGTCTTCGATTTTGACATTCGCATCGACGCGCAGGCGCACCAATTTTTCGCCAGCCCATTTTTCGAAATCGGGCGTGGAAAAAAGTTCCTGCGACAAGGCCTTGCACATCGGGCTTTGCGCCGAATCGGTGAACCACACGAGCAAGGGCTTGCCTTCGCGCAGTGCCCGGCGTTTGGCGATGCTTTCGCTCAGCTCCCAGGGCCCGCGGCGTTTTGGTGCCTCGGCAAGCAGCTTGGAAAGCTCGGGGATCTCCGCATCGGGATCATCGGGGTTGGTGAAAACAATTTCGCTCTCGGGTGTGAGGCCCGATGTCGCTGCGGCTGGCGCGGTGTTACCTCCGGGGACCACCGGTGCGCCGCCGGCATTGTCCGGCTTTGCGCGGAGTTGCGGTGGGATCCCGCTCGCGCCAAAGGGCGAAGCTTTGGATTTTTTTTCATCCTGCTTCTGCACGCCGCACGAACAAAGCGCGAGCACGGCAAAGAAAACAACTGACGCAGGTGTCCGCATTCGAGAAAAAAATCCGCCAGGGTTTGAGCTATTCCTTAAGGCGGATCGGCGTGCCACAATGCGTGCAGCGGAACCAGCGGAAGAGGATGATGTGGACACAAAGCGGAAAGATGTACCCAAGCAGTTTCACATGATGAGCGCGCGGGCTTTTCAAATGGGATTTGGGAACAAACAATTTCTGGCAGCACACCCGACAGCTGCAGATGTTGCCATACACCGCATAGAACAAAGCAATGATCGGCAGGCTCAAGGGAAACGCGATCAGCCATGACGGCACCCATGAGAAAAACTTTGGCAGGTGGTTCGAGGCCAGCAAAAGGAATGCTGAAGCCGCAGCCAAAGGAATGGAAAGCATCATTGTCAGCGTGACGAGCGCGCCGAAATAAATGCGCACCGGGCTCTTGTGCAAAATGCCGCGCAAGTAACTGCGCGAGCTCGGATCACGACCTTCGTTGGACTCCTTGCGTGGCGAGCGGATCAACGCAATGCGGTCGGCGTCATTCTGCGATGGCACGACTGGTGGCGCGGAGGGGTCGACAAATTCCTCGAACGAGCGAAGGCGTGAGGTGTCGATTTCAACTCGGCCACCGCTGCTTTCGGAGAGCCGCACATAACCGTTGGAGGATTTGCCCGATGCGCTTTCGACCATGCGGTCCTTGTCGAGATAACAGGCGATTTCATCCAGCGGCACGGCGGAGGGCACATCGGCGACGCCGAGTTTGTTTTCGACCAACATGCGTGCCGGCAAAGGAACCGCCATAGGCGCGGTCTCAAGCAATTGCTGCAGCGTGGGCTCCTCGCCACCCGCGCCTGTTTGGCCATCATCGACTGCGGCATCATGGATGCCGGAAATTTCCCTAGCCGCATCGATCCACTGTCGCAGTTGCGCTGTCTCGGGCACAGATGAAGTGATGCGCAAAAGTTCGTTCGCGCGCGTCAACTCGCGCTGCAACGCGATGGTGCTGATCCGTGCAAGTGAGGCCACGGTTTGAAAACCCGCCGCCTCAAGCAAGGCAAGCGAGTCCTCATCAATTCCATCTATGCGGCCGATCCGAATCATTTGCTCTCCGTGGACTGGAGCAAGACTAGGTAATGGGCGGCAGGATGCAAGCGATCATGCGAGGGCCGCCAACATCTCGCCGAGCTGCTCAAGCTTGCGGCGCCAGTCCTCAAGCCGAGCCTTTTCCTGCTCGACCACCTCAGCGGGCGCGCGGTCGACAAACGAGGCGTTGCCGAGTTTGCCTTCGCATTTTTTGACCTCCACGCGGACGCGCTCGATTTCCTTGGAAATCCTTGCGCGCTCAGCCTCGACATCGATCAGGCCCTCGAGCGGCATGTAGACCTCGCCGACCGGCGTGATCGCAGCGGGCGTGCCTTTTGGAGCCTCGTAGGCGGCGTCGATTTCGATCCCACCGGCACCTGCGAGCAGAGCGAGGACCTGGATTTCTGCCGCCAGCCATGCGGGAGCACCGCGCACCACGAAGCGCACATCCTTGCGGCTTGCGACTTGGTATTCGGCCTTGAGATTGCGCATGCGCCCGGCCGCTTCGTAGATCGCCGCCGCTTGATCGCGCGCGGCCTTGGCATCGCCGGAAACGAGCGGTGCAGCGGGCAAAAGTTTCATCATCAGGAATTCGCCCTCCGCGACATAGCCCATTCTCGCCGAAAGCTCCTCGGCAATGTGCGGCATGTACGGGCTCAACAACTGCAGGTAACGGCTCATCACCGCATCGAAGGTCCCAAGCGTCATCGCGCGTGCCGCGGGCGTGGCGGACTCGCGAAGGTCGAGCTTCACGGCTTCGAGGAATTTGTCGCAGAAGTCATTCCAAAGAAATTCGTAAAGCCGCTGTGCGATTTCACCGAAACGGTAATCAGCATAGGCTTCCTCAAGGTCGGCAGCCAGCTCATCGAGCCTCGACATGACATTGAGGTGGTAGGGCGGCAGCCCGGCCGTGTCCGCAATGCCATCGCAGCGGTCGGTGCCCGCCATCTGGCGGAAACGGCAGGCATTGTAGAGCTTGTTGGCGAAATTGCGGCCTTCCTCGACCGCGCTTTCGTCGAAGCGAAGATCGGCACCCACCGGCGCGATGCGCAAAAGCCCGAAGCGCAGGCCGTCGGCGCCGTATTTTTCCATCAGGTCGATCGGGTCGGGCGAATTGCCCAGCGACTTGCTCATCTTGCGGCCCTGCAGGTCGCGGATGATCGAGGTGAAAAAAACATTGCCGAAGGGGATCTCGCCCGCAAAGCGGAAGCCGGCCATGATCATGCGCGCGACCCAGAAGAAGATGATGTCCGGGCCAGTTACTAGATCCGTAGTAGGATAAAATTTCGCAAGCGTCGGGCTGTTTTCGCCGACATCGCCCATCGTCGCAAACGGCCACAGCCATGAGGAAAACCAGGTGTCCATCACATCCTCGTCGCGCGTCCAGTTGACCGCATCGGCGGGTGGCTCGATGCCGACATGGATGTCGCCGGCGCTGAGGTCCGCCATATCGAGCGATTCGGCATTCTTGAGGGCCTCGAGCTTGTCCTTGCGGTACCACACGGGGATTTGGTGGCCCCACCAGAGCTGGCGGCTGATGCACCAGTCCTGCAAATTTTCCATCCAATGCGCGTAGGTCTTCGCCCAGCGCTCGGGGCGGAACTTGATCTCACCGTTGGCCACCGCGTCGGCGGCCTCCTTGACGCATGGGTACTTGAGGAACCACTGCATCGAGATGCGCGGCTCGACCGGCACATGCGCGCGCTCGGAAAATCCGACATTGTTTTCGTACTCCTCGACCTTGAGCAAGAGCCCCATTTCCTCGAGCATGGCCGCAGCTTTTTTGCGCGCCACGAAGCGGTCGAGCCCGTGAAGCTCTGGGCACTCCGGACACTCGATGCGGCCATCGGGCGTGAGCACATCGATGATCTCGAGCCCGTGGCGCTTGCCGATTTCGAAGTCGGCCTTGTCGTGCGCCGGCGTGATCTTGAGAGCGCCCGTGCCGAACTCGATGTCGACATGCTCATCGGCGATGATCGGGATTTCCGCCTGCGGGAACGGCCGCAGCACCTTGCGCCCGATGTGCTTGGCAAAGCGCGGATCCTTCGGGTTCACCGCCACCGCGACATCGCCCATGAGCGTTTCGGGACGCGTGGTGGAAATTTCCAAATACTCGCCCGGCGCATCGGCGAGTTGGTATTTCATGAAATAAAGCTTCGACCGCTGCGGGGTCATGATGACCTCCTCGTCGGACAGCGCGGTTAAAGACACCGGGCACCAGTTGACCATCCGCTTGCCGCGATAAATGAGACCTTCCTTGAAGAGCTCGACGAAGACATAGCTCACCCACTTCGTGTAGGCCTCGTCCATCGTGAAACGCTCGCGGCTCCAATCGCAGGAGCAGCCAAGGCGCTTGAGTTGCTTGATGATGATGTCGCCGTGTTTGTTTTTGAAATCCCAGACGCGCTTCAGGAATTCTTCGCGGCCGAGGTCGCGGCGGCTGAGCCCTTCGCTTTCGCGCAGCTCGCGCTCGACCTTCGCCTGCGTCGCAATGCCGGCATGGTCGGTGCCCGGCAGCCACAAGACTTCCTTGCCCTTCTGGCGCGCCCGCCGCGCGAGGATGTCCTGCAGCGCGTTGTTGAGCACATGGCCGAGGTGCAAAATCCCGGTGACATTCGGCGGCGGGATGACAATCGAGTACGCATCCTTCCCCGAAGCCGGATTGGCTTCGAAACATTTTCCATCGAGCCAAGCGGCATACCACCTGGCTTCGACCGCACTCGGTTCATAGGCTTTCGGCAATTCAGACATCGGCGCGGATGCTTGCCAGACCCGCCGCCATTTGTCCAGCATCGGGAAGATGGATGAAATTCAACGCCGAGTGATTTTTCCGATCAATTTTTCACAGACAAACTTGCCACGGCCGCAGGTACTCATAAAATTCACGTCACGGTGAACTGGATTGGCTCAAGCGCATTTCAAAAATTCGGGCTGGCGGCCGGATTTTTCGCGCTGGTCGCCTGCGACTCACGCGAGGCCCAAGCGCTGCGCGAGCTCAAGTCCTCCGGCATCGAGGCCAAAGAGGAAGTGCTGCATCAGGCCGTCGCCAACCGCGACCACAAGACCTCCGCCCTCCTGCTCGAGAGCGGTGTGTCCGGCAATTCTCCAAATGCCTCCGGCGAGCTCCCACTGGCGAGCGCGGTGAAAAACCACGATGCCGACAGCATGATGATGCTGCTCAATGCGAACGCCGACCCCAGCGCAAAGATTGGCGAGCGCGGCAACATCCTCGGCATCGCTGCCGCGGCGCGGCAGTTTGATTTGCTCAACACCCTGCTCGCCGCCGGCGCGGATCCAAATGGCGAAATGCCGAATGGCGAGGCGGTCATCATTTGGGCCATCCGCCACGGGCACGAAGCCCTCATTTCCAGCATCCTGCGCTCCGAGCCGAACCCCAACCTCAAGGACCTCCAAGGCAACCCGCTGCTGCATGTGACCATGACCGCTGGCAACCGCGCTTTGGTCGAATGCTTGCTCGAAATCGGCGCCGACCCCACCGCCAACGACATCACCGGCAACACGATCATCCATCATGCGATCGATCAAAAATGGCATGACATGATCCCCCGCCTCGTGGCCAAGGGCGCAAACCCGAATGCCCGCAACCGCGAGGGAACAAGCCCGCTTTCAAGAGCGCTTTCACTCGGCGATGTGGGTCTTTTCAAATCACTTCTGGGAATCGGCGCCGATCCGCTGCTGGCCTGCTCCGGCACCCAAGGGCCCTCGGCCTTCGAGCTCGCGTTCGATCAAAAGGACAGCCGATTTTTCGAGCAATTGATCGATCATGTTCCCACACCACCGGGCGGCTGGGAAGCATGGCTTGGCAAGACCTTCGAGCGAAACGACATCGGCAAGGCACGACTGCTGTTTTCGCACGGCATCAAGTTTGGCAAAAATTTCGATCGCGCGAAGCTCGTCGAAACCGCCGCCCGCATGGGCATGATGGATTTCGTCAAACTCTTCCTCGATTACGGCTTCCCTGCCGGTCGCGCGCTCGAAGAAGCCTGCCGCCGCGGCGACCACCAAACAGCAAGCCTGCTGCTCGCGGGCGGCGCATCCGCCAATGCCACAAGAGTTCCCTATATTGACTCTCCGCTCTCAATCGCGCTGCGCGGCGGTCATGACCAACTCGCATCCATACTTCTGCAGCATGGTGCCGACCACGAAGCCATCATGCCCGAAGGTCAACCCGCCCTCCACATGGCGATCGCCCGC
>CANHQM010000035.1 GCA_947462835.1 Akkermansiaceae bacterium
GGTGGGATAGCGATCATGTGGTGATCCTCGACGACGCGTTGCAATCGATCGCCAACGAGCTGGTGCGCAACAAGTTGTTGTCCCGCACCCACATCGGCCTCGATTTCTTCGATGCCAGCATCAACCGGATTGCCGCATGGGCGATCGGCACCCGCAGCACGCTCAAGTCGCTTCTAGTCGCGTTGCTCGAACCACCTGCCTTGCGCGATGCGGAAAAATCCGGCGATTACACCGCCCGCTTGGCGTGGATGGAGGACAGCAAGACTCTGCCTTGGGGGGCGGTTTGGGATGCCTACTGCGAATCGCAAAATGTCCCTGCCGATGGCGATTGGCTTGCCGAGGTGAAGCGTTATGAGAGCGCCGTGCTGTCAAAGCGTTGATCCCCCGACAGCGTCGGTCATTTCATCACATTCCTTTGGCCGACCTTGTGGTGCGGGGCACCCTATTGAAATTCAAAACCCATGGTGCTCCGGAGTTTGTAAAAATCGAGGTTGATTTGCCCCCAGACTCTTCAGATGCTAATTTCATTGTAAGAGGGTCGACGATAAACACAACATAAGCAAAGTGACGAAAAATATTCATTCTATTGCCATGACAATCCTGTTTCATCCCTTGGTTGATTGAATCAGCTTACATCTCAAATCTTTTCATCGTTGTCGCCCGCTTCAAACCGTAACCTTTCATGAGTTCCACCAAGAAAGCCAAGCACCAGCTGCAGCGTGAGGCGAGGTTGCGCCTGCTCGGCTGGTCCGACCTGCCGAAAGGTCACGGTCCACCGCTGGCGCTCGTGCGCGCCACCGAGCACCCCGAGTTTCCCAAGCACCATCATGAGTTTTGGGAAATCGTGATGGTCACACGCGGCACGGGGCTGATGGTTTTTGGTTCAAAGCCGTTGCCAGTCAAGTTGGGGGATGTGTTCGTGATCGGCCGGGAGCAAGAGCACGCCTATCGGGAGACCCATTCCCTCGATATCATCAACATCGCATTTGATCCGGCATACATCGGATCGGTTCACCCAGTGCTTGGGGATTGGATGAGCAAGGATGCGCTGTTTGCAGTGGGGCCGCGTTGGCATCCGGGTGAAAGCCCTGGCGAATGCTTGCACCTTGGGCCCTCGGAGTTTGCTCGCGCGCTTGATCTGGTCCAGCGGCTCGAGGCGGAGTTGGAGAGTGCCAGCGCGGAGGCGCGTGTCGCGGCGTTTGCCTACTTCCTGCTTCTGGTCACGTTGCTGCGGCGTCACTGCTTGCCACGGGAAGCTACAGGCGATGCCGCCCCTGGCACACGCGTTGGGCGCGCGGTGGAGTTTATTGAGAATCATTTCGCCGAGCCGATCACGATCGACGATATCGCTGCTTGTAGCCATGTTTCGCGGCGCCATTTCTTCCGACTTTTCGAGCAGGCGGTGGGATTGGCACCGATGGAATACCTCAAGAAAGTGCGTTTGCAAAAGGCGGCGGCCATGCTGCTCACCACCAAGGCCAATGTCACCGAAGTGGCCTTTGCCTGCGGCTTCAACGACAGCAACTATTTCAGCTCCCTGTATCACAAGGAGTATGGCATGTCGCCGAGCCGCTATAAGCGTGCCGGGCGCATGGCGTAGGCGCCTAGTGAAATGCGGATGGCACCATTTCACAGAATTGCGGCGCGGTTTTGAAGGTATCCCTGCCGAGGCTGCGATATCTTCAAATCATGAACAGTGGCAGCAGACATCCACAAGCTTCCGGACCCTTGGCGCCGCCACGCAGATTTTCGGCGCTTATTTCGAGGTTTATCGTCAAGCGTGCTGCGATAGTAACCCCATCGTCAATCATGATGTAAACCTAATCACATTTGTAAAACCGCTATGAAACCCGACTTCAAACCTACCAATAAACCCACTAACAAACCTACCATGAAGACTACCGCCCACATAATGTCGCTGATTCCCAACTTGATCCCCCTTCTCGTCTTGGGGTCGATCACTTCCAACGCCAATGCGGCAACGATCACATCAGTCGGTGTGGAGGAAGGTAGCCCTGGTAACAGCTACTCGGTCCAGAACTGGTCCAATGCCGGCGTTGCCAAACTTTATGATCTTGGCGGCACTGAGAAGTATGGTACCGGGGGCTACTATCTGATCCGGCCCATGGCAACGGATGCAGGTGCGGCCAATATCAATCAGGCGGTTTCCGCTGGAAACAACCTTGGTACCACGGAGGGATCCAATCCTACGCTGTTTTCGACTCCAGTGTTTGTGAGCTCACTCACGGGTGCGGCTGGTACCTATGTCAACTATAACGGCTACACGACTTTGCGCGGTCCAGACGGATCGGCCCTTAACCGCGCCGGCGGCCTTTCAGTTTCGGTTAGCAACGGCCCCTTCAACACTCCATCGGGAGCAAACACCGGCCACTTTGGTGAGGCTTTTTCATTCACCATGGGAATGTCGGCTACCTTTCGTGTGGGTATCGGCGTTGATGCGGTAGGCGGCGGTGGCTTCAATCCAGACTACGTAAGCATTTTCAACTCAGGAACAGGCTCAGTTTACTCGACTCAAATTGCTCGCAATGGCAGCATGGACATGGCATTTTTTGATGTCGATGCCGTGGCTGGCGAGAGCTTCTCTGCGGCGATGTGGCAGCTCTCTGGCGCGCGGTCCGTCGCTCCATTCAGCTTGGTCACCTTTGATGTATCGCAATTCAAGTTCGATGCCGCCAGCGGCAACACCACCACCAGCTCCACCGCGCTTGCTGGTGCGGCTGCAGGTGTGACCAAGACGGGTGCGGGCACGGTTTCGCTTACAGCAAACAACACCTATGCAGGAGCGACAACGGTTGGCAATGGCACCTTGCAGTTGGACGGAGCGGGAAGATTGGGTGGTGGCACTTACAGCGGCAACGTGTCGCTGGCGACCAGCACCTCGTCCCTTAGCATCGCGACTTCTCAAAATCAGACATTGTCCGGTGTGATCAGCGGCAGCGGCGCTCTCGCCAAGAGCGGCAACAGCACTCTCACCCTTTCCGGCTCCAACAGCTACACCGGAAACACGACGATCAGCGGCGGTACGGTAGTCGCATCCAATGCCAATGCCCTGGGCGACGTGGCGAGCGCGGTCACGGTGAACAGCGGTGGTACGCTCGACGTGCGCGCGAACATGACGCGCAACGGCACAGTGAGTATCGACGCGGCAGCTATGACGGGCGGTGGTAGTGCGGTGACGCTCACCAACAATGGGAGCGGCTTTGAGCTCAAAAACGGAAGTGCCATCGCGGGCGCGGTGACGCTTGGCGGTACGGGTGGATTAACAGTTAGCGGTAGCCGTAGCATCATTTGGAATTCTGGGCATACTTACACCGGTGCAACGGTGATCGCCGCCGGCGGCGATTTGGCCCTTTCCGGTGCTGGAGCTATTTCTTCCGCCTCGGCAGTGGACAATGCGGGTGTTCTCCTCATCAACAATAAGGACCAAACCCTTGGTGGCTTGTCCGGTGCGAGCACAGGAAGAGTCATCGGCTCCAACTCTTACTCACTCACAGTGAATAGGGCTTCGGGCAACGACAGCTACAGCGGTACCATTGAAAGCGTGGGCGCCTTGATCAAGCAGGGTGCGGGTGATTTGGTTCTGTCGGGTAACAACACCTTCGCCGGCAACACCACGGTCAACGCCGGCAGATTGGCGGTGGCTCACGCCAATGCCCTCGGCACCACAGCTGGCGTCACGACGGTAGCCAGCGGCGCGCAGTTGCGCTTGGATGGCGTTACGGTCGGCAACGAAAGCCTCACCATCAGTGGCACTGGACTCAGCGCTGGAGCCAACATTGCAGGGGCTTTGCGCTCTGCGAACGGCACCAGCAACACCTGGCAAGGCAAAATCAACCTCGCTGGCGATGCGAGGATCTTCTCGGGTGGCAGCACTTCGCTGACCGTGGATGTGGCCTCGGGCGATGCGATCAATCTGGGCGCCTTCAATCTCAACATCGACGGAGCGGGCACCCACACGGTCAATGATGCCATCGTAGGTGCTGGCGGTCTCGTCAAGAGCGGTAGCGGCATCACCACCCTTTCTGCTGCCAACAGCTACAGCGGTGCAACCGATATCCAAGCCGGCAGAGTGGTTCTGTCGGGAGCCGGACGCTTGAACTCCGGCGCGATCTCGGTCGCCAATGCAAGCACTGGCACCCTCGAGTTTGCAGTGACGGGAACCAACACCATGGCCAACAACATTTCGGGCAATGGTTCGCTTCTCTCGAGCTCGGGTGAAACCCGCTTCACGGGTGCAGTGACCAGCACCGGCGGCCTCACCATCAATTCAAACAGCGCCGTGCGCATCGGCAATGGTGGCGCGACTGGCTCGTACTCGGGCAACACCGTGTTGGGCAACTCTGCCGCGCAGTTGATCTTTGACCGCAGCAATTCCTACATCCACGCAGGCAGCATTTCCGGCAACGGCAGTGTTGTCATTGCAGGCGCAGGCACCACCACGCTCTCCGGCACCAACACCTACACCGGCCTCACGACCGTTTCGGGCGGCACACTCGCCGTCAACGGCAGCGTTGCAGGTGCGATGTCGGTTGCCTCCGGAGCCACGCTGCAAGGCAGCGGCACGATCGGCGGCGCGACCACCGTCAGCGGTAACCTCAATCCTGGCAACAGCCCGGGACTGCTGACCTTTGCCAACTCGCTCACGCTAGATTCCACGGCGGTCACGACCATGGAGATCACCGGCATTGGCGATCGCGGTGTGACATACGATGCCGTCAATGTGGCCAACGCGCTCACCTACGGTGGCACGCTGACCTTGGACTTCAGCGGCGATCTTTACACCGAAGGGGTCTACACCTTTGATCTCTTCAACTTTAACTCCTCTTCGGGTTATTTCAGCTCGATGAGCTTGGCGGGCATCTATAGCGGATCCTTCGACAACATAGACGAATCGAGTATCTTGAGTCTGACCGATGGCGACAACAATTGGTCCTTCAACCAAGCCGATGGTATTCTCACCTTCACCGTCGTGCCCGAGCCGAATGTGGCGATGGTCGCTGGCAGCCTTGTGCTGATGGCCATGCTTCGCCGCCGCCGGGATTGATACTTATGGTGGTTTATTGAAACAATCTGACGGAGTTTTTGGTTTTTACTCCGCAGAGAATCAGAAAGGCGTCAGCTGGGGAGCTGGCGCCTTTCGTTTTTGCTCAACCGACCGCTCTGCGCTTGGATCTTGGATCTTGGATCTCCCCCGCCTTTACTGCCATTCGATTTGAACAAAATGTTCCAATCAGCACATTTGGCATTTTAGCTATGGTTCTTGTCGCTTGAGCCAAGGGAAATTTGCCTGTATTGTGCCAAGTTTATGTAGTGTTGAATGCAAGACGAATGAATGACCAAGTGAAAAAGTTTCGGGCGATGCGGTCTGACGAGTGGTGTTTATTGCAAAACAATGATACGCCCTGCGGGCCTCGGCCGGCTGCAGGGCAGGGCTTCACGCTCACCGAAATGCTCGTGACGATCGCAGTGATTGTGTTGGTCGCTGCCATTGCCTTCAGCGGCGGCAGGTCGGCTATCAACTCAGCGAGATCGGCGGAAGCTGTTTCGAATCTCAAGCAGACGGGCGTCATTTTGGCCAATTATGCGACAGACAATAACAACCTTCTTCCTCATTCAGCGGTTTGGAGCAAAATTTTCGGAGGGGGCTTGGTCTTCTTTTCCCGGTCCATAGCCGAGGCAACAGTCCCGGATTTTTTTTACGCTAAGGCGCCATACACCAATGAACGACCGCTACCGGAGATCTTTTATGATCCCTGTCTCAAAGGGGATCCCCGAAAGCAGCACTCTATGGGAGCTTTCGGCGTGAACCGTTCGATCGTCCGCGATGCATGGTTTGATAGCGAACCCAAAACATCCCTGCTCAACATCCCACGCGCCAGTCAGAAAGTCATATTTTGCAGCGTTGCTTCCAAAGGCGCTAACAATTCCGGCGGGTGGCTCCTTACGGGTGAAGATTTTGCGACGATGGGAATGAGCGTGGGAACTTACCCCGATCCCCGGAACGGCGGCAAAGCGGCATCATTGTTCGCTGACGGCCATGTGGAAAACCTCGATGTGAAGAATATGGATCAGGTGCAGCGTCGCCGCTATTTCACCCTTGATCCCTGAGCGTGGTGATTGATGTGGTGTCGGCGGGACAAGGTAATGTGCTATGGATACTTTTTCGACTCTTGGTGTATCACCAACCCGCTGGATTCGCGCCAGCTTGGCACGAGCGCTGGTGCTGGCACTTGTCGTTTGGCTTGTGACCCTTGCATCGACCGCTGCTGCGAAGGTGTCCGCCCAAGCTCCTCCCAATATCGTCTTCATCCTCGCCGACGATGTCTCGGCCTGCGAGCTGTCACCCTATGGCGGCACCATCGCCATGCCCAACCTACAGAAGTTGGCCGACGATGGCGTCCTGATCCGCGATGCGTGGTCCACGCCGGTGTGCGCCCCGTCGCGCGCCATGTTGATGACTGGCAAATACCCGCACCACACCGGCTACTACGAGAACCCAGTGTCCCCCGAAGTCCCGTTTTGGCAGGACCCGCGGCATCTGCCGTTGCTAAAAATGCTCAAGCAAGCCGGCTATGCCACCAGCATGGTCGGAAAAAAGCACCCCGGAAATGATCCCGATGCGGGCGTGCTGGGAGCGGATGACTGGCTGATCACATGGTTTTGGCCGGGCCACGATGGTCCGCGGCAAAATCATTGGTCGCCCGATCGTCAGGACATGTATGGCGTCTCATGGTTTTGGCACCCGGGTTTGGTTCGCAACGGCCAAGGTGTGCCGACCACGCCGAAGGACTTCGGGCCCGATCTGGAGTTGAAGCATTTGCTGGAGTTCACCGCAGTTGATCGCGACAAACCATTCATCGCCTACTGGGCAACCTTTCTTCCGCACAAGGCACACGAGGAGGTGGCGGGCTCACCCGAAGGGCGTTGGTATTATACCGATGTGCCGGAGCTGGACAAAGAAGGTCGGCCGACCGGCGATAAGGTGCGCGGCACGCTCAAATCGAACATGCAATACCTCGACCATCTGCTCGGGCGTCTTCGCGAAGGTCTGGCCAAGCAGGGGCGAGCGAAGGATACCATCATCTTCTTTGCCGCCGACAACGGCACAGCGGACATCCGCGGGCACAACAAGGTCATGGACAAGAACAGTTACGATCGCGACAACGGCATTCGCGTGCCGCTGGTGGTGGGCGGCGGCCCGGTGCAAGCCCGCGGCACGAGCGATGTGCTGGTGGACTTCACCGATTTCTGGCCGACCTTCGCCCAGCTGGCTGGGTATCGCGGCGAGATGAACACCGACGGCCATAGCTTTGCCCCGTATTTGCTCGGCGAACCATTCACCCCGCGCGAGACGATCCGCATGGCGATGAACAATGCTCGCTGGGTGCGCGACCGCAACTGGCTGCTCGACGGCCGGGGGCGTTTCTATGACACCCGTGGCGCGGCGAATCGTGAGGAATATCGCGATGTCAGCGAGTCAACCAATACCGAGGCGATCGCCGCCCGCAAACGCTTTGAAAAGTACCTGCAGGAAATCCCGCTGGCCGACATAAACGACCCGGCGACCGCCAAACTCTGGCGGCAATTCCGAGCGACGCCTCAGGGCGCGCCCGTCAAAGTGTTTCGCCCGTCATACCTCAAATGAAGTCACCGGCTTGAGCCTTTCCCGTGCGTGCCACCCATCCGATGGCATTGCCGCGCGGGTTTGCGGCGCATTTTTCAAGGTATGTATTTTGGGTTGGTGGTAATTTTTTGAACAAAGCAATGAACACCTCATCCAAGGACCGTATCCGGGTCGGCTGCTACTACTTCCCGAACTATCACGCCGATCCCCGCAATGCAAAGATCCACGGCCCCGGTTGGACCGAGTGGCAATTGGTCCGGCATGCCATTCCGCGTTTCCCGGGGCACCAACAGCCTAAGGTGCCATTGTGGGGCCACGAGGATGAATCCGAACCGCAGGTGATGGAGAAGAAGATCGACGCGGCGGTGGATCACGGCATCGATCATTTTATCTTCGATTGGTATCACTACGAGGACGGTCCGTTTCTTGAGCGCTGCCTTGAGGAGGGTTTTCTCAAGGCGCGAAATGTCGACCGCATCGAGTTTTCCCTGATGTGGGCGAATCACGATTGGATCAACATCCACCCGATGGGGCGTAGCTTTGGCAAGGAGCTGCTTTATCCCGGGCTGGTTTCTCCGAAGATGTTTCGTGCCATCACCGATCTCATCATCGAACGCTATTTCCTGCATCCCTCCTACCTCATGGTGGACGGCTGCCCGTACTTCTCCGTCTATGATCTGTCGAAATTTGTGGAGATCCACGGTTCGGTGAAAGCCACGCGCGAGGCGATCGACGGATTTCGCGAGCGCGTGCGTGCGGCAGGTTTTCCGGATCTGCATTTCAATGCGGTGGTCTGGGGTAAGCCGGTGTTGCCGGGTGAGACGGTGATCAAAGATTTGCCGGAACTGGTCGCTGCGCTGGGCTTCGACAGCGTGACAAGCTATGTATGGATTCACCATGCGGAGCTGAACAAATCCCCTTACACACCGTACGACGAAGTGCTTTCAAAGTATTTGCAAGTTTGGAGTCGGATGGAAGAAGAGCACGCCGTGCCTTATTTCCCGAATATCACCATGGGCTGGGACAACTCACCGCGCACGGTGCAGACGGACATCTGGGAGCCGCTTCCGGAATCGACATTCTCCAACCTGATCGGTGGGAACACGCCCGAGGTATTTCAAAAAACCCTGGAGCTGTATCGAGACCGCTTGAGTCGCAGGAAGGGGCCAAATCTTATCAGTATCAATGCCTGGAATGAATGGACCGAAGGCAGTTACATCGAGCCGGACGAGATTCATGGCATGGCCTATCTCGAAGCGGTTGCCAAAGTGTTCGGAAACATCGCCAGCCCGGCTTCGCGCGAGTCGGTGTCAGTTTGACCTATAATCTGAAAAAGCTTACCGTCGATAAATTCGAAAACATGCTTGCCGACTATTCATCCGCATCGAGCCAACCCACAATACGCACATTCACAAATTCATTCACCAAAACCGCCGGGCTCTTGATGCTTGCGGTGGTCATGAGCGCATCGCTGCGCGGAGAAGATTCCGCGCCAAAGGATCTGGCGATCAACCCCGGTGTGCCGTGGCCGGCGACTGACGCGCTGGGGAGAGAGTTGCCACTGGCTGATGAAGTCGGCACTCCGAAAAAAGATCGGTTCATGGGGATTTTTTACCTCACTTGGACCGGTGAAGATTTCAGTTACGGTCCCTATGACATGACCAAAATTTTGGCCGAGCAGCCCGACATGCGCACGGCCGCAAGTTTCCGTCATCGCGGGCCAAAGTCATGGCACATGGCTCATTGGGGCGAGCCGCTCTTCGGTTACTACAACCAGAAGGATCCGTGGGTCATTCGCCGGCACATGCACATGCTTGCCGATGCGGGCGTCGACGCACTCGTTTTGGATGCGACCAACGGCACCATTTACGAGGAAATGCTCAACGAGTTCCTTCCCGTGATCCTGCAGATCCGCAAGGAAGGCAGTCGCACTCCGCAAATCATTTTCATGCTCAACACGGACATGGCCAACATGGCGGATCAGTTGCTGGAAAAATTCTATCGGCCCAGAAAATTCGACGATCTTTGGTTCCATTGGGACGGCAAGCCCCTCCTGCTGTGCAACCCAAATGACGCCCGGCCCGCGGTTCGTGAGTTTTTCACCCTCCGCACCGCCTTCTGGCCGGGTGTGCCACCTTATCCGAATACGCCTTATGCGTGGCACTGGCTGGGCGTGCACCCGCAGGCCTACGGCTTTACCAACGACCCTAAAGCGGCCGAGCAAATCAATGTTTCGCCCGCGCAGAACATGCACTGGCAGACCGGCGCCACGGAATTGATGCACACGGGCAAAGCGAGAGGTCGCGGCTTCAACAAGGGTAAACAGGACCCTTCGATCGACGCCATCCAGCGCGGACTCAACTTCCAAGAGCAGTGGGATCATGCGCTCAAGGTGGATCCGAAATTTGTGATGATCACCGCATGGAATGAATGGATCGCGGGGCTCACGCATTCGATGCAAAGCCCTTGGGTTCAGTGCGACGGATTCAACGAGGAATTCAGCCGCGACATTGAGCCGATGAAGGGCGGCTTTGGAGACAACTTTTACTATCAAGCCATCGCCAACATCCGTCGTCACAAAGGCGTGCCGGAGATTCCCGTTGCCAGCTCTGCCACGCCGGGCGGCGAGAAGAGGACCATCGACATCAACGGGTCCTTCGACCAATGGAAAGATGTGGCTCCCGAATACAAAGGCCATGTGGGCAACACGATCCCGCGCGATTTCGAGGGCTTTGGGGCAGCACCGAAGACGCGCGTCACCACTCCTTCACCGGATTTCGAAGGCAACGGCTCCACTTGGTGCGGTCAGGAGGCCCCTCGCTACACCAACAAAACAGGCCGCAACAGCCTGCTGTGCATGAAGGTGTGCCGCGACCACAACAACGTCTACTTCTATGTGCGGACGGAAAAACCGATCACGCCTCAATCCGATCCGAATTGGATGACCTTGCTGATCCGCACTGGCAACCCGGCCAACCACACTTGGAACGGTTATGACTTTATCATCAATCGCCTCTCGCCGGACAAAGGCAGCGCACTGCTCGAGAAAAACAACGGCGGCTGGAATTGGCTGCGGGCGGCAGACATCAAGTTTCGCGTCGAAGGCAACCAGATGCACATGGCCGTGCCTCGCTCGGCGATGTTCAACAAGTCGGCAAACCGCAACGATCAGCTCACGGCGGATCCGCTGACCTTCGATTTCAAGTGGCTCGACAACATTAAACTGCCTGACGACCTGACGGTGCTTTACACCGATGGTGATACCGCGCCGAGCGGTCGTTTCAGGTTCCGCTACATCGCTGAGAAATAGTTTTAACAAAGCTCCAGCATTCCATTCAATTGTATGAAAAATCGACTCATCATCACCCTCGCCAGCCTTTTCGCATGGCCCACACTCCATGCCGTTGAAAGCAAGGTTGAGTTCAAGAAGCTTTCGACTGAAAAGTGGTCGACGGTTATCCCGGCTGACAAAAAATTACCGCCAGATTGGGAGAGCTCTTTGTTCAAGCGCGGCACTCCTCGGAGCTATACGGGTGAGGCTCTGATGAACATCGGCATGCCCGTTGGCGGCATCACGACTGGCAGCTTGGTCTATCTCGGCGGCGACGGAAAACTTTGGAACTGGGACATTTTTAATCGCCCTTTGAATGGCGTGCAGCCGCGTCAGATCCAGTACAAGGATCGTTCATGGCATGGACTCCCCAAAGGGCTCGGTGCCTGGCAGGGCGGCAACTATGTCGAACCTGTAAGAAATCAGCCCTCACCATTCGAGCAAGGTTTTGCGATCAAAATCACCATCGATGGCAATGAACAAATCCGCCCGCTCGACCGCAAGGGTTGGAAAAATGTCGTGTTCACGGGCGCCTATCCTTTCGGCACTGTCACTTACGCCGATCCTGATTGCCCAATCAAAGTGACGCTGGATGCGTACTCGCCATTTTGTCCGCTGAACTACAATGACTCGAGCTATCCCGCGACGGTGATGAGTTACCGCGTGGAAAACACCGGCAGCAAGCAGGCGCAAGTTGAGATTGGCGGATGGTTGGAAAACCCGGTGCTCATCGACACGATTGGAAATTATCCGGGCCTGGTGCGCAGCAACTCGATCAGCTCGGACGGTGGCAAGGTCATGCTCGTAAGCAGGGCGGAATACCCTCCCGATGCAAAGTCGAGCCGCCCTGACATTGTTTTCGATGATTTTGAGAAGCCCGCTTACGAAGGCTGGGAAGTTGAAGGAGCGGCTTTCGGCAAGGGATCGGTCGCCAAAAAGGACATGCCGGCACACATCGGTGAAACTGGCATGATGGGTGATCGTGCCGTCAACTCGCATGCCTCCGCGCCCGGTGATCCTGCTGTTCCGCCTAATCCCGCCAAAGACTCGCTTACTCGCGATGCGGCGACTGGCAAGCTCATCAGCAAGCCCTTCACGATCGAGCGCAACTTTATCACCTTGCTGATTGGCGGCGGTAACACTAATGCCGCAGTTAACCTGCTGGTGGATGGACAGGTCGTGCAGAGCATCAGTGGCCCCAACGGCAGTGCAATGCGCGAGGCATCCTTCAACGTCATGTCTCTCGCTGGCAAGACTGCGAGGCTCGAGATCATCGACCAGGCAAGCAACGGATGGGGACACATCAGCGTGGATCAAATTGTTTTTCGCGACACCACGATTCTGCCGGAGAAGCAACGCGACTGGGGAAGCATGGCGCTGGCAGCCATCGGTGGAAACAAGGCTCGAGGCAGCGCGCAACTCGCTACCGCACCTGAGCAGTCTGTCTTTGATGCCGAGGTTGCTGCGAGCGCATCATCTCCAGCCGGCAAGCCCCTGATCGGTGGAGTTACCGAATCGCTCACTCTCGCCCCCGGTTCGAGCGGCAAGGCAGCGTTTGTAATCGCATGGCATTTTGCGAATTCGATCGAAACCGTGAAAGGTGCTGAGACAGGCCATGGTTTTGGAAAACGCTTCAAGGATGCGGCGGAGGTGGCGAGCGATATCGCTGCGAACGCCGGTCGTCTCGATGAAACAACCCGGCTTTGGAATGACACTTGGTACGACTCCACTTTGCCCTACTGGTTTTTGGAGCGAGCGATCATCCCGCTTAACGCCCTTGCCTCGCCGACCTGCTACCGTTTTGCCGACGGGCGCTTTTACACCTATGAAGGGATTCGCAGTTGCGCCGGACATCCGAACCATGTCTGGCACTACGCTCAGGCGCACGCGCGGCTCTTTCCGGAATTGGAACAGGATGTGATCGAGCGCGTGTGGTATGGCTTTGGCTTCAAGCCGGATGGCTCGATGGCGTATCGTGGCGAAATCGGTGGGGACAGCGCGATCGATGGTCACTGCGGCGTCATCCTTTGCGTGTTGCGTGCGCATCAGACGAACCCCGATGATCAAATGCTCAAGCGCCTTTGGCCGCGCGTCAAAAAATCCATCGAGTATGCCAACGCATGCGACCGCGATGGCGATGGTTTGCTCGACACACCGATGCTCACCACGCTCGATGAGCCATGGCATGGAGTGATTCCATGGGTCAGCGGGCTCTATGTTGCCGCTCTCAAGGCCGGCGAGCAGATGGCCTTGGAAATGGGCGAGGCAGAGTTTGCCGCCGATTGCCGTGCGCGGGCGGAGAAAGGTCGTGCCGCAATCGATGCGAAACTTTTCAATGGCGAGTGGTTCATCCAAATTCCCGATCCGGAAAACCCGAAGAAACTCGGCGCTTATGAAACGGTCCACATCGATCAAGTGATGGGTCAAGGATGGGCATGGCAGGTCGGTCTCGGGCGCGTCCTCAACGAAGACACCACCCACTCCGCACTGCGTTCATTGTGGAAATATAATTTTGCGCGCAATCTCGATGCCTACGACTCCCAAGCCGACCCCAAAGGCCGTCCCTATCACACCGATGGAGAAGGCGGCATGGTTTTGACCGCCAATGCCCTGGGCCGTGAGACACCATTCGGTGTCTATTCGAGCTTTGCCTGCTATCTCAACGAAACGATGAACGGCTTCGAATATCAAGCTGCCGCGCACATGATCGCCGAAGGCATGATCAAGGAAGGCATGGCAGTCATCAAGACCCTCGATGAGCGTTACGATGGCAACAAACGCAATCCATTCAACGAAGTGGAATGCGGCGATCACTATGCCCGTTCGATGGCCAGCTATGGAGCGCTTATTGCCATCTCCGGATTCGAATGTCATGGCCCGAAAAGACACATCGGATTTGCGCCGCGGCTCACTCCGGAAAACTTCAAGGCACCTTTCACCATCGCCGAAGGGTGGGGCACTTACAGCCAGAAAATTTCCGAAGGCAAGATGCGCGCCGAACTTGCGGTGAAATACGGCAAGGTCCCGTTGCGTACGATGTCGCTGGTGCATGCCGCCGCAAAAACGCCGCTAAAAGTCTCCGCAACGCTCGATGGAAAAAATCTTGCCGTTACGGTCGAAGAAAAGGACAGCTCCGTGAATATCACCTTCGGTCCCGACATTGAAATCCAAGCCGGGCAAAAATTGGAAGTCGCGCTCTCGCCGAGCCCTTGATCACAAGAACCTAACTACCCGTTTTTCTGCGGGCGCGTTCACCTTGGGGAACAAGGTTTGCCGACGCAGCGGCGGAAGATCACTTCATCGAAGCGATGATCTGATCGGTGAGAGCTTGGACAAGTTTTTCCGCCTCGGGATCGAGGCTGGCTTTGCCGGAGGCTGCCGGTTTTGAATCGCCGATTTGGCAAACTGTGCCGGGTTGGAAGTCTGAGTTGTCGCAGAGTTGGCACTCGGTCCATGTCGAGCGCTTGTCGTCCATGCCGAGGGTTTTGCGCAGGGCGATGAGTTCCTTGGCTTGTCCGCCAGTGATGGTGAGGAGCCTGCCGCCATTGAGTTGCGATGCGACCCAGACGGTTTTGCAGTAGGACTCGACGTTTTCCATTTTCCAATAGGCGTCTTCGATGTCCTTGCCCCAGGTGATGACGCCGTGGTTGGCCATGAGCACGGCCATGTGTTCGATCGCGGCGTTGCCGACGACCTCGGCATTGGCAGGGGTGCCCGGAGTGCGGTACTCGGCAATGCCGATTTGGCCGAGGAAGACCTCCGCTTCGGGGATCATGCAAGTGGGAGGCTGGACGCCGGCGACGGCGAAGGCAGTCCCGTGGGGCGGGTGGGCGTGGCAGCAGGCTTTGGCCTTGGGCTGCTTTTTCATGATTGCAAGGTGCGTCATGCACTCGGAGGTGCGCTTGAATTTGCCCGCGAGCTGTTTGCCATCGAGGTCGACGAGGCACATTTGCTCGGTGGTCATGAAGCCCTTGGAGACGAGGGTGGGAGTGCAGAGCACGAGGTTGTCGCCGACGCGGAGCGTGAGGTTGCCGCCGTTGCCATCGGTGTATTCGCGGTCCCACATGCGTTTGCCGATGTCGACCATGCGTTGCTTGAGCACTTCGATGGCGGGTGAGCGGAAGAAGGCCTCAATTTCGGCAGGGGTTTTCGGATCTTTGCCAGGCGTCCAAGTGAACTCGTAATCGGGAAGAATCGGCTCGGCTGAAGCATTGGTGACTGCGCGAGCGTTGCCGGCGCGCACTGGGCCGAGGCCATCGCGCAAAGCGTCTTTGGCGGAAGGGGTGAGGACGGCGTCGGCAGGAATGTCTGCAGCGGATTTGCCTGACTTCAGGAGTGCCTCGATGTCAGCGGCGGTGAAGACTTTTTTTGTCATGGTGCGGGTGGTGAATAGTGGAGTGAATCAAAAATGGCGACGGTGATGGCGTCGATGGGGATGTCGTAATCGAAAGGTGCGGTGGCTTCGGCTCCTTCGACGATGCCGACGATGGCACCATCATCGGCGCCAAGTGAGTCGTAGGAGACGAAGGATGATTCGTTCGAGATGGCGGGTGCGGTACTGCAAGCGGTATTGAAGTCGCGTGTGGCGAGCGGATTGCAAATCAACCAGCGGCCTCCTTTGTAGGAGGGATCCTGGTGGCTAAGGGTGACCCGGCCGATGACTTGGGCGATGCGCATGGGTCAGAGAGACAGAAGATGATGAGACAGAAGACAGAAGACTGGAAACCACGCGTAGGCCTGCAGAGCAATGTGGTTGGAAAGCGGATTCTTCATCTTGTGTCTTGGGTCTTGGAGCGAAGCGTTCTTGTTTCTTTTCAGTCGATCACGCCTTGGATGAAATTGCGGATGGGTGAATTTTTGTCGTGGACGAGATCACGGGCGCCGATGCCGTCGGTGGAGATGAAAACTTTGGAATGAAGTCCTGCGCCAAAGTGATCGATCGCGACCATGGGGGCGCCGGTGAGAGCGCCCTTTGCGTCGAGCTGCTGGCAGAGCAGCATGCGGCATCCCTTGAGCGAGGGATGGCTGTGGCTGCTGACCGCGTGGCCGACGACTTGGGCGGGGATCATTGGGTAAATGCTGAAAAGCTAAAAAACTGAAATGCTGAAAGAAGGGGATTAAACAATGCGCAGGTTTTCGACGAGGACGCAGCGGCGGGTGCGGGTGAAGGTTTTGGGGGTGGTGATGCCTTCGCCGGTGGTGGTGGCGATCGAGTAGGAAAGATAACCTTCGCCACCGAGGCCGAGGCCGGCGACGGAGGGGCCGTTTTTGACGAAGATCGTCGTGTCCATTTCGCGAGCCATGTAGGTCATGTGATCGACATCCTTGGTGTGGATGATCGCGGAGTGACGGTAGTTGTGCTCGGCGCGTTTGGCTTCCTTCACGGCGGTGAAGAAGTCTGGGCAGGAAACAATCGGCATCATCGGCATCATTTGCTCTTCTTGGACGAAGGCATGATCGGCATCGGTTTCCGCGAAGAGCAACTGAGTGCCGGCAGGGACCGTGGTGCCTGCGTGTTCGGCGAGCTTTGAGGGGTCGGCTCCGACGAGTGCGCGGTTGACCGAGGCGTGGGAGCATCCGCCGCCTTCGCCGGGCTTGAAGGTGAATGCCGCTGCGGTGAGTTTTTCGAGTTGCTGTGCGTTGATGCGTGCGCCGCCGGCTTTTTCGAGTTCCTCGCAGAAGCGCTTGAAGACAGAGGCGACAACGAAGATCGCTTTTTCGCCGATGCAGAGCAGGTTGTTGTCGAAGGCGCCGCCCTCGACGATGCCGCGTGCGGCTTTGGCGAGATCGGCCGTTTCATCGACCACGACCACCGGGTTGCCGGGGCCGGCGCAGATGGCGCGTTTGCCGGACTTCATTGCGGCGCTGACGACGGCGGGTCCGCCGGTGATTGCGAGCAGCGGGATGAGCGGGTTTTTACAGATCGAGTCGAAGGACTCGAGCGTTGGCTCTTCGATGGTGGTGATGAGGTTCTCGATGCCGAGTTCGCGTTTGATTGCTTCGTTGTAGGCGCGCACGGCCATTGCCGCGCTGCGGGCACCGCCAGGGTGGGGGTTGAAGACGATCGCGTTGCCGGCGGCGACCATGTTGATCACATTGCCGGTGAGGGTGGGGACCGAGTGGGTGACGGGCAGGATGGCGCCGACGACGCCGAAGGGGGCGTATTCTTCGAGCGTGATGCCGCCGTCGCCGCTCATGGCATCCGGGTGGAGCCACTCGGTGCCGGGAACATTTTTGGTGATTAGGAGTTTGGCGATCTTGTGATCGACGCGGCCGATTTTTGTTTCGTCCATTTCGAAGCGGCCCCATGCATCGGCATTGCCGACGGCGAGGCTTTTCACGATTTCGATCACCTTCGCGCGGCCTGCGACGCCGAGTTTCTTGAGTTGCAGGTGGGCGTCGTTAGCGGCGTTGGCTGCCTTGTCGACGCAGTTGAAGACTCCGAATTGGCCGGGGCCGCATCCGCATCCGCAGGAGCCTGCGGATGATGAACTTGGCTTGGCGGTGGGACTTACGGCTGCGGGTGCGCTGCCTTGAGTGGCGGAGATTCTGGAGACCACGGACTCGACAACGGAGCGGAGGGTATCGGGATCAAGTGTTTTCATGTTTGGCATGAGTGCCGGCCATCAGCGAGGGCCGGAGAAATGGA
>CANHQM010000036.1 GCA_947462835.1 Akkermansiaceae bacterium
CGGTTTTTCATCGGCCAAGACTTACGACATCGAGGTCTGGGCGCCGGGTCATGGCAAGTACTTGGAAGTCTCGAGTTGCTCGTGCTTCACCGATTACCAGGCGCGCCGGATGAAGCTGCGCTTCAAGGACGAGGAAGGGAAAAACCGTTTTCCGCACACGCTCAATGGCTCGGGCACCGCGCTGCCGCGCCTGTATGTGGCCTTGCTCGAACAGTGCCAGCAGCCTGATGGATCAGTGCGCATTCCCGCCGCGTTGGTGCCGTACTTCGGCGCTGAAAAGATCGGTTGAACACCTGCAAATTCAGGCCATTTTCCCAATTCACATCGCCGGGGTTCCGGCAATTTCTATCCAATAACCAATCCAACCCCCACACATCATGTCCAACGAATCCAAATGCCCGTTCAATCACGGCCAAGTTTCCGGAGGTCAGGCCTCCTCGGCCGGCACCTCAAACCGCGACTGGTGGCCCAATCAGCTCAACCTGCGCATTCTTCATCAGCACACCGCCAAGTCCGACCCGATGGGCGAATGTTTTGATTACGGTGCCGAGTTCAAGAGCCTCGATCTCGATGCAGTGAAGAAGGATCTGCATGCCTTGATGACCGACTCGCAGGAATGGTGGCCGGCGGACTTCGGTCACTACGGACCTTTCTTCATCCGCATGGCGTGGCACAGCGCGGGCACTTATCGCACCGGTGATGGCCGTGGCGGTGCGGGCAATGGGAGTCAGCGATTTGCGCCGCTCAACAGTTGGCCGGACAACGGCAACCTCGACAAGGCGCGTCGCTTGCTGTGGCCGATCAAGATAAAATATGGTCGCAAAATTTCGTGGGCCGACCTGATGATTTTGGCGGGCAATGTCGCGTTGGATTCGATGGGTTTCAAGACCTTCGGTTTCGGCGGCGGGCGTGCCGACATTTGGGAGCCTGAGGAAGATATCTATTGGGGCATGGAAAAAGAATGGCTTGCCGACAAGCGTTATTCCGGCGACCGCGAATTGGAAAACCCACTTGCCGCGGTGCAGATGGGGTTGATTTATGTCAATCCCGAGGGCCCCAACGGCAATCCTGATCCGCTCGCCTCGGCGCGTGACATTCGTGAGACCTTCGCGCGCATGGCTATGAATGACGAGGAGACTGTTGCGCTCATTGCCGGTGGTCACACCTTTGGCAAAACGCACGGTGCGGGTGATGCCAAGCATGTCGGGCCCGATCCCGAAGCATCGCCGATCGAAGAGCAGGGCTTTGGTTGGAAGAGCAGCTTTGGCAGCGGCAAGGGTGGCGACACCATCACCAGCGGGCTTGAAGTCACATGGACGCAGACGCCGACGCAGTGGAGCAATTATTACTTTGAGAACCTCTTCAAATACGAATGGGAGTTGAGCAAGAGCCCGGCCGGTGCGCACCAGTGGATCGCCAAGGGTGCCGAGGCGAGCATTCCGCATGCGCATGATTCGTCGAAGCGTTTGGTGCCGACCATGCTGACCACCGACCTCGCGCTACGCTTTGATCCGGCGTATGAAAAAATTTCGCGTCGTTTCCTCGAGAACCCCGCGGAGTTTGCCGACGCGTTTGCGCGCGCATGGTTCAAGCTGACCCATCGCGACATGGGTCCGCGTGCTCGTTACCTCGGGGTCGATGTGCCGAAGGAAGAGTTGATTTGGCAGGACCCGATCCCGGCGGTGGATCATCCCTTGATCAACGATGCCGACATTGCCGCTCTCAAGGTGCAGGTCTTGGCATCCGGCCTCAAGGTTTCCGAACTTGTTGGCACTGCTTGGGCATCGGCCTCGACCTTTCGTGGATCTGACAAGCGCGGTGGCGCGAATGGTGCTCGCATCCGTTTGGCTCCGCAAAAAGATTGGGCGGTCAATGATCCGGCCCGCTTGGCCAAGGTGCTCAAGGCCTTTGAGGGCATTCAGGCATCGTTCAACAGCGCGCAGAGCGGCGGCAAAAAAGTTTCGCTGGCCGACCTCATCGTTTTGGCCGGATGTGCCGGCGTCGAGCAGGCCGCGAAAAATGCCGGTGTTGAAATCAAGGTGCCCTTCACTCCCGGCCGCATGGATGCCTCGCAGGAGCAGACCGATGTCGAGTCGTTTGCAGTGCTTGAGCCGGTGGCCGATGGATTCCGCAATTACCAGCACGCAAAATTCTCCGTCTCGACCGAAGAGCTGTTGGTCGACCGCGCGCAGTTGCTCACGCTCACCGCTCCGGAAATGACCGTGCTTGTCGGTGGCCTGCGCGTGTTGAATGCCAACAGCGGTCAGTCGCAGCACGGTGTCTTCACCAAGCGTCCGGAGGTCTTGAGCAACGACTTCTTTGTGAACCTTCTCGACATGGCCACCGAGTGGAAGCCGATTTCGAAGGACGAAGATGTGTTTGAAGGGCGCGACCGGAAATCGGGCGAGCTCAAGTGGCTTGGCACCCGCGCCGACCTTGTCTTCGGATCCAACTCGCAGCTTCGTGCTTTGGCTGAGGTTTACGGATGCTCCGATTCCGGTGAGAAGTTCGTAAAGGACTTCGTGGCCGCATGGAACAAGGTCATGAACCTTGATCGCTTCGATATCGCGTAAGCAAACATCTCGACAAAAAAAGCCCGCATGGTGATGCCATGCGGGCTTTGTTTTTGTATGAGTTTGATTTTTACGAATCAGGCTGCCTTGTTGTCATCGATCGAGCGATGAACGAGTGCGCCGATGATCGCGCCGACGATCGGTGCGGCCCAGAACAGCCAGAGTTGTGAGACGGCCCAGTCGCCGACGAAGACTGCGACGCCGGTGCTGCGTGCGGGGTTCACCGAGCAGTTGGTGATCGGGATCGTGACCAAGTGGATCAGTGTCAGTGCGAGGCCAATGGCGATCGGCGCGAAGCCTTGTGGGGCGCGCTTGGCGGTGGCTCCGAGAATGATCACGAGGAAGAACGCTGTGGTGAGGACTTCGGTGATGAGGCAGGCGATCATCGAGTACTTGTCGGGCGAGTGCTCGCCGAAGCCATTCGATGCGAAGCCGTTGGTGAGGCTGAAGCCTTCCTTGCCGCTCGCTATCAGATACAGCGCACCACCTGCGGCGATGCCGCCTGCGACTTGGGCGATGATGTAGGGGACGAGGTCCTTGGCATTGAAGCGTCCGCCGATCCAGAGGCCGATCGAGACCGCCGGGTTGAGGTGGCAGCCCGAGATGTGGCCGATGGCGAAGGCCATGGTCAGCACGGTGAGGCCGAAGGCGAGTGAAACGCCGGCGAGGCCGATGCCGACATCGGGAAATGCGGCGGCGAAGATGGCGCTGCCGCAGCCCGCGAAGACGAGCCAGAAGGTGCCAATGAATTCTGCGATGTATTTTTTCATGTGGGTGTTGTGTATGGGTTCGTTGTTATCAGTGTTTTGGTGTTCGCGCGGAGGGGGTTATTTCCGCGTGAAAGTGAGACCCGGATCGTCGGGTGGGCCGCCGGCGAGCACGAACTTCAGTTCGTTATCCTTGGGCTGTGAAACGGTGGCGGTCATTTGGCTGTCCTTGGCATCGAGTACCAGGAGGCCGTTGTCGTTCATGCTGAAGTCGCCGCTGAACTCGTTGTTTTGGTCGCCTTTTTTGAAGGACCAAATGAATTTTCCATCGTCCTTGAAGACCAGTGAAACCGTGCCGGCCTCGCCTTTGTCGGAGACCCATGCGCCGCTGAGTTTTTCGAGCGGGAGGGCGGATTGCGGGGCGACTTCTTTTTCCGTGCTTGGCTCGGTCGGCTCGTCGCTACCGCTTTGCGACGAGGCCTTGGTGAGGTCGCGCAGTTGGGCCGAGACCGAGTCGGCAGGCTGAAGCTTGGCGGCTGCTTCAAATTCCTCGGCGGCTTCCTCGAGGTGGCCGCAGACCATGTGGTGGTAGCCGAGAAGGAAGCGGGCGTCGGCAGCGTTGGGTTTGCCTTTGCTGTAATTTTTGAGCGCATCGAGTTGGCTCAAATAAGTTTCCTGCGAGTCGTAGAGGGCGATCATCGTCGACCAGTCCCAGCCGGGGCCGCCTGCGAGGACGGGGTTGAGCACGCCTGCTGCTTCCGAGAATTTGCCGAGGGCAAACAGGATGAGCGCGCGGTATTCGTGGAGCGCGCCATCGCCGGGTGCTTCGGCAATCGCTTTGTTGGCAGATTCGAGGGCGACGAGGTAGTTGCCTTGCTTGAAGGCCGCTTGCGATTCGGCGATGAGTGATTCGGATTTTTGGGTGATCCTTGCCGTTTCATCATCCGCCTTCGGTGCGGTTTTTGCAGCGACCACAGTGATCGGTTCCTGATAGGTCACGACTTGGCGATCGACGACCGTGATCGGTTGGACCGGGTAGGGGTTGCGATAGCTTTGATAGCCGCAATCGTAGATCAGTTTGCCGAGGCTCCATCCGACGAGGCCCCAACCGATGGCGTTGGCGACATTGTTTTGCTCGACCACCACATAGCCGGGCCATGGGCGGTAGCCGCCGTAGTAGGAGAAGTAAGGTCGGCGATGGTAATAGCTGCTGCTCCATCCGCAGTTCCATGATCCGCCGTACCACGGGCGGACGGTCGGGCGGTTCCACCATGGGTTGTAGCCCCAGTAGCGTCGGTCGGTCGACCAGTTGACATTGTTTTGGAAGTTGTTGTTGATCTGGATTTGGTTGTTGGTCTGGTTGTAGATCGGGCGGTTGATCGACTGGTTGGAATCCCACCATGGCCGGGTGGTGGGGCTAAGCTTGTTGCCGGTGTTGGTTGCGTAGTTCAGCTGCGGGCGTTGGACCGGGCGCGAGTTGATGCCGGGGCGTGTGATGGGCCGTTGTGGGGCGGGCTTGGTGGCGATGCCGGGGAGCGTCTGCGGTTTTTGCGGGCGCGGGTAGGTGACTTGTCCGGGCAGGGTTTCGGGACGAACCTGCGGACGTTGGAAATTTTCCGGGCGGTTCAGGGTGCCGGGTGCTGGGCGGTTGGCGATGTTGGGTCGGGTTTCCGGTCGTTGGACTGGGCGGGTTTCCGGACGTTGGAAATTTTCCGGGCGTTGTTGGATTTGGGGTGCCGGACGATTTTGCGGGCGATTGAGCTGTGGGACTTCGGTGGGTGCCGGGCGGGTGGTCGGGCGCTGGATTTGCGGGGCGGGCCGTTGGCTTGGGCGTTGGATTTGATTCAGCTCGGGGCGGTTGATCGGACGAGGCGAGGGCGTGTCGATTCTCGAATTCGTGATCGGGTTGCGTTTTGAGTGCTGTTGCGGGTGGATGTTTGGGCGTTGAGCGCGGTTGCCGCGATCGCTGCGGTCGCCGCGATCGAAATCGCGGGCCGTGGCACCCGTCATGAGCGTGAGGATGCAGGCTGGGACAAACAGGAAACTGGTGATGGATTTCATGGTAGGATTGGGTGAAAATTTATTTTTCGGATGGTTTGGCCTCGGTGGTTTCGTCGGCATCGGGTGGCCGTTTCACGACGCGCACCGATCCGTCGGGCAAGGAGTTGCCGCCGATGGTTTGGTCGCGTGTGGACCAAGTGTAATGTTGCAGGGATGGATCAGGCTCGATCGTTTGGGTCGAGTGGTTCACTTCGCCATCGGCGGTGACGCCCGAGGTGCGCAGCAGCCAACCGCTGTTGTTTTTCGTCCACTGTGAAATCATGTGCCCGCCAAAGGTGTCGAAGGCCCATGAGATGTAGTTCTTGCGGTTGTTGTTCCAACCGATGCGGTAGGTGCTGCTGGTATTTTCCTCGCCAGCCATTTCGGTGACCGCTTTGCCATCGATGAAGGGTCCGTCGTCACTCCACTTGAAGGTGAGGAAAGTACGCAGGCCGTTTTTCTCGATGATCCAGTCGCCGATCAACCACTCGAGCGGCAGGAGTTTTTCGCTGGCGGGTGCGACATCCTCGATTTCGTCGCGGATGCTGGCGGTGAGCCATGATCCGTCGTCCTGCTGCATTTGGGTCGAGGTGTAGTGGTGGGAGATCACTTCGCCGGTCGGACGGGTGACATGGAGCGTGCCGTCCTCGATGGCGAGCTTGGGGGTGACGAAGCGCACCGAGCCTGCCTCGAGGGCTGCGCGCGGGCGTTTTTCGCCGGAGAAGAGGTCGGTGTAGAATTGCTGGATTTCGGCGCGGCCGGAAACGATTTCACCGGAGCTGAGGATAATTTCGCCTTCGGGGATGAAGAGTTTGGCGATCGCCTCCGCGTTGCCTTCGTTGTGGGCGTTGACGTAGGCCTGCGCGTTGGTGGCGAGTGCTTCGAGAGAGGCCTTGTTGGGGTCGGCGTCCTGGCTGCGCGCGCTGGCGAGTGACAGCAGCAGCATGGCGGATGGGAGGGCGAATGATCGGATCATGGAATGAGTTGGGGTGACGCTGCGGATGTTCCGCGCTTGTGTTAGACTAGGAAGTTTTTCCGTCCTTAGGCAAGCCCTCTGGCGGGTTGTTTTTTGCCGGGGTTCACCATGGGATCCATGGTGGCAGGAGGATGCGCGGGCTTTTCTTGGAGTGATCCTTGCTTTCCTCGATCGCGGTGGCGATTTGATTTTCGAAATCCACATTGATGCGGCTTTTTTCCTCCTGTGTGATGTGTGAAAGCTGGCGGTAGGGCGTGCCGGTGGTGGGGTCGACCCGTGTGATGTAGTGTTTGACCTCCTCGTAGCGGACATATTCCCAGGTGGCTGTTTCGCCGGCTTCGGTTTTGCGGCTGCTGGTTTTGGTGGGTTTGCCGAGGACGCGGGAGATTTCCTCCATCGTCATGCCGCAGGCGATTTGGTTGGCGGCGATGAGTTCCTGGACTTGGATTTGGCGGTCGTAGAATTGTTTGAGTTTGGCGGCGAACTCCGGGTCGTTTGGGGAGAATGCCCATGGCGCGACCCACCCGGCGATGCCTCCGCGCGTGCCCATGCCGCGGACGCGGTAGACCTTATCGGTGATCGCCTCGATGCGGGCGATTTGATTGGCGGCGAGGGTACCGAGCTGGTGTTTGCCTTCCTTGTCGGAAAAGACCGGTGCTTCGCGGATGACCTTGAGTTCAAGCGGTTTGACCGATGCCTGTTCGAGGTAGACCACGCCGGGTTCCGAATCGAGCAGCGACTTGCGTGGTGTGCGTTTCACCTGGGCATCGAGCGGGATCGCCAGGAGGCAGGTGAAGAGAATGGCCATTGCCGGTCTCATGGTGGACAAGTTAACCTGAATTTTTGGAAACTGAATCTTTTTCATCGGGTGATTCGGTGTTGGACGCGGGCGTGGTCTGTAGCAAAGTCGGCGCATGCATTCTGTGGGTCCACTTTCCGAGAAGATGTTCGAAATGGCCAAGCGTTTCACGCCGGGCGGGGTGAATTCTCCGGTGAGGGCGTTTCGCAATGTCGGGGGTGAGCCGTTTTTTGTGCGTCGTGCGGCGGGCAGTCGGATTGAGGACATCGATGGCAAGAGCTACATTGATTACATCGGCTCGTGGGGGCCAAACATTTTGGGTCATGCGCCGGTGGTGATCACCAACACGATTCATGAGGTCGCCAAGAGCGGGATTTCATTTGGCATTCCGAATCCCTTCGAAGTCGAGATGGCGCGCAAGGTCTGCGAGTGGGTGCCATCGGTGGAAAAGGTGCGGATGTGCAACTCCGGCACTGAGGCGACCATGTCGGCGATCCGCTTGGCGCGCGGTTTCACTGGGCGGGATTTGATCGTAAAATTTGACGGCTGTTATCACGGCCATAGCGACTCGTTGCTGGTGGCTGCGGGTTCGGGTGCTTTGACGCATGGCGAACCCGACTCGGCGGGTGTGCCGCGCGCGGTGGCATCGAACACCTTGGTGCTGCCGTACAATGATCCCGAGGCGCTCGAGAAAATTTTTGCCGCATGTGGTGAGAACATCGCGGCGATCATCGTCGAGTCGTATCCTGCGAATGCCGGATTGGTTTTGCCGCGTGCCGGGTATTTGCAGCTGCTTTCATCGATCACCAAAAAATACGGAGCGTTGTTGATCTTCGACGAAGTCATGACCGGCTTCCGATTGGGCAAGGCGGGAGTGCAGGGGATTGAGGGCATCGTGCCGGACCTCAGTTGTTTCGGCAAAGTGATTGGTGGTGGTTTGCCGGTGGGGGCCTTTGGCGGGCGTGCCGATGTGATGGATTTTCTTGCGCCGCTCGGGCCGGTCTACCAAGCCGGCACGCTTTCCGGGAATCCGCTGGCGATGGCGGCCGGGCTTGCGCAGTTGCGCGAGTTGGAAAAGCCATCCGGCTTTGCGCGGCTCGAAGAACTTGGCGCGCATTTCGAGAATGGCCTGCGCGCCGTGATGGAGGCGAGGGGCATCGCGCACCGCATTCATCGCGTGGGGTCGATGTTCTGTTTGTTCTTCACCGACCGTGAAATCGTCAATGTCTCCGATGTGATGAAGCAGGACCTCGGCTTGTTCAAAAAGTTCTTCTGGGGCTGTCTCGAGAAGGGGATCTATCTCGCGCCGAGTCCGTATGAGACCGGATTTTTGAGCCTCGCGCACACCGAGGCGGATCTGGATGAAACGCTGGGCGTCTTCGACGAAGTGCTGGCGAAAATTTGATTTTTCTTCAGCGAAAGACCGCGAGCATCGGGCGGTGGTCGGAGGCTTTGCTCCAGAGGCGATCGTCGATGATGCGCGATTCCTTGAAATCGACATCGCGGCGCAAGGCGGCCGAGGTCATGATGAAATCGATGCGCGAGTAGACATCCTCACCCGACCAATGATGGGTCCACGCCTCGCCTTCCGAGTCCTTGAGATAGATCGGTGTGATGCGCAAATTTTTGGCGGCGGATCCCGTCACCGCGCGGAGTGTGTTGCTGCGATAGGTGTCGTTGAAATCGCCGTACACGATGAGATTGGCATCGGGGTTGGGGCCGAGGATTTTGTCGATGTGGCGGCGCAGGAGGTGGGCTTCCTGCAGGCGCATTTTTGCCTGATCCCCGCCATCGACGGAGCGTTTCGATTTCAGGTGAACGCCGACGAAGCGGTATTCTTTGCCGCGGGCCTTGATGGTGGCATCGAGAATGCCGCGGTTGATGGCGAAGCTGCGGCCTTCGAGGGTGTATTGGGTTTGCGCGGGAGAGCTGGTCGAGGTGATGGGAAATCGTGAGAGCAGCCCGAGGTGGCGGACCGTGTCGGAGCCGCCGGTGTAATGCGAGTGGGGGAGATCGAGTCCGGCGGACTTGAGGGCTTGCTGGATTTCCGCGAGGTCGGCTTTGGTGCCAATTTCGCAGAGGCCGATGACATCCGGGTTGTTTTTGAGCAGGATGCGCAGGACAGCGGATTTTTCCGAATCGGGCTTTGGTTGGTTGGCGACTTCGCGGCGGTCGATGATGCGATCCATGGTCAGCCAATTTTCCACATTGTAGGCAATGAAGCGCAGGTTGCCGGCGTTCGGGTTGCCGCTTGGACGGGTGGTTTCGGCTGGCTCATTGGCATCGGCTTGGGTGAGCCAATGTTTTGATGCGGCCGATTTGCGTGAGGCGTCGTGCGAATCGGCGCCCGAGCGGTCGCAGCTGGAAAGAATCAGCGCGAAAAAAATGCAGCAGAGCGCGCCGAGGGATTTCGGGGCGAGCTTTTGATGCACGCGGTTTCGCAGGGCGCGCATGGCGATCAGGAGTCGCGTGGCTCCTTGCCGGGGGCGTCTTTGGTGCGGGCGTCGGTCTCGGCGTGGGTGATTTCACGTTCGAAATCGTCCCTGGCTTTTTTGAATTCGCCCATGCTCTTGCCGATGCCGCGTGCGAGCTCGGGGAGTTTTTTGGCTCCGAAGAGCAACAGGATCACGACGAAAATCATGATCATTTCAGGCATTCCGATGGGTCCCATGGTGGTAGTGTTGGTTGGTGAAAGGCTAGCCACGGAGGCGGGGGCGCGCAATCGAATTACCGCGAAAGTTTCGGCGGTTTCATGAATGTGCAGGGGTCACATCAATTTCCGCCATGCGGGTGAGGACATCCGCCTTGGGCGGTAGCTGGCGTTCGACGCTTGCGAGCGAGCAGCTGGCAAAGGTCGTCGCGAGTTGGGCGCAAGCGGTTGCGTCGAGTCCAGTGCTGATGCCTGCGAGGTAGCCAGCGAGCAGGGCATCGCCGGCGCCGACCGTGCTGGCGACGGAAATGGGCGGAGCTTTGGCCATGAGGTTGGCGCAGGGGTCGAGGAACAAGGCGCCCGCTTCGCCGAGTGAGAGAATGACGCGCTGGATGCCCGCTGCCTGGACTTCGAGAGCGGCCGATTGCGCGGCGGCGAGATCGGGGATGTCACGGCCGAGGAGCTCGGCAATTTCGTGTTGGTTGGGCTTGATGAGGTCGACCTTGCGATCGATCGCTACGCGCAGGGCGTCGCCACTGGCATCGACCGCGACAAGCGCGCCTGCGGATTTGAGCAGTTCGATCAGCGCCGCGAAATCATCGAGCCCGAAGCCCGGCGGGAGACTGCCACCGATCAGGCACCATGATCCGTGCAGGTCGAGTCCGCGCAGATGGCTGTGTAGCGCTGCGATGTCGCGAGTGCTGACTTGAGCGCCGGGGAGGTTGATGTCGGTCGTGACCTCGCCGTTGCGCTCGACGAGTTTGATGCCGGTGCGGGTGCGGCCTGGGATTCGCACGAAGGCATCGCGAATCGGGAGTTTGGAAAACAGCGTGGTGAAGTGCGTTTGATTTTCTGCGCCCAGAAATCCGGTGGCGGTGGTGCTGATGCCGAATTCGCCCAAGCGTGCGGAGACATTCACCCCTTTGCCGCCGGCTTGATGATGGCTTTGTTCGGCACGGTTGACCGAGCCGGTTTGCAGTGATGGCAAAATGATCGTCTGATCGATCGCCGGATTGAGCGTGATCGTGATGATTTGGTTTGAGTTGTTCATATGCACTGCTTCGCGATGTGAATAAGTCGTGAATAAGCGGTGAATCAATGCGGAATCGCGACAAAATGTCCCGATCCAGGTGGGGGAGGAAATTTTTGGGTCTTTTTTCCTTGTACCAAATTCGTCGTCTGGTTCGCTCGCGGCGAAATTTGCCGGTGGTGATGACTTCCGACCAATTTCGGCACACAAAACGCTAACCTGCGGCCGACTGGCTGCACCGACCAAGACGATGATCCCAACAAACGACCAAACGCATAGGACTGAGGAAACTGAATCCACCATCATGAGCCGCAGGAGCTTGTTGAGTGGGGTGGGCATGGCAGGCTTGGGATGGCTTGGTTCTTCGGTCTTGGGTTCGGCTTCGTCGCTTACTCCGAAAGTCTCCGTCGTGACCAGTCGCGGCAATGCCGCCCCCGCCGCGCAGGGCCAAGCAAGTAGCCTTTCGATGCCGGATCTGCCGGAAGAATGGTTGGTCGGCAATGGCAGGCAGGCCGGTGAATATTTCCGTTATCTGAGCGCGCTCAAGCTCAAGCGCGTCGATGCCGCGCAGGTGCTCGAAGCCCATGCCAAGGAAAAAGGTGGCGTGTGGAACAGCATTCCGCCGAAGACATCATGGCGCCGCATGGGCTACACCTTGCGGGTTGCCGAGCGCATCGCGCAGGAAATGAATGTTTCCGAGGTGGAGATCATTTCCGCTTTCCGTTCGCCTGATTACAATGCCCGCTGCCGTGGTGCGAGGACCCATTCGTGGCACCAGCAAAACATTGCGGTGGATGTGAAGTTCCCGATGCGCGCTTCGAAGGTCACCGCCATGGCGCGTCAGCTCCGCGACGAAGGTCTCTTCCGCGGTGGTGTGGGCGGTTATTGGAACTTCACGCACATCGACGCGCGCGGCCAGAACATCAATTGGTGATCGTGCATAAGGCACAGGGCTCCCTGATGTCTTTTGCTATCGATTTGAATCTGTAGCCCTTCCGGGTGACGTCAGTTGTTTGATAAAAAAATCTCCGGTCAATGGCCACCCACAGATCCTTTCATCCATGCACCGATGCCGATGACGATCGTCGATAGGATCAAGGTCAAGATTCCGGTGATGATCAATGAGTGGGCTTTTTTGCTGGAACCTTTCCATTCGCGGAAAATCAACCCCCACATGGTGCTGAATATGATGATGCTCGCCATGTGAAGTGTCCATGAAGTGAAGCCAAATCCTTGCGGATCCGAGCCACCCATCTTGGTGTGTCCCATGGAATAGAAGAAAAATTGGAAATACCATGTTATGCCAGCCAGCGCGCAAAAAAGAAAGTTCGTGAGTAGTGGAATTCGGTCGCCGATGCTTTCGGTGATTCTTGCGTCGGCTGTGTTGGCTGTGTTGGCTGCTTGTGTCTGCTGGCGTTGTCGAGTGGCGAGGTACTCGTAGCCGCTGTGGTTCTTGATGTTGAGTCCTATGCACCAGATGAAGTTGGTGGTAAAGCCGCCGAGCATGACAACGATCAGGCTGGGCAGGCCGGACCAGAGAGGATCGGTTCCTGCGCGCACGGACTCTGCGCCGATAGGTTCTCCGGCGGTCAGGCCGAAGCTGAAACACGCGCTCATGATGCCGGAAAATGTGGCAACCAAGATGCCCTTCTTGAAATCGAACTCATGAACCGACTTTTTCTTATCCGCCGCGGACATCTCCTTTTCCTTCGTTGACCCCGCGAGGGCTGCGATCCAGATCCCCACGAGGCAAATCAGCACGCCGAGCAATGTGATCCGGCCTGGGCCGGTGGAGGCGATCTGAACGATCGATTCACCCACAGGGATACTGGGCATGAAAGTTTTGAAAATTGGGGGCAAAAGCGTGCCGAAGGCCGCGCAGTATCCGAGCGACACGCCCATTCCGAGTGACATCCCCAAGTAGCGCATAGCCAACCCGAAGGTCAGGCCACCAGTGCCCCAGAGCACTCCAAAGAAGTAAGTCCAGCCAAGCGTGGATGGTGACTGCCGGCTAAACACACCAATCACATCTTCGGTCATCAGACTGGCAAAAAACCAAGGACATACGATCCAGGAAAAAAAGCCTCCAACGAGCCAATATGTTTCCCATGACCACTTTTTAACCCCTTTGTAGGGGACATAGAAGGAGCCGGAGGCAAGGCCACCGAGCCAATGAAAAATGACGCCGAGAATGGGATTCATGGGTGGATTTGACCGGGTTGGATTTTTGGATCGGGATGGCCTGTATCAAATGATGCCGCACGCATTTGCCAAGGATCTTGTCATTGTGGCGTTCACCGCGCAGGACCAATCTGTTACGAGAGCGAGTAATCATACCTCTGAACTCCAGTCAACATGATCTAGTCGACCCGAGTGACATGTCTATCAGCTGAGATCTGATGCATTTGACACTTGAATGTTCGAACTGATATTTACTTCGTGTGATGATTCATACAGCATGATCCGACACACCAGACAGACTGACGAGATCCGCGGTGCGGGAGCCATCGAGTGCTGGTGTCTGCATGGGGCAGTGGGGTCGGCGGGTGACTGGCGGGAATTTGCAGCGGCGATGGCGGCGGACTCGATCGCATCGCGGGCGGTGGACTTGTGGCGATTTCTTGCCTGCGAGCCGATGTCGATGCTGCGCTTTGGCGAGGCCTTGAATGCCGAGGCAAATGATGCGGGCGCGGGCCGGGCGAAGCGGGTGTTGGTCGGGTATTCGATGGGTGGCAGGTTGGCTTTGCATGCCTTGGCGCGGGCGGATGCGCCGTGGGATGCGGCGGTGATTGTATCGGCGCATCCAGGTTTGGAGGATGCGGATGAGCGTCGGGCGCGATTGGCGCAGGATGCCGGATGGGCGACAAAGGCGTTTGGCGGCGATTGGCAAAAATTTTTGGAGGAATGGAATGCGCAATCGGTGCTGGCGGGTCGGCCTCTGCGCGATGCCGACGCATCGGCGCGATTGGTGATGCGTCGGCGTGAGATTGCGCGGAGTTTTGTCGATTGGTCGCTTGGCGCGCAGGAGCCGATGTGGGGCGAGCTTGGGCGGATCAAGGTGCCGGTGTTGTGGGTCGTCGGCGAGCGGGATGAAAAATTTCACGGGCTTGGCCAGCGTGCCGTTTCGATGATGCCGCAGGCGCGGCTGGCAGTGGCGCCGAGTGCGGGTCACCGCGTGCCGTGGGATTGCGGCGAGTGGTTTGCGGCGCGGGTGGCGGAATTTGTTCGGGCCTCGGTGTGCT
The DNA here is from genome assembly GCA_947462835.1 of Akkermansiaceae bacterium. Taxonomy (GTDB): domain Bacteria; phylum Verrucomicrobiota; class Verrucomicrobiia; order Verrucomicrobiales; family Akkermansiaceae; genus Luteolibacter. Next base: position 14,018 of record CANHQM010000036.1, read on the forward strand.
AAGCCGCGAATCTCCGGTTGCGGCCAAGGCTTCGAGCGTTCAGGCTCATTCGCATGTGGACGAGCGCACGCGAGTTTGAGGACATCCGATACGAAACGACGGATGAGGGTAAGATTGCCAAGATCACGATCAACCGCCCGGAAGTGCGCAATGCGTTTCGGCCGAAGACGGTGGTCGAGTTGCTGCAGGCCTTCGATCTGGCGCATCAGGATCCGCAAGTGGGTGTGATCATTCTCACCGGCGAAGGTGATTTGGCATTTTGCTCGGGTGGGGATCAAAAGGTGCGCGGTCATGCGGGCTACATCGGTGATGATGGCGTGCCGCGGCTCAATGTGCTCGATTTGCAAAAGAAGATCCGCTCGCTGCCCAAGCCGGTGGTGGCGATGGTGGCCGGTTATGCGATTGGCGGCGGTCATGTGTTGCATGTCGTGTGCGACCTCACGATCGCGGCTGACAATGCGCGCTTTGGTCAGACCGGGCCGAAGGTTGGTTCGTTTGATGGCGGGCTTGGATCGAGTTACTTGGCACGCATCGTTGGTCAAAAGAAGGCGCGGGAAATTTGGTTTCTCTGCCGCCAGTACGGCGCGCAAGAGGCGCTCGACATGGGCTTGGTCAACACCGTCGTGCCCTTGGCCGAACTCGAAACCGAAACACTCAAGTGGTGCCGCGAAATGCTGGCGCATTCGCCCTTGGCACTGCGCTGCCTGAAGTCCGCTCTCAATGCCGATTGCGATGGTCAGATGGGCTTGCTCGATCTCGCCGGCAACGCGACTTTGCTCTATTACATGAGCGAGGAAGGCCGTGAGGGCAAACAGGCGTTCCTTGAGAAGCGCGCGCCGGATTTCGGAAAATTCCCGCGGGTGCCTTGATTTTTACGGCGATTTCATGATTGCCAAATTGGCGGATGCTGGTTTAATTTCCGCCCGCCGACGGGCCCGATAGGGCTCCAAAAGCCTCATAGTGTAATGGTAACACCCCGGATTTTGATTCCGTTATTCTAGGTTCGAATCCTAGTGAGGCTACTTTTTCACCTCGGCGTGGAATGCACAGCCCGCCTCGCGCGCTGCCCTTTGCGCATCGCATGCCATCGAGTTTTCAAAAAACTCTTGGCAACCCGATACCGAGAGCTATACCCACTTCCGGCGAAAAGGGTGCCGAAAAATTTCCCAATCTGTCTTTTCTCAAGGTGGTTTGGTTTATTTTTACCAAGGCGCCTCCTTGCCCCTCCGTCACAGGTTTAGCACATCAACAAACTACCAGAATTCATGACTGACTTTCTCCTTCTCGCCACCGATGCGACCACGACCTTGGCATCCAATCCCGCCTCGATGAAGGTGTGGGCCTATGTCGCTTTCATCGGCCTCGTGATCCTGTTCCTTGCCCTCGATCTTGGCGTTTTCCACCGCGAGGCACACGAGGTTTCCATGAAAGAGGCGGCCACTTGGTCCATCATCTGGTTGTCCTGCGGTATCGCTTTCTCTGGATTAGTTCACAAGGCCTACAACGAACACTGGCTGGGCCTCGGCCTCGACACTCCTCGCTACAATACCCATGAGCTTGCGGGGCAGGTGCCCGAGCAACCCATCATCATCACCGGCGAGGTGACGGGACCTGAAGCGGCGAAGCAGTACCTCGTCGGATATGTGGTCGAGAAGTCGCTCGCGATGGACAACATCTTCGTCATTGCGCTGATCTTTTCTTTCTTCGCTGTGCCCGCGAAATACCAGCACCGGGTGCTGTTCTGGGGCATCATCGGCGCCTTGCTGATGCGTGGCGGCATGATCGGCCTGGGAGCGGGGCTGATCATGAAGTATCAGTGGATCCTCATTGTCTTTGGCGGATTCCTTATCCTGACGGCTCTGAAGATGGCACTCATCAAGGGCAACGACGATCCCTCGCAAAACATTGCGGTGAAGCTTTGCAAAAAGTTCCTGCCGACAGTTGAATTCTACGATGGTCAGCGCTTTTTCACGAAACGCACCGTCAAGCCGACCTACAGCACCGACCCCAAGACGGGCAAGGAAGTCATGGACCCTCCGGTCATGGGAACGCTTTCCACCCGCTGGGCGATCACCCCGCTTTTCCTAGCGCTCATCCTCGTCGAGATCACTGACCTCGTCTTCGCGGTCGACTCGATCCCCGCGATTTTTGCGATCACCCCCGATCCCTTCATTGTCTTTACCAGCAACATCTTCGCGATTCTCGGCCTTCGCGCGCTTTACTTCTGCCTTGCCGCGCTCATTGCCAAGTTCCGCTTCCTGAAGCCGGCGCTGATCCTGATCCTCGCGTTTGTGGGCGTGAAGCTCCTGCTTCTCAGCGTGCCGCCTTACCTCGATGTCTTCGGGCTCGATCCGCAGAAGTCGATCAAGATCGACACCACGCTTTCGCTCTTCATCGTGCTCGGAACACTGGCATTGGCGACGGTGCTCAGCGCGCTGGTTCCGGCCAAGGAGAAGGAAAAAGCGGCGTAAGACGCTCTTTGGTGCGGCGCGCGCTCATGCCAAGCGCCGTACCCAGGCAGCGGGAGCGTGGTTTTCCTCTGCCCATGCACTGAAGCTAGGCTGCGACCCGCGAATTGAGGGTTTTCTTTTTTGATTCATTAGCGGCTTGCCAAGACATTGGGGCCAAGCATTTGTTGCCGCATGTTTGAGACCCCTGTTCTGATTGCGTTTGCCGTGACCCTTGCGGCTGGCTTGGCCACGGCCCTTGGCAGCATGGTTTTGTTTCACACGAGCGCGAATAGTCCTCGCATGCTTGCGGGCGGCTTGGCCTTTGCGGCTGGCGCGATGATTTTCGTTTCGTTGGTCGAGATTTTCGGCAAATCGCAGGATGCGTTTGGAAAAGTCTATGGCTCCAAGGGCGGGATGACGGCTGCCTTGCTTGCCTTTTTCGGGGGCATGTTGCTGGTGATTTTGTTGGACCGCCTAGTGCCAAATCCGCACCGCGGCTTGGAACAAACCGATACGGTTAGCGACAGGACCAAGATCGGGCGCATCGCGATGCTGGCGGCCGTAGCCATCACAGCACACAACATACCCGAGGGGCTTGCCACATTCTTTGCCACGGTGGACAGCCCGGCTGTCGGTATCCCGCTGGCGCTTGCGATTGCTATTCACAACATACCCGAGGGGGTCTCCATCGCGGTCCCAGTCTACTTCGCAACGGGCAGCAAGACAAAGGCAACGCTGGCAGCGGCTGCCTCGGGCGTTGCGGAGGTAGTGTAAAATTTCTTCTGTAAAATCGATAAGCCGATTTCACCTGTGACCCACCGTGCGTGAGCCCGATGGAGCGTAGCGGAATCGGGATCACGCACGGTGCGCCGCTCCCCTAGGTCGGCTTGCAGCGTCCGTTCAAGGCCGTTAGTCTGAGGTTACTACGCCAAAATGACTAAG
>CANHQM010000037.1 GCA_947462835.1 Akkermansiaceae bacterium
CGGATATCGCATTTTCCAATCTCGATCTCGAGGTTTGGTCGGTCAATGAGGCCGGGCAGTTTGTGGCGAAAATCGGCGACTCGATGTCGACATACAACAACACCGAAATGCTGCGCTTCGATTGGCTCAATGCCGGCCGATATGGCTTCAAGGTGAACTTCGAAAACAAGGTTTTCGACACCACCAACGCGGTGAACAGCGAATACTTTGGCTTGGCCTGGAACACGACGGCCGTACCGGAGCCCGGATCCGCATTGATGGTGCTTTATGGCACGCTGATGTTCTCGCTACGCCGCAGGAGAGAAAAGGTCATTGGTCATTGGTCAATAGTCAGTGGTCATTGGGAAAGAGAATGAAGAAGCCGATTCTTCAAAGGGGAGCGCCGGCGTCCCGCCGGCAGTGTCACGCATCTTGCGGGACACATCTTCATCGTAGCTGGAGCATCTTGCTCCAGGCCGTCCATGGAGCGTCCCGCTCCATGTTCTGAATAGCCATTGAACAAGCGATTCAAAGACTCATCATCAGACGGACCTTTAGGGACAAAGGTCCCTGCCTTTGAAGAAGTCGCTTCTTTTCTAGCTTCTTCTGTCTCCAGGTCTTCTGTCTTCTCTCCACCTCAAAGAAGATACTTCGAAGCCTGCTCGACATCCTTGTCGCCGCGACCGGAGAGGTTGGCGATGATGATCGTGCTTGGCGGGAGGCTCGGTGCGATTTTGGAAATGTAGGCAATCGCGTGCGAGCTTTCGAGAGCGGGGATGATCCCTTCGCAGTGAGCAAGTTCCTTGAAGGCGGCGAGCGCTTCGGCATCGGTGGCGTAAGTGTATTCGACGCGGCCGATGTTCTGGAGATACGCGTGCTCCGGGCCGACCGCTGCATAGTCGAGTCCGGCAGACACCGAATGCGTCAGTTCGATTTGACCGTCGGCATTCGCGAGCAGCCAAGTCTTGGTGCCTTGGAGGACGCCTAGCTTGCCACCTTGGAATCGTGCGGCATGACGCTCGGGCATGATGCCATCGCCGCCGGCTTCGACACCGACCATGCGGACATTTTCATCGCCGAGAAACGGATGGAACATGCCGATCGCGTTGGATCCGCCGCCGACGCAGGCGACAAGTAGATCCGGCAAGCGGCCTTCGCGCTCAAGGATCTGACGCCTTGCCTCGACACCGATCACCCGGTGGAAATCGCGCACGATCATCGGAAACGGATGCGATCCAAGCGCCGAGCCGATGATGTAATGCGTATTGTCGACCGTCGCGACCCAATCGCGCATGGCTTCATTGACCGCTTCCTTGAGGGTGGCCTGACCGGCGGTGACCGCGCGGACCTCGGCACCCATCAGGCGCATGCGTGCGACATTGAGCGCTTGGCGTTCCATGTCGACGGCGCCCATGTAGACCACGCACTCCATGCCGAAGCGCGCGCAGACGGTGGCGGTCGCGACTCCGTGCTGGCCAGCGCCGGTTTCGGCGATGATGCGTTTTTTGCCAAGCCGTTTGGCGATGAGGATTTGCCCGAGGGCGTTGTTGATCTTGTGAGCGCCGGTGTGAAGGAGGTCTTCGCGTTTGAGGTAAATTTTCGCGCCGCCCAACTTTTGCGTCCATCGCTCGGCGAAATAAAGTGGCGTCGGGCGGCCGACATAATGATGTAGGAGGTCGTCCAGCTCGGCATGGAAGGCAGGATCATTTTTTGCCGACTCATAGGCGGCCGCAAGTTCCTGCAGGGGAGCCATCAGCGTCTCCGGCACAAACATGCCGCCGAATTGGCCGTAGTGGCCTGAGGAATCGGGCAAAGCAGCGGGCGCTTGGGCGGTCGTGGACATGCGCGCGGATGATCCTCCGAAAGTGGGCGGGAATCAAGTGGCAATCATCGGGCTTATCCCTGCGATTTTGCGGCAATCAGCTCCTGGAGCTCATCCTCGGAAATGATGTTCACGCCAAGGGTTTCGGCCTTGTCGCGTTTTGATCCACCGCCTTCACCGGCGACGAGATAGCTGGTTTTAGCTGAGACCGAGCCACTGACCTTGGCGCCTTTTTCCTCGATGAATGCCTTCATGTCGTCGCGGTCCATGCTGAGCGTGCCGGTGATGACAAAGGTGAGGCCTGCGAGTGGCATCTTTGAGGTGTCGGCCTTGGCTGCGATCGGAAGGAAATTGCCCGACTTCGGATTGATCTCCAGTTTCCCGAGGCGCTTGAGCGCGAAGCGACCGGCATCGGATTCGAAAAATTCGACCATCGATTGCGCTACGGCTGGGCCGACATCGCCGGTGATGGCATACTCCGCGAGTTTTTCGTTTTTCTTTTTCGCATCGATGCGGGTATCGGCGAGCAACTCGCGCAGGATGGGCGAATCGGCCAATTCGTTGAGATCGGCGTGCAATCTCGAAAGCTCCTTGGCCGCGGATTCGCCGACATGGCGGATGCCCATGGCGTAGATCCAGCGGTGAAGGGGTTTGTTTTTGGCGTCTTCGAGTGCGCTGATGACTTTGGCGGCGTTCTTTTCGCCGAAACGGCGTGGCGCTTCATCAGTGCCGAGGTTGAGGTTGGCGAGCGTGTTTTCGTCGAGTTCGAAGAGGTCGAGTGGTGTCTTGCAATGTCCGTGGCGGACGAGCGCCTCGGCGACTGTTTCGCCAACACCTTCGATGTCGAGAGCTTTGCGCGAGCTGAAGTGCGAAATGCGCGTGACCGCTTGGGCCGGGCATTGGAAGTTCGTGCAACGCCATGCGACAAATCCTTCTTCCTGCGATATGGGTCCGCCACATGACGGACAGCAACCTTTGACATGATCGAAGAGCGAGAACGGCTGCGAGTGACCGTGGTGGCGGATGACTTTGACGACGGCCGGAATGATTTCGCCGGCTTTTTCGATCAGCACCGTGTCGCCGATGCGGATATCTTTTTTGGTGATTTCGTCCTGGTTGTGAAGGGTCGCGCGCGAAACGGTCGAGCCCGAAATCAGCACCGGTTTGAGCTCGGCCACGGGTGTGAGCACGCCGGTGCGGCCGACTTGGATGGTGACGGCGGTGAGCGTGGTTTCTTTTTGTTCGGGAATAAACTTGTAGGCCGCGGCCCAGCGCGGGGCGCGTGAGGTGAATCCGAGTTTTTCGCGTTCGCTGCGCTTGAGCACTTTCACGACTGCGCCGTCGGTGCCGTAGTCAAGTTCGTGCCGCAGCGTGTTGATCTGGCCAACCGCATCGAGCGTGCTTTCGAGATCGTGCGCATCGATTACTGGTTGGTTGCGCGGGATGCCGAGGGCGTCGAGCAGCGAGTGGAAATCATGCTCGGTCTCGAGCGCCGGACCCTCATAGGCCCCGATGCCGTGGGCGAGAAATGCGAGCGGTCTTTTGGCGACGATCTTCGGGTCGAGTTGTTTCAGCGTGCCGGCTGTGGCATTGCGCGGATTGGCAAATGTGGGCAGTCCCGCTTCATCGCGCTCGGCATTCATCGCCGCGAAGGCCTCGTTCGGCATGAAAATTTCGCCCCGCACTTCGAGCAGCGGCGGGATGGATGGTGCCTTGGTACATGCCAGCTCCATCGGAATACTGCGGATCGTGCGGACATTGTGGGTTATGTCATCGCCGGTGGTGCCATCGCCGCGGGTGGCGGCATAGTCGAGCTTGCCGTTGCGATAGACGAGCGAGACCGCGACACCGTCGATCTTTGGCTCGATAGTGACCGCGACATCATCGTGGCCGAGTCCTTTGCGGACGCGTTGGTAAAACTCGATGAGTTCCTTTTCCGCACGCGTGCCCGGAGATTTTTCCAAAGCCTCGGGAGTGAGCTCGAAGACATCGTCGATCGAGAGCATGGGCACCAAGTGGCGCACTTTTTCGAAACCTTCGATCGGCTCGCCGCCGACGCGAAGAGTGGGGGAATCCGCATCGTGCAACTCGGGGTGCTTGCGTTCGAGTTCCTCAAGCTCGCGGAATAGCCGATCGTATTCGGCATCGGAAATTTCCGGTGTCGCCTTGCTGTAATAAAGTCGGTTGTGGTGCTCGAGCTGACGGCGCAACTCCTTGACCCGCTGCTCGGGCGAGGGCTCATCCTGATTCGCAAAAAGATCCGCTTGCTGCACGCATCAAGTATCTTTTCCCCGTGGCGGATTTCAAGGCCCTTCGTCGCGAGTGGCGGATGATGTCGGCTTGCATGCGGTCGGCCGATGGTGTGGTCTTGTCGCGTGATCGCCCAATACATCCACGATCTGAATCCGGTGGCGCTGCCGATTTATGGAAATCTTGCGGTTCGCTGGTACGGGCTCGCGTATCTGGCGGGCTTTGTGGCGGGATTTCTCCTGCTTCGTCATCTTGCGCGGCGCAGCTTGTGGGTGCTCAAGCCCGAGAAGACTGCCGACTTCATTGCGGCCGCGGCGATGTTCGGGGTCTTTCTCGGCGGTCGTCTGGGATATGTGTTTTTCTATCAGCTTCCGGAACAGGGGTGGTCGAAAATTTTGTCGGATCCGCTGATGATCTTTCGCGTGTGGGAAGGTGGCATGGCGAGTCACGGGGGGATTCTTGGCTTGGTGATCTTCACATGGTTTTACGCGAAAAAGGAAAAGGTCACATGGACCGGCCTCGGCGACGGGCTTTGCGTGGTGGCACCGCTTGGATTGTTTTTTGGGCGCGTTGCAAATTTCATCAATGGCGAGTTGTATGGACGCATTGTCGAAGGCGTGGTGCCGTGGGCAGTGCGATTTCCGCTTTCGCTGATGAAAGAACCGGAGTCCGTGCAGCGTGATGCATGGCAGGCATGCGCTGAAATTGAGCCAAGCCTCATGGATGCGCAGTCGCTGGAAACGCTGATCGCTGTGGCGCGGGAAAACCCTGAAGTCTCGCAAACGCTCGGTGATTTTTTGCCACCACGGCATCCCTCGCAAATTTATGAGGCCCTGCTCGAAGGTGCGCTGCTTTTTGCCATTTTGTGGTGGGTGCGCACGCGTTACAAAAATGCGCCCGATGGCCTCCTCACCGGTTTGTTTTTCGCGCTCTATGCCGGGTTCCGGATTTTAGGCGAACAATTTCGCGAACCCGACGCCGCTCTGGTCGGTAGCCTGACCCGCGGTCAGTTTTTCTCACTCTTCATGTTTGTCTTTGCGGCTTTGTTTCTGCTGCACGCATGGAGAGGGAGGAGGCAAGAGAGCTAAAAGTTGAAAGCAGAAAGTTGAAAGTGGATTAAGAGGCAGTTTCTTCTAAGGCAGGGACCGTTCTCCGCAACGGTCCGCTTTGGTTGTGCGATGAGGCTCTGCAGCGCCGATTCTTCCCCGTAGCTGGAGCATCTTGCTCCAGGCCGTCCATGGAGCGTCCCGCTCCATGTTCTGAATAGCCAATCAAAAAGCAGATTCAAAGACGATTCATCAGACGGACCTTTAGGGACAAAGGTCCCTGCCTGAAGAAGCCGCATCTTGACTCTCTTCACTTGAAACTGAAAACTTGAACCTTGAAACTTAATTCAAACCTTAAAAAGCCCGCCGCGTTTTCCTGCTAAAATAGCGGCGCCCATGATGGCGATGGAGAGAAACACCATGGCCCAAACGCCGAGCGCGGCGGCGAGTTCGGTGCCGTTGCCGAGGGTGCTGAGCAGGGTGAAGATCGCTTTGGTGATGGGGAAATGTTGGGTTTGTTGGGCAAGGATGAGGCTGTCGCTGACTTCGAGCATGGCAAAGGCGAAGGCGAGGATTGCACCTGCGGCGAGGTTGGCGCCGATGAGTGGAAGTGAAATGCGGCGCAGCGTGCGTGCGCTTGATGCACCAAGCGAGCGTGCGGCTTCTTCGAGCATCGGATTGCTTTGTTGGAGTCCGGCCACGGCGGATCGCACGATGTAGGGAAGCCGACGAATGGCGTAAGCAATCACCAACAGCAGAAAAGGACTTCCATTTTCGCCGACGAGGAAATGGAAGGGTTTGCCATCCTGTGAAAGTGCCAGATAGCCGAAGGCCATGACGAGGCCGGGCACCGCGAGGGGAAGCATCACGACCGCATCGAGCAGGTTGCGTGATTTGAGATCCGATCGCACCACGACCCATGCCACGCCGATGCCGATGGTCAGGGCGAGCAAGGTCGCGCAGCCGGCATAGAGCAGGCTGTTTTGAATCGATGGCACGACCAGTCCGCTGCCAAGTGCTTCGAGGTAATGCCGGGCGGTCAACTCATCGGGGATCACCGTGCCGTACCAGCGTTCGGAAAACGAAAGGAGGATCACGCCGAGGTGGGGCAGCGCGGCGAGCAAGAACACCGCGAGGTAACACATCGCGCAGGCCAAGGCTTTCCATCCGCCGATGCGCGTGGCGTTGCTGCGCGATTTGGGTCGGGGCGCGGTGCCGAGGGGTGATCGGCCGATGACAAATTTCGAAAGAGCAAAGACAGCTGCGGCGACGATCAAGAGAATGGTGGTGAGCGCGTAAGGAATCGGATTTTTATCAAGGCCCTTGATGCCATCGTAGATTTGCACCGATGCGGTGCGCGAGTAATCGAAGACCAACGGCACGCCGAGTTCGGTGAAAGCCCAGATGAAAACAATCGACGCGCCTGCAAAGACGCCGGGCATGGCGAGTGGCAGGGTGATGCGGAAAAATCTTTTCCACGGCGGGCACCCGAGGTTTTCCGCCGCCTGCTCCATCGCCGGATCGAGATTCGACAGCGCGGCGGCGATGTTCATGTACAGGATCGGGTAAAGGTTCAGCGCGATCATCGCGACGATGCCGATGAAGCGCCCCTCGGCGAGCCAGTCGAAGGGCATCGCGGGATCCATCAGGCCGAGATGGATCAGCCCCGCATTGAGTGCGCCATTCACGCCGAGCATTTGTTTCACGCCGACCGCACCGACGAAGGGCGGTAGGATCATCGGCGCGAGGACCAACACCGAGAGCGCATTCTTGCCGGCGAAGTTGTAGCGGTGACCGATCAGCGCGAGGGGAAACGCGATGGCGATCGCCGCCAAGGTCGACGCAAGCCCCAGCGTGAAGGAATTCCACAGGCCTTCGCGGTAAATCGGATTGCGCAAAATTGCCGACACAAATTCGAGCGTGAAGCCGTCTTTGCCTTCGAAGGCCTGCTTCACGATCATGCCTGCCGGGTAAATGAAAAATGCCGCAAACAAGGCAAACACCACGATGCTGATGAGTAGGGCAGGCGCGCGTTTCATGGCGGGTTTGCTTCAGTGGCCGATGGCGGATTTCGCTTTGGCCAGTGCCTCGGCCTTGCGGTAGTTCGCGCGGAACCACTCACCGATGCGCTCGGCGTGGGCCGCGGTTTGCAGCGGGTCGGATCCATCGAAGGCCGGATCACCCTTTGCCGCAACGCTGTGGGGGATGATCGACACATCAGAAAAAACCGCCAGCGCGTCATCCGGCATGTCGGCATCGATCATTGCATGCCATGCGGATTTCATTTCCTCGTGCGAGTCGATGCACATCACTTTCACCAATTGGCGAAGGGTGTTGAAGGCGGCGCCGGTGAGCTCGCGTTGATAGGTGAAGTTGCCCGCATCTTCATAGGGATTGATGCCGGGCATGGTCGATTGGGCGAGGATTTCGGGCGTGTAGACATCGCGGCGGATCGGTGTGCGGTGCAGCGCGCGCAGCTTGGGTCCGTGCTCGGTGCCGGGTAAGGCAAACCACAATTGCTGGGCTTCACGGGTGAGACAGAACTCGACGAAACGCTGTGCGATCTCGCTGTTGGGCGCACCTTTGAGCACCGCGACCGGATCCGCACTCAAGGTGGTGCCGCCCTCGGGCGCGATCCACACGACGCGCGGTTTGCCATCGGCGCTGCTGAGGTCATGCGCAAAGGATCGCCCGTAGAAATCAATGCACATGCCCGCCGCGGCATTTCCTTGCCCAACATCCTGCGGGATTTTTGATGCGCTGTCGGTGAAGTACCGCGCGTTGGCCGCCATGCGCTGGATCAATTGCAGGCCCTTGGTCCATCCAAGCGCGAGCGCGTCATCGCGGTTTTGCGGATCGGCCTCAAGCGCCTTGAGCATTTCTCCCTGCACGAGCAACTCGAATGCCCGCGCGACGGATCCGCTCTTGGTGGGGTCCGCCAACGCAAGTGTGCCGGCATAGCCCGGATGACCCAGGTCGCGCCATGATTCGGGCGAGGGGAGGTGGAGCCGATCGAGGTACTGCGGGTTGTAGCAGATGCCGAATTGCGACATGCAGGTGCCGACCCATGTGCGGTCCGCCGGGTAATACCTCTCGCCAGTGAAAGTTTCGGGGATGGGGCCGCCTTTGGCAAATAGCTCGGGTTGCGAAGTGAAAACCCGCAAGGGAACGAGTCGGCCTTTTTTGGCCTGACCTGCAAAATCCGGCTCTCCGCCGCCGAAAAACACATCGATGCCAATGCCCTCGCGGCCGGTCTCTTCCGCTGCCTTGAATGCGGCGTCGAGCACCATGCGGATCTCCGAACTGCCGCCGGGCGAGCGCCAATCGACATGGATCGTGCGCCCAGTCGAATTTTTCCACCATGCGGCAAAGGCTTCGCCAAACTCCTGGCGGATCGATTCGTTGTGCGGGGTGAGAATCACCAAGCGGTCATCCGCGCGCGATGCTTTGCTCGTCGCGGTCTCACGACGCAAGAGCGTCGGCAGCGCGACGATCGCTGCCAGCAACGCAAAGATGATCAAGGCCCGGCGTTTCATGGTTTGAGGATCACCACATCATCCTTGCGCGAATGAAGCATGACCTTGGCATCACTGCCGGGTACGTGGATCAGGTGCGGGTTCATCTCGACGACTTGTTGACGACCCAGCGGGGTATCGACCCAGTACTGGATGCGCTGACCCATGTAAGTTCGCTCGCTGATATAGCCGGTGAGCGAGTTTTCGTCATCGCTGGCATTCAGGCGCCATGCTTCGGGGCGGATCGAAAGCCTTACCTTGTCGCCGATCGCGGGCGACCAGTTGGGATCGGTGATGCGACCGGTGAAGCATCCGGCACTGCTGCGGGTGGTGATGAGTGCGCCTTCGATGGTGGAAATTTCCGCGTCGATAAAATTGGTTTCGCCAATGAATCGGGCGACATGCGTGCTGCGTGGATTTCGGTAAATTTCCTCGGGGGTGCCAACTTGTGCGATGCGACCACCGGCCAGCACCGCCATGCGATCGGCCATTGCAAGTGCTTCTTCCTGATCATGCGTCACATAGATCGCCGTAAGGCCGTTGTCCTTCACGATGCGGCGAATCTCGCGGCGCATTTCCACGCGGAGTTGCGCGTCGAGATTCGACAATGGCTCGTCGAGTAAAAGGCACTTGGGCTTCACCACCAATGCCCGCGCGAGTGAGACGCGCTGCTGCTGACCGCCCGACATCTGATCGATCGAGCGTGCGCCAAATCCCTCGAGCTGCACCGATGCCAAGGCCGCCTCGACGCGTGCGGCGATTTCCTTTTTCGGCACCTTTCTTTCCTCCATGCCAAAGGCGATGTTTTGCGCGACCGTGAGATGCGGCCATAGCGCGTAACTCTGAAACACCATCGCCGCCTCGCGCCGGTGCGGCGGCATTTGGGTGACATCGCGTTCGCCGAAAAATACACGCCCGCTTGTCGGGGTTTCCAATCCGGCAATGCAGCGCAGCAAGGTCGTCTTACCGCAGCCCGATGCGCCAAGCAGGAAAAACAACTCGCCCGAGCGAACCTCGAGGTCGATGCCATCAAGGGCGCTGACACTGCCGAAGGTCTTGACGACCGATTCAATGCGGATGGTTTCCATGGCGGGTAATTGGTCCGATGCTTCGACTTGCGCGGCGGGAATCAAGCCAGAACGGGTGAATCCACCATGACCGAAAATTTCCTAAAAGATTCTCTTGCCAGCTGCCGGTCCGGTCATTAAAAAACCTGCCCCAACCAACCGATGCTCGGATGGCGGAATTGGTAGACGCGCTAGACTAAGGATCTAGTGGGGAGACCCGTGGAGGTTCGAGTCCTCTTTCGAGCACCACTCTTTAATAATCAAAAGATTACGGCTGACAAAGCCGCCTCTGTTGACATGCCCAACAACGGCATGAACGAGGCTGGCGACAAAATGGCGACAAATCGGGGGGAAGCCCCCCCCAAGAGGCGGAGCAAAAAAGCCGGCCCCTTTCTCAAGGTCAAAGCGGGCTCTGCTGTGGTGCCGATCTACCGCGCGGAATCCAATGGACGGGTTCGCTTCACCCTGAGTTTTTACCGGGATGGTCGCCGAATGCGGAAAATGTTCAACGCCTTGGAGGACGCCAAAAAGGAGGCGATGTTCGTTGCGCAGCGAATTCAATCCGGGATGCAGCATGTGACGGACCTCAAGCCGCACGAGCGCGACAATTACAAAGCAGCGGAAGCGTTACTCGAGAAACTCGGGATTCCACTCTATGCCGCGGTGGAGGATTACGTCCGCGCCCGCACCTTGGCCGGAGCTGAATCACTGTCGGTGATGGCCATGGAATACGGCAAGATGTTCGGCAACATCGTACGCTGCGCCACAGTCCCGGAGGCGGTGGCCGAACTTCTCAAGATCCGTGAACAGGATGGGGCGAGCACCAAGTATCTCGGTCAGCTCCGAACGACCCTCAACCGCTTTGCCACCAAGTTCCCCGGACCGATTCTCGAAGTGACTGGGCCGGACGTGGACGCCTGGTTGCGGTCGTTGAACATTGTGGCGACCACGCGCAATGCGATGCTGCGATGCATCAAGGTGCTCTTCACCTTCGCCAAGGCCCAGAACTACCTGCCAGGCGAGAAGAACACCGCCGTCGAGCAGATGCAGCAGGTGCGTGTGAAATCCGAAGACACGACGATCTTCTCACCCGAGGAGATGACGACGCTGCTGCACAATGCTCCGCCCGATCTGGTGCCCATCCTCGCCATTGGTGCCTTTGCTGGTATTCGCATGGCCGAACTTGAACGGCTCGACTGGAAAGCCGTGGATTTGGAGCGAAAGTTCATCGAGGTGCGTGCCGGCCAGGCAAAGACAGCATCACGCCGAGTGATCCCGATCAGCGACAACCTCGCTGCCTGGCTTACACCTCTGGAACGGAAAGGGAAGATCGTCCGAACCAAGGAATTGCAAACCCATGTGCCCGCGTTGGCTCGTGCCCTCAAGATCGGGTGGCCGCGCAATGTGCTGAGGCATTCATTCATCAGTTACCGAATTGCCATCGTCCAGAGTGCCGACCAAGTGGCGCTTGAGGCTGGCAACTCGCCATCGATCATCTTCAAACACTACCGGGAGCTGACGACCGAAGAGCAGGCGGAGAAGTGGTTCGGCATCATGCCCAAGGAGGGACAGTGGGAAAACACCCTTAGCTATGACCGCAAGAAGCGGCGGGTGATCCTGAACGGAATCGAACGCGATTGATCTCGTACAATCCGCATGCCAACGGAGTTTTTACGAGCGGAATGGTTTTGTGAGGGGAGGGGATATTGCCATCCCCTGTGCTGTCGGCACGAGCTCCTACACTTGATTACGCGGCAAATTCGGGTGGGGGAATGATGGCAGGAAATGCGAGATGGGAAATTTGGCCGGCTTGTCGCAATTTGGCGCATTCAGCTTTCATGACGCTTCAAACTCTACGACCCAGAGGCAGTCATCGAGGTGTTGAGGGAAAACTATCAGATCGAGGCGTTTAGGTGAGTTGCTGGCAATTGGTTATTTATGGAGTGAGATCGACCAGGGTCGTCAACCCCCTTTTCCCCTTGCACGGTTCGGTCCTTCAGGACATTCTGCACCCTGAATGAATAAGTAAATTCCTAGCATAAAGCAGCGGGGCCTCACTTCCCAACCAGCTGCTTGAGGAGCGGGCGAATCTTCTCCGCTGTTTTGCCGAACTTGTTGAAACCATTCCCACCGGTGCGCGCATCATAGGTGGCCGAACTTCTCAAGATCCGTGAACAGGATGGGGCGAGCACCAAGTATCTCGGTCAGCTCCGCACGACCCTCAACCGCTTTGCCACCAAGTTCCCCGGACCGATTCTCGAAGTGACCGGGCTGGACATGGACGCATGGCTGCGGTCGATTGGTCGCCGGACGATTGGTCGCCGGACGATTGGTTTTCCTCGTGTGGTTTGCACGGGTCGGACAACCCGGCACA
This sequence comes from Akkermansiaceae bacterium, assembly GCA_947462835.1. GTDB lineage: Bacteria > Verrucomicrobiota > Verrucomicrobiia > Verrucomicrobiales > Akkermansiaceae > Luteolibacter. Next base: position 12,054 of record CANHQM010000037.1, read on the forward strand.
TTGAAGGATGCCACCGACCACGCGACCCCATTCGGGAAACGACGTAAATGGGGTGGGGTCAGCCGGGCTTCCTTGTCGGACCCACTCGTGAACCAGCGTGGCGATGGCGGAGAGCAATTCCGCGCGGTGCTGGCGTACCCATCCCTTGATGTCGTGGTGCCTGTAGCGATGGCCGTTGATGTCATCTGGGGTGAATCGCAAACGGATGCGGCGACAGCGGCGTTCGATGTCAGGCTCCCAGGTGGCGTTGTTGGCCGAGAATGAAAACTCGGTCTCGTTGGGCAGGGTGAGGGTTTCACTGGCACCGAGGCAGCGGTCTTCCCACACGCCCGAGTTGTCGGTGGCGGCTTCGAGCGAGGCATAGCGGACATGGCCTTTCATGTTGGCCAGGTGAAAGAAGCGGCTGCCCCACATCAGCGCCGAGGTGATCCTCTTGCGCATTTCGTCATCACAATCCTTGGACAGCGGCGCGCAGATGATCGAGCGACCGGTGTAGGCAATGTGGGTGAGGTCGGCGCAGGTGTCCTTGCCATAACCTTCGCGGTTGCCGACAAAGATCCAGAGCGGCGTCCGCTTCCAGCCCATGAGGCCCCGGCAAAACGGCGTGATGAAACGGGCGAGTGCGTGAATGCGAGCCTGCTCATCCTGCCACCAGAACCCGCCATGCTCAGGGAGGCCTTCAATTCTGGGTCGTGTCTTCAGCGTTTGCCTTTCATGTTGAGTGTCTGGTACGATTTAAAGTCCGCACCCACACACACCACAATCATAGCTTAACCAATGGCCCGATTTTCGGGGTCCAGCTTATACTGCAAATGACTGCGTATATTAGACAATCAGCTCTTGCTTGCGCGCTTCGCGAAGAAGAGCGTAATAAGACCAAAGCAAAGCATGAAAATCCCCCATGTGGTGTTGACATTTATGCCAAGTGATTTGTCATACATGGCATCGCCGTATGTCATAAGTCCGTAGCCACCCAAAAGAAAGCCGTAGATCGTAAACACAAGGCCGATAGGAAGTCGAAGGTCCATTTGATTGCAGGTTGAGGTTTCTTACCAGAAGATGATGTTGAGGACGATTGCCGCTATAATGACGATAGCGCCGAGAATCGCAGGACGCATGATCCATGCATCGTTGTTACAAACTTGTTTTTCAGTGAGCGAGTAAACCAAGCCTCGAAGTTCTTCGTCGGACTTGGTGCGCTTCGTGAGAGCTGAGAGAATTGCATTGACCAAGAATGTTGTGCTGAATGCGACGATGGCCACCCAGAAACCTTGCGACATTTCCTTGGGAAACTCGATAATGGGGCTGATCCATGCCCCCTTGACGCCCGGAGCGTTACCGCTGGCAAAGCAAAGCCCGTGAAAGATAACTGCTGTTGTGGTGCCGATCAACAAACCCCAGAAGGCACCGGTGTTGTTTGAGCGGCGGCTAAACATGCCGAGCAGAAAGGTGGCGAAAAGGGGGGCGTTTACAAAACCGAACACTAGCTGCAGGACCGACATGATGTTGTTGTATTTCGCTGCAATGAAAGCACAGCCGATGGCCAATACAATTCCCACCACAGTGGCGATTTTACCCATCATGAGGAGCTCGGAATCCCCCTTGTTTCTACCCCATGACTGTTGGTAAATGTCGTAGGTCCACACCGTGTTGAAGGCGGTCACATTGGCAGCCATGCCGGACATGAAAGAAGCCATGAGTGCGGTAAGAGCCAGACCGAGAAGACCATTTGGGAAATAGTGAAAAATCATCGAGGGAAGCACCTGATTGTAGTTGGGCACGCCATCTTTAAGAGGGATGGCATAGCCGCCGGCGACCGCATCGCTGCTCAATGCGTAAGCGATCATTCCAGGAAGGATCACAATCGCCGGGAACAGCATTTTAGGAATTGCGCCGATGATCGGCGTGCGGCGCGCAGCGCCCATCGAGTTGGCCGCGAGCGCTCGTTGCACTTCGGCAAAGTTTGTGCACCAGTAGCCAAATGACAGCACGAAGCCAAGGCCAAATAGAATGCCATACCATGGAACTCCGAGTGGATTGGTCGTGTCGGCAGTGCCCGCCCATGAGTGCATTGCGGCTGGGTTGTTCGCGCTCATTTTCGCGACAAGGCCCTCCCACCCGCCTACATCCTTCAGTCCGATGTAGGCTAGTGGCGCGATGCCGAAAACGATCATAAAAAACTGCAACACCTCGTTGTAAATTGCCGAGCTCAGCCCCCCCTTTAGCACATAGGCGAGAACGATTGCCGAGGTGACTACAAGCGACATCGTGTAATTCCAGCCGAGCAGCGCATTCAGCAGGTCGGCAAGGGCGTGCATCGAAATTCCTGATGAGAAGATTGTCATGCAAGCAAATGAAACCGAGTTGAATGTCCGTGTGCGCTCATCGTAACGCATTTTGAGATATTCAGGCACGGACTTGGCTTTTGACCCGTAATACATCGGCATCATGAAGATGCCGAGGAACACCATCGCGGGAATCGCACCAACCCAGTAGAAATGGGATGTCATGATGCCATACTCCGCACCGGAGGCTGCCATGCCGATCAGTTCCTGCGCTCCAAGGTTCGCTGAAATGAATGCCAACCCAGTCACCCACCCCGGGATCGAACGACCAGACAGCAGGAAGTCCTCGGCGCTTCGCATCTGGCGTTTGAGCGCGAAACCAATTCCAATGACGAATGCGAGATAGATTCCAAGAATCAAATAATCGATCAGTTGCAGGTTGATTTGTTTCCCAAAGCCGCTCGTGTCGATAGTTTGGGTGCTGGCTGCGATAATGAGCATCGAGTTGTGAAGCATTGTCGGGTGATTAGTGAGTTTATGGAATTCAGACGAACAGACTTTTAGATTGAATTTGAATGTAGAGGTAGAAATCAGATGTCATACTTGGCAGATCTCATTAATTTTTTTATCGTCTGGGCCTTTGAGTGCTCCTCAGGGGACCTCCCCAGAAAACATGATTTATTCCTCCGTTGCGGTTGATCTCTTTCATGTTGTCAATGGAGCAGAGGCCGACATGTCCATCATAGTATGCCACCACGGCTTTTCCCTTGTGTCGGTAAGCGACCTTGCCGTCATCGGTCTTGCCTTCCATTGGGGCGCTCTCCCAAAGCACGCTGCCGCTTTGCTTGGCCTGCCAATCGGTTGCGGTGATGAAGGCGCAGGTTTCGGAGGGATGAACCACGGAAAGAACCGAACGGGAGGCAGCGGCATTAGCTTGACCCCAACCACCGCCGGTGAGATTTTCGCGGTTGTAGCCAAAGCTCGCCGAGATTCGACTCCAGTACTTCTTCTTGGCCCGGATTACAACCGGATCGAGCACCTGCTCGGGTAGCCCATCAATACCTTCGAAAGGTTCAGCATTGCCTAAATCTTCCTTGTCGCCGATGAGCGCTTCGAGGTAGACGCGGTTGTAATGCCACTGCACAGCCCCCTGACCGTCCTCGTTGAAAGCATATACGGGAACATACTTGCCGTTGTGATCGGCGGCATACAGCGCGTTAGCTTCGGTGAAGCCCCTAATTCTCTTGGTGGTTGTTACTAGGTCAGCTTTTTCTCGCATTATTTTGAAGCCAAACATAGACAAGGCCGCAAGAACAGCTATAAGGAAAATCACAACTAGAAGCTCGACCAAGTTGAAGCCTCTTCGGTAGTTAAGACGGCACCATTGCGAGGTCTCAATTTCTGGATTGAATAATGCTTTGGTACTCATAATTCGCTCATTGGCGGAGCTTCTTTTCAGCAGGCATCAGGATTTGATAATACACACACAGGGGAGTGCAATAGATCGGTATCTGTGGGATGCTGAGGTACTGGTCCTTATGGCATGGATGTCTTCAAGCGCAGGAACAGCTTGCCATTCACTGCATTGCCATTGGGCACGGTGATGCTCATGTCGTCAGCAGATGAGCCGTTTTCATTGACGAGCGTCGGGATTAAGTCATTCCAATTAATCAAGTCGGTACTCCACTGGCCGACCTGGGTGGTGGCGGATTCCGAATCATCGCTGCGAGTGTAGCTGAGAACTATGTCCGAGCCCACGGTGGCGAGTGTTGGCAGAATGGACTGTGAGGAAGCCACTGGGCTGCCGCCGAGCACGAATTCCATTAAGTTGGTGATGCCGTCGCTTTCAGGATCAGCGCTGGGAAGTTTTGACGCTTCATCCGGCAGCAATCCATTCGGGGTGTAGCCATCGACCCAATTCACGAAGGGATCTCCCTGCATTTCCGTTACCGTCACGGTGCTAGTTTGGTTATCGAATGTGGCCTGCTGATTTGCACTCAAACCGGTTGCAGAGAAAGTCTGGGCACCCGCAAGAGGGCCTGGGAGGATCGGATAATCTCCAGCGGCAGGCGGTAAGGTGAACTCAACCACAAGGGTGTTGGCCGCATAATCGACAATGGCATTCAGCCCGGTCTTTTCGATGCGCAATGCACCCTCGGCAACCGTCGTGGTTCCTGCATAGGTATTCGCGCTGCTCAAAGTGAGTTGACCCGCTCCCAATTTTTCCAAGCCGCCGGTACCGGTGAAAACTTGACTGGTGCTCACATTGAAGCCGTTGCTGTTGATCTTGAGCCCGCCGCTCTGCACATCTGCCACGTCGAGATTTTCGATGAGGTTGGCCTCATCCCGTTTTGCTTTCAGGAC
>CANHQM010000038.1 GCA_947462835.1 Akkermansiaceae bacterium
AACCTCCCGGATCGGTAGTGCACTTTGACCCCGAGAGACCAAAATGCAACCCGCCGCCCGTGTCTTCCTCCGACGAGTTTAATGACCCATTCTCGGAAGACACGGGCGGCGGGTTGTTGGAAACCGAAGGCGGAATGAACATACAAGGCGCCAAGGTCGCCAAGGGTCGCGGAGTAGAAGAGTTATGGGATAAATGCGGAAAAGCTAAAAAGAGCAGTCGAAGCTGCTTCATCCTCATTTCAGCGTTTACCTTGTCGAATCGAGGTAAGCGATGATCGACGGGATGGCTGTTTCGAGCACCTTGGCGACTTCTTCGTATGCGGCGGGGCCCATGCCGATCGGGTCGGGAACATCGAGGCCTTGGCGTTTGTCGGTGATGCCGGAAAATTCGCGAATGAGGAAGAACTTGTCGGCGTGTGAGGGGAATCGGCTTTCGAGGGCCGCGAGGTGGCCTTCGGTCATGGCGAAGACATGGGTGGCGGACTCGAGAATTTTTTCCGTCACTTGGCGGCTGGCGAAATCATCGAGTTGAGCGCCGCGTTTTTTGAGGACCTTGAGAGTTTCGCGGCTCGCGGGTGTGCCTTTGGATGCGGCGACACCGGCGGAGCTGGTGGCGAGATCATTGCGGCCTTCGATGGCTTTGCGAAAGAGACCCTCGGCCATCGGGCTGCGGCAGGTGTTGCCGGTGCAGACGAAAAGAATGTGAAGCGAAGAGGGCATGTGGATGCGAAAACTCAAAGAACTCTATGTGCACCTGCGGAGGGTCGCGAGGCGAAAATTTCGGCCGTGAGGCCGGTCTTGGCGTGATATTCGGCGGCAAGTTTGCTGGCGATGTCGTTCGCTTTGGCTGATTCGCAAAGCGTGACTGTTGATCCGCCGAAGCCACCGCCGGTCATGCGGGCACCGATCACGCCGCCGCTGCGGCCGATGCTTTGTGCGACATCGACGAGGACATCGAGTTCTTTGCAAGAGACTTCGAAATCATCGCGCAGCGATTGATGCGATGCGGCCATGAGGGGGCCGAGTTTTTCGAAATCGGCGGCTTTGAGTGCAGCGGCTGCTTCGATGGTGCGAGTGATTTCACCCACGACATGGCGGGCGCGGCGGTTGACCGGATCGCCGAGTTTTTCCCAATGATTTTCCACATCGGCCATCGTGACATCGCGCCATGAGCGTTTGCCGATGATCTTGAGGGCATCTTCCGTGTGCTTGCGACGAAGCGCGTAACCGCCATCGGACAATTCGTGATGCACCATCGTGTTGGAGATCAGGACGGTGAGGTCGGGATGGGTGAATGGCACGAGCTGCGGTTCGGCCGTCATGCAATCGATGAGCACGAGGTGGTCTTTGGTGCCGAAGGCTGAAGCAAATTGATCCATGATGCCGCAGGGTACATGGGCGAAATCGTGTTCAGCCTTTTGGCAGAGCAGGGCTTTTTCGCGGGTGCCGATTTCCACACCGAGCAGGCCTTCGAGAAATGTTGCTGTGGCGCATTCCAAGGCGGCGGATGACGAAAGGCCCGCGCCACCGGGGACGGAGGAAAGAATATAGGCGTCGAAGCCTGAGATCTTGTGCCCGAGGTTTTGGAATCCGCGAATCACACCGCGCAGGTAGTTGGTCCATTTCGGTTCGCCTTCTTCGACCGCTTGAGAGACATCGAAGCTGGCGATGCCGCCGCCGAGGGCGGTCGCGATGCGGACCGATGAGCTGCCGTTCGGAGTTCCGGCGATCACGATGTAGCGATCGATGGCAAAGGGCAGGACAAAGCCATCGCAATAGTCGATGTGTTCGCCGATGAGGTTCACGCGGCCGGGAGCGGCGGCGGTGATGCTGGCCTTGGCATGAAGATTTCCCAGAAGACCGGCAGCCGCTTTTTCAGTGAGCGATTCGAGTGAAGGGGGAGCTTGAAGCATGGGGAGAAATCAGGCGGCGTCGGTGGTTTGATAGAGTCGGCGACGATAGCTTTGGACCGCATGCGTCCAGATCGGGTGGATGCTGTCGGCGGGGCGGAGCCATACCGCTCGGTGCATGAGGAGCATCGCGGGACCAAGGTAGAGCAGTTCTGAAAGTTCGTTTTTGCTCAGGTCGCCCGGGCCTTTCGTAAGGCATCGTTCGGCGAGTGCTTCTTCATTTTGCCGCAGCTCGACATTTTCAAGCAACGACACATGCACGCCGTTCACATAGGGATCGACCACCGCGGCAATGATGCCATGGCGATCGTCGCCTGCCGCATCGAGTGCCGGATCAATGGCGCCTTTTGCTTCTTCTGCGAGCACTATCACGCTTGGTGGATCCCTTTCCTCGGGAATGCTAAGAATGCCATGTTTGGCGAGTTTGAGTCCGTAACGCACGCGGCTGGTCCAAACCGAAACCGGTGCGGAAAGCACGAGCCCGAGGAGGATCGGTGAAATCCATGCGGTGAATGTGAGGTCGATGTTCAACGCGACCACGGTCCACACGATGCCGAGGATCGTTGGAAACAAATGGAAGCGAATCGCGTCGCCCCATGTGGTGCCATCGGTCTCGCGGTTTTGGTTGCCCCATCCGACGGCGCGGCCGAGCAGGATGCTGATGACCATGAGCGTGTGCGCGGCCATGATGCATGGGGCGAGAAGGATCGAGACGATGGATTCGAGGGTGACGCCCGTCATGATGCGAATGATCCCGCCGAAGGACTTGCGGATTTGCGGCACGAAAATCGCGCGCAGCATCGAGAGGATTTTTGGAAGGAAGAGCAGCGCGAAAATGAAGCAGGTGAGGACTATGCTTTGCTCGATGCCATTGAGCCCGAACAAGCGGTCGACATGGCTTTCGAAGGGCAGGCTGCTCAGTTCGCTGGTGGAGCGATCCCATGCGACCCAGGTGCCGAGTACTAGGAACAGGAACCAAAGCGGGCTGCCGAGGTAGGCCATGATGCCCATGAAGAGGTGCATGCGCACGGAGAATGGCAGCTTGCGCGCGAAGATGAGCCAGAGGTGTTGGAGGTTGCCTTGGCACCAGCGGCGGTCGCGGATGAGGTGATCGACGAGTGTGGGCGGCGCTTCCTCGTAGGTTCCCTCGATGTCCCATGCGAGCCAGACTTCCCAGCCCTCGGCAACCATCAGTGCCGCTTCGACGAAATCGTGGCTGAGGATGCGACCGCCGAAGGGTTCGCGGCCGGGGAGTGCGGGGAGTTCGCAGAATTCCGAGAAGGGCTTGAGACGGATCAGCGCGTTGTGGCCCCAGTAGCTGCCGCCGCCGAGTTGCCAGAAGTTCAGGCCGCGGATGAACACCGGCCCGTAAAGCCGCATGGCGAATTGTTGGAGTCGGGTGAAAACCGAGGATCCGCGGATGAGCTTGGGCGGTGTCTGAAGAATGCCGAGGCGCGGGTAGGCCTCCATGACGCGAGCCATTTTGACGATGTCGGCACCATCCATGAGGCTATCGGCATCGAGCACGAGCATGGCTTCGTAGCCGCCGCCCCAGGTGCGGACAAAGTCGCCTATGTTGCCGGCCTTGCGGTTTTCGTTGGTTCTACGGCGTCTATAGTAGATGCGGCCGAAGCCGTCGAGTTTGCGGCAGAGATTGGTCCATGCCGTTTCCTCCATGACCCAGAGGTCGAGGTCACGCGTGTCGCTAAGGATGAAAAAATCGAAGGACTCAAGGTGGCCGGTGGCTTCGATCGAGCTGTAGATCGCCTCGATGCGGGCGCAGGTGCGGGTGCTGTCTTCGTTGTAGACAGGCATGACCACCGCATGGCGTTTGGCGAGTGGACCGTTGCAGCCATCGGCAAGTTTTGTGATGCGTGCCGCGCGGCGGACACCGCGCAGCATGTCGATCGCGCCGAAGATCGCGTGAAACGATCCGAGCGTGAGGAGGCCATTGAGCAGGATGAAGATCGCCAGCAGCGGGAAGTGGGCTTTTTGCAGGCCCATGCGCCAGAACAGGTCGGCGAGCCAGAGGCTGGCGACGATGTTGAACAGAAGGACGCAGCCGAAGAAGATCGCGCGCCGAATGCGGGTGGCTTTGGCGCTGAAGAACACTTGGCCCGAGTCGGGCGGTGAGAGGTCGGCGGGTTCCATCAGTCGAGAAGGAGGAACCATGCGGCCAGCACAAGGATGGCGAGCAGCACGGCAGTGAACATGAGTCGGACGATCGGTTTGCGATCCATCGTTTGCCACCATTGGGCGGCACCGCTGCCGATGGCGTTGAGCTCAAGCGGCTTGGGCACCATGGTGAGGTTGGCGAATCGCGGTCCGGCGGCGAGGTAGGATTTTTTCATCGCCTCGACAAAGGCGGCTGGCCATGGCGGCGGGGTGAGAAATACGCCCTGCCATTTGTCGGGCATGCCGGCGAGGAGTAGTGCGAGACGGCCGCGGGCTGCGAGGCGGCGGTTCTCGAGCGGAACATCGAGCACATCCTGGGTCCAGTTGGCAATTTCGCTGAGCGCCTCTTCCATCGCAAGAAGACGCGCTGGTTTGTCGGGCTCATTGGCCCGTCTTGCCGATGCCCGCCACAGGATGCCGCGAACGAGTTCGGCAACGAGCAAACGATTGCGCAGGCGAAGTGCTTGCAAATAGGCCTCAACCGCGGTGTAGGCCTCCTCCCACTCGACGAGTTCCTGTTCGCTGAGTGGCGGCAGGCGGTCTAGGGAGTGATGCGATGGACCCATGTTTCGGTGAGGTAGTTGTCACCGCGTTTCAGGCAGCAACGAAGCTCGATCGGACCGATGTCTGAAAGCTTGGATCCTTCGGCCGAAGGAGCGACTTGGAATGCGAGGCGCCAGCGGTCGTCGGGAATTTGTTGAAGGTTGACGCCTTGGATGACGACCTTGCTGCCGTTTTCGCCGATTGCTTCGATTTGTGGCGTGATGGGCACTTCGCCGTTTTGTTGGAGGCTGGTGCCTTTGAACTCGACGATGATGGTGCGCTGGCCGGGCTGCCAGTCGTGGATGCCGCTACGGGTGGCAACCACATGGCCGATCGATTGCGATGGGTCGGGATCCATCGTCCAGTGTTGGCGATAGGAAAACTCGATGCGATCGCCGGCTTGTGGGATGCGTGCGGGTTCCCACATGGCGACGGTGTTGTCGGCGAGCTCGTTGGTCGTCGGGATTTCCATGAGCATCACACGGCCGGGGCCCCAGTCGGAGGTTGGCTCGATCCACAATGACGGACGCAGGTGGTAGGCGGCTTCATCGTCCTCATAGGCGCTGAAGCGGCGGTCGCGTTGGAGGAGACCGAAGCCATCGCACTTGTCCATGCTGAAGAAGCTGAACTCGAGACGGCCCGAATCATTGCAGATCGGCCTCCAGATGCGTTCGCCGGTGCCCATGCGGATGGCGAGGCCATCGGTGTCGTGCACCTCCGGGCGGAAATCATCAAAGCGGCGGCGCGAGTTTTCGCCGAACCAGAACATGCTCGACATCGGTGCGATGCCAAGGCGTTGGACAGCGCGGCGGGCAAAGATCACGGCGCGGACCTCGACGATGGTTTCGTTGCCCGGATGGATTTTGAAAGCGTAAGCGCCGGTGTAGGAGGGGCCGTCGAGCAATGCGTAGAGGCGGGCCTGGGTTTCGCCCGGCTGTGGTTTGCGCAGCCAGAATTCGCGGAAGTTGGGGAACTCCTCTTTGGTGCCCTCCGAGTCCAAACCGGTGTCGACTGCAATGCCGCGCGATGAGATGCCCCAGCGCTGGTTGCGGCCGAGTGCGCGCCAATAGCTCGCACCTTGGAAGACGATCAGTTCGTCGAAGTAATCAGTATTGTTGAGTTGAGTGTGGAGGCGGAATCCGGCAAAGCCACCATCGGGTGGAAGCTCGCCGTGTTTTTGAATGAGCGGACCGTAATTGAAAAATGCCTCGGCAAGGCGGATGCGTTGTTGGTGGCTGCTGGTGAATTCATTCAAGGCCACCGGCTCGCGATAAAGATAACCGGGGTGGAAAAACATCGCACGGAAGGGCAGGTTTTCGGCAGCCCACAATGCTTGATTCGGATTGAAGCGGATGTCGCGGTACTGATCGTAGGTCAGGTTATTCATCCACGCCGGCAACGAATCGCGGTTGGGGGGCGTGTAGGGTTTGTTGGCAAGATCCCTTGCTCTGCTCTGTATGCTGTCGAACCCGATGTCTTCGCGTTCCCATGTTTGACCCAGGACGCTCGGCGTTGCGGCGGCGACCACGAAAAGAATGAATATGCTTCGCACGGGGCGATTATTTAGGTGTGACGCGGCGCGGCGTCAAGATTGGCCGATACCAAATCCAACAGAAATTCGGAATTTTTAATGTAGTCGGAAATACCCATGGAGGGCTACATCGACCGAAGGAGGCCGAGGGTTTCCTCGAGGCGGGCTTTGGGCTTGATCGTTTCGAGCCGGGGAAAACGCCTTTCGGCTAACAGGATGTAGGCGCCGTTGCGGTACAGCATGAGGCGCTGGCCTTGGATTTCGACCGATTGGATGTCGTTGCCGGCGGCAAGTGACTTGATGCGGGCAATGGTCAGCAAGTTTTCCACCGGTCCGGGCAGGCGCCCGAAGCGGTCGCGCCATGCCGACTCGAGCGCATCCACGGCTTTGACGGTGAGCACGCCGGAGAGCTCGCGGTAGGCCTTGAGGCGCAGGCGTGTGTCATCGAGCCATGTGCTTGGCAGAAACGCGGGGATCGCATCGCTGGCATTTTGGCTGTCGTGTTTGAGCCACGCGGCTTCGGTGCTGACGACGAAGTCCGCCTTGAAGCTTGGTGGTGTCGGGCTGGTGATTTTGCGTCCTTTGAGTCGTTCGACCGATTGCTTCAGGAGTTGGCAATAGAGGTCGAAACCGATTTGGGAAATGTGGCCTGATTGTTTGGTGCCGAGGAGATTTCCCGCGCCGCGGATTTCGAGATCGCGCATGGCGATTTTGAATCCCGAGCCGAGTGCGGTGTGTTCCTTGATCGCGTGAATGCGTTTGCGAGCATCGCCGGCGGTGATCATGTCGCGCGGCAGGAGCAGGATCGCGTGAGCTTTTTCACCAGCGCGTCCGACGCGGCCGCGGAGCTGATAGAGATCGGCGAGCCCAAAGCGGTCGGCGCGGTCGATGATGATCGTGTTGGCGTTGGGGATATCGATGCCGGTCTCGATGATCGTTGTGGCAAGCAGCACATCGGCTTCGCCTTTCACGAAGGTACGCATGACCTGCTCGAGCTCGTCCTTGTCCATTTGGCCATGGCCCACAAGGATGCGTGCCTCGGGCACCAGCGCGGCGATTCGTTCGCGCATGTTTTCGATCGTTTTGACGCGGTTGTGCAGGAAAAATGTTTGGCCTCCGCGTTTCATTTCGCGGCGGATCGCGTCGCGGATGATGCGTTCGTCGTAGGGGCTGATCGATGTTGCGACCGGCACGCGGTTGGGTGGTGGCGTTTCGATCGTCGACATGTCGCGGGCACCCATCAGCGCCATGTAAAGCGTGCGCGGAATGGGCGTGGCGGAAAGCGTGAGCACATCGACCTGGCGGAAGAGTTGTTTGAATTTCTCTTTGTGGGCCACACCGAAGCGTTGCTCTTCGTCGACGACCACGAGGCCGAGGTCCTTGAAATGCACATCGCCCGAAACGAGCCGATGGGTGCCGATCACGAGGTCGACCGAACCATCGGCGATGCCGGCGATCGTGTCGCGGATTTCGGCGGGTGTACGGAAACGGTTGAGCAGGTCGATGCGCACCGGGTAGTCCGACATGCGTTCGCGAAAGGTGCGCCAATGTTGTTCGGCAAGCACGGTTGTCGGCACGAGGATGGCCGCTTGTTTGCCGCTCGTGATGGTTTTGAACGCGGCACGGATCGCAACTTCGGTTTTGCCGAAGCCGACATCACCGCAGATCAGGCGATCCATCGGGCGGGCAGTTTCCAAGTCGCGTTTGGTTTCGTCGATCGCGCGGCGTTGATCGCTTGTTTCGACATGGTGGAACGAGCGTTCGAATTCCCACATCCATCGAGTGTCGGGCGGATGGGCGTATCCCGGTTCGTGGTTGCGCTCGGCTTGGACGCGCAGAAGTTTGGCGGCGTAATCGAGAATGGATTTTTCGGCCGCCTTGCGGGCAGATTTCCATGCGGCGCTACCAAGTTTGTTGAGCTCTGGCGTGCGGCCGCCGAGGCCGACATATTTGCCGACCAGGTGCGCCTGCTCGAGTGGGACTCCGAGCATCGCGCCATCGCGGTATTCAAGGAGCATTTCCTCGCAGTCGTCGTTTTGAACGATGCCGCGAAATCGGGCGATGCCGTACTCATAGTGCACGACCAGATCGCCATGGCTCATTTCATCAATCGATCCGGCTGAGGTGATGTGGCGCGTGCGGTCGAGAATCGAACGCCGTTTTGCGGCGGCGGTGCGATAGCGGCCAAAGAGTTCGGAGGAGGAAAGTACCGCGATGCGAGCGAAGGGCAGGGTGAAGCCGGCCATCAGTTCGCCGCGCAGGGGTATGATCCCAAGGTCGCGATCGAGATCCTTGCCGGAAAGTTCTTCGAAGCGGTCCTGCTCGCCTTGATTGGCAAAGACCATGGCAATCGTCCATTCCTCGCGCCGCCATGTGTTGAGTTGTTGGAAAAATTGCTCGCGGCGGATTTCGTCGAGGATGAAGTCACCCGCTTCAAACACCCCCAGTGGGCTCGGATAGACGGCGAGGCTGAAGTCCTCCTCACCATCACCGCATCGCGCGCCTTCCAAGATGGACACCGCTGGGTTGTCGATCATCGCGTCGAGCGAGATCACCACATCATTGGCTTTTCGATAATCGGCAAGGGTCGCATCGGATGACGGCTCGCTGATCGCAATATCCGTCGAATCGAGCTTGCGGGTGGATGCCTGGCTATCGATGTCGAACTCGCGGATTGATTCGATTTCATCGTCGAAAAACTCGATGCGCAGCGGTGCGACCGCCTGCCATGGGAAGACATCGATGATGCCGCCGCGTACGGCGAATTGGCCGCGTCCCGATACCGTGGGCATGCGTTCGTACTGGTGGCTGGCGAGCGAGTTGGCGAATCCCGCCGGATCAAGCGTGCCGCCAACTTTCAACACGATGCGCGCCGATACGAGTGTAGCGGGCGAGGGGCAGGCTTGGGCTAATGCCTCGCTGTCGCAGATCACGATCGAGGGCTTGGGCTTTGTGAGTGCGTGAAGAATCGCGAACCACTCGGCGGTCGATTCGGGATCGGGCGCGGTTTCGGATTTTTGATCGATGGTGGCATCGGGCAAGACCAGCGGATCGAGCCCCCAGAGTTCCATTTCGGCCGCAAGCCGTTCGCGTTGACGCGGGAGGTCAGAGATCAGCCATACGCTTGATTTCCGCCCCTCGTGAATCGCCTTGCAGATCACCGATGAAACAAACGCGTGGGCAGCATTCGCACAGTGGTCGAGCACGATACTGCCCTCGCCGGTGACCATGGGGGCCAGGCGTGAATGGAAATCGGGATGGTGGAGCACCTGCCGAAGCAGCTTTTCCGCGCTTGGGTCCGTGCGGGACACGCGGTGATCGATAGGCGTGGGCGGCGTTTTCTGCAAGCGATTGCTCGGCTGATGAAATGAATTCATGCAATCGGCCTGAGCATCGTGGCTGGACGGAGCGGGTTGTGGCGTTTACATCGTCGGCATGTCCGTTCGTACCCGCTTCGCGCCATCGCCCACCGGATACCTTCATGTGGGTGGCGCCCGCACCGCGCTTTTCAACTGGTTGTTTGCTCGCCATCACGGCGGAGTCTTCGTGCTCCGCGTCGAGGATACCGATGAAGCAAGAAATACCGATGAGGCGAAGGAAGCAATTTTTGGCGGGATGAAATGGCTCGGGCTTGATTGGGACGAAGGCCCGCAGGTTGGTGGTGGGTTTGGTCCTTATTTCCAAAGCGAGCGTCGTGAGATTTACGACCGGTGGTTTGCAAAACTCGTCGATGCCGGCCGCGTCTATGAGGATGGCGGTGCGTGGAGATTCCGTTTCGATCGCCGCCCGGTGACGATGCACGACCTCGTTTGCGGCGAGGTGACGATTGATTACCGCGATGAATCCAACACGCCCGACATGGTCGTGAAGCGCTCGGATGGGAGTTATGTCTTTCACTTTGTGAATGTCGTCGATGACCTCGAAATGCGGATCAGTCATGTGATTCGCGGCGAGGATCATTTGATGAACACGCCCAAGCATCTGCAGTTGATTGAGGCCTTCGGCATGGAGGCGCCGAAGTACGCGCACATTCCGCTGATCCTCAATCCCGATGGCAGCAAGATGTCCAAGCGCGACGAGGGAGCTGCGGTCGGGGATTATCCGCGTCAGGGATTTCTTCCATCGGCGGTGGTGAACTTTATCGCGATGCTCGGGTGGTCGCCAAAAAATGATGAGGAAATTTTCAGCCTCGATGAGTTGGTGAGTCGCTTTTCGCTGGAGCAGGTCAACCGCGCTCCGGCGCGCTTTGATCTTGAGAAATGCCAGTGGGTGAACCAGCAGCATCTGATGCGGCTCGATGCGGCAAGTTTCGCGCGTGAGGCGAGGCCATTTGTCGAGCAGGCAGGTTTGCCGATCGGGGATTCGTTTGAGTCGGTGATGGCCGCAGTAAAGGACAAGGTGCGGCTGTTGACCGAAGTTCCCAAGGCGGTGGATTTTTTGCTGCGGGATGATTTTTCTTACGATGACGAGGCCATGGCAAAAGCCGGATCAAACCCTGCGGTGCGTGATGTTTTTGGCAAGCTCGCGGGGCTCTTTGATAAGATCGATGAGTGGTCCGCCGATGCCGCTAAGGCTGCGCTTTCCGAAGCTGCGGCGAGTGCCGGCGCGAAGGTGGGTCAGATGATGTTCCCGCTGCGCGTCGCTCTCACAGGGCGGGGACAGGGCCCTGACATGGCGGATGTGCTAAACATTCTCGGTAAGCAGCGCAGCATTGCGCGCGTGAATGTTTTCAACCAAAAACTCGCATGAAAGAAGTTTACACCATCGATGACCTTGCGAGCCGCGACATTCTTGATGCCGGATGTGAAAAGCCCGCGCGCCTGGCGGTGATCGGATGGCCGATCGCGCATTCGGCATCGCCGCGGATGCATCAGGCGGCGCTGGATGCTTATGGCATCGACTGCCGATACATCCGCTTGGAGGTGCCTGCGGGTCAGGTGGCGGAGGCCTTTGCGAGGATGCGTGCCCTTGATTTCATCGGCTCGAATGTGACCGTGCCGCACAAGTTTGATGCGATGGCAGCATGCGATGTGATTGACCCGCTTGCAGCGTCGCTGGGAGCGGTCAATACGGTGCGCTTCGATGCAAGCGGGTTTACCGGCTTCAACACCGATGGCCCGGGATTTGTGGCGGCGGTGGAGCATGATTTTTCGGTGCGCTTGGCGGATTTGAAAGTGCTCATCGTCGGTGCCGGCGGCGGGGCGGGTCAGGCGATTGCGACGCAATGTGTTTTGAGCGGCGTGCGGCAGGTGGTTTTGGTCAATCGCAGTGTCGACAAGATTATCGCACTGCAAACCAAGCTCCAAGCGATCATTGGCAATGTGAAGATCGAGATCGTTGGTCTCGATGACCCGCGCCTTGTCGATCTTTCGCATCAATGCGACCTCATCGTGAACACCTCGTCGGTGGGGCTCAACCCTGCGGACCCTTGCGTTTTGCCGACCTCATGCCTGATGAAATACCATCTGGTTTATGACACCATCTACAAACCCGCAGTGACGCCGCTGACCGCGCTAGCAAATAGCATCGGATGCCGGACATCGAATGGATTCTCGATGTTGTTGAGACAGGGTGTGCTGTCGTTTCAGCACTGGTTTCCTGGCACGGAACCGCTGGTGATGATGGAAGAAGCGCTGTCGCGTCAGTCTTAGTTTTTCACTTCGCCTCTTGGTCGACATCAAAACCTGGAAGGTCGCTGGAGTACCAATGACAGGCCTTCAGTTCGACGATCTCAAATGCCCGCGCATCCATCTCACCGCTGCGACGGATTTTGACTCTCACGCGGATCATGCCCTCGGGGTCGAGGTTGAGGGCTTTGGCATTGAAGGGTCGCTTTTTGTTTTTCACTGCGGCAAATGCGGCTTCCAGCAATTTCCCTTCGCGTGAATCGCGCTGAATGAGGAATTCCGGTGAGGGCGGGCCTGTCTCAGTGGGTCGGCCAAAGACCGGCGCGTAAAAAACGATGCTGATCGTGGCGAGGTCCTTGCGCTCCTCGGCGAGGCGCTCCCGAGCTAGCAAGCGGAATTCGCCTTCGGCATTGCCATCGTCGGAAAGAAAGATCGGAAATGGCATGTCGTTGTATCTCACGAAGTGCTCCCAATCGATGAGCCATGCATCTTGGCCTTTTCTAAAAAGTGCCTCGAAGCATCGTCCGTCTTGATTCATCCAAACCCCTTCGACGGCTTTTTCATCGCCCATTCGGACAACACCCCATTGTGAAGAATTGGGAGTTGGCGGGGATATTTCCGTGAGCGGGTTCAAATCCTGGTGCCGCATCATGCGAAGCATCGCGTTTACGGGTGACCAGACGAACTGGCTTCGTTCCTCGGGCAGAAGCGATAGGAGAAAGCCAACCAGCGTGGCTTTGCACTTGTCGACGGATTGTTCGAGCAGTGCAAAGTTTTCTTTCTCAATCAAAGCGTCGGTTTCGCTGACCTTTGGCGCGGGCTTATCGGCTTCCTCCTGACGCCAACCGTTTCGTGCGGCGATGATGAGCAGGATGAGCGACATCAGCCATATGATGACGAGTCGAAACACCAGCGGGTTGGTTTTTTCCCGTCTCACTGTTTGGCGCACGGGACCAAGCGGTTTGTCTTGGCTGTTTGCTACATGGTTGACCGATTTTGCGAAGGGGATGGCTGATTTGTTTTCATCCCGCGGCAGCGGGTTGGGATCGAATCCGCAGTGACTGCAGCGACGCGCGCCTTGGTTTAGGGCCTCCGCTT
This sequence comes from Akkermansiaceae bacterium, assembly GCA_947462835.1. Taxonomy (GTDB): domain Bacteria; phylum Verrucomicrobiota; class Verrucomicrobiia; order Verrucomicrobiales; family Akkermansiaceae; genus Luteolibacter. The sequence continues at coordinate 12,885 of CANHQM010000038.1, forward strand.
GGAAGAGGGAGCCACAGCGGCCGCAATGATACCATGAAAGCTGACTCTTGGTATCGGTCGTATCGTTGTCGGGCATGGGGCGGGTGATTTGCTTATGGGCAATCTGCAAACGGCGGCGAGCTCATGCAAGCGGGTTCTGGGGTTCGCCCATTTGACGATCGAGAGCTTTGGTCATGGCATCCTCGACGATTCGAGCTGCCATGGCTTCGGTGGCCGCGTCGAGGCGTTGGACCGCAGCTTTGAGCGGGTTGGCGGCACCGGATTCCATGGCGTTGCGCACGGCATCGAGGGCGGTGATGATTTCGGATTTTTCCGCGTCGTTTGCGAGGCCTTGTTGCATCGCGCTTTCCACGGCAGGGATCAGTTCTTCGGCCTTGAGCCGTGCTTCGGTGAAGACGCGCATCGCCATGTCCTCGAAGGCGTGTTCGACCGATTCGCCGACCATGGCCTCGACTGCCGCATCATCGACATCGACCGCGGTTTTGCCCATGGTCACGACCGTGTCGGTGCCGGTGGCGATGTCGCGGGCGAGGACTTCGAGAATGCCGTTCTCGTCGATCTTGAATTGCACGCCAACCCTGGCCTGGCCTTTGGGTGCGGGTTGAAAATTGATATTAAAATTTCCGAGCTCCCAGTTGTCGTTGGCCATTTCGCGTTCGCCTTGGAGCACGCGAAGTTTCATGGCGGATTGACCATCGGCGGCGTTGGTGAATGCCTCGCCGGCCTTGCAGGGGATGGTAGTGTTGCGGGGAATGAGCACATTCATCAGGCCGCCGAGGGTTTCGATGCCGAGGCTGAGTGGGGTCACATCCAGCAGGACCATCTTGCCGAGCGCGCCGCTGAGGATGCCGCCTTGGATGGTGGCTCCGAGTGCGATGGCTTCGTCCGGGTGCTGAGAGGTGTCGGGCTTTTTGCCAAAAAACTTTTCCACCGCATTGCGCACGGCCGGCATGCGGGTGCTGCCACCGACGAGGATGACCGCATCGAGGTCGCTTGCGGCAAGTTGTGCATCGGCCAATGCCTTGGCGCAGCAACGAATGCTGCGCGCGATCCATGGCGCGGCGATGATATCGAGTTCCGCACGTGTGATTGGTAACTCGATGCTGCGATCGCCATCAAAAAATGGCAGTCGAAATGTGGCGATCTCATCACTCGAGAGTTGGCATTTCACGCGCTCCGCTTCCTCCATCAGTCGCATGCGTTGGACGGCGGAAATTTCATTCAGCCCATGTTTGCGCAACACATGATCGATGATCAGCGCGTCGAGGTCGTCGCCGCCGAGTTGAGTATCGCCATGTGTTGCAAGGACTTGGAAAACGCCCTCCTGCATTTCGAGGATCGAGAGATCGAAGGTTCCGCCGCCGAGATCATAAACCGCGACCCGCGAGCGTTCGCCGAGTTTGTCGAGTCCGTAGGCCAGCGCGGCGGCAGTTGGCTCGTTGAGAATGCGCAGGACCTCGAGCCCGGCCAATTCTCCGGCGCGTTTGGTGTCGGCGCGTTGGGCATCGTGAAAGTAGGCGGGCACGGTGATTACCGCTTTGGTGATGGTCGTTTCCATGCGCCACTCGGCGATGCGCTTGAGCTCCTTGAGAATCTCCGCGCTGATTTCCACTGGCGTCTTGCCAAGCACCATGGGTTCGTCGCCGGAGCTTTTTTCAATCGGGTGGGGGAATGATCCGTCGATTTCCGCGATGCGGCGACCGATCAGTCGCTTGATGCTGGTGACGACGCGATCGGGTTCGAGGGCTCTGCGGCGCAAGGCTTTGGTGCCGACTTCGATGCTGCCGTCGCGGCCGATCCATACCGCGCTGGGAGTGATGCGGCGTCCATCGGCGTTGGCCAAAAGCACCGGAAAACCTGAGTCGACCACGCCGACTGCCGAGTTGGTGGTGCCGAGATCGATGCCAAGAACAAGTTCGCTCACTGCGGAGAAATAGTTCGGCTATGCGGTTGCGTCAATGGCCGGCCGCGCCAGCGCCCGAGCGCTTGCTGCGAACGAGGTGCAACAGCACCGGCACGATGAAAATCATGAGCGTGACAGCCGAAGTGCCGAGATCAAAGGACTTGCTCGCGAGGAAATCATGAACCGGGTGGCCGTGAGAGAGGAAATGGCGCGGAATACTGAGCAGAAGCTTGATCCCAAGAATGCCGATCACGATGAAGGCGCAGGTCTCGAGGAAGTGAAAACGGTGCATCAATTTCACGAACCCCTGGGCGGCGAAGCGCATGGTCAGAATGCCAAGAAACACGCCGACGCAGACAAGGATCAGCTTTGAGGGCATCGGGAAATTTTTCACATAGGCGACGGCGGCGATGACATTGTCGATTGAGAACGCGAGGTCCATCACCTCGACCGCAACCACGGTCGACCAGAAGGGCCCGAGCCGGCCCAAAGTGTGGCGGTAGAGCCAGTTGCCTTCATGCGCGACAGCCTCCGCGCCCTCCGCCTCGACCGTTTCGTGACGCGAAAAATGTTTCCACGAAAGCCACAGCAAGTAGAGCCCGCCAAGGGGTTCAAGCCACCAGACCGTGATGAGCCATGAGGCGAGTGCCAAGCAGAGACCGCGAAAGACATATGCGCCGATGATGCCGTATTTCAGTGCTTTGCCGCGTTGTTCATCGGGCAGGCGCATCACCATCGTGGCGAGCACCGCAGCATTGTCGACCGACAGAATACCCTCAATGAGGATCAGCATTAGGATGACTGTGACGCCGGCGGCCGGATCGGGTCCGAGAATCGTGTGGATCAAGTCCATGTGCGCGAGAAAATGGCCAAGCGTCGTCGGGGTGGCAATGGGAATGTGGCTTTTGCCGCCGTCGATTGGTGCAATCCGGCACTTGCCAGCCCTTCGGAAAGCGTTTAACCCATCTTAAACAATACCCATGGCTGCAAATTACACCGAAGAAGACATCAAGTCCCTGGACTGGCGCGAGCACATCCGCATGCGGCCGGGCATGTACATCGGGAAACTCGGCGATGGATCATCGGCCGATGACGGGCTTTACATCCTGCTCAAGGAAGCCGTCGACAACTCGATCGACGA
>CANHQM010000039.1 GCA_947462835.1 Akkermansiaceae bacterium
AAATACACGGAATGATGAGAGGTTTTTGCCGAGGAATGAGTGTCGCAGCACCCATCAAAACTCCGTGCGCTCTGTGCACTCCGTGGTGAAAATTCTTAACCACAGAATGCACGGAATACACGGAATGAGGAGAGGGTTTTGCCGAGGAATGAGTGTCGCAGCACCCATCAAAACTCCGTGCGCTCTGTGCACTCCGTGGTGAAAATTCTTAACCACAGAGAGCACGGAATACACGGAATGAGGGGAGGTTTTTGCCGAGGAATGAGTGTCGCAGCACCCATCAAAACTCCGTGCGCTCTGTGCACTCCGTGGTGAAAATTCTTAACCACAGAATGCACGGAATACACGGAATGAGGAGAGGGTTGAGCTGATGAATGATTGATGCAGTCCTAACATAACTCCGTGCGCTCTGTGTACTCCGTGGTGAAAATTCTTAACCACAGAGAGCTCGCAACGCCTTGCCCTGGCCAAAATCTTCCGGCTCCACCGTTTCGCAAACTGCTCTAGCCAACGTGAGTGCCGGAGTTTTTTTGTCGGTAGTGGCGGGGTGTGTCGCCGGTTTCCCGGCGGAAGGCCCTTGAGAAACTGTAGGGATCGCCGAACCCGGAGAGCTCGGCGATTTTGGCTAGCGGCAGGGTGGTGCAAGCCAGAAGAGATTTTGCCTTTGCGATGCGCTGGCGGAGTATTTCCTGTAGTGGGGAGCTGCCTAAATGTTTTTCAAATCGCAGGTAGAGTCCGCGGCGTGAGATTCCGACACTTCTTGCGAGATCGTCGATATTTAAGGGATTCTGGAGATTCTTACGGATCAATGACAAAGCATTCGTGAGGATCAAGTCGCCGCCGAAATCCGCCCGGGTCGAGCCACGCTCCGCGATGCCGGCGGGAGGGATGAGCAGGCGCTCTTGTTGCGTGCTACGGCATTTCCTCATCCTGCGATCGAGGATCTCGGCGGCATGAAACCCGACTTTCTCAGGCTGCGTGACCACGACAGAAAGGGTTGGACGTTCCATCAGGCAGAGCAATTCATCATTATCCACCGCGATGACGGCGACCTCCCCCGGAACACTCAGTTTGAGAAAACGGCAAACGGCCAGAACCTCACGCCCCAGGTGGATGTCGGCACAAAAGATTCCGATCGGTTTCTGGAGGGAGCGAACCCATTCGACAATGCGGGGCGAAGGCTCCCATTTTCCGAGATGGGATTTGGGGGCAGGGGGAAGTCCTCCAAGGCGAAAGGTTTCCACCGGTTCATCGTGCGCTTGGGCCCATTGGCAAAAGCCGGCCACCCGTTCACCCAGCCAGGTGGGGGATTCTTTTTCTCCGGGAGTGCCCAATGTGGCCAAGCTCTTGCCGGTGCCAACCAGATGCTCGGCCGCCAGAGCTCCGATTTGCTCCTCGTCGTAATTCACGGAAAACGGGTGACGGGTCCGAAACGCCTGAACCCCAACCAATCCGGCCTTCTCCCATTTGCGCAGGTAGCTAGTGTCCTCCACGTCGCAAATGACGCCGTCAAACTTGCGCTTGCTGATTTCTTGGTTGGGTACCTCGTCAGTCAGTAAGATTTCCCAATCCCATGCACCATGATCGTTGGCGTAGCGGGTAATGCCTCGCACCATGCTGCGGGTGTACTCCTCGTTGGCAAAAGAAATTATGACGGCCACGCGGGGCATGGTTTTGACTTCAGCTGGCCTGCACAATAAGTCAATAATAAATGCACTTTGTGCCATGTACTTCCCATGGAGCTGGTCGTACATTGCTCATGTAATTCAGTGCTCAAGAGCTGAAAAACAACACAAACACCTAAAAAACAAAAGTATGAAAAAATACCAACTGATAACATTAAGCCTGCTCGCCTGCGGATTCACCTCATCGCTACAGGCCGCCAACCTCATCACCAACGGCAGTTTCGAGCAAACTACGTTTAGCGGACAAACTGTTGCTGGCACAGAGGGTTTTGTCGCGCAACCCGGCTGGACATTTGGGATTGGTATCGGGGGACAAGGTTCTTATGGTACCAGCGGCTTTTGGAATGCACAGGGCACAGATACCCCTTTTAACGCCAGCCAAGGCACCCAATTTGCCACGATTAATGGTGCAGACTGGAGCTCGTCTCTAGTTACTGTTCCCATCAGTCTCACGCTCGGCCAGCAATACACGTTCTCGTTTGATACAAGACTCCTGGCGGCCTACAACGGGGAATGGTCAGCGGCCATTTCACCTTCCTCTTCGATGAAGTTGGCAGTCGCCTTGCATCGCAACAATGGGGACTCCAATGACTTCAACTACGTTAACAGTCAGATTGTCGTAGATAATCTTTCCAGTTGGAATTCGAATTCTTTCACCTTCACGTCAGCTCGAAACGATTCTGATGTGAGGGTCTCTGTTTACACCTTGATGGGAGATAATGTGAACTCACACGTTTACGCCGCAGTTGACAACTTCCAACTCACCGCCGTCCCCGAGCCGTCTTCCTTCGCGATGGTCCTCGGTGGCATCGCGAACCTGCTGCTGATCCGCCGCCGTCGTGTGGCCTAATCAACAGTTTGTTCTAATTCCTTGCAATAAGGTCATCCTTGGCAACGAGGGTGACCTTGTTTTATGCAGCAACGCTGAGGCGTCTCGCGTTCTCGGGGCAGTACCCCTATTCGGCGAACCCATGCCATTGGAGCCAGGGACCCAAACACGCAAAGCAAAGGCTTCCTGCAATCGTTACGCAATCGATTTTTCATATAGGCTCATGCCAACCCCACACGACGAACCTGCGGCTTAATATATTCTTAATCGCATCAAGGCATTGGAAATACATCAATGAATGATCAAGGCCTTGGGTATCAGATCATAGAACCACTCTATGAAAACACAGAAAGAGTCAGTCCATCAAACAGCCTTCATCCATGCAGCAAAGAGTATCTCCCTTTGCCTTGCCCTCTTTTGCTTTCTCTCCTCGGGTTGTGATCGTAAGCCCGAGCAATCCGGGAAGCCTGTCGAACCGCAAAAGATCGAGGCGGGAACCGACGCTAAAAAAAAAGTAATCACGGTTCCCGTCATTCCGAACTCCTCCTTCGAACAGGGCGCCGACGGCAAGCCCCTCGGCTGGAGCGGGGTGGGAAAAGTGGCCTGGAGTCAAGGTGATGCGGCAGACGGTTCCTCCTATGTCTCCGTGTCCTCGGGTGCAGGCCCGAAGAAGGAGGGGGCGATCGAGGGTGAAATCGGCTGGCTGAGCGACCCGGTGAGTTTGGTGCCTGGAGTCGCATATGAACTGCGTTTTCGCTGCCGTTATCGTCCGGAGAATCTTTTTGCCCCAGCCAATGCTTTTGTGGGACCGGAATGTGCCCGGCTCCCCATTCCCCTGGAGGGCTCTCAACTGGTCTCCCCGTGGCGCTCCTACTCCGTGCGTTTCGTCGCCCCGTCCGCACCTCCCACCAATGCTCAGCGGATCTTCCTCGGGCAATATCAGCTCAAGGGCACGATCGACTATGATGGCATCGAGTTGTATCCCATCGAACTGGCTGAGTCGTCCGTGGATGGGATGTTGCTCGGACAAGGTGAGCGCATCGCAGGAAATAATTTCACTTTCACGGCTCCCTTTGGCGATAAAGCACTTCGCAATGCGAGCCGTGCTTTGGAGTCCTGCAACAACGTCTTCCACGAAAATCGCTGGCGGTTCAGCAACCCGGGTGACTGCGTGGTTTATCGGCACGAAATCGCCGGGCGCAAGCAACTCTCCGCCGCGCTCTCTTTGAGCGTTATGTTCCACGAGGCCACGAGTTGGGGACTCGGGGTGGAGGTCTCAACCAACGGCAAGGACTTCCGAAAGGTCGCGACGATCAAACAAGACAGCCCGACCAAAGTGGAGATCCCAGCCGACTTATTGCCGGCTTCCACGGTTTGGGTTCGTTTGAGCAATGACACCAAGGACAATTCCATGCCGGTGTTTTTTCAGGTGCCTAGCTATGAATACACCGCCACTCTGGATGGAGCTCCCGTCACCGCTACAGGCCAGACCTCCGCGCTGTCGGTGCTGGGAGAAGATGCAGCCGTTGAGGTTCAACCGCTGGCATCCAATTCCTCGCAGGCCGTCTTCTCCCTGACCGCCCGCAACGTGGGAAAAGAGCCCATCGAAATCTCTCCTGTGTTAGCGGTGAGCCACGATAGCTCTGAGGAAAAAACTTATAGCGGGGTTCCGAAAAAATTGGCCCCGGGCGAAATGACACATGTGGCGATCCCTTACTCCACCGAGGCGGCCGGAGTCTACAACCTCGAGTTCAGCCTCGGCAAAAATCTCAATACCCGCCTGGCCACGACGACCTTTGTGTCGATCATCGATGCCGAAAACTATGGTGAGTTGCTTCCGTCGGCTTCGCCGGGAGTTGGACTCTGGTGGGCTTCGTCGGGTTGGAAAGTCAACCAAACGCGTCCGCTCCCCACGGCCAAGGGAGATAGTGTGCGAATCAGCGTGGCCGGTAACGAGGCCGAGTCCGCTCAACTTGTGGTGCGACCCGAAACCGCGCTCACTGGTCTCACGGCCACCGTCGGAGAACTGCGCACCGAATCCGGGGCGGTGCTTCCTGCGGAAGCCACGGACGTGCTGAGGGTGGGATATGTGAAAGTCGAGATCGCTTCCGACGAGTTCGGCAGTGTGGGCAACTGGCCAGACCCACTTCCGGCGTTGAAAAAGGATGGAATCAATGTGCCTGCGGGGCAGAACCAACCGCTCTGGATACGTGTCAAAGCACCGGACAATACACCAGCAGGATTGTATCGCGGACAGATCATGGTGAAGGCCGAAGGCTACGAGGCGGTGGTCCCGCTCGAGGTTCAGGTCCATGGGTTCTCCCTTCCCGAGACTACGACATGCCGCACTCTCATCGGGGTCAACAGCACCCTCATCTGGGAGTATCAGCGGCTCCAGAGCGATGCCGACAAACGCGCGGTTTGGGAAAAATACCTGCGGTTCTTCAGTGACCATCGCATCAGTCCCTACGACCCCGCGCCGCTCGACGCCTTTACATTCAAATTTTCCGTCGGCCACGACTTCTGGGAAGGCGCGAAGATCAGCGAGGATCGGTCTCATGTGGGCAAGAAGTCCCTGCATGTCGTGGACCAGACCAATGCCGGAAATCCCCAAGTCTCGAGTGTCAATCCGATCCCAATTACCGCAAAAGCACTCACACTCAGTCTCTGGTATCAAACTGCTAAGCTGGATCAACCAGCCCAGGTGATCCTCGAGTTTCTTGACGGTGCGGGCCAGCATCTGGCGGGTAAAAACATTCTCCTCGACCTTCCGGGCGCGACGTCGTGGACGCATTTTAAAAAAATCCTCCCGGCCATCCCCGAGGGCGCAACCGCACTTCGGGTCAATTTTCAAGCATCTCCTTGGACTGAAATGGGAGAAGCCCTCGGTGCGCTTTGGGTGGACGAGCTTTCGTTGAAGGACGTCGGCCGGGAACTCATTGCCGATGGCAGCTTCGAGACGGGTAGGCCCGCGGGCAATAGCCCGGAGGTGGCTTTCGATTGGAAGGCCTGGGATGCCGCCATGGCTCAAGCAATCAATGGCTACCATTTCAACTCCTACATTTTGGGCGTTCCGGGATTGGGCAGTGGCACGTTCCACGATAAAGTCACGGGCTCGCTCGCCGGATATGAAATGGGAACGCCTGAACACCGGGCCCTCTTTCGAGCCTGGTGCGATACGGCTCGTTCGCATTTGGAGGCCAAGGGATTGCTGGATGAGGCCGTCTGCTATCCGTTCGATGAGCCCGCCGAAAAGGACTATCCGTTTGTGATCGGTCAACTTCGCCTGCTCAAAGAAAGCTTCCCGGGCCTGCGGCGCATGGTGCCGATGAACCACGGATCCGCTCCCGACTTTATCAAGTGGGTCGATTTCTGGTGTCCGATTTTGAATTCCTTCGACCGGGCATTTGCCCGCCAGCGCCAGAATGACGGCGATATCTTCACGTGGTATGTTTGCACTGCCCCCAGGGCGCCCTACATTGCCAGCTTCATCGACCGACCGGCGACCGACCTGCGGGTGTGGCTCTGGCAAAGTTGGCAAAATCAGGTCGATGGTTTTCTGATCTGGCACGCCAATTGGTGGACGAGCGCCGCTGCTTACCCGGATACCAAGCAAAATCCTTACTCGGACTCGATGAGCTGGATCGAGAGCTACGGCGTGGCGAGGGGGGAGAAAAAGGGATGGGCCGCTGGAGATGGCAGGCTGATTTATCCGCCGGAGGCCTGCTTCGACCGCTCCGATGGCGCGGTATTGGATGGCCCAGTCACCTCGATTCGATTCGAAGCCCTGCGTGATGGCATCGAGGATCACGAATTTCTGGTCATGCTCAAACGGTTGCTCGCGGAAAAACGCGAGACCCTCCAGTCCGATCAAGTCGCGCGCTATGAAAAACTGTTGGAAGTGCCCGCAAATATATCGGCCGGACTGACCAGCTATACCACTAACCCTGCGCCTATTGCAGCTCACCGCCAGGAAGTCGCCAAAGCCATTGAAACACTCACCAATGAAACCAATCGTTAACCAAGAAAATCTGACCGTAAAACTCCATCGCTACGAGGGATCGACTCTCTGCGAGGAAATCTGCCTTCCCATGACCGCGTCGCCGCAGGCTTGTGACTTCGCCGGTGCCCAATGGAAAGTGTCCAGCCAGCAGGTGAAGGGCCCGGAGGGCATTGCCGTCTCCCTATCGCTGGAGTTGGTCGAGGGTAAGGCCGAAAATGTCGCCCTCTGCGCGGAAATCTCCTTCCCTGCCTGGGGACCGGATCATTATCTCGTCTGCCCTGGCGTGGTGTATGCCGGCAATCGGTTTGAAGTGCGCCCCATGGCCTATCCGCCGATTCTGACCGATCCTTTGGATCTCGGAGCGGATCAGCCTGCGCGCATCACCGATGTAGTCCGGCTCGAAATAGCGCCGGGAAAATCGGAGTTCCAACTCCTCGCCGGCGCGATGGCTGTGCCTTCGATTGGAATTTTCGATCCCACGCAAAGCCGTGGCATGCTGGTGCTCACACGCCCTTTTGAAGGCGACCGGGAAACATCCTATAAATTCGCGGAAAGCGATGATCGGTCCAGCGCCACGCTCGAGCTTGTCACCCCCGGAGTTCGTCAAAAGACCCGCTATGCCATGGCGACGACCAAGGTGCCATCCGAAGACCGTGGAGCTGATCTCATGGCGGGAGATTCCTTGGAGCTTCATTTCCAAATCCGGGAGTTTGCTTGCAGCGGCATTCCCGTGCTTTTCGAGCGCATGCTCGCAGACCGGTATGTGATGACGGGGCTGCCTGAAATGTCTAACGAGCTCCCATTCTCGGCGGCATGGGATATCCTCGAGCAAAAATACAATCGCGATAACTGGAATGCCACCGATGGCTATTATCGGGTAGGGCTGGGCGAAAACCGTTTTCAGGACTTCCAACCCGGGTGGGTAGGCGGGCTCATGAATACTCTGCCGTTGATGCACGAGGGCTCGGACGTATCGCGTGACCGGGCGATAAAATGTCTGGATTTTGTCTTCACGCGCGGCGGTCAGGGAGAATCCGGTTTTTTCCACGGGTGTTATCATCAGGGCGTCTGGTCGGGAGATGGTTTTGACCTAGACATGTGGACACCGCAGGCCCGGCCGCACCCCGACCGCGACCACTATCATCTTCTGCGCAAGAGCGCCGACGCATTATACTTCTTATTCAAGCAATGGGATCTGCTTGCAAAGCAGGACCCCGAATCAAAACCTCCTGACGCTTGGATGATCGGAACTCGCCGTTGTGCGGATGCCTTCCAGACGCTTTGGAAACGATACGGACAACTCGGACAGTTCCTGGATATCAACACCGGAGAGATCATCATTGGGGGATCGGCCTCCGCCGGGATTGCTCCGGCTGCCATGGTGCTTGCTGCGGAGTTCTTTCAAGAACCGGCCTATCTTGAAACGGCCGTGGCCATGGGTGAATATTTCCATCGGAACTTCACCGAAAAGGGCATCACCAACGGTGGGCCGAGCGAGGCCTTGCAATGCCCCGACTCCGAGTCTGCCGCTGGCCTGCTGGAATCCTATGTCGCCCTCTGGGAATCGACCGGTCAGACCCGCTGGCTCAGCGCGGCCGAGGAGGCTGCAGCCCAACTGGCGAGCTGGCAATTATCTTACAACTACATTTTTCCTGAATCATCGGAATTCGGTCGGCTCGGAATCAAGAGTGCCGGGGGAGTTTTTGCCAACAGCCAAAACGGGCATGGGTCTCCCGGGATTTGCACCCACTCGGGCAATACCTATCTCAAACTCTACCGTGCGACCGGCAAGGCTATTTACCGACAGCTTCTGCAGGAACTTGCGCACAATCTCACCCAATACCTCTCACGCGAAGATCGCCCGGTTTATGCTCCTGACGGCAAGCGATCGCCAGCAGGTTGGATTAATGAGCGGCTAAACACCTCCGACTGGGACGACAACTTGGGCGGGGTCTTTTATGGCTCTTGCTGGCCGGAGGTTTCCCTGATGCTCACCTGCATGGAGATTCCGGGAATCTACCTGCGAACCGATACGGGCGAAGTCGTCGTTTTCGACCACGTCCAAGCCAAAGCTCACAAAACAGACGGTCAGTTTTCCCACTTGGAGATCCACAATCCCACCGCGTTCCCGGCGAAAGTGAAGATCCTTTGTGAGGACTTGCAGCAGGCAACGAAGCCCTTGGGCCACAACTACCTTTGGGAAGCTGAAATGGAATCACTTCAACCCGGCGAGACCGTCTTTTTTACGCCTTCCTTGCAAATGAAGGATAACCTTAAGGGCGTCGTTTGTCCCGTTTAGCCGAGATCATTATGAAAATGAATGCAAACTAAGTAATTGTCTCCTTTGGCGCCTTTTCCGAGAACGGACGCGAATTTGTCTTCGCGCGATTCGACACCCCGAGACCGTGGATCAACTATGCCTGGAACAGCCAGATGCTGGTTTCGGTGGATCAACGCGGGAGAGGTTACAGCCTTTACCGCGACGCTGACGGTCGGCGCACGAACCCGATCCGCGACCGCCTGCTCCTCGCCCTCAATCAATCCAGCGAACGGCCGGGTGCTAGAAACCACGCATGGTTTTCCGCAAGCCTGCCTCCGGATCATTTCGAGACGAGGAAGCGGGAATTTCTGGGCGGGCCCTACTCGAGCCTTGCCAACCCGATGGGAGTGAGCGCCGCTCGATTGACGGATACGGGTGCAGCGACGGAGGATTTCATGGGAGTCTTCCAGTATGAGCTTGAGCTGGTGCCCGGAGGGGTGTGGGAAGGGAAATTTCTCGGCAGGTGTCTGCCACGACGAGGCTTAGGCTCTCAGCTTTGCCGAGCAAACGAACGCCGCCGCCTTCGCCCGCGGCATCGATGCCGCAAAACAGCGCGCTTCATTTTTTGATCGCGCCGAGATGGAGCTCCCTGATCCGATGTGGAACCGCTTCTTCAATGTCTGGGCAAAACAACAGCTTGCCTTCCTCGGTGATTTCACGCGGGTGTACCTCGCGGGTTTCCGCGACACGTTGCAAGATGTTCAGGCCCTTTGCGCCTATGCTCCGGATCAGGTTCGTACCACTTCAGCCGGACGCGTTCTAGCCAACATCCGCTTGCTGCCGCTGCAATCTAAAGCCTAACAGCTAGGTGATATGTTTTTGTTCGGCGGTTCCTTGGGAAATTCAAAACTCGATTATTCCAGCAATTTCAAACGCACGGCCTTCCATCCGGTCTTTGCGGATTGCAGTTTCCAGGTCGCGATCTCGCCGCCGTTCAATGCGCCGAGTTGGATCTTCTTGCCGAGCCAGAGCGCGGAAACTTTCACCGCTTTGCCCGGGGCTGCTTGAGCGCGCAGGATGAAGCCGGGGCCGTCCTCGGCGCGCTTGAGCGCGAGGAGTCGCACCGATGCTGGTGTGAGTTCCAGCAGCGAGCCGGTTCGCTTATGCTTCCCCTTGCCCGGCGGCACCATCAGCACCACGGGGGCTTGTTCGAGCTCGGCGGCGAGGCGCGGCAGGTCGGCCTTGGCATTGGTGACAAGGAAACGGAATTTCAGCTCCCCGCAATCGACCGCCGGACGCCAGAGTTCGGTGGTGGCCGCTGTCTTCGCATCATTGGCGTAGCGCGATGCACGGGCCACCGTGGCGCGGAACTCACCTTTCTCGCTGTCGAAATTATACAGGGCATCGCTGGCGAATCCCATGCCGCCGTTCTTGCCGTGAACCCGCGCCCAGCGCGCACCGGGGACCTCTCCGGCAGGACCGCGGCGCACCACGCTTCCGGGCACTTCGTAGTCCACCTGATCGCCTGCCGGGAAGACCAGCTTGAGCCGGGCCGAGCGATCATCGATCAGCACGCGAGCCGAGACATCGACCGCATCGCGATCGCGCGACACATGGAAGGTCAGGTCGATGCGGGATTTCTTGCCGGCAAAGCGCACCCAGAGCGCGGCGCGTTCGGGGCCTTCTTCGAGCAACTCCACCTCGGTGATCTTCCAATGCTCGCGCACCTTCTTGAGCAGGAAGGAAGCGGGTTCCTCCCCCATGCCGCCCCATGAGCCCCATGGATCATCGAAGAGCACGGCTTGCAAACCGTTTCCTGCAAAAAACTTTTTACCTTGATGGAAGAACTGCACGCCGCTTTGGCCCTTCTTCGCCTCGACGCGCCAGAGCGCATTGGCGATCGAGCCGGGCTTGGCCTTCACCGGGTTGTTCACGGCAAGCGGCTTGGCGCCCTCGACCCATCCGAGTTCCACCACATTCCAGCCGAAGGCCGGAAGGCTGACGGGAACGACCACGCGTTTGCGCCAGGGGAACTCCTCGAAGCAGGAGTGCTCGGTTCGGATCGACTGGAAAGGAATCGGCTTGCGGTTGGCCCCCAGTACCTCGATCGGCACATCGTCCCCGCGATTGGTGTATTTTTCCAACAGCGGGCGGTAATCCAAGGCGTTTTCAAACTCGATCTGCCCCTCGTAGCGGAAGGGATGCGGATTCCAAACGAGCGCGGTGACGGCTGATGGATGATCCTTCGGTGGCTTGCGGGTGAGCGTGGTGTCGATGTCGGCCGCGAGCGCGTTGAGGGCCTCGAACTCCGTTTCCGCAGCCTCGTGCAGAATCGAGCCGAGCGAGGCGATCTGATCGTCCATCGCCCGCTCGATGCTCGAGCCCGGCAGGATGTCGTGGAAGGAATTGAAAAGCATCACCTCCCAAGTCTTCGAGAGGTCTGCCGCCGGGCGCTTCTGTGAGGCGGCGACGATCGCGTCGGTCGCCTCGGCGCGCGAGAGCAGGGCCTCGCTGCGACGGTAGGGAAATTTGAATTTCGCCACGGAGGAATAACAGCCGCGTAGGCAGCAGTTGAGTTCGCCCTTGTGCGTCGGGATCAGGTCCTCACCCTTGCGGGCGATTTCCTTGCGCAGCGCGTCGTTGAGTTTGTGCAATCCCGAGTGGACCACCTTGACCTCGGGATGCCTGGCCGCCCATTCGCGGATCTCCAGCAGATGACGCCGCGAGGGGCCGCCACCATGGTTGCCGAGACCATAGAAGCAGGCGATATTTTCCAGACGGCTGTCGGCGTGAGCCTTCATCACCCTCTCCAGTAACTCCGGCATGTTGTAGCGTTCGTTCTGGTAGGAGTCGGTGACCGAGCGGACGGCCAGGATACGCCTCCCCCCATCGCCGACCCACCAGAAAGCAGGTTCCGCCAAGGGGACGATATGGGACTGGGGCCGACTGAAGGCAAAGAAGTTGATGCCGCTGGCCGCGAGGATTTCCGGCATACCCGCCGCGTGACCAAACGAATCGGCCTGCCAACCGGCGGTGACCGCCTTGCCGAAACGAGATTTGAAATAACGCTGACCGTGGGCATACTGGCGCACGAGTGTCTCGGCACTGGGAAGGTTGGTGTCGGGCTGGATGTATGTACCACCGACGACATCCCAGCGCCCGGCTTTGACCATCTTTTTGATGCGTGCAAAAGTACGGGGATCGTATTTCTCGACATGCTGATAGATCGCCGACTCACCGCGGATGAAGGTCATTTCGGGAAACTCGTCCATCAGGTCGAGCATGGTGCGGACAGTGGTGATGCCTTCGTTGAGTCCTTCGCGCCGGTCCCAGAGCCATACGGGATCGAGGTGCGCATTGCCGATGAGGTGGATGGTTTTCTTCATAAGTTCTGAGGACGACGATGATGCACTGAGAGCTCTTAACCTCAAGGAGATAAAGATTGGCATGTCTGATTGACGGGCTTCATTTTTATCTGAGCCAGAGCAGCATTCCCGAGGGTATGGCGGTTGGAAATTGCGGAAACTATTGGGCGTTTTTTTTCTTCTGCCATGTCGCGTCGCTCCATTGCCACCACGGTTTAAGAAGCGGCTTCTTCTTTATCTTCCACTTCGATGTTCAAACTCACCTTACTTCCAAACTCGTCCAGCGGGCGTTGTGATGCGAGCTTTCGACGGCGGCTTCGATGAAGGCCATGCCGCGATTTTGAACACAACCGCTATCCGCTGATTCGTGCCTTCATCGGCGAAGTGACGCGTGCGCTTGCGGGCAACTGCCAATCAGCGTGGAGGCCCCGCACTGCGTCGATGTCGCGCTGCGCCGCAAGGGAGCCCGTTCGATCATCCATTTCGTCAACCGCGCCAGCGGCATTCCGAACCAACCGAACAACGGCGCGATCGACGAGATCCCCAAAGTCGGGCCGATCGTCATCACGATGAAAGCCGCAAAGTCGCCCACATCGGTCAGCGCCGCGTGGAAGGCTCAAAACCAAAGTGGAAGCACAAGGGCCAAACCCTCACGATTACCCTCGACGCACTCCACATTCACGAGGCGATTGCGGTGCGTGAAAATGAATCTCAAATTCGGAAGTTGAAATGCAATCAAAGAGGATTTTGACCACAGATTGCACAGTGTGCGCAGATCAAGAAAAATCACAAATGATGCACCTCTGCGCGAGCCATCTTCTCTTTTTTCTTCCGTTTAGAATTTAGGATTTAGAATTTAAGATTTAGGATTTAGGAAATATGTCGACTTCGGATTTCGGATTCATACCTTTCAGAGATCAACAGTTGATGAAGAACCTGCAATGGCCTTTGCACTGCATCCCCAAAATCAAAAGCGCGGGGCGCTTCCCCATGCCTCGATCCAATTCCGGACGGGATTATTTGCACAATGAGGTTGCGATCCACCAACATTTATACGCCGGCACCATTCTCATCGGTAAGAAAGCTTTTTGTTTTCTACCCGGGGATCTGACAATCAGTCCGCCCGGGGGCGTTACGGTTTATGATCTTCCAAAGGGCGGAGCTCATTGGTGCATCCACTTTGAAGCGGTCGCCCCGACATCAGGCGACTCCGGCTTTCGCATTCCCCTTCATCTTTCGCCCGGCAGCAGGCGCGGATTTTTCGAGGATCGGTTTCGGGCCATCTCGGAGACTCTTCGTCCGAGGAAAGGACGGCGTTCGGAAACGAAGCTCGCGGCAGCCAATGCCGGCGCGCAGCTCCAGCAGTTGTTGCTGATGATGGCCAAGCAGCCACTCGACGATGAAAAAAAAGGCCGCGCAAACCGTCGCTCGGATCAGGCACTGGATGCGATTCGCTCGAAACTCGAGCTCGAGTTTCAGCAACCGCTTGATGTCGCAACGATCGCCGCCGACAGCGGCCTGAGCCGAAATTTCTTCGCCGCCCGATTTCGCGAACGCTTCGGCATGACCGTGGACGGATACCTGCTTCACTTGCGAATTGAAATGGCGAAGAATCTGCTTCTTTCGACCAATCTTCCCATCAAGGAAATCGCTTACGAGTGCGGCATTCCGGACTCCAATTATTTCAACAAGCAATTCCGGAGGGCGACAGGCACAAGCCCCTCTCTCTATCGCATCGGTAGCTAAAAGTGGTGGATTTCTACCAGTGATTCGAGGCTTGCTACCAGCAGGGATTCTTGGCGGTGCGGTGCACTCGATTAAGGTGATCTCCGATGAACGAAAAAATCAAAATCAATTGGTATCGCACCCCCGTGGACAAGGCCGTGATGAGCGATCTCATGCGCAAGAGCGACGCGCGTGCATTCGCCCAAGTCATCCCGCAGCTCGCACTCTTCGCGGTGACCGGCACGCTGGCATTTCTCGCTTACCAAAACATCAACGCCACGAACTGGGCTTGGTCGGTTCCGCTTTTGCTCGCGGCGCTCTTCGCCCATGGCACCTGCTCCTGCTTCTTCGGCGGCACTGCCTGCCACGAGCTCTGTCACAAGACGCCTTTCAAAACCGCCTTTTGGAATGAATTCTTCCTCAAGGTGTACGCCTTCATGAGCTGGTTTGATCCCGTCGCTTACAGGGTTAGCCATGTCAAACACCATCAGGTCACCGTTCATCACGACCACGACGGCGAGGTTGAGTTGCCCCAGGGATTGGACTGGCACGGGGTGAAGTTCGTCTTCTGGCAGTTATCACCCGTCGTTCACCCGTTGGCGCCGTACAATCTGGTGAAGAAATGGACCAAGATTGCCCGCGGCGATCTCTCGGAGGGAAGCTGGTTCTTCACTCCCGAATGGACGGCCAAAATCCTCCCAGAGGAAAACCTCAAGCTCCGCCAGGAACACCGCAGCTGGGCCCGCAAACTGCTGATCGGTCACCTTCTTCTGGCGATCCTCTTCGTGGCCACCGGCAACTGGATCTTGCTCCTGATCGTGACCTTCGGTTGCCACTATTGCACCTGGCTCCAGCTCCTCTGCGGAGCACCGCAGCACACCGGGATGACTCCGGATGTGCCGGACTTTCGGCTCTGCTGCCGCACCTTCACCTGCAGTTGGTTCCCGGCCTTCCTTTACTGGAACATGCAATATCATGTGGAGCACCACATGTTTCCGGCGGTACCGTTCTACAATCTCCCTCGCTTGCGCAAGGCGATCGAGCACGATCTTCCTCCCGCCCCGCACGGACTCCTCGCTACATGGAAGGAGTTGGTGCCGATCCTCAAGCGGCAACGAAGGGAACCGGGCTATTTCTTCACACCCAAGCTCCCCTCGGGAGAACCAATCGGGACCTTTGCTGGTGATGACATGCTTCGGGCGGAAGCCGCTCAATAAATCCAATCAATCCATATAAAATATGAATCTATCTCTCGTTCGTCATCTTTGGGGGGTGGACCTGTCGCAGGGGTTGATCACATTCAGCGCGTGGGTCAGGAATTTTACCGTCGGCAGGATGTCGAAACACCCCATCCGGCCTGATTTTCAGGACGCCGGTTTTTGATAGGTCGGCGTCCTTTTTTTATGCGGTCATGCCTCGGCGGAAGGTCTTTGAGATTTCCTTGTTTCCTCCCTCTCAATTCCTCTCAACCCAAAATACGAAGTCGACAGATCATTTGGATCATTTCGACCACTGAATGCACGGAATACACGGAATACACGGAATACACGGAATACACGGAATACACGGAATGAGGGGAGGGTTTTGCCGAGGAATGCGTGTCGCAGCGCCCATCAAAACTCCGTGCGCTCTGTGTACTCCGTGGTGAAAATTCTTAACCACAGAGGGCACGAAATGCACGGAATGAGGAGAGGGTTGAGCTGAGGAATGCGTGTCGCAGCGCCCATCAAAACTCCGTGCGCTCTGTGCACTCCGTGGTGAAAATTCTTAACCACAGAGAGCACGAAATACACGGAATGATGAGAGGTTTTTGCCGAGGAATGAGTGTCGCAGCACCCATCAAAACTCCGTGCGCTCTGT
>CANHQM010000040.1 GCA_947462835.1 Akkermansiaceae bacterium
AAGTACTTGCCATGACCCGGCGCCCAGACCTCGATGTCGTAAGTCTTGGCCGATGAAAAACCGATGTCGCCCGAGCACAACTCGATGACGCGATAATGCAGCCCAAGCTTTTGCAGGATCGACTCAGCATGACCGGTGAGCTGCTCTAAGACCTCAAAGCCCTTGTCGGGATGTACGATCTGCACGAGCTCGACTTTGTCGAACTGGTGCATGCGGATGATGCCCTTGTTGTCGCGACCGGCTGATCCCGCCTCGCGGCGGAAACACGGCGTGTAAGCAACCATTTTCACCGGCAGGTTCGACTCGGCGAGAATCATGTCGCGATAAAGATTGGTCACCGGCACTTCGGCGGTCGGCGCGAGAAACACGCGGTTGATCCCATCCTCGCCCGGGTCCGTGCCGTACATGTCGTCCTCAAACTTCGGCAACTGTCCGGTGCCCTCCATGCACTCGCGCTTCACCAAGTGCGGCACATTCACTTCCTCGTATCCATTCGCTGCCTGCGTATCCAAGAGGAAGTTGATCAATGCCCGCTCAAGGCGCGCACCAAGCCCGCGGTACACCACAAAGCCGGAACCCGCGACGCGCGTGCCGTCATCCCAGTTGACCAAGCCATGGCGCATCGCGATTTCGACATGGTCCTTCGCATCGGCGATCGCAGGTTTTACTCCCCACTCGCGCACCACCGGATTGGCCGATTCGTCACTGCCCACCGGGCAGGCGTCATGCGTCAGGTTGGGAATGTTGAGCAAAAGGTCCGCCTGCTCGGCCGCGGCATCTTCGGCAACGACATCGAGCGCGACGATCTGTTCGTTGATCCCGCGCACCTCGGCCTCGATCGCCGAGGTATCCTCGCCCTTGCCCTTGAGCATCCCGATCTGCTTGGAAATCGTCTTGCGCGAATTTTGCAGCTGCTGCTTTTCGGTCTCGGCCTTGCGGCGCTTCTCGTCGCAGGCAAGCACCGCGTTGACGAGCTTCCAGTGATCGCCACCGCGAAGCTTGAGGCGTTCCTGGATGGCGGGGGCGTTTTCGCGAATGACGCGGATATCGAGCATGGCGCGCCGACTTTCATGGCCATTGGGGTCCGGAATCAACGCGAATTTTTGCCGAATGCCAGATGCCATCCGCATGCCGATCCCGAGCACGGCACCAGCCGCCGCAAATTTTGCCTTGGATGGCCCGCAATCTGCACCCTACACTCGCCCAACATCCCGACCGATTCATGGCCAAAAAAGAATTCACCATCCTCAACAAGCTCGGCATCCATGCCCGCCCCGCAGCGCAGTTCGTGAAGATGGCAAATCGCTTTCAGTCCGACATCTTTGTCGAAAAAGACGGCGAAGAAGTGGACGGCAAAAGCATCATGGGTCTGATGATGCTCGCCGCCGGCCATGGCTCGGTCATCACGGTCAGCGCCGAAGGTGCCGATGCCGATGAAGCGCTCGCCGCGCTCGAGGATCTGATCTCCCGTAAGTTCGAAGAGGACTGAGCCGCAGCTCGCCCGCTCAGTGCTGGTGCTTGTCGCCGCACCCGCAACCGCCGCCGCATCCCGGCCCGCCGCCCCCCTTGCGCGCAAGACGCACGAGGAAAACCAATGCCGTGAAGGCCACGATGCCTGCCGCTGTGTATGTTTGCCAGTCCATGTCAGTATCCAAGTAAACGGCCGAATTGATAGACCGTCAATGAAGCAAGATACGCAAAGGCCGACATGAAAACAAACTGCCCGACCGCCCATTTCCACGAACCCGACTCTTTTGCAACGACCACCGAGGTCGGCAAACACTGGAGCGCGTAAATGTAAAAGATCAGCAGCGAAATCATCGCCAAGGGCGTGAACAATGGCCTGCCGTCCGGCCATTTCGCTTCGGCCAATCGATCACGCAAAGTGGCGCGCGCTTCCTCCTCGCTGCACTCGCCCTCATCAACACGGAACATGACAGCCATCGAGGAGTTGAAAACTTCGCGCGCCGCAAACGAAGTCAAAATCGCCGTGCCAACCCGGCCGTCAAAACCCAGCGGCTCGACCACCGGCTCGATGAAGGCACCCATACGCCCCATCGCACTGTGCGCCAGCGCATCGGCATCATCGCCCTCGCTCTTGGGATAAGTCCCCAAAGCCCACAACAAAATCGAAAGCCCAAGAATCAGCGTGCCGGCCTTGGCAACGAAAGCGCCGCCACGCTCGATGACATGACGGAAAATATATGACCACTGCGGCATCCGGTACGGCGGCAACTCGAGAATGAAATTTGATCCCCCGGTTTCCGGCCCAAGTTTGTTTCTCAACAAACGCGCCGCCACAAAGGCCGTCAAAGTCCCCACGACATATATCGCAAACAACACCAAGGCCTGCTTCCACGAACCCTCGGCCTCACCCATCAACAAAGGCACGATCAGGAAATACACCGGCAAACGCGCCGAACAACTCATCCACGGCGCCACAAAAATCGTCACCAATCGCTCCTTCGCCGAATCAATCGTGCGAGTCGCCATCACCCCGGGAATCGCACAGGCATAGGCACTGAACAAAGGCAGGAAGGCCTTGCCGCTCAAGCCCGCCTTGGCCATCAGGCCGTCCATCAAAAACGCCGCACGCGCCATGTAACCGGAGCTCTCCATCAGCCCGATGAAGAAAAACAACAACACGATCTGCGGCAAAAAAACCACCACGCCACCTACACCACCCAGCACGCCATCAATCAACAAGGATCGAAGGTCGCCCTCCGCCACCACCGATTCAATCCACCCGGCCACCAAACCCTGCAAGGATTCGATCCACCCCATCGGGATCGCCGCAAATGAAAAGATCGCCCAAAAAACCGCGAACATCATCAACGCAAAAACCACCCAGCCCCACACACGGTGCAAAGCCCACGCGTCGATCCGATCCGAGAGGGTTTGCTGATGCGCCCCCGGCCGCCGCGCCGCCAATTCGCAGAGCCCGCGAATGAACGAACCATGAGCCTCCTCGCCGCCATCGCGGTCCCAAGAAATTTCCGGCACCGCCGGCAGTGGCACCCGCAGCGCCTGCTTCAACTCGACGATCCCCTTGCGCGCGCTAGCCTGCATCGCAACCACCGGCACGCCCAATTCCTCGGAAAGTTTCGCCACATCCAGACGCAAGCCAGCCTTCTCGGCGACATCGACCATGTTCAACGCGACAATCACCGGCAGCCCCAACTCGATCACCTGCATCGCCAAGCGCAAATGCCGCTCAAGGTTCGAAGCATCCACCACACACACCACCACATCCGGCTTGCCCATCCCCGGCAACTCACCACGCAAGGCCTCCACCGCAATCCGCTGATCCGGCGCAGTCGATTGCAACGAATAACAACCGGGCAAATCCACGACCCGCATCTTCCTCCCGTGCGGCGAGAAAAATTCGCCCGACTTCATGTCGACGGTCACGCCCGCGAAATTTCCAACCCTCTGGTTCGAGCCGGTCAGCGCATTGAAAATGGTCGTCTTGCCCGCGTTGGGATTCCCCACCAGCGCCACCACCGACACAGCTTCGGGTTGCTCATTCATGCCGATCGAAAAATCAACGGCTCGGCGCCACCACCACCTGATCGGCAAGCTCGCGGCTGATCGCCATGCGCGTACCACACACCGAGCAGATCAAATTGCGCCCCCCGGCAAGTTTCCTCACCTGCAGTTGCTCGCAAAAACCCAAATCCCGCAGCTGCTGGCAACCCGGGCCGTTCAGCACACGGATCGTCACATCACAGCCCACGGCGACCTGATTCAAGGTCATGGCGCTGTCAATTTCCAGTTCGGCGGCAAGTCCGGCAGGCATCTGCAAAGAACATGCTCTAATTGAGACTGATTTGCAACAACAAAAAAGCTCAGAATCAGGCAAAAAATCTACAAAAATCGCCCCCTAAGCCCCCTCCGCCAGCCTCTCGGCCAATCTTTCCGGCAAGCCCGCGGCAAGAATCTTTTCCTGGGCTTTGGCAATGTCGTACTCGACCCGCCGAAAAACGACGAGACGGAGCGCAGGATCATAGATCGCATAACAGGCCCGCCAGTCACCATCGCGAGGCTGCCCGACCGATCCGGCATTGATGAAATACTTCATGCCCGGCTCGATGGTCACCGTATCCGCCGGAACCGTGGCGATCTGCGCCGATTTGACGAACACCTTCGGCTTGTGCGTGTGGCCGTGGAAACAAACCTGCGTGTACTGAAAGGGGAAATTCGCCATCGCATCGTAGGTGTTGAAGACATACCCCCAGTTTGCAGGCTGATCGAGCGTGCTGTGCACGACCGTGAAGTCCTCGATCTGACGCACCATGCGCAATTTTCTCAACCACTGCTTTTGCTCATCATCGAGCTGCTGGCGCGTCCATTCCATCGCCGCGGCCGCGACCGGGCTCAGCGTTTCAAGCGAGCGGTTGTTTGAGGCGTCGTCGTCATGATTACCCTTTACCACCGGGCAGCCCATCGCACGCACCTTCTCAAGACAGGCCACCGGATCGGCGTTGTAGCCGACAATGTCACCAAGGCAGACATGATGCGTCACCCCCTGCCCTGCGGCATCCGCGAGCACGGCTTCCAACGCCTCGAGGTTGGCGTGAATGTCACCGAATAGAGCAAAACGCATGGAATAAAGACCTTGGGAGCACGACAAGATGCCGTGCAGAGCGGCGCTGTCGAGCCCAAAGCAAAGATGCGGCAAGCGAACACTTGCATCGTTCGGGCCGGATGCCTAATTTCCGCGCGCCATGCCGACCACCGCCATACTCGCCCTCGAAGACGGTCGCTATTTCCAAGGAACCTCCTTCGGATCCACCGGAACCACCACCGGGGAAATTTGTTTCAATACCTCCATGACCGGATACCAGGAGGTCATCACCGATCCATCCTATCGCGGACAGATCGTGAGCATGACCTACCCGCAAATCGGAAACTACGGCATCAACCCCGAAGACGCGGAATCCAGCCAACCCCACATCCGCGCCTTCGTGATCGGCGAACTTTGCCGCACCCCTTCAAACTGGCGCTCGACCCAACCGCTCGACGCCTACCTCGCGTCCCATGGCGTGCTCGGCATCGAAGGCATCGACACCCGCGCCCTCACCAAACATCTCCGCTCGCTCGGCGCCATGCGCGCCTGCGTCACGACCGAGCTCAATGCCGAACAAGCCATCGAAGCCGCACGCAACGCGCCATCGATGAAGGGCATGGATTATGTGAAGGAAGTTTCAACGCCCAAAGCCTACCTCTGGAGCGATGAATCCCGACGCTGGATCCTGCCGAATGTTTCCACCAGCCAACCCGGCCCCTACGAGGAACTACCGCCGGTCAAACATCGCATCGTCGCATACGACTTCGGCATCAAATTCAACATCCTGCGCAGCCTGCGCCAATCGGGCTTCGAAGTCGAGGTGGTGAACTCCACCACCAGCGCCGCCGAAGTCCTCGCCAAAAATCCCGACGGCATCTTCCTCTCCAACGGTCCCGGCGACCCGGCCGCGCTCGGCTACATCCACAGCGAACTCCGCCAACTCATCGGCAAAAAACCGATCTTCGGCATCTGCCTCGGCAACCAACTCCTCGCGCACGCCTACGGCGGCAGCACCTTCAAACTGAAGTTCGGCCACCGCGGCGGCAACCAACCGGTCAAGGACCTCCGCACCGGACAAATTTCCATCACTTCGCAAAACCACGGCTTCGCAGTCGACCCCGATTCGCTCCCGCCCGAAATCGAAGTCACCCACATCAACCTCAACGACCAAACGGTCGAAGGCATGCGCCACAAAACCCACCCGGTCTTCAGCGTCCAATACCACCCCGAAGCCGCCCCCGGCCCCAACGACGCATCCTATCTCTTCGAGGAATTCTCGCGACTGATTGAAGAGTCGAAATGATCAATCTCCGACGCAAACCTCGGCGTTCATTCGCGTTCATTCGCGTTCATTCGCGGTAAAACTCATTAACTCCAGATCACCATTTCATGAATACCATTATCACCGGCCTCCAATGGGGCGATGAAGGCAAAGGCAAGATCGTCGATTACCTCACCGAATCCGCCGATGTGGTGATCCGCGGCCAAGGCGGTAACAACGCCGGCCACACAGTGATCGCCAACGGCACAAAGTATGTTCTCCACCTGCTACCCTCGGGCATTCTTTGGGATTCGAAAATCAATGTGATTAGCAACGGCGTGGTGATCGACCCGATCGGCCTCGTCAGCGAAATCGAACGCATCGAGTCACAAGGGATTTCGATCACGCCCGAGAAGCTTCTCATCTCCGACCGCGCTCATGTGGTGATGCCCTTTCACAAGGAACTCGATGCCGCACGCGAAGCATCGCTCGGCGATCGCAAGATTGGCACCACCAAACGCGGCATTGGTCCGGCATACGCCGACAAGATCAACCGCTGCGGCCTGCGCATGGCCGACCTCTTCGATCGCGCTTTTGCCGAAGCACAAATTACCCATCGCGTCGCCGAAGCGAACGAAATCCTCAAGCGCTACGATCTGGAAACTTTCGATGCCGCCAAGGTGATCGACGAAGTGTACACCGCATTCGCTCGACTCAGCCCGCATGTGACCAACACCATCCCGGCCCTCCACGCCGCATGGAAGTCGGGCAAAAAACTTCTCTTCGAAGGCGCACAAGGCACCTTGCTCGACATCGACTTCGGCACCTACCCCTTCGTCACTTCGTCAAACACCACAGCCGGCGGATCCTGCACCGGCTCGGGCCTGCCGCCGACCGCGATCGATGCGGTCATCGGCGTCTGCAAGGCCTACACCACACGCGTTGGCTCCGGCCCATTTCCCACCGGCGACGAAGGACTTTCAAATTACCTCCACGATCTCGGCCGCGAGTTTGGTGCCACCACCGGGCGCCCACGCGGTTGCGGCTGGCTCGATACGGTCCTGCTGCGTTTCGCCTGCATGGTCAACGGCGTCACCGGACTCGCCGTCACCAATGTCGACGGACTCGACGCCTACGACACTCTGCAAATTTGCACCGGCTACCTCGTCGATGGCACCACTCACACGCTGCCGCCCGCCGATCGTTCGGCATGGGATCGCGCCACTCCGATCTACGAAAGCATGCCCGGATGGAAATGCGACACCACCGCGTGCAAGGACTTCGCCAACCTTCCAGCACAGGCCAAAGCCTACCTCGCACGCCTCTCCGAATTGTGCGGCGCCCCCATCGCATTCGTCGGCGTCGGCCCCGATCGCACGCAGACGCTCGTGGCAAACTGACAAAACCCAAAGCCAGCGATGCCAGCATCCGCCGACATTCCGCGTCACATCGCCATCATCATGGATGGCAACGGCCGCTGGGCCGCCGAACGCGGGCTACCCAGACGCGAAGGCCACCGCGCCGGCGCGGAATCGGTTCGCGAAATCTCCGATGCATGCATCGAACTCGGCGTCGAGTTTCTCACGCTCTACGCATTCTCATCAGAAAACTGGAACCGACCCGCTCACGAAGTGTGCGCATTGATGGAACTCCTCGATCGCTTCCTTGTCGAAAAAGCCAAAGACCTGCGCAAAAAAAATATCCGACTGCTCGCCATCGGCCAAATCGAACGGCTGCCGGAAAAAACCCGCAAGCTGCTCGCATCGATCATCGCCGAGACCGCCAACAACACCGCACTCACCCTCGTGCTCGCACTTTCCTACGGCGCCCGTGAGGAAATTACCGCTGCCGCGCGCTCACTCGCCGCCGATGCCGCTGCCGGAAAAATCCAAACCGCCGACATCGACACGCAACTCTTTGCCTCACGCCTCAACACCGCCGGCATGCCCGACCCCGACCTGCTCGTTCGCACCTCCGGCGAAATGCGCATATCGAATTTCCTGCTGTGGCAAATCAGCTACGCCGAGATCGTAATCGTCAAAAAATTCTGGCCCGACTTCCGCCGCAACGACCTCATTCAAGCCGTCCGCGAATACGAACAACGCCACCGCCGCTTCGGCGCTCTTTGAGCCAAAGCCCCCCTCTGCTTGCCCCCCGGTCCAGTGCAATTGGTATAAAGGGACAGTCCTTTTATACGAATTTCCCTTGCCATCTGGCCTTGGCTGACTATAATTCCCTCCATGCGACAGGCACGCTGGCTGGCGGAGTGGCGGAATTCGGAGTCCAAACCGGTCTTCTACCACTGCATTTCACGCATCGTCGACCGGCGCTTTGTCCTTGGGGCCCAGGAAAAGGAGAAATTCCGCACCCTGATGCGCATGTACGAGAAATTTTCCGGCTGCCGGGTCACTTCCTACTGCCTAATGGACAACCACTTCCATCTCCTGCTCGAGGTCCCGCCGATGCCGAAAACCAGCGCGTCCAATACCGAACTGTCCAACCCAAGCCAATCCAATACCGGCCTGTCCAATGTTGGTCTTACCGACGCCGAACTCCTCCAGCGCCTCTCCGCCCTCTACAACGAAGCCTTCGTTGCGAGCGTAGCCAAGGAACTTACCGATGCTAGACAGCTCGTGAAAGCCGGCCTCGCTGAGGAATCCATCGTCGTAGCGCAGATCCACGCGCGCTTCACCTATCGCATGCATGACCTCGGCGAATTCATGAAGGGCCTGCTGCAGCGTTACACCCAGTGGCACAACCGCATCCACGAACGCAGTGGTCGACTGTGGGAAGACCGCTTCAAAAGCGTCATCGTCGAAGACGGCGTCGCGGCCCGCACCATGGCGGCCTACATCGACCTCAACCCAGTGCGAGCTGGCCTTGTAAAAGATCCGGCCGAATATCGATGGAGCAGCTATGGCGAGGCGATTGGCGGCGGCGCGAAAGGAAATGGAAAAACCGCGCGTGCAGGGCTCGTTCGCGCATGGGGCGCGCACAAGGGCATGCTGGCGGATGCCGCGCTGTGGTCGGGCGAAGTTTCACGCGCTTACCGCAAAATGCTCATGACCCATGCGGTGGAAAAAACTTCCGAGAGCATCGGACCCGATGGTTCTTTGGTGCGCAAAACCACGCGCAAAGGCATTCCGAAAGAGCCGCACAAACAACTCACGCCAGAAGAGCAATCCGCCAAAGAACAACGCGATGGCGAGATCCCGTTTGCCCGCATGCTTCAGCATCGCATCCGTTACTTCACGGACGGGGCCGTCATTGGCAGTCGCATCTTTGTCGACGAAGCATTCGCCAATTCCCGCTCGCGCTTCGGCCCGAAACGAAACTCCGGCGCCCGCAAGATGCGCGGCAATGCCACTGCCGCAGGCACTATGCTCTGGAGCATGCGCGATCTGCGAAAGGGCATCGGGTGAGACTTTGCAAAAAGTTAAGACAGCCTACGGCACGCGGAAAATTCTCTTGTTTGACGGATCGCGGGCAAGTTGACCCGAGCTGAAGCCGCTGATGTCGATCGTGTGATACGGCTCGTAGGGGCTGACGACTTCGTTGGGTTTGCTGGTAGGCCTGGCCAAGGGGTATTCGCCGATGCGTGGGCTCGGCGTGGGACTTGGCACGATGCCGGTGTCCGCACTTGGCGAGGGCTGTTGGGGTTCGACGGAGGCAGGATCGACCGGTTGCGGCGGGTAGGGTGGATTCGGAATGAAATAGGGAGCCGGCACTGGCTCGGGCGGACCACAGCCATTGAGCACAACGGCAAGGATCGCGAGGGCGGTAGCTTGAATGGTTTTGATCATGGTGGTGACGGGCTTGTGGACTTCAGATTCTCATCATCGCGCAATCCAATAGCGGAGCAAAATGGAAATTTTTCGCAAACGGGAAAGCGAGTAGCGGACGCGGAACACATCGAAGCCGCCGCGGCGCATGCGGACGAGGACCGCGCGATAAATCTCTGCCATGATGCGCGCCGGCACCAAGGCCTCGCGGTCGCGCTCGGGCAGGATCGCTTCGGCTTTTTTGTAAAAACTTTCCGCGCGCGTCGCCTCGAAATCCATCATCGCAAGAAACGCAGCGCTCTTTGAATCTTTCGCCAAATTTTTCTCCGTGCATCCGAAGCGCTTGAGATCCTCAAGCGGCAGATAGATGCGACCACCATTGGCAAAGTCCTCACCGACATCGCGCATGATGTTGGTCAACTGTAGCGCACGACCAAGCGTCACCGCGTATTTTTCCGAATTTGCATCAACGCATCCGAAAATTCTGATGGAAACCAAGCCGACCGCGCCGGCAACTTTCCAGATGTAAGCATCGAGGTCCGCCCATGTCGCGAAGCGTCGAGGCTCGAGATCCATGCGGCAACCGTCGATGATCGCCGTGAGAAGTTCATTCGGAATCGCGCGGCGCTCGCGCAAATCGATCACTTGTTTTTGCAGCTCCGTCGGATTTGAAAATCCATGCAGCAGGCCATCGCGCCATGAAAGCAAGGCTTGCTCGCGCTGCGCGAGTGGCGCGCTTGGATCATCCGCCAGATCATCCATCGTGCGGCAAAACGCATAGAACACGACCATGTCGTCGCGTCGGTCGCGAGGTAGGATGCGCAGCGCGAAGGCTAGATTCGACTTTGCGCGCCGGGTGATTTCCGCTGCGTCCGACACGGTTTTTGATTTCAGCGGATGAAGCCCCAGTGCCCGGTGGTCACCGGCCAGAGCGAGAAGAGTGCGGGTCCGACGAGGTTGAATTCCCTGACCGGCCCCCAGTAGCGTGAGTCGAGCGAGTTACCGGTGTTGTCGCCGAGTGCGGCGTATTCGCGCATGCCGGGTCGGGCATTTTTGCCGGCGAGCGAGAGCTTGTCGTCGGGGCTGGCGAGGTATTGGGAAATGGTTTTCGAGCGGCCCAGCAGCTCGCGCGAATCGGCAAGCGCATAACCATTCGGGTTGATCGCAAAATCACCTTCGCCATGGATCACGCGCTGGATGCCCGGTTCCTTGGCGATCCGGCCATCGATGAGCAGATTGGGTGATTGGATTTGCAAGGTGTCTCCCGGCACGCCGCAGAGGCGTTTGATGTAGTGTGAGCCGGCTGCTTGTTCGCCACTGCGTTCGTGAATGCCGCGGATGCCGAGGGTGTCGAAGACAAAAACCTCACCGCGTTCGGGTTTGCGGAAGTGATAGGAAAATTTGTCGACCAACACGAGATCACCGGAATCCACCGTGCCTTCGCAGATCACCGTGCCTTTTGGCAATAACCCGCCGTTGCGACTGGCGGTCTGGATTGCGGCGGCGAGCCCGATCTGTGTGCAGGGGTTGGTAGGCGCGGGCAGGCGCAACGGTGGAGAGTCGGTGAAGCGCAACTCCGAGCGGCTGAAGAAATGCATGAACTGCACATCGCGGATGTCGACGCGACCTTCGGGCGTGACCGCGAGGAAGCGATCCTGATCGTTCACCACTCGCACATAGCTTCGCCCGCGAAGGACTTTTTCCACAAGGCGTTGCGGCAGCGATGGCCACTCGGCCTGTGGCAGGGGCTTGCCGATGATACCATTGAGCGTTGGCTGCATCGACCCCGTCGGAATGCGGAACGGCTGCAGGTAATAGGCCCGCAAACCAAGTGCGATCACAATCGCGACAAACATCACTTCGACATTTTCTTCAAACCACCCGAGTGGCTTTTCGTGCGGCAGGGAATTTTCGCATGCTGCGTTGAGCATCTTCGACGCCTCGGCGGTCTTTGTTTTGTCGCCCAACTTGATGGCCCCCAGCAGGTCGTTTCTGCGTGATTCGATTTCGGCGACGAGGCCCTCCTTGAGCAGGTCGCGTTTGTAATTCACAAACTTGCGCGCGCCCTTCGCCATTTGCAGGGCCTCACTTTTCCACTTCGGCGTGAACATGGCGCATTTTCACCACCCGCCAGCGGTTCCTGCAAGCATGGAGAATGCCGTCATTTCCAACGCTCAATGATTTCACCGAGATACGACCTCGCGTCGCGGGCGCGCTGCATGATGCAGGTCGGGCAATCACCGCTGTCGGCAAGCTCAAGAATCAGGGCGCCTTGGAAATTCCATTGGCGCAACTGGCGGACGAGCGAGATCCAATCGATAGCCCCCTCGCCCGGCGAAAGGTGCGTGTCGCTATCGCCGAGGTTGTCGTTCACATGCAGCATGCGCAAGTGACCGGAGAGTTTGTGAACGACCGTGCGGAGGTCGCGCGAAAGAAATGCATGGCCCGTGTCGAGGCAGGTGCCGACATTGGTTTCGCGGATCGCACCGAGCAGGAAAAGCATGTCACTCACATGTCCGAACATCAGGTGCGGCAGCATGTTTTCCAACAGCAGCGTGAGGCCCAGATCGCGGCAGTGCGCGGCAACGAGGTTGAGCGACTCCGCGGCACAGCGCATCCGGTGATACCATTCTTCGGGCGGCGGTTTGCCTTCGCGTTCCGGGCCGGGATGCAGAACGACATAGCGCGAATGCAGCGTCGACGCCGCATCACAGGCGGCAATCATCTCGCGCACGGCTTCGGCGCGCAGCAGCGGGTCGGGCGACGAAATGTCGATGCGCTCGGCGAAGGGCGCGTGAAACGAATTGGCCTCGATGCCAAGCGATTGCATGAGGTCGGCCGCTTCGCGAACATGCTTGGGGTCATGGTAATCGAGATGACTGGGAAACGAGCAGACCTCGATGAGGTTGAATCCGCCGTCACGCACCATGGGCAGCGCTTCGAGGATGTCGGTTTTGTAAAAGCATCCGGTGGAGATGCCGCAGGGCCATGCGTTCATGTGGATTCGGGATGAAGGTTGAAGGTTTTGCGGAGCTCGTCGCGCAGCGGCTCGAGCGAGCATCCGTGTGGATGCCAGCAAAATTGTTTTTCCTGCTGCGAGACGCAGTTGAAGTCGATCGCGCTGTCGAGCCGCTCGGCTAGCTCGCCGGCAAACAGGCGCACATAAAACTCCGCGCGCTGCGACGGATCGTACTCGACCCATTTGTCCTGCCACCCGAATGCCGGATTTTCAAACTTCGATCGGATCAGCCCCGCGATGTGGCGCGGATGCCAGCCGCTTGCGAGCAGGCTGCGCGTGACGAGTTGCATGCCGCTGGGCTTGAGCAGAAGATCGTTGGGAAAGCTGAGCACATGTGCAGCGCAGGGCGGTAGTTTTTCGAGCGGCGTGCGGTCGTACCCACCCGGCCACTGTGATGGAGAATCCTGCTGCACCGCGTAAAACTGCCGGTGAAAGCTGGCGAGCGATGAGCCGAGGTAATCATCGAGCAAGCGTGCGGTCCCATGCTCTTCGGATGGAATGTGAACACCGGCGCGACGCGCGAGTGCAATGATCTCATCGGGATGATGGCGCAACTCAAGCAAGCGCGTCAGATCCATTTCGTGCAATGGCAGCGTGAAAAACTCGGTGATGCGATCCTCGATGCCGAGGCGCTCAAAGAGTCCGGAAATCCATGGCTTGCGATAGACCGTGTAGGGCATGCGGATCATGCGGCTTTGCAGCGGGTCGCCGTATTCGGAGATGTCGATCGAAAGCATTTCGCGCATGCCCGAATTGCCAGGCCCGACATGCTGGGCAGTGATCTCGACCGGCAATTCGCAACGGCTGGAGGCTTCCCGTTTCACGCGGTGCGCGAAGTGCTCCATGAGCAATGAAATATGTGCGAAGAGCGGATCAATTTCGCGGGCGCTGCCTTCGGAGGGCGTGTAAATGCCAAGCTTTGCGATGCGTTTGGCGATGGCCGACTGCTTGTGGATTTTCCAAACGAAATGATGCCCTTGGCCGGTGACCAAGTGCAGGTAGCGGATGCCGTAATTCAGCAACCATGTTTCAATGACTTCGACCAGCGGCTCCTGCATCAGGAATGCGCCTTGGGCATCGGTGTAAGCGGCGACGGGGTCGTCGAAGTTTACATATTCGATGTCGAGATGGATGAGCATCGATTCACGGTCCTCGAGTGAGCGCGCGATTTCGCATCCGCCATCGAGCAGCTTGTCGAGATCAGCTGGCGGGTGGCGGTCGAAGATCGAGGGATTTTCCGAATCGAGCCTGCCAAGAAACAAACAGGTGGCATCTTCGACACGATGACCGCCGAGGTATTCGACGATGCGCTCGCGCACGGTCGGATCACGCCAAATCCGATGCGAGACAGGTCGGCTTGTGCCGCGAAAAAAATGCGAATGAGAGACCATGCGAACTGTTCAGGGTAACGCGCGGCGGATTTGCTGTCGAATTTTCATGCGCGTAGCGGGCATGCGTGAGTGGCGACGAAGAATGATCAAG
>CANHQM010000041.1 GCA_947462835.1 Akkermansiaceae bacterium
GAACGCCTGGTCACCGCCGTGCTCGTCGAAATCTCCGAAGCTTGGGAATCCGGAAAATCTTACCTCAAACCAGAAAACTAACAGACACCAAAAACATCCCTCAGATTGATGCCTTGATCACTTTTACAGAAAAAGATTTACGCAGCCCTCCGGGAGCAGCCATTCGTGATGGCGCGCCGATACTTATGACCCCCGAGAGCGTCCGTGAAACCATCGATGTGCACGAAATCTGCCGCATCCAGAATCCGCACATCTGGGCTGGCGTCGAATGAGCGCAACCCAATGAAGCAAATCCCCCTCGTCTCATGAAGCCCGGTCTTCTTTCCATCACCTTCCGCGAGTGCTCTCCGCAGCAGGTCATCGATCTGTGCGTAAAGAACCGGCTCCAAACCATCGAATGGGGAGGCGATGTGCATGTGCCTCACGGCGACCTGGCGGCTGCTGCGGAAGTCGGCAGGAACACGCGCCGCCACGGCCTCGATGTGGCCGCTTACGGCTCCTACTACAAACTCGCCGCCAGCCCCGCCGATGGCCTCGATTTTTCCAGCGTTCTCGACACCGCCGTTGCGCTGGAAACCAAAGCCATCCGCGTCTGGGCCGGCAACCGCGGATCCGCGCTGGCCGATGCCGCATTTCGCCAAGAGGTGATCGATGACGCCCTGCGTTGCGCCGATCTCGCCGCAGCGAAGGACATCAAAGTCTGCTACGAGTACCATGTCCACACGCTTACCGATACGCTCGAATCGACCTGCGACCTGCTTGCGGTCACCGAGCATCCGTACATCAAGACCCTGTGGCAGCCGTCGGTCGGCGCTTCGCACGAGGAATGCCTTGCCGGACTTCGGCGGTTGGCCCCGCGCCTCCATCATGTTCATGCCTTCCACTGGTGGCCGGACTACTCGCATCGTCACCCCTTGCGCGAAGGAGCGGATCGTTGGTCGGCTTATGTCGCGGAACTTCGTTCCCTTGGTTGCGATCCCGACATTCTGCTCGAGTTTGTAGTGGGCGATGATCCCGAATCCTTGACGGACGATGCCCGGTTTTTGAACGAGCTCCTTGGGTGATATCGATGTTGTTACTCGGGATAGAAGGCGGGTCAGCGGTCAATCTGACCCATCACCCGCTTGCCGCGCACCAGCGAACGCGTAGTCTTTCCATGGACCATGCGGGCGTTGAAGACCGTGAGCGGTGCATCCTGCAGTAAGCCGTGGTGGTTGTTGAGCAACGCCGCGTGCAGCACATCAACGGCGTTGACCACGAGATGAGTCGGCCGGTAGTTCATTCCGCTCATACCCTTCACTTCCTTCCCGCCGTGCCAGTTGAAGGTTGAGAAACCGAGTTTCTCCGGAATCGTAAATCCTGCGGCGCGAAGGAGCGGAAGATGCTGGGGCAGGCCGATCACCGCATCGATTTTGTGACCGCGCAGCCATGCTCGAAGCGCGCGTTGCGATGGCGCGTCATCGTGGAAGATCGGCGCGGGTGGTACATCGTTTGGCAAAAATGCGGCCAGATATCCGGCGCTGAATTGTTGGTTCACGCGGCCATCCGCGCTTGCGGGGACCCACAAGCCAATCCGATGGTAGCCAAGTTCTTTCAACTCGCCGACATGACGCAGCATGTCGAGGTATTGATTCGTGCTCACTCGGTGAATGCCATCGAGACGCACCGAGTAGCCGATGGTGACAAAGCAAAAAGCATCGCACGCCGCCTCGGGGAATATTTCATCGTAGCGCATCCTCGGCGCAAGCAAGACCCCGCGAACGCCGCGTGAGCGCAAAACGCGCAACAGGGATTGCCATTCGTTCACGGGATCCGAGAGCACAAATTTTTGCGCATCATATCCAAGTTCGCGCGCCCGCGCAGCCACCGACGGCCAGGTGGTTTTGAGTGAGTCCTGGCTTTTGCCATCGATGATGCAGGCCATCACGGAGCGGAAATGATCCGGTTGTACCCGCGAGCGATAGGCTGCCAGTGCGGCAAGCGCGGGGTCGGGACGATAGCCAAGTTTCTCCGCCAAGTCGCGAATCCGCACCTTAGTCGCAGCTGCAATCTGCGGAGAATCCCTCAACGCAAGCGAAACGCAGGCCACAGTGACCTCCGCCTTAGCGGCAATGTCTTTCAGAGTGATGCGGCGATTCATAGCTTAACTGATTAAGAAAACAAACCCTCGACGAAGCCATTCGCCAAGGCAAGGGTTAATCCGTTCATGAACCACCCCATGCCCTCCCATATCTTCTGGAGCGATCCCGCCGTTGTGCGGGACTTGAACAACAACCCGGTGACGCCGGTTTCCCATCATGGTCGGAAGGGCTGGCGCACGGAGTCGCTGGAGACCCGTATCGCGATTCCCGCCCCTCAGCTCAACGAGCCTCGAGGGTCGCTGACCTGGTGGTTCCTGCCGCGCGAGGATTTCGCCACCAGCGTGAACAGCCCCTGGATGGCAAAGCGTGAGAAATACCACCACCTCTACACGCTTTTGGGTGACCGAGTGGATGACGAGGCGCGTAATGATCCGCGACTGCATCATTTCGCGCTCATTTACTCCCGCGACTGGTATCAACAACTGCAGGCCAAATGGCATTGCGGCGGAGTTTATGACGGGGTGGAGGAGTTGGGCGGCTCATCCATGTTCCAAACCGGCAAGGAGAAAGCCTATGTCGGATTGGGGCATCTGAACCTGCATCGCGGCCATTGGATGCAGATCGGCCTTTCCTGGGATGAGCTCGCGAACGACTACCGGATGTATCTCAACGGCGTGCTCGTTCAAACCGCCACCACGACGCTGGACCATCCGATGCTGCGCGAGAAAAACAGCGGCACCCTTTACGCCGGACATCCGCTGTTCGCCTGCGGGGAGTTGGCATTTTACGATCGGCCACTCGATGCGGGTGAGTTTTCTGCAAGCTACGATGCCCCCAAGGAGAATGCCGCCATCGACGCCTCGATCGCACGCACCCACACCGGCAAGAGCTTGAGCACCTTCGATTGGAAGTTATCGATGGATTGGTCCGAGCGGCTGAATCTCCCGCTCAACCGCGATGAGGATTTCGCGCGCTTTTATGTCCAGGGCATGACAGAGGCCCCATCGGTCACACCGGAAGGCATCCGCGTCCGCACCTCCGCCATACACAAAAGCCAGCTCAAACAACCGGAGAACTGGAGCAGCGAGGAGACTTGGGATCCGACGCAGGTATACCTCTGGCTGGAGGATTATTTCACCGGCGACTTCGCGGTGGAGTATGAATTCAAATCCTTGCAGAAGCACGGGCTAAGCCTGCTGATGACGCGCGCCGCCGGGTTGCACGGAGAGGATTTTCTCAAGTCTCATCCGCGCCGGGTTTCCGGGGCGATGCGAGCGGTTTGCTGGGAAAACATCCGTAACTATCACTGGGAGTATTACCGCCAGATGGAGGACTGCCGCAACGACACCGCCTCGCATGTGCTGGTCAAGAATCCCTACCTGCACCCGATCGGCTATCAGGACGCTCCCGAAAGTCTGGCCATTGGCGAGTGGCATCGCCTGCAATTCGTCCACGAAGGGAATCGCCTGCGCGGAGCGATCGATGGCGTGCAAATGCTCGATGTCGTAGACGACCCCTTTTCAGGTTTCGGTCCGGTCATGCGCAGCGGCACCCTGGCCATCCGCTGCATGTGGGACTCCGATATCCTCTTCCGAAATCTGAAAGTCTGGACGAAGCCTGATGCATTTTGAGACTGATCAGAAAGCATGAAGCCCCCCCCTTAAGAGCAAACATGATCTGCAGGCCCTCGCCATCCGACTGACCGAGCCGCTCAAGTCGCACTTTACGCCGGGTTGCGCAGGCATGCAGTTGGGTCACACCGCTGCCCACTACAGCCCTGTTGGCATGAGGATCGAGTCTCTGCTGCGGCCCTTGTTCGGCCTGATTCCCCTGACCATCGGTGGCGGCAAGACCGACCTTTGGCCGCGATACCGGAAGGGAGTCATCAACGGCACCGACCCCGGGCACGCGGAATACTGGGGGCCGGTTCCCTCCGGCGATCAGATCATGGTCGAGATGACTCTCTTGGGCCTCGCTCTGGCGATAGTGCCCGACCAACTGTGGGAGCCGCTTAACCGAGGTCAACGCGATAACCTGGCGAATTGGTTAAACCAGATCAACCAGTGCGACCTGACTGCCAACAACTGGCTCTTCTTTCAGGTATTCGTTAATCTCGGCCTGCGCAAGTTCGGTGTCCGTTACAGCCGCGAGATCATGGAAACAGCGCTCGATAAAATCGAATATTCCACCCTCAGCGACAGTTGGTATTTCGATGGTCCCACGCTTCAGCGGGAATTTGAAAATCCGCTCTATTTCACGCGTTGTTTCACGCGGCTCTATGGTCAGTCCCCCGATGCAGGTGCGTCGCTCCTTGCTGCGCCAGAAGTCCCCGCCGCAAAACCCATTGCCGCGCGGATATGGATTTGCTGTTTGCCCGCGGGAGTGGCTTGAGTCAATGTGCTGCCCCGCATGAAAGGTCTGCGCCCACTGCTGCTTCAAAAGATCAACATCCGCCTGCCGGGTGTCGATGTGATGCAGTTGCGGATCCACCGTCACTTGCCGGAAGTCGATCGGCTTGAGACGCACTCGCACCGCCACGGTCAGCTGCTTTGTTATTTGTCGGGTGCCGGAACTTTGATCGTGGGAAATGACGAGCATGCGGTGTTGCCGGGCATGGTGGCGTGGATCCCTGCCGGCACGGCTCACGCGTTTCGCGAAACCAGCGGCCGCCGTCCCTTGTGTCTCGCGCTCGACATCAAGCTCCAGCAACAACCCAAGGAACGCATGGCGATGCTCAATCATTCCGAGTCGGTGCGCATGCGCTTGCAACTTTCCGAGCTTGGCCAGCTCAAGGATCCGGCATCGATGGAGGCAAAGCTGCTCACCGCATCGCGCGCGCTGTCGATCCTCGACATCCAGTTTCGCGCGCTTGGATTTTTGCCGCGCGAGCCGCGCCCGACGCCGGGCTTCATCAAGTCGTTCACCCGGCTGGCGGCCGATCCCGGTTTGCAGAGTGAGAGCGTTGGCGAGCTCGCGCGGCGCATGGGGCAGGATCCGGATTACCTCAACCGACGCTTCAAGCGTGAGACTGGGCTGACCTTGCGTCAGCAGCGCGACGCGATCCGGCTCGAGGCAGGCAAGGCAAGCCTGCTGGCGGGATCGAGTGTCGGCGAAGCAGCGGAAAAAGCGGGTTTCGACGATCTGAATTATTTTTCCCGCTGGTTCAAAAGGCACACCGGCGTGGCGCCTTCGCGCTTCGCGCAAAAGCCTGCGCCGACGAGGCGGAAGGGTCATTCCGACAAGCACAAAAAATAAAGTCGGTTTTGTGCTAATTCTTTGACCATTTGTCATAACGGTGCGGAGGGCATCTGTGTCATGTTGGGCACTGTGAAATCACCCGCCAACATTCTCGTCACTGGATCAAGTCGCGGCCTTGGCCGTGGCATCGCGCTTCGTCTTGCGGCTGCCGGTCACAGCGTCGCCATTCACTTCGCCAGCAATCGCACCGCTGCCGAGGAAACTTCCGCCGCCTGCGCGGCCGTGGCAGTGAGCCCGGCCCAGAAGTTTCCCATCGTGGGCGGCAATGTCGGCGATGCTGCCGATCGCGAGCGCATGATGGCCGAAACGCTTGCTGCCTTTGGTCGTCTCGATGCGCTGGTCAACAACGCTGGCATCGCGCCGCGCGTGCGCGCCGACATCACCGAAGCGACCGAGGACATTTTCGACGAAGTGCTAGGCGTCAATCTCAAGGGTCCCTATTTCCTCTCTCAGTTGGCGGCCCGTCACTGGCTGGCCAAGCCCGGTGAGTCGGTGCTGCCCGGTGGATACAAACTGATTTTCGTTTCGTCGCTCTCGGCCGACACCGCATCGATCAACCGCGGCGAGTATTGCATTTCCAAAGCGGCACTCGGCATGGCGACCAAGCTCTGGGCAGTGCGCCTCGCCGAGTCTGGCACACAAGTGCTCGAGCTTCGCCCCGGCATCATGGCCACCGACATGACCTCCGGCGTGAAGGAAAAATACGACAAGTTGCTCGCCGAGGGCATCGTGCCGCAAAAGCGCTGGGGCAATCCCGAAGATGTCGGGCTTGCCGTCGAGTCGATCCTCGGCGGCGCGTTTCCGTTTTCAACCGGCGATGTCATCAACATCGATGGAGGCTTTCACCTTAAAAGACTATGATCCAATCCGACCCCAAACTCACCGCCGCCGACCTTGTGCCGGCGATCCAAAAACTCTGGGCTGCTTCGGCTCCGAAGATCCTCTCGATCGACAAGGACGAGGTGCCCGGCAAGGCCACTCCGGTCTTCACCATCGCGGGCAAATACACCGCACGCGGCTGGACCGAATGGACCCAGGGATTCGTTTACGGCTCTGCCGTGCTGCAGTACGACGCGACCGGCGACGAGAGCTTCCTCGAACTTGGACGCGACCGCACGCGCGAGCGCATGGCCCATCACATCACGCACATCGGCGTGCATGACCATGGCTTCAACAATGTCAGCACCTACGGCAACCTTTTGCGCCTGATGGTTGAAGGAAAGATCCCCTTTGATGC
Source organism: Akkermansiaceae bacterium (assembly GCA_947462835.1). Classification (GTDB taxonomy): domain Bacteria; phylum Verrucomicrobiota; class Verrucomicrobiia; order Verrucomicrobiales; family Akkermansiaceae; genus Luteolibacter. The sequence goes on from CANHQM010000041.1 coordinate 6,577, forward strand.
GCGGGAAAAAGATTTTTACGAACTCGCTCTCAAGTGCACCGGTGCGGTGCAGGCCGCGCGTTGGACCCGTGTGGCTGGCGGTGGCGGATACATTTATTCCTTCAACGGACCGCACTCGCTGTTTGCCGATACCATTCGAAGCCTGCGTGCGTTGGCGGTTTCGCACTCGCTTGGCCATGTTCTGATGGGGGAGAAAGATGCGCGCATTTCGCTGCTTGAGCGCCTGATCCAACACGCTCGGACCACTGCGGATTTTGCAGTGTATTACGGCGAGGGTCGCGATGCCTATGACATCCGCGGCCGCGTGGCTCACGAGAGCATCTTCAACACCAACGATGGCAACTTCCGCTGCCCGAACTCGCAGCAAGGTTACTCGCCATTCACCACATGGACGCGCGGGCTTGCATGGATCATCGCCGGCTACCCCGAGCAACTCGAGTGGCTCGCCACGCTGGATGATGCAGAGCTTGTGCCGTTTGGCGGGCGCCAGGAAATCGAAGCGATCTTCCTCAAGGCCGCGAAGGCCGCATGCGATTTTTACATCGAGCAAACTCCGACCGACGGCATTCCTTACTGGGACACCGGCGCGCCGAACATTCATCACCTCGGCGATTATCTCGATCGCCCGGCACAGATCGAAAACAATTGGGAGCCGGTCGACAGTTCCTCCGCCTCGATCGCCGCGCAGGGGCTCATCCGCCTTGGTCGCTATCTTGGCAACAGCGCCGATGGCACGCGTTACATGCAGGCCGGTCTCAGCACCGCCCGCACCGTGCTTTCAGAGCCGTACCTCTCGACCTCGGCCGAGCATCAGGGACTCATTCTCCACTCGATCTATCACCGCCCAAACGGCTGGGACCACACGCCGGCAGGTTCGAAAATCCCGCGCGGCGAATCCTCGATGTGGGGCGACTACCATGCCCGCGAACTTGCGCTCTACATCCAGCGTCTCGCGGAAAACAAGGACTACACTTTCTTCGGTTGCTTGAGCCGCTGATCCCACCAAAACCCTTAAAAAAAGTGCTATCATGATTGTTTCCGACCTCGAAAAAATCGAAGGCCGCCGCTATCCGGCCCGCCGTCGCACCCAGAACCTCGCCGGTGGCGTTGCTCCGATCCAGGCGCAGAATTTCTCCATCGGCAATGTCACGCTCGATCCCGAGGGTGGCCAAGTGCCATGGCACAACCAGGAACAGGAAGAGGTGTACTTCATCATCGAAGGCACCGCCGAAATGTGCCTCGGCGAAGAACGCCAGACGCTCACCAGCGGGCAGATGGTTTACATTCCATCGGGCGTTTTTCATCAACTCACCAACATCGGAAAAACCCCGCTTCGCATGATGTACTGCTACGGCCCCGCCGGCGATGTCGCTCACTGGCGCCAGGAACTCAACGGCACGCTGCCCAAAGCCGGCATCGATGTCCCGCCGCTCCCGGCCGGTGCGCATCCGCAATGCACCAGCACCGAAATGCCTTGAGCCAGATCCATTACATTCACCCCATCAACCATCACATCCAACCAACATCATCCTTATGAAAAAACACAAAGTCGGCATCATCATGAACGGCGTCACCGGACGCATGGGCACCAACCAGCACTACATCCGCTCGATCCTCGCCATCCGCAAACAAGGAGGCTTGAAGGTCAGTGACAGCGAAGTCATCTGGCCCGAGCCGGTGCTCGTGGGCCGCAGCGAAGCCAAGCTCGCGCAACTCGCCGCGATGGACGAAGGCGTGCGCTGGACCACCGACCTCGATGCGGAACTCGCCAAGCCCGAGAATCTCATTTACTTCGACTCGCAGACGACCGGCCGCCGTGCGGGTGCTGTCAAAAAAGCGATCGCTGCGGGCAAGCATGTTTACTGCGAAAAGCCCACCGCCGTCAGCTCCGCCGATGCGCTCGATCTTTACAATGTCGCCACCAAGGCCGGTGTGAAGAACGGCGTTGTGCAGGACAAGCTCTGGCTTCCCGGCATGCGCAAGATTCAGCGCCTCAAGGAACAGGGGTTCTTCGGAAAAATCCTCAGCGTGCGCGGTGAATTCGGTTACTGGGTTTTCGAAGGCGACAACATCGTGGCCCAACGCCCGAGCTGGAACTACCGCAAAGAAGATGACGGCGGCATCATCGTCGACATGCTTTGCCACTGGCGCTATGTGCTTGACAATCTCTTTGGCGAAGTGAAGGCCGTTTCCTGCCTTGGTGCGACCCACATCCCCGAGCGCGTCGACGAACAGGGCAAGACTTACAAGTGCACCGCTGATGACTCGGCCTATGCCACCTTTGAACTTGAAGACGGCGTCATCGCACACTTCAACTCAAGTTGGACGGTGCGAGTGCGCCGCGACGACCTCCTCACGCTGCAAGTCGATGGCACGCACGGCTCCGCTGTTTGCGGCCTGCGCGAGTGTTACATTCAACACTACGGCAACACGCCCAAGCCGACATGGAATCCCGACATCGTGCAACCGATCGATTTCTTCCAAGGCTGGGCCAAGGTGCCGGAGCAGGAGCACCACGACAACGCCTTCAAAGTGCAGTGGGAACATTTCCTCCGCCACATCGTGCTCGACGAACCTTTCCCATGGACCCTACTGCAGGGCGCCAAGGGCGTGCAGCTCGCCGAGCTTGGACTCAAGAGCTGGGAAGAGCGCCGCTGGCTGCCAGTCGAGAAACTCGATTGATCGGTGGATCGTTAGTGAGCTGTTGGAAGTTATGGGCTATTCGTTATTTGAAAAAACGAATAGCCCGTTTCTTGTCCACTCGAATCTTGATTGAACCGCGAATCTTGAACCTCTTATTCTCTCCTCAGCATGATCCCCGACACCATTTCCGCCCGCATCAAAAAATCCGGCATCGTTGCCGTGCTCATCATCGACCGCGAGGAGGACGGAGTACCTCTGGCCAAGGCCTTGCTTGCCGGTGGTATCGATGTGATGGAGCTCACGCTGCGCACCGATGCCGCGCTTGGCGCGCTGCGCCGCATCCGCGCCGAGGTTCCGGAGATGCTGGCCGGTGTTGGCACGGTGCTCACACCCGCGCAGGTCGATGAAGTGAAACTCGCCGGTGCGGAGTTTGCGGTCTCGCCAGGGATCAACCCGCGTGTGATCAAGGCCGCCGCAGAGGCAGGTCTTCCCTTCGGGCCGGGCATTGTCACGCCATCGGACATCGAACAAGCGCTCGAGTGCGGCTGCAAGATCCTCAAGTTTTTCCCTGCCGAATCCAGCGGCGGTCTCGCCTATATTAAGTCGATGGCGGCACCGTATCTGCACCTCAACGTGAGTTTCATTCCGCTTGGCGGCGTGAACGAAAAAAACATGGCAACCTATCTCGCCGATCCGCTCATCGACGCAGTCGGTGGCTCTTGGCTTGCACCGCGCGATGCGATTCGCGAGGGGCGCTGGGATGAAATCACCGCGCTTGCCAAAGCCGCACGCGAGATCATCAACCGCACGCCCCGCGCCTGACCATCGGTCTTTGCCTACTGCGATCGCGCCACAAACATTTCTCCTCCATGTCGTCACCGTTGAAAAAGGCAGTCCTTGTGGGCATGCCTCATTATTTGCCAAAGGCGTTTCCTGATCATCTTCGCGACGAGATTGGCAAAATCACCTCTTTGCATCCGCGCCTGATTGATGGTGCGAAATGGAGAGATGACGCGCAGGCGCTGGCCGATGTGGAAATCATTTTTGCCACATGGGGCATGCCGGCGCTTGATGCCGAGTTCCTTGCGGCTGCTCCGCGCTTGCAGGCGGTTTTTTATGCGGCCGGCTCGGTGAAGGGTTTTGCAAAGCCCGAGGCATATGCTCGCGGCATTGTGATCTCCAGCGCATGGGAAGCCAACGCGGTGCCAGTGGCGGAATACTCGCTCGCCACCATCCTGCTCGGGCTCAAGGCATTCTGGTGGCATGCGCGACAGATGCGTGATGGCACATTCAGCCATGCCAAAACCGCGATCGCCGGAGCTTACCATTCAAATGTCGGACTCGTGTCTCTCGGCGCCATTGGCCGCAGGGTGGCCGCCCACCTCTCGCGGCTTGAAGTCAATGTGCTCGCCTACGATCCCTTCGCGGATCCGGCGATTGCTGCCAAGGCTGGCGTGACGCTTGTTTCGCTCGAAGAGCTTTTTGCCAAGAGTGATGTGGTGAGCATCCACACGCCATGGTTGCCGGAGACGGAAAAGATGATCAACGGCTCGCTGCTGCGTTCGATGCGCCAAGGCGCGACACTCATCAACACTTCGCGCGGCGCAGTGATCGATGAAGCCGATCTTTGCCAGGTGCTCAAGGAACGCGCGGATCTCACAGCAGTGCTCGATGTGACTCACCCCGAGCCACCATTGCCCGACTCGCCGTTGCTCACGCTGGAAAATGTCATTCTCACGCCGCACATCGCCGGCAGTATCGGTGGTGAAATTGCACGCATGGGCGATTGGATGCTCGGCGAGTTCGACCGCTATCTTGAAGGTCAGCCCCTGCAGCACGCAATTTCGCAGGAAATGCTCGCACGCATGGCGTGAGGAAGAGAGAGGGGGGGGGCGAACATCGAACATCGAACATCGAACATCGATGTGAAGATGGCGCAGTTCAATACATAGGTAACACTATTGGTTCAGAACATAGGTAACACTTGTTGCGTTTAGGGTTACACTTTTGGTTTGGTTTGGCCAGCTTCGTCGCGATCCGGACAGATCGCGACGAAGCTGGATGTCTTGGGGTCGAGGTGGCCGACGAGCAACTCGGCGAACCATACCTCGACAAGTCCGTTTGGCAGCGGGCTCAGGCCCACCGACCAGCCGTTGAGAGCCGTCGAAATCTGGATTAGTTCTCCGCCATAGCTGATGCAGCCGCTCCCGGCGATCACCTTGCGTCTGTCCATCGCGCCATAGTCGATGTCGTCGGGCGTGCCGGTCCAGAGCCGCTCCGAATTTCGATAAATTTCCGCAGGCGTACGCATGCCCAGCGCCTCGTGCGGGCGTTCGTGGTTGTATTGCAGCCGCCACAGATCGAACGCTTCTTGCTCCCGGCCGATTCGCCCGGCTTGCAGTTCGCGTCTGATGTCTAGATGCATCCTCTCGTGCGCGCCATTGTCCTGCGGGCACCCCGGACGACTTCTTTCCAGACCAATCCCCAGCGCAACCAGCGTTCAGACCGGGTTTGTGATCCGGCGCGACCACGGACAGGCCGCCAATGCCATCCGCTTCGCCGAATTCCTCACCAAACCGGAAATGCAACAACTGCTGACGGAACACGGAATGGTGCCGCTGCGGGCGGACCTCTTCCATGCCGGGGATGCGCCGTTACTTTGGAAAAAATGCCGCACCGTCTGGTTTCGCACGAGCGAGGAGGAAAGCATCTGGCACTCGATTGTCTCCAGCGAATGGTGGAGATGGCAGAGGGGCGAAATCGACTTCGCCAACTTCCAAGCCGACTGCCGCCGTCTCACGCGCATGACCCTCTTTCAAAGATGAAGAGTGCAATCAAGCGCTCTCAACGGCCGTATCCCGGCTCGAATCGGCTCGAATCGGCGCGACGCAGCGCTGGCTGAAACGACGTGGACTCCGAAATCCGGATTCGGATCCACCGCTCAGTTTCATGAATTGTTCCGCCGCAACCTCCATCAAACCCCCGCCAACTACCGCAGCCACCACTGAAGGCGGCCGACTCATCCCAACCAGTTGTCCCATGGGAATCCTGACAATTTGCGAAACGCGACACCCCGGCGGCATGAAGCGAAATGCCAACTACCGGGAAGGTGGGAATAATGCGTAATCTTTTGACATAATGCGCAGTTTCCTGAAAACAGGATGCATGCCGCGCGTCGCCGTCATCGTTTCATATGTCGAGCAGGAGTACTGCCGCAGCATGGTGCGCGGGATCACTCGGTACGCAAACGCGAACGGCTCCTGGGAGTGGGAGGTTTTTTTGGCAGGGAATCCCGAGATCAAACGCATCACCGCCCACGATTTTGACGGCGCGATTTTCGACATAGCCAACCCAGCCACCTTGGGCAAATGGAAGAGATCCAAACTGCCATGCGTTCAGGTTTTTAGCTCCCGCGAACCGTTCTCGGTGAATTACGACGAGCAGCGGATCGGAGCGCTCGCCGCCGAACACCTTCACGGCACAGGGAAAAGACTCGTGGCCTTGGGCAGTCCCGCGGAAAGCAAACCCGCATGGCTTGGCAAACGCATCACCGGTTTTTGCAATTGGGCGCGTGAACACAACTTGCCAGTGGAAACCTTTCGCTTGGGCGGAGGAATCCCCCACCCAAGCACGCCTTTTGGAAAGTGGAAACCCGTGCCACGCATCGCGCAGTGGATCAAATCCTTGAATAAACCCTGCGCGATCTTTTGTGCCGACATCCATCTCGCCCGCGAGGTGATGGCCGTGTGCCGCACTTTGAAAATCGACATCCCCGCTGAGATTGCAGTCATGGGCGTCGATAACGATGAGATTCTCTGCCTGATGGAACGGCCGACGCTTTCCGCCGTCATCACGCAATCCGAAAAGGTCGGCTACCATGCCGCCGAGATGCTCGATCGAAGATTGAAAAGGGAAATTCGCACGCGGCAGAAGCGCTTGTTGATCCCGCCGGCGGGAATCGTTGCGAGGGCGTCGACGGCGGGTAGCCTTGCCGAAGATGTTCCGCTGTCGAAGGCGCTTGGCCTGATCCGCGAGCACGCGGCGCAGGAAATCCACATCGATAAAATCGCACGCCTGGCCGGTGTCTCGCGGCGCTCCCTCGAAAACCGCTTTCAAAAAACCCTAGGGCGCTCGCCGCATCAGGAACTGATCCGCATCCGCATCGAAAAAGCCAAGGTCCTGCTCTCCGGCACCTCCTTGCCCATGGGCAAAATCGCCGAGCTTTCGGGCTTCGGCGACCCCTACAATTTCTCCCGTGCCTTCCGCCGCGAAACAGGCAGCACCCCTCGCCAATACCGGCAACAAAACTCAGGAACAAACGCGCTGTAGCAGATGATGCGTGAGGCTGAGGAAGTGGGAGAGGAAGTTTTAAGTTTCAAGTGTTCAGTTGGCAGCGAAGAGAGAAGAATGAAGAGGCGGCTTGCTAAGGAGGCACGACA
>CANHQM010000042.1 GCA_947462835.1 Akkermansiaceae bacterium
ACGCCTGGTCACCGCCGTGCTCGTCGAAATCTCCGAAGCTTGGGAATCCGGAAAATCTTACCTCAAACCAGAAAACTAACAGACACCAAAAACATCCCTCAGATTGATGCCTTGATCACTTTTACAGAAAAAGATTTACGCAGCCTCTCGATGTGGAAGGATACGAAGATTACGCTTTACGCGGAGGGATAAATACAATTAAAAGATGCCTTCCGATTTTGATAATCGAGACTTGGCCAAAAAAAAACATTCTAGATGATCCATGGTTTTCTGATAATATTCTGAATCTGGGTTACAAAAAAGTTGCTGATATTCACGGTAACAGCTTATTCACTTGTTCCTCTTAATGATCAATCTATCAAAAATAATTAGAAGTTATTAACAAATTATGCGTAGACTGAGTTGCTTATTATCACATCTCGGAAAAAACATTTTTTTGCTGCGAGATCATCGAGATGTCAGGATCACAATTAAAACATTTCGGGTCTAAAAACTGACGCAGTTTCATCGCCATGTTGGATTTTCTCGTCATCGGAGCGCAAAAAGCTGGAACGACCTGGCTCTTCGGTAAATTGCGCTGGCATCATCAAAAAATTTCTTTTCCCGGCGGGAAGGAGGTCCATTTCTGGGATCTTTTCAGGGCAAGGGGCACGGATTGGTATGTGAATCTGTTTTCCAAGCCCGATGGTAGGCTGCATGGCGACATGACCCCGGCCTATGCGGCGCTGTCGCCCGAGGTGATCGCGGAGTGTCACGGCCTTTTTCCCAATCTACGCTTGATTTATACGATCCGCGATCCAGCGGAGCGGGCATGGTCAGCTGCGAAAATGGACGCCATACGCGCCGGGATGAAGGTCGACGATGTGCCAAACGAGTGGTTTCTTTCCCACTTTCGTAGCCCTGGGTCGCTGGCGCGTGGCGATTACGAAACATGCATACGGAATTGGCTTAGCTTCTACCGGAAGGAGCAGTTGCTCATTCTGCGCTTTGAGGAAATTCTGGAAGACCCCGCTTGCTACCTCGGAAAATGCTTCAATCATCTCGGTCTTGAGACTATCTATGCGCCTAAAGTTTCAAGCTCCGCAGACCCGGACTCCAGCGATGATGAGGAATTGCGCAAGAAGGCCCGCGAGGGTTCTCTGGAACCGCTCCGGCCTTCTTTGCGTCCTGCGCTCCGCGAGATATACGATGTCAAAATCCGCTCCCTATCAGAATATTTAGGGCAAGACTTCGGCGATTGGCTTGCCTGAGACGGCAGCAGTCCAGCCTCACTTTGTAATGAATAACAAACCTCGAATTTCTATCATTCTGGCCGCCCGCAATATGGAGCGCGAGTTGCCGCGCACGCTTCACACCCTCACTCCCGCCTATCAATCCGGGATCGAGGAATCGGACTACGAAGTGATCGTGGTGGATTGCGGATCGACGGTTCCCATCGACCGCGAAGCTGTGAGGGGATATGGAATGAATTTCCAACTTCTCCGGTTCGAGGATTCACCTTCACCCGCGCGGGCCATCAATCAGGCCGTCCACCGATGCTCTACCGAAATCGTCATGGTTTGTATCGATGGCGCTCGCATGCTCAGCCCAGGAATTTTGCGATTCACGCTCGAAGCCTTCAGAGCACGCGGAAATCCGATTGTCGCGACGCTGGCGTGGCATCTTGGTCCCAAGGTGCAGATGGTCTCGTTGCTGGAAGGCTATGATCAGGCAGCAGAGGATCTTTTGCTTGGGACTGTCGACTGGCGGAGGAATGGTTATGAGTTATTCCGCATTTCCGCCTTGGCGGGTTCATCCTCACAGGGATGGTTTATGCCGATTGGTGAGAGCAATTGCATTGCCATGAGGAGAGAATGGTATCACAGGCTTGGCGGGTTGGACGAGCGCTTTCAAACGCCGGGTGGTGGATTCGTTAATCTGGATTTCTACAAGCGCGCCTGCGAAGAAAACGGCGACTTGGTGATCCTGCTGGGTGAAGGAACCTTCCACCAATTCCACGGCGGTGCGGCAACCAACAAACCGCTGGTTCACCCGCACAGAGAATTATTCGGGCAAGAATACAGGGATCTAAAAGGATGCGACTTTTTCTGTCCATTGACGCCATCCACTTATATTGGCGCGATGCCGCCTCAGGCTCTGCCGTTCGTCGCTGCTTCCACCTCGATGGCCATGTCCGGTCAAGCATGAATACGCAAATGCCGCGCCAAGCCCTTGTCGTCCTCGGCATGCACCGCAGCGGTACATCCGCGCTCACACGAGCACTCAATTTGCTGGGTGCCGCGCTGCCGATGGATTTGATGCCGCCCCACGAGGACAACCGGCCGGGCTATTGGGAGTCGCACAAGATCACCCGATTCAACAACCGCCTACTCCAATCCGCTGGACCTCGATGGGACAGCGATGCTACTTTAAGGGCCGAATGGTTTTGCGACGAGGCTGCACGAGCCGAGCACTATGAGGAGGCGCGCTCCCTTCTTGCTGGGGAGTTCGGTGATGCGCCGCTCTTTATTTTAAAGGATCCACGCCTTTGCCGCTTGTTTCCCTTTTGGGAAAAGGTTCTGGCAGGCGAGGGTATCGATATGCGAGTGGTGCTGTGCTTGCGCGATCCCCGCGAAGTCGCTGCGTCGCTGGCTGCGCGGTTCGACAATCCCGCACTCCATCCCGCAGCCATCCCCGCGCATAGCCGCACCTATCTCCTCTGGTTGCGCCATGTTTTGGAGGCCGAAAAATCAACACGCCATCTTTCTCGGATCGCTGTCGATTACGCGGATTTGGTATCCGACTGGCGAACCGCTCTGCAGGAGCTTCCGTCGCTTTGCCCAGACTTAAACTTGCCTGCGCCTGCAGACCCGAAGAGCCGAGAGATGGATTTTTTCTTGGATCGTAATCTGCGTCGCCAGTCTCTTCAACTGAGTTCCCAAAAAAGCGGGGATTATATCGCCTCGGTTGCAAACGCGGTGAAACTTTCGGTTTACACTGAGCCGCATCAAACTTGGCTGGATGAATTGGCGGCGGACTTAGGGCGCCTCGTCACCGGCTATGCACCGCTTCGCGCCAAGCTCGACAGGCTTTGCTCTCGCGACATTTGGGCGGAGAGGATTGTTCAAGAATTGGAAACCTTGCATCCATCGCCAACCTCTATCGAATCCCTGCCCGTCGATACCCCCCGCGTATTATTTGTTTCGAGAACGCCCGAGAGCCGAGCTCACACTTATCGCGTTCTTCATCCTCTCGAGGAACTCTCAATGGCTGGCTGCGATGTTCAGTGGCTAGCCTCAACAGATCCCGCTCTCACTGCATCCATTGGACAAGCCGATGTTGTGGTTGTCTCGCGCGGGCCATGGGATGGAAAATTTCGTGAAATCCGGGACGCCTGCAGCACACGCGGCGTGCCGCTGGTTTGTGATGTGGATGATCTCACTTTCGAACCCAGCGTGATGGAGGCTGGTTACTTTGCCTACCTCGAAGAGTTGGACAGTGATGCGAGAGAATCGTTTTTGCGCGAAGCGGCGGAATTCCGTTCTGCGCTGTCTTCCTGCGATGCAGTTCTCGCAACCACGGAAACTCTGGCGAACGCCGCCTCCCGCCACGCGCCAAGCGCGTTTGTGCTGCCTAACTGCTTTAGCCGCGAGATGCTTGCCTCAGCAGAGACTTGGCGCACGGTCCCGAAACCTTCTTCGATGGATGGCTGCCTTCGTGTCGGCTTTGCCAGTGGCACACCGACCCACACTCGAGACTTTGCCACAATTGCCGAGGCCATCGCCGATTTTCTGGCAAAAAACCCGTGTGCGTGCTTTGTGCTGGTCGGGTATTTGGATCTCGCCCGCTTTCCCTGCCTGATTCCCTACAGGAACCGTATCGAATGCCGTCCCGCCGTCCCTCTGGCGAACCTCTACGCCGAGTTGGCACGGTTCGACATCAATCTTGCCCCGCTGGAAGTTGGAAATCCGTTTTGCGAAGCCAAGAGCGAGATTCGCTACACGGCAGCTGCCGCACTGGGTATTCCAACGATCGCATCCGCAACGGCGCCCATGCGCAATGCGATTATCGACCGTGAGACCGGCCTGTTGGCGATAGAAGCAAGCGATTGGCGCGACCTCCTACAAGAATTGTCAGATAGCCCCGCTCTCAGGGCAAAACTGGGCGAGGCGGCTCGCATCGATACAAGAATGCGCTTTGGCCCGGAAAAGACGGGGCGCCTGGCAAAGATTTTCCTATGTGGTGCAACGGAAACGATCAAAGCAGAAGCGCTTGTCGGGAATAATCATGCCTACGAAACCGCCGGGCTTGAGCAGATTTTCGCAATCGCGAAGGAAGCGAATGGGGTCGGGGAGATGCTCAAAATTATGGCTGCTCACGATCCAGTCGACGCGTTCGGTGAAGCCGTGGCCGCGGAGAAGATCGAGGAGACGGGAGGCGTCGCCGACGATGTCGACCTGCTCGAGCTGGTCGAGCGTCGCCCCCTTCTCGCGGCCCGCGCGCGGAGCGACTCCTGATCGTAGCGGTCCACAACGAGGGTCTGGTAACCGTCGCGCTTGGCGACCATCGGATTGAGGAAGGGGCCGATCTCGATGCCGCGCGTCCCGACCTCGGTCGCCTGCCAGATGGGGGTGAAGCGATGTGCAGAACCGCCATCGACAACACCGCGGCCCGACGCTCCAGCCGACTCGCTCATCGTCACGGCCTCCCCTGGGCAGTTCCGTGAACCTGCTCGCGGACGATGCGGCGGGCCTGGCGGACGATGCGGCGGGCCTGGCAGACGAGCCTCGAAGCCTCACGGCGGAGCTTGTCGACCGTCCGCATCTTGGGCTTGGGCGCCGCGACGCCGGTCGCCTGATCGAGCACCTTCCGCGTCGTGTCGGCATAGTAGGCCGTGACTTGCGAAAGCTCCGCCCGCACGGCCGCGATCTCGGCTTCGGCCTCGGCACGGACCGTGGCGACCTCACGGGCAGCTTCGGTACGGACAAGTGCGGCCTCGCGCGCCAGAGCCTCGCGCGCCTCCTCCGCCGCAGTGATGGCCCGCGCGGCTGCCTGGAGGGCTGCGTCCCGCGCCGCCGTGGCCTCCACAGTCGCCTTGTGAGCGGCACGGGCATGGATAAACGTCCGGCTTCCCCGCGCCCAGGCCGTCACCGCAGCCACCGCCGCAGCGCGCCGCGGCTCGGCAAGGGAACGGCGACTCCGCGCCGGAAGCGGCACCACCGACCCGGCCTCCCGGCGGAGATCGTCGTAAAGCGTTACGGCTTCCGGGAACATCGCCCGCACGAGTTCGGCCTGCTCCTCGATCACCGCCTGATCGCCTTCGAGGAGGGCGGGATCGAAGCGGGCGGGAGGCTTTCCGAGTGGCACTCCCAGATCCCTCCGCACCGCGGCGACCGTGCCGCGGGGATCGGCCGTCACCTGGCCAAGCTCACGGAGAAGGCAGCGGCCGGGATGCCGACGGACGAAGTCGAGGATCAGCCGATTGGCATGCAGCCAGGCTTCGATCGCCAGGAGCGGATCGGAGGTCGTCGTCTCGTCGAGGCGCCTGTAGAGCGAATCGGCCACCTCCCACGGGCTGCGGAAGACGAACAACCACGACGCCTCGGGCACCGCCTCGCTCCAGAAGTCGAGAAAGAGGAGCGTCCGCGGATCCTTCCAGCCCCACGGCTTACCAGTGGCCCGTCGCGCAGCCACGAGTTCCCGGGCGCGCGCCTCGAGCCCCTCGGGAACATCCGGCGCCCCACCGGCGAGGATCCCGTCGGCATGGAAGCCCGAGGCCCGCAGCGCCTTCTGGTGCAGCTCCTGAAAGTCGAGATCCTCGAAATGGCCGCGTTCATTGCCGAGTCCGGCCGCCAGGAGGCGCGTCCCCATCGAAACCCCCGCCCCGGCGACGAGCGACGCCACCAGCGACGTCCCGGAGCGGTGCATCCCGGCGACGACCAGCGCCGGCGGAAAATGGCGCAGCGCCCGTGGCCGACGGGCGCGGGAGGCGTCGGGGCCGGAGGCGAGGCGAAGGGGGACGACGCTCGCGTACGCAGGATGGAAGTAGGGATCGTCACCGAGACTCGGATCGAAATCGGGCACGGGGGCGAGCGGGCCGGGGCCGAGCGTCACCCGGGCGTGCGGCTCGACGAGCCCGCGATAGCCGCGATCGCGGATCGATGCGCACAGCGCGGTGAACGATCGCTCGAGGCGGAGCGTGGAATCGAGTCCACCGACGTCCTCCCAGGCATCGGCCTTCACGGCGAGGGCCCAGGGGCTCGCGGCCGACGTATTGCGATACCACATCGGCCCGCCGAATGATCCCCAATGTGTCGGCGGGATGCCACGGAACAGGGGCGTGACTTCCCCCTTCGCATCGACGACGAGGCCGCACTCGACGACCTGTCCATCGGCACCGACGACAAGGCCCGAGGCGAATCCGATCTCTGGGTGCGCCGTCACCCAACCGACAAGGGCCGCAAGCCACCCTTCCCGCAGCACGGCGACCCGACCCGAGACGAAGACGATCGCGCCTCGCCGGGCCGGCCACATCGCCACGGCCGACCTCAATCGGGTCTCGATCGCCACCTGCTCCGGATTGCAGTCGAGAATCTCAACATCGACACCGGTGCAGGTGCCCCCGTCGGCAGCCACCGCGGCGATGATCGCGGCGCGGCGGGAAGCGTGCGCCAGGAGTGTCAGTCGCCGCCGCGGCACCTCAGGCGCCGCCCCAGGCGGCACGTCGACCGGCAAAGCGGAGAGCGCCGCTGCCACGTCACGAACGAGCGGCCCGAGTTCTGTCGGCGCCTGCGCAAGCCCCTCGATGACCACATGGACGGGCGCCTCGTGAGGAATCCGGAAGCGGACCTGAAAGCCCGATTCCGCGCTCGGCACGACCTCGGCGGGAAGATCGAGCCGATCGAGGCTCTCCTGGAGCGCCACCTGCTGGGCATTCGAGACGTACGGCTTGGCGGCCACGCCGCCGAGGCTCGTCGACGCGGAATGGAGCCGCCAGTGGTAGTGGATGCCCGGCACGCGAACGATGCGCCGCGCCCGCTCGCTGACGCGGAGGAAGATGTCCCAATCCTGGGCGCCGTCGGTGTGCGGCCGGAAGCCCCCGAGAGCGACCACGAGCGATCGGCGAAGAAGATTGAGGTGGGTCAGGTAATTCGCGGAGAAGAGCATCTCGGGGCTCCACTCCGGCTTGAACAGTGGCCGCTGCCGGATCTTCCCCCGCTCGTCGATGCAGTCCTTGTCGGAGTAGAGGAGGTCGGCGTCGGGCGTGGCATGAAGCGCCTCCGCCATCCGGTGAAACGCCTCGGGAGCGAGGAGATCGTCATGATCGAGAAGCGCGATGAACTCCCCCCGCGCCACCTCCAAGGCCGCGTTGGTAGCTGCGGAGATACCGTCGTTGACCGTGAGCTTCACTAGCCGCACCCGTGGGTCCACCCGCTGCCGCTCGGCGATCAGACGGGGAAGCTCGGCGTCGTCAGGATCGGCGCACGCCAGGCAGGCTTCCCAGTGGGGATACGTCTGCGCGGCGAGCGAGTCGAGGGCCGCGAGGAGAAACTCCGGCGGCACACGGCACACCGGCACCAGCACGCTGATCAGTGGCGGGCCCGACGCCTCCGGAGCCGCCGTGCGCTGCGCGTCGAGATCGCACGCCCTCGGTTCCGCCGCGGCGATCCATGGGGCATATCCTGCCGATCGTGCGGTGCCCATCCGGCGTGGGTCGGGCTGTCGGCGGTCGTTCATCGGTCTCTCCGCGGCGTTGGATCCAGAGCCGACCGATCTCAGCCGACGGCCCGCAGGCCCGAACTCAGCTTGAAGGTCGCCATGCGGAGATTCACCGCCAATGCTAGGAATTTGCTTTTTCATTCGGGACGCAGAATGTCCTAGAGGGCCGAACCGCAGGGCGGGGAAATGGGGGTAGCGGGTAAAAAGGGGACGGAAGAGGTGTTTCGGTGGGCGGTGTATCGGTAAGAAAAATCCCCAATCCGCACCGGTAAACGGCTGACTCGGGAGATTTCACGACGGATTTATTCGTCGCGAGCATAGCCTTCCGAACCGCTTTGCCAAGATTTTTTTGATGGATGGATGCTAGGAATTTGATTTTTCATACGGGACGCAGAACGTCCTGAAGAGCCCAACCGTGCAAGGGGAAAAGGGGGTTGACGATCAGCACCTGTTCGCCCGCATGCGGGGCCCCACTCGTTGCCGACGCTTGCGAGTTCTTGCCGAGTTCGAGCGGCACCACCGAAGAAAACGCTGGATGAAAATAGAGGTCGTGCTTGAGGCTCTCGTCAAAGGCGGGCACGGCGGGGAGTTCTCCAGCCGTCAGCGTTGCACGGGCGTGAGGATCAACGAGGCCTCGCTTGCCACTGCTACCAATCGCTCTACACAACGCCGGAAATGACCGTTGCCAGGGCAGATGTTCGTCAAAGCCACCCGCCGAGAGGTAGGACTCGGCGGAAATCGCCGCCAGCCATGGGCTCACGGCCGACGTATTGCGGTACCAGAGCGGCCCCCCAAACCAGCCCCATTGATGCGGAGGAATACCGCGAAAAAGAGGCGATCCGTGGCCCTCTCGATCCAGCACGAGCCCCGCTTCGACGACGTTGCCTGCCGCATCCAGTATGAGCCCGCTAGAAAAACCAACCCCCGGATGGCACGTCACCCACCCGACCATTTCCTCGAGCCAGCCCTCCGTCAGCGAATCGACGCGGCCTGACACAAACACCAGAGCATCGGTCGCAGCCATGTGCCGCGACAACGCTTGATTCACCACCCGTGCCTTGGTGTCGTTGCAACACGCCCTCACCTCCCACCCGGTTGGAAATTGCGCCGTGGCAGGAGAGTCAACTTCATTGACCAGAATCGTGGTCGCGCTTTTGCAGCCCTCGATTGTTGAGAGCGACTCTTGCACACGCCGCAGGATTGCCTCGCATAGCGACTGGCCCAGCAGAGCGGTCTCGTCGCGAGGCCCGCCCTGATCCGTGCATCCACAATCAAGTGGGTTGTGACTCTAGACGGCAGGTTCCAGCGGAGATGAAAGTGCGAGTCGGGGTACGGCACCAGCTTGGCCGGGAGACCCAGCCTCGCGACATGTTCTTGAAGTGCTTGGAGTTGGCCGCCGCTGGCGTATGGCTTGGCCGTAACGCCCGCCAATGAGGTAGAAGCCTCGTGAAGCCGCCAGTGATACTGCGGCCGGTGGACAAACCTCGCTGCCGCTGGTGGTCGGAGGGGGAAGCCTCATTGGCTGCGATCCACGCCGCGTATTCTTGCGGTGCTGCTTTCATCCAACAGATCGCAGTCCGGATTGCATTTTAAAAGTTGCCATTCCCAGGTTCACAGCCCGTTCGGCGAGTTCGGCCACCATGCCCAGCAGGAGATTCTTGCGGTGGCTTTCCACTTCCGCCTGTGGAGTGATGGCAATCGCCTCGGCCACTCTATCTCGCTTCACCAGTTGGACGATAAATTCCGAGCCGGTGTTGTTGTGTGCGGCGCTCGAGATATTTTTTAACGTGAAATCGGTAAGGCCCAGATGCCACAGCTCCCACACCAAGAGCTGAAAGCTCGATGGCGTGAAATACCAGGCATGGGAGTCGATGTATTGCGTGCGAGGCAGATCGTGCTGGTAGCAAAGCCAGGCATGTTTGAGCGTGGAGCTCAAGTTTATTTCCGGCATGTACGTACCGGGCATCCAACAGCCGACGCCAGAGACATTGACCGAATAGGCGATCGTGTCGAACAGTATTTCAGGCGCGTGCCGCTCGGCTTTGCGACGGTGCACCCCCAACACCTGCCCCAGCGTCGATGGGCTTCTGAAAAAATCGAACTCATACCGCAGGTCGGGCACAGCTAGGGCCAGCACGCCGCCCACCTTGAGCAGATTGGAGGCCGACTTCATGAAACCCAGGAAATCGACCATGTGTTCGATCGTGTGGCTGCCAATGACGTAGTCCATTTCATGGTCTTGCCCGAATCGAGCGGCCACCGCCTGATCGATCGGCTCGCCCTTCCAAACGATGTCGACCTCTTCGATGTTGCCCGCCATGGCTCGCATGGCTTCGCTGGGATGCTCGTTGGCCGCGAGTTGTAACTCTTGCATATTTTTAAAGTCCACCACGATCGTTTTCCAACCGTTCTTCTTCGCCGCGATGGGGTTAAAAAACGGTCCGATTTCCACTCCTCGTGCGGTGGCCTTATCGATGCCTTGCAGGAGGACACTTGTGCGATCCATCGGGAGAGGGTCCTTATCTTTGGTTCTTGAGTGCTTTGGCAGTTTGGCAGCGGCAGCGGGTTCGGCATGGTCGGCGGATGCCTGCTCGGCCGCCTCGATCTGTTGGCAGGAAGGCGTCAGTCGGCTCATATGGGCATAGGGACTCTCGTCGGCCTGCTGCGGTGCGGGAACCGGCGCGGGAACCGGGCCGGCAATGAGCGGTGCAATGACCGGGTCGGCGAGAATGTGTTCAGGGAGCGTCATGAGTAGTGTTGTCTGTTGTGTATCGGTTTGGAAATTAGGCGGAAGCGGACCGCGATCGACGCGCTGTGCTGGTGACCAGCGGAGCGGCCGATGGTCTTTCTAGCATGTGAGATTGAACTGGCTTGGCTCCTTGGACGGACTGGATGAGGTGGCGATTTAAAAACTCCGTGTGCGTCGGTTGCAGGGATTCTTCCCACGTGCGCGGATAGTTCATCTGCTGGGCATTGCGAAACCGCTCGTGGAGATCGCCGCATCGGGCCGCGGCTGATCGTAAGCCCTCCACGATTGCCGGCACGCTGGGCAACACCGGAACGATGTTGCGCGAAAGGCCCGTCAAATACTCAGGGGTTTTTGTGCGAAACGTGTTGGTGACCACAACGGCACCAGAGCCGGCGCAGTCCATCGGGATCAAACTGGGGTGCGGCGATGCCATGAGCGTCAGCGCGATGTCAAACTGGCTGATCGTCTGCTCGTAGGCCTTGAGCGTCATGCGGGGCAATTGCGCCGACACGACTCCGTCGAGCAACTGCAACTCTGCGTCGCCCAAACCCATGCCGATGCATTCCCACTCATCGGGATGGAAGATGCCCTGCTCAAACGCCGTAATCAGCGCCAGGGCCGCGAGCTGAAACATGTTGCGGTCGACAATCGGCCGCGAGTAAAAGACGATTTTGCGCCGCGGCTTATTCTTGTTGACAGCGAAAAATTCCTCCCTCTCAATCAATCTCGAGGAGCATGCGTTGTTGAATACGATTGCCGGCAAGCCACGGCTTTGAATGCCGCCGATGTCGTTGTCAAAAAAATAGTTTCGCAGTGGCTCGGTCGAAAAGAGCGCGACGTAATCCATCGCGTAGGTTTCGTCGGCGACGGCAAAGAGCGAGCCGCCAGGGAAAAAATTCGTTTCATAATCCTGAATCAGATAGAGAAACGGCCGACCGCCGAGCGTGTCGCTGATCTTTTTTGCAAAGTGGGCCGAATACCAGACCGTGGCCATGCACAAATCGTCGGAAGACACCCGCAGCGGTTGCTTGCGTTCTCCGATGTACTCCACTTCAAGCTCATCAAGCAGGTGCTCCATGCCGGGATATTCCTTGAACCGCTTCCGAAATCGCTCCATGCAAAACATGAAATTATCAAACATCACAAGCCGCACGTTGAGCCCTGTGGTGCGCAGAAATCTTGCCACCTGAAAAACGCCAAAGAATCCGGCCGACATCGATTCGAAATCAAACGCCGGCACCAGCACGTTGATCGTCTTGCTCCGCTGCTGGTCGACCACAATATCCGGCAGGTCGTAGATGCGGTTGGTGAGAAGGTGCAACGTATGGGCATCGTAAGTACGGTAGGAGGGATTACTAAACGCCGCTGGAGCGCCCTCAATTCGGCGACCAAAACGAACGATTTCCCTGCCAATCGAAACTCGCAGTGGCTTTTTGGGTTTGTTGGAATTTTTATTTTTCATCGGGCAAGGCTCCGCACATTTGTTGTACTCTCCAGGCCAATGCTAGGAGTTTGCTTTTTCATTCGCGACGCAGAATGTCCTGAAGGCCGAACCGTGCAAGGGAAAAAGGGGGGTGGAACCTGTCCGATGTCATTCAATGAAAAATTATTGTCGCTAACTCACCCAATCGCCTCGATCTGATATTTTTGTCTCAACGCCTTGATGACTGCCTCAGGGTCGTAGAGGTTGAAGCGTGAGGCGAGTTCGATGCGCCCCCCCGCAAGTCAGCCAAATTTTTCATCTCGCAATTCCCTACCATCATTCCCCCACCCGAATTTGCCGCGTAATCAGGCGTAGGAGCTCGTACCGACCGCACAGGGGATGGCTATATCCCCTCCCCTCACAAAACCATTCCGCGCGTAAAAACTCCGTTGGCATGCGGATTGTACGAGATCAATCGCATTCGATTCCGTTCAGGATCACCCGCCGCTTCTTGCGGTCATAGCTAAGGGTGTTTTCCCACTGTCCCTCCTTGGGCGTGATGCCGAACCACTTCTCCGCCTGCTCTTCGGTCGTCAGCTCCCGGTAGTGCTTGAAGATGATCGATGGCGAGTTGCCAGCCTCAAGCGCCACTTGGTCGGCACTCTGGACGATGGCAATTCGGTAACTGATGAATGAATGCCTCAGCACATTGCGCGGCCACTCGATCTTGAGTGTTTCCGCCAACGCGGTGATCTGGCGATGAAAGTCATTGTCCTTTACGATCTTACCTTCCCGCATCAGCGGCTTGAGCCAGGCAAGGAGATTGTCGGAAATCGGAATGATCCGCCGTGACGCGGTTTTCGCTTGGCCGGCACGGACCTCGATCATTTTCCGCTCAAGGTCCACCGCGTTCCAGTCCAGTCGGTCCATTTCCGCCTTCCGCATCCCGGCGAATCCGCCAATGGCTAGGATGGGAATCAGGTTGGGCGGTGCCGCATGGAGGATCTTGGCGAACCGCTCGGGGGTGAAGATTTCCGTATCCACATCCGCTGCGCGAATCTTGTCGAGAGCCTCCGCCTCGGTCACATCCCCGACGGGCAGATAGGCCCGTTTCTTGGCAAACGAGAACAGAACCCGGATCGTGGCGAGCAGGCCGTTGCGCGATCGGATGGCG
>CANHQM010000043.1 GCA_947462835.1 Akkermansiaceae bacterium
AACTGGCGGAAGTCGGGGAACTCCTCAGGGCGTGGCAAAGCCGTGTCGACTGCGAGCCCGCGTGCCGAGAGTCCGTATTGTTTGGTGCCGCCGACCGCGCGGAAATAACTGGCGCCGAGGAATGCGAACATGTCGGCATTGAAGTCGGGAGCCATGCCGATGCGGAATCCGGCAAAGCCGAGGTTTTCCTGATGCTCGGGCACCTTGAGATTTTTGCCGTAGGTGAAGAGGTCCTTGGAGTAGGAAATCGTGCGAGCGCGGCCGCCATCGACTTCGTGAATCGTGACCGGGTGGCGGAAAAACAATCCAAGGTGGAAGAGTCGTGCTTCGAGTTGGCGGTTCTCGCCATGCCAGAGTGCTTTTTCCGGGCGGTACTTGATCGATTGATAGCCATCGTAGTCGAGGCCTTCGATCCATGCGGGAAGTTTCGATTGCGGTGCATCGTAAGGAAGGCTCGCGATGCGCTTGGCTTCAGAGATCAGCCAATCCCTGTCGAATGGTTTGCCGGGATCATTGGCGGCCGATGGATTTTCGGCGGCGCTGAGTGTGGAGCGTGCGGCGCTCCATGCGGCAAGGGTGGCGAGGTGTTGGAGAATTTCGCGGCGGGTGATCATGGGTGCTGGTGTGACACGCGTTGATTTAGATGTGCGGGAATGCCGCGCCAATGGAAATTTTTGCGAATGATTTTGTCGCCAAACGCTTTGGTAGTCGGATCATATGATAAAAAACTCTGCTTGAGGTTGCAGGTTGCTTCGGGCCGGTGTTACATCCAAAGCTTTGAAGTCACCCATGAAATATTCGCTCATCGTCACCCATCCCGGCAGTTCGCACAAAGACGAGTTTCTTGCCTGCTGCGTGTTGTTGGCGGTGAGCCCCGCGCCGATTGTGCGCAGGGAGCCGACCGCAGCCGATCTGGCTGATCCAACCATTGCGGTGGTCGATGTCGGTGGCGAGCATCAGCCCAAACTTGGCAATTTCGATCATCATCAATTTCCACGCGACCATGAGCCACTTTGTTCGCTGAGTTTGGTGCTTCAGCATTTGGGATTGTATGATGATGCGCGGTCGTTCTGCGATTGGCTTGAGCCGGCCGAGTGGCTCGACACGCGCGGGCCGCAGGAGACATCGCGTTGGCTCGGCATTGGTCGTGATACGCTGGCGAAGATGAACTCTCCGATCGATGTGACTCTGCTGCGTCGGTTTTCGATTTCCTGCCGATTGGAAAAGGGTGCGATCCTTTGGGAAATGATGCGTTGGATCGGCGAGGATCTCGTCGCCTACATCAAGGGTCTGCGCAAGCGTTTGAATTTCATCGAAAAAATAAGCGAATTTTGGGACATTGAGATCGGTGGCGAATCGTTTCGCGTGCTATACCTGCCGCGCACGGAACCCCTGCCCGATGAGCCTTCGGCCGGTGTCGGGCGGTTTATTTTGCGGCATCCCGAAGGCAGCAAGATTGTCGGCTTGGTTTACCCCGATCGACGCAGCAAGGGCTTCGGGCTTTCGCGGCACAATGATCATCCGCGCCTTGATTTCACTCGCATCGAGCAATGCGACGATGTGCATTTCGCGCATGCGCGAGGCTTTGTGGCCAAGACTTCCGCTACCGATCCGGAGAGACTTCGTGAGTTGTTGCGGATGAGCTGGATCGCAGAGTGAAACCGATTAGGCCGGCTCGCGTGTCCAGCGACGGATCTCAAATTGCGGATGAGTCTCGATGAGGGTCGAGTGCGGAAACTCGTCTTCAAAGCGTGGCAAGTAGGTGTCGCCAGCGTGCGGCTCGAGCACATGGGTGACGAGGACTTCGTCGGTGTGCGGGAGAAAGGCTTGATAGATTTCGGCGCCGCCGATGATGTAGACCGTGCCGCTGATGTCCGGGAGTTTTGCGAGTTCTTCCGGGTTATGGATCACTTCCGTGCCGGGTGCGGACCAATTCGGGTCGCGAGTGAGCACGATGTTGCGGCGCTTGGGCAGGGGTCGGCCGATCGACTCGAAAGTTTTCCGGCCCATCACGATCGGGTGGCCGCTGGTGGTGCGTTTGAAAAATGCGAGGTCCTCGGGCAAGTGCCATGGCAGTGTGCCATTGCGGCCGATCACGCGATCGGTGGTCATGGCGACGATGGCGACGAGGTGCATGGCGAGGAAAAAATTACCAATCGGTGCCGAGCCCGTAGCGTCCGGCGGTGGCGAGCAAGTCCTCGCGCATGGGCCATTCGTCGGGGCGTTCGCTGGTGCTGTGGCGTTTGCTGGCACCCTTGAGGGTCATGCAGCCCGTGTTGTCGCCGATCATGCGCACCGCCTCGACTTCTTCGGCGCTGAGGCGGATGTCGGGCAACGCGGCAAACTCGCGGATTTTATCTTCGATCGCACGCGCGCCATCGCCGGCTTCCTGGATGAAGGTCGGGATCACGCATTCGACCGCCGGGTGGCTGAGGTTCCAGATCGATGCAAACTGGATCATCGTGAGTCCGTGCTTTTCGGCGATCGGACGCATGCGGTCGGCCTTTTCCATGCCGTGTTGGACCCAACCTTCGGGGCGGTAGCTGCGGTGGTCGCCGGGTTTGAAAATGTGGCCTTCGCGGGTGAGGTCATCGTGAAACACGCCACCGTGATCGACGACGCGGGTCATCACTTTCACGCCATGTTTTTCGCAGGCGGGAAGGGTGAGTCCGACCGGCCATGGCTCGAGCGGATTAAGAATGAGCATTGCCCAATCGATGAGTTCACCGAAGCGCTCGAAGGACCCCACGAGGTCGAGCGAGAAGCCGTTGGCTGGGCCGGGTGCGATGCCGAGCATGCGGGTGAGGCCTTGGTCTTTGGCGGATTTCAACGCCTGCCAAAGCACCTCGCTGGTGTAGCCGCTCTCATCGGGGTTGTGCAGCATCAGCAGGTCGAAGTGATCGCTGCCGCAGCGTTCGAGTTCCTTCGATGTCGCCATGTGCACGAAGTCGGCGTAGCCCTCGGGCCCGCGGAGGTCGGGATCGGTGAAGCGCGGGTAGCCGCGTGAGCCTTGGCGCTGACCTTGATAAAAATCGTGGCCGATCATTCCCACCAGCGAGTAAGTCGAGCGATCGATGCCGGCGAGCGCGCGGCCGAGCAGTTCATCGGCCTTGCCATTTCCATAGACATCCGAGGAGACGAATGTGCGGATGCCGGATTCATAGGCGGTCTCGATGCACTGGATGAAGCGGTCCTCGTCGAGGGTCTCGCCAAAGTGCATGAAGCGTCCGCCGCTCCATGTGCCGTAGGCTGTCGTGGTGGGATTCATGTTGCGCGGGGAAACTATGAGCTGACGCGTGACGGGTCAACCGCAAGCGCGCGGGCATCAGCGCCAGACAGGATTTTTTCGATCGTCGAATTTCAAACAGGTCCGCGGTCGACATCCATGCGGAAGGCTTTGCCGCGGAGTTTGGAATTGCGGGTGTTGCGGATTGCTTGATCGGCAAATTGTTCCGGCACATCGACGAGTGCGTGTTTCGGGAAAAGCGTGATGCGGCCAAGGCTGCCATCGGGTAGGCCGGCTTCGCGATACATCATGCCGACGATGTCCTTGGGCAGCACGCCGTGGGTCTTGCCGAGGGAGACAAACATGCGGGTCATGCCGGCTTCATTTGGGATCGGGCCGCGTTCGAATTTGCCGCCGGGCCTCGGTCGTTCGGTTCTGAATCCACGCTCATCGTTCTCGAAGGGTCGGGCGTCGCGAACCTTGCCACCGCGTGCGGGTTTTTCCGGCTCGCGGTCTTCTTCGATGGGCGACCCTTCGCGGCCGCTCGCTTCGCGCAGCATCGTGACGAGTGCGCCGGCGATGTCGGTGGGGGTGTGGCCTTGTTCGAGGAGACGATCGATGTTGTCCTGATAGGCATCGAACTTTCCGCTTTCGAGGCGCTCGCGGAGGTTTTCAAAAATCAGGTCCGCGCGACGGCCTTCGACTTGTTCGACCGAGGGGATGCGATCGCGTTTGATCACCTGGCGGGTGTAGCGCTCGATCGACTGCAGACGGTAAATGTCGCGGCCATAGACAAAGCTCACTGCGCGGCCCGAGCGTCCGGCGCGGCCGGTGCGACCGATGCGGTGGACATAATCCTCCGGGTCGGTGGGCAGGTCGTAATTGAAGACGATGTCGATCTCATCGATGTCGAGTCCGCGCGCGGCGACATCGGTGGCGACGAGCAGCTCGACGGCACCATCGCGGAAGCGTTTCAGCACGCGCTCGCGCATTTGCTGGGTGATATCACCATGGAGTCGGTCGGCGGCATAGCCACGGTTGATGAGGTCCTCGGTGCACTCATCGACCGAACGCTTCGTGTTGCAAAAAATGATGCCGAGGCGCGGGGGATTCATGTCGAGAATGCGCGAGAGCACCTCGACCTTTGAGCGCTGGCGGACTTCGAAATACGATTGCTCGACGGTCGAGACCGTGCGGGATTTTTGTTGGATCTCGATGACCTTTGGATTTTTCCCAAAACTCTTGATCAGGCGTGAAACGCCCGGGCTCATCGTCGCAGAGAAGAAAAGTGTTTGTCGTTCGGCAGGAAGTGCCGCGAGCAATTCGTCCATTTCCTCCTTGAAGCCCATGTCGAGCATGCGGTCGGCCTCATCGAGGATCGCCATGCGGACGCGCGAGGGATCGAAGGATCCGCGGCGCAGGTGATCGAGCAAGCGGCCGGGGGTGCCGACCACCACTTGGGCACCATCGCGCAGGGCACGGAGTTGGCGATCCATCGGTGCGCCGCCGTAGACCGGTGTCGCGTGAAGGTCTTTCATTTTTGCGCCGAGGCGGTGGACCTCTTCGCAGACTTGGACCGCGAGTTCGCGGGTCGGGCAGAGGATCAGCACCTGCGGGAAGCGTGCGGCGGTATCGACCGAGGCGAGGGCCGGCAGCGTGAAGGCAGCGGTTTTGCCCGAGCCAGTTGCGGAAAGCCCGAGCAGGTCGTGACCTTCGAGCGCCGGCGGGATGCTCATGGCTTGAATCGGCGATGGGCGCTCGTAGCCGAGCGTTTCGATGGCGGAGAGCAGGGCGGGTGGCAATCCGAGTTCTGAGAAAGGAGGCGTGTCCATGAAGCGTGTGAAAAAACCGGCGCGGAAAAAGCGATGTGCCTGGGCGGTCGGGAAACAAGGCAATCACCTATTCTCACGGGAAAACAAGCCCAGATGTGAAATATCGGCCGATTCCTGCATCTTTCATGCGATATCGTGCATGATTCGACGGCGGGCATTGTTCTTGTCAGGCCCTGCGCGGTGGATTGAATGGTTTCACTTTGCTGCTTCCCGCGTTCGATCATTGGCTTTGGCTGATTCCGGTTATTTTGATCGGCGCGTGCATTGGGTCGTTTCTGAATGTGGTGATTTACCGCGTGCCCTTGGGGATGTCGGTGAACGAGCCGAAGCGATCGTTTTGCCCGAAGTGTCGCGAGCCGATACCGATGTGGTTGAATATTCCGGTGCTGAGCTGGCTGTGGTTGCGCGGCCGATGCGCGAAGTGCGGTTGTGAAATTTCGGTGCGCTATCCGATGGTCGAGTTGCTCACGGCGCTTGGCTTCCTTGCAGCGTGGAAATTTTTTCCGCCGCAGGCCGCGGTGTTTCTTTGGGTGCTGGTGGCCTTGCTGGTCGCGATCAGCTTTATCGACGCCGATCATTTGATCATCCCCGTGTCGCTCACATGGGCAGGATCCGCCGTCGGTGTATTGGCTGCCATCGTATGGCCGACTTTCCCGCGGATGGCCGGTGGTTGCGACTCATGGCGCGAGGCTTTGATCCAATCGGGCATCGGCTGGGCTGCGGGATTTTTCGGGCTTTGGCTGGTGGTCGAGTTGGGGAAATTGGCCTTTGGCAAAAAGGCAATGAAGTTTCAATCGCCGACCGCGTGGGAGCTGAAGGAACCAGCGGGCGAGAGCGAACCGCTGAGCTTTGTGATCGATGGCGAGTCGATCCCGTGGTGGGATTTGTTTTCGCGAAAGAGCGACCGATTGATCATCGAGACCGGTGAGATTCGCGTCGATGGTGAGCCACATGGTGGTGGTAGGCTGGTAATTCGTGAGACCGAAATCGAACTGCCCAACGGCGCGAAGCATTCGATCGAAAAGCTGCGATCGCTTTCCGGCACGGCGACATCGGTCGTGATCCCGCGCGAGGCGATGGGCTTTGGTGATGTGCATCTGATGAGCATGATTGGTGCGTTTTTCGGTTGGTCGGGCGTGTTGTTTGCGCTTTTTGCTTCGTCGATCTTTGCCTTGGTCGCGGCGTTGATCGGGCGCATCGGTTTTGGCAGACAGCTGCCATTCGGTCCATTTCTTGCGATGGGTGCGCTGACTTGGGCTTTCGGCGGTTGGCGGCTTTGGGTTTGGTATCTCGATTTCCTCGGGCCGCTTTGGCAAAGGTAGGCGATGCGCGAAAACGACGATTGGAATGACAGCAAACAGATCGCGAGCGGGATTCTGCGCGATCGCTCGGCGCGCCGCCGCTGGCTTGGTGCTTTCTTGCTCGCATCGTTGGGCATGATCGCCGCCGGCGTATGGGTGCTGGATGCCTGGCTGGCATTGGGGCCGCTGGTGTTTTTGCTGTGGTGGGGCGCCTGTGCCTTGCTGACCCTTTTCACGCTGCTGTTTGCCGTTTACGACGCGCTGGCGGCGGTGAAGGAGGAAAAGGCCAGGGCGAAGGGGGTAAGTGGATGTTCCGATCGGCCGGAGGTTTAACGAAATCCGCCAAATTTTTCGAATCGCGCGTGAGGGCTTGCGGTGACGCAGGGGGTGGGTGGTAGTCTGTTAGCGCAACAACCCATTCACATCATGACCGACAAACCTCGACTCTCATTTTGGCAGATCTGGAACATGTCTTTTGGATTCTTCGGGATCCAATTCGGCTGGGGTCTGCAGATGGGCAACATGTCCTCGATCTATGAATACCTTGGCGCCAAGGAAAACGAGCTGCCGCTGCTGTGGCTCGCCGCGCCGCTGACCGGTCTCATCGTGCAACCAATCATTGGTGCGATGAGCGACCGTACTTGGCATCCGTTCTGGGGGCGTCGTCGGCCGTATTTCCTCATCGGTGCGATCTTCTCATCGCTCGCGTTGCTGTTCATGCCGCACTCCGGTACTTTGTGGATGGCTGCCGGACTTCTGTGGATCCTCGATGCGTCGGTGAATGTGAGCATGGAGCCCTTTCGTGCCTTTGTGGCCGACCTCTTGCCTGAGCAACAACGCACTGTGGGCTTTGCGATGCAATCGGTCTTCATCGGTGCCGGCGCGGTGATCGCTTCGAAGCTGCCCGGATTTTTGCGCGACTACTGTGGCGTGAGTGCTGATACGGGGGTGGGTCAGGCCATTCCCCAGACCGTGCACATCGCCTTCACGGTTGGCGCAATTGTCTTTTTGCTTTCGGTGTTGTGGACGGTTTTCACGACCAAGGAGCATCCGCCTGCGGCTGATGAACCGAAGAAGGAAAAGAGCGGCGTGGGTGAGATCATTGATGCCTTGAAGCACATGCCCGGTCGCATGAAACAGCTGGCATTCGTGCAGTTCTTCACCTGGATGGGATTGTTCTGCATGTGGATTTTCTTCAGCGTTGCAGTTGCCCGCAACATCATGGGCGCGGAGGACACCGGCTCGAAACTTTACAAGGACGGCATCGACCTCGCCAACAACTGCTTCGCGGTCTACAACCTTGTGGCATTTCTTTTCGCGATGGCCTTGCTGTGGCTTGGTAGGATTTTTTCCGCCAAGTGGATCCACTTTTTCTCACTGCTTGCCGGTGGCCTCGGACTGGCGGCGGTCGGCTTTGTGCGCGATCCGATGATCCTGCAGTGGGTCTGCTTCACCGGCATCGGCATCGCATGGGCCTCGATCCTTTCGATGCCTTACGCGATGCTTTCCAACGCGCTGCCCGAGAACCGGATGGGGGTCTACATGGGGATTTTCAACTTCTTCATCGTCATTCCGCAGATCCTTGTCGCGATCGTGCTGAGTCGCGTGATGGAGAAATTTGAAGACTTCAGCCGCCTCAATGCCGTCGTCATCGGTGGCATCTGCATGCTCATCGCCGCGGTCTTCACGCTGGCCGTGAAAAATGATTCCTCATCAAAATCCACATCGGCCGCATAACCATGACTTGGCAGCATCTTGCAATTGGTGTTTTATTTCTTGGCATGAGTCCGCTGGCAAACTGCGACGAAGCGAAGCGTCCGGTCATTTACCAGCTTCTCGTCCGGACCTTTGGCAACACCAATGAGACCCGCAAACCCGGTGGCACGATGGCCGAAAACGGCTGCGGGAAATTTGGACAGATCAATGACGCGGCGCTTGAGTCCATCGCCGCGATGGGCTTCACGCACATTTGGCTGACTGGTGTGCTCGAGCAGGCCAGCGGTACTGCCTACCCGAACCGTCCGGCAGATGATGCCGACATCCTCAAGGGCGTTGCGGGAAGTCCCTATGCGATCAAGGATTACTTCGATGTCTGCCCGGACTACGCGATGGATCCCGAGAAGCGGATGGATGAGTTCAAGAGCCTGCTCGAGCGCTGCCGCAAGCATGGATTCAAGGTGATCATCGACTTCGTGCCGAACCATGTCGCGCGGTCCTACAGCTCCGATGTGAGGCCCGAGCATTCGTTTGGAGCGGATGACCGCCGCGATGTTTTTTTTGATCGCGACAATCATTTCTATTACCTGCAGCCGGATCACGCGGGCGGTGGCGCTCCGTTGAAATTGCCCACCGCAGGCAAGCCCGGCTGTGATGGATTGTTTGATCTGGAAAGGGAATTTGGAAGGGTCACGGGAAATAATGTCATTTCGTGGTCACCATCGATCAACGACTGGTACGAAACGGTAAAGCTGAACTATGGGCATGACTTCACGCAGGGGCGTTTCACCGCGCATTTGCCGGGGCCGGATGCCAGCACGGATCAAGTGCCCAAGACTTGGCGCACGATGGATGCGGTGCTGGCTTATTGGCAGGAGATGGGCATCGATGGATTTCGCGTCGACATGGCGCACATGGTGCCGATGGAGTTTTGGCGTTGGGTGGTGACGCGTTGCCGCGGCCGTTCCAGCGGTGTGTTTTTTGCGGCCGAGGCTTATGACAATGATCCAGCCAAGCTGACCGATGGTCATGTGTTGGATGAGTTGTTGAACGCTGGTTTCGATGCGGTTTACGACGATCCGTCCTACGATGTGTTCGAGGGGCTTTATGATGCTGGCAAATGGGCGAACGATCTTGATCCGCTCACATTCACCGGCGCGCGATTCCACAAATCGCTGCGTTACGGCGAGAACCACGATGAAGTGAGGCTGGCCTCGTCGAAGGAATGGGGTGGTCTTGGAATGAAGGTGGGTCGGCCAGTTTCCGCCGTGTTGTACGCGCTCGGTCGCGGGCCGATCATGATGTACAACGGCCAGGAAGTCGGTGAACCGGCGGATGGTGCCGAAGGTTTTGGTGGGGATGACGCGCGGACGAGTATCTTTGATTACTGGTCGATGCCGGAATTTACCAAGTGGGTGAACGACGGGAAATTTGATGGTGGCCGTTTGAGCCCCGAGCAGGTGGCGATGCGCCAGTGGTACTCCAAGTTGCTGCGTGCGACGCAGGACAAGGCATTCACTGCCGGTGAGTTTTACGGTCTCAATCACGCCAATAACGAGAATCCGAAGTTTGGCCGGATCGGCGACGAGTCAGCGTCGGGTCATTGGCTATACGCATTTTTGCGCAGCGACCGCGCGAGTGGTCGGGCTTCGCTGGTGGTGGCCAACTTCCATGGCAGCGAAACCATCCGTGGCGCCAGCGTCCGCATCCCCGAAGATGCCCGCAACTTTGTCGGGCGAAGCAGTGATGCGAATTGGAAATTCACCGATCGGCTGGATTCGGATTGGTCCGGCAGCATCGCGCCAGGTCAGCTTGAAGTCGATGGCTTGCCACTTCCCGATATGCCGCCTTGCAGTGCTTTGATTCTTGAAATTGGGGGGGAGTAGAAAAGACGGAAGACTTGAAGACAGAAGAAGCTTCTTCAGGCAGGGACCTTTATCCTTAAAGGTCCGTTTCCGTATGGCGACGCGGCCTCGAGGCGCCGTTACATTCAGAAAGTTGGTTAAACCGCGAATGTATGTGGGTGGTGTTAGGAATAGTTAAAAGTTATTGGGAGTGGGCATGGCGGTTAAAAACCGCCGCCACGGTTGAAGAAGCGGCGATGCGCTCTTTCAGCGTGTCGCGCGGTTTTGCCGTGAGATCACGACCGTTGAGATCACGCCGCAGAGGGCGATGACCGAGAAGAGAAAGATCGCGCAGTAGTAGCGTGTGTCGATTTCGCTCGAGTCGTCGACATCGCCATTGGCGGTGGATTTTTTCTCGCCGGCCCATGGCAGCGGTTTTTTGAGCGCGTGGAAAATGATGCGATAGTCCTTGTCGCGGTAATCGTTGCGGAAGGACTCGGCTTCGCGGATGAGCAGGTCGATGCGTTCGTTGACGAAGAATTCGGATGCCGGGCGGGCGTCCTTGTCATCATCGGGCCAGACTTTCATCGTCTCAACCTCGATGCGTTTGCCGGTGGTGGCAATGCGGCGGATGCGGGTGATGAGATCGGCGGCTTCGTCTTTGTTGGTTGCGCCGGATGCGAGCAATCGGCGCAGGCCTTCCTTGGCAAGCTCGAAGGATTCCGTTTCCCTCGCGCTCAGGTCCCTTGGTTCTTTGCGGACATCGTCGATGCGGTGCTGGAGGCGCAGGCGTTCGAGTTCGAAGGGGTTGCTCACCGCTTGCGAGACGATCATGCCTTCATAGGCATAACGCAGCGGCATGAGATGCGCCGGCACGGGGATGCCGCCGCGTTCGCGGATTTGTTTCGCCTCGGAAAAAAGGCCGTGATTCATCTCGCGATAGGAAACCAAGGCGCCGGCGAGAAGCATCTGCGGCACGAGCAAAAGTGGCACGCAGGTGAGCGCGGCTCGCTCGGTGGTGACGATCGATGAAATCACCAAGGCCATCGCGGTGCCGGTCCATGCGGTAAGTGTCATCCACTGCCACTGGTGAAACAGCATGCCTTCGATCTCGAGGAAGTGGTTGCCGACG
>CANHQM010000044.1 GCA_947462835.1 Akkermansiaceae bacterium
GAGTGATGACGCACATAACTCTTGCATCATCGGTCTGATCCGGTTTTTTCCAACCTCATGGTGATCGCGTTTCACAAGCCCTATGGCGTGTTGTGCCAGTTTACGCCGGATCAGCCGGGTCAGCGGACCTTGGCGGATTTTGGTTTTCCTGCCGGGGTGTATCCGGTGGGGCGCTTGGACATGGATTCGGAAGGTTTGCTTTTGCTCTCGGATGAAGCGGGGTTCAACCATCGGTTGCTGGATCCGCTTGCGGCGCATGGACGGACTTATTGGGCGCAGGTGGAGGGTGTGGCGGATGAGGGGGCCTTGCAGCGATTGCGGCGTGGCGGGATCGAGATTCAAAATTACCGCACGCTGCCTTGTGGCGCGAAGTTGCTGCAGCCCGAGCCGCAGGTGGCGGAGCGGAATCCGCCCGTGCGATTTCGGAAATTGATTCCGACCTCATGGATGGAGCTGCGGCTGACCGAGGGGAAGAATCGTCAGGTGCGGCGCATGACTGCGGCCGTGGGGTATCCGACGCTGCGATTGATCCGTGCGGCGATCGGAAGCTTCGAGCTTGGCGCGCTGGCCCAAGGCGAGTGGAAAGTGCTCGAGAAGGGCGATCTCGAAAAGGTGTGGGCCTAGAGCATTGATGCCAATCTCACATCGAAATCGGCAGGTGGCCGTAGAGGGTGAAGCCGGTGGATTCGTCGATGTGGATGTCGAGGATTTGGCCGATGTGGCGGTTGGGGTCGCCATCGAAGATGACGATTTTGTTGTGCGAGGTGCGGCCGGAGAGGCGGTCCGGATTGTTTTTTGAGGGGCCCTCGCAGAGGATTTGCTGGCGGGTGCCGACAAGTGCCGCGTTTTTTTCGATGGCGATGCGGTTGACCACATCGAGGAGGCGTTGGTTGCGTGATTCCTTTTCCTCTTCGGAGAGTTGTCCGTCCATTTCGGCGGCGGGGGTGTTGCGGCGCTTGGAGTAGCGGAAGACGAAGGCGTTGTCGAACTGCAGGCGTTCTACGGTGTCCATCGTAGATTGGAAATCCTCCTCGGTCTCGCCGGGGAAACCGACGATGATGTCGGTGGTGATGGCGATGCCGGGTCTGGCGGTCTTCATTTTCTCGCAGATTTCGACAAACTTCGCGTTTTTGTAGGGTCGGCGCATTTCCTTGAGTATGCGGTCTGAGCCGCTTTGCATCGGGAAGTGGATGTGCGAGCAGAGCTTGGGCAGGTAGGTGAAGGCGGCGACGAGGTCGTCGCGATAGCCGATCGGGTGAGGCGAAGTGAAACGGATGCGCTCGATGCCATCGACTTCGTGCACGGCCTCGAGCAACTGCACGAAGGGTGACTTGCCGCCGATGATCGGGAATTCGGTGCGGCCGTAGAGGTTGACGATTTGACCGAGCAGTGTCACTTCCTTGACGCCTTGCGCGGCGAGGTGGCGGACTTCGCCAACGATTTCGGCAATCGGCCTGCCGCGTTCGCGTCCGCGAGTGTCGGGCACGATGCAGAACGAGCAGCGCATGTTGCAGCCCTGCATGATGGAGACAAATGCCGAGGCTTCGCGGGCCTTGGGGATGTGATCGCGAATGGTGTTTTGCGAGCCTTCTTCGGCTTCGATGTCGCAAACCGTTCCACCGCGCAGCGAGAGTGAGGGGTCATCCATGCGGGCCTCGAGGCGGCGCTTGAGGATGCTATCCACATAGTCGAAAACCTTGTGGTATTTTTGCGTGCCGGCGACCACATCAAGACTGGGTACGGCTTTGAAAAGTTCCTCGCCGCGCGACTGCGCCATGCAGCCCATGAAGCCATAGACCACATGCCGTCGGTCGCGGCCGGCATGCATCATCGAGCCCATTTTCCCGAGTGCTTTTTGCTCCGCCTGATCGCGCACCGAGCAGGTGTTGATGAGCACCGCATCCGCATCCTTTTCGGTCGGCGTCACCGTGTAGCCCCCTTCGACGAACATGCGCGCGACCTGTTCGGAGTCGCGTTCGTTCATCTGGCATCCGTAGGTCTTGATGTAAACCTTGGGCATGGAAAAAGTTTAAAGTTTCAAGTCTTCAGTTTCAAGTGAGAGACGGAAGACTTGGAGACAGAAGACAGAAGAAAAGAAGTGGCTTTTCATTGGCTGGGACTTTTCTTCGAAAGGTCCGTTGCTAATGAACAGAGCAATGGGGAAAGATCTCACGCAAGAACAAGCCTTGGGTCGGAGGCGAGTTTTTCGCTGAGTTCGGGCCAGCCGTTGGGGACTTGGAGGTTGAAGCAGCGGAGGTAGAGGGTGAGGAGTTTCGGGTCGAAGATTTCGATGAGTTTGTCGATCGTCGAGTTGAGGCGTTCGGCATCGAGTTTTTTCGGCAGTTCGCCGACGACGGATCCCTTGCCATCGTGCGGGATGCCCATGCCGTCGCAGAACATGGCAAGCAGCGATTGCTGGCCGGCCATCAGGTAGGCTTGCATGAGGTGTTCGCCGATCATGTTGCAGGCGTTGATCTTGAGGGTTTTGTGGATCCACGCGTATTGCTCGGTCATCGTTTTTTTCTCGACGAATATCGGGCGCAATTTGCGTTTTTCGGCGAGCGATGCGACGGCGGATTTGTACACATTGCGGTCGTGCGAGCGGAACCAATCGAGCATTTGATTGACGATGGACGGGTCGACGGCGGAGTAGATTTCGTAGGCTTTCACGGTGGGAAAATGGGGTGAGCGCCAGTCAAGTCGCGGAAGCGTGCCAATGCAAGGCCGGAGAAGGGCGAAATTTGGCGGTTTCAGCGGGAGATTTTGCCTATCGAGCGGTCGTGCGCGCGGGATAGAAACAGCAACGCGGTGATGGCTCCAAGGCCGCAGAGAAACATGTCCCACTGAGTGTCCCAGTGGTCGCCTTGGGTGCCGAGAAATGATTCGGCCGCTTCCGCCGAGACCAACGCGGCGGCCCATTCGATGAGTTCGTAAAACGCGCTGAAGCCGAGGCAGAATGAGATCACGCAAAACGCCAACCAGCCCTTGCGTGCAAACACTCCATTGCGCAGGAAAATTTCGCGCAGCAGGATAGCGGGCACAAACCCTTGCATCAGGTGGCCGAGGCGGTCGTAGTGGTTGCGTTCGAAGTTGAAGCCATCGCGAAGCCAATCGCCGATCGGCACGCGTGCGTAGGTGTAGTGGCCGCCGACGATCAGCACCAGCATGTGCAAAGCAATCAGCCACAGCGCGAGATTGGAAAAGCGCCAGCCTTTCGCTTGTGCGATGAACAGCGCAAAGAAGCCGATCAGCACCGGTGCCACTTCGAGCCACCAGGTGAGGCGGTCGAAAGGTCCGATTGCCGACAAGATGAGTGCCGGCAGGATGCCGCAAAGCAGCAGAAAATTTGGGTGGGTTTTCAGAATTTTCGAGTGGGGTTACGCCATGTCTTCAGCGCAGGCCGAGGACCTTCGGTGAGCTGGCATTGCCAAAGCGGTCAAGTGCGGTGACGGCGATGGCGTCGGCGAGCGGGACTGTGGTTTGGCCGGAACCGGCGGAGGTGATTTTTGCCGTGCGCCAGTTGCCATCGATGCGGGTTTGGATGGCAATTTTCGCAGTGCCTTTTTCCGGCGTCCAGCGCACGAGTGTGCCATCGCCATTCGCTTGAGCGCTCACGCCGGGGGCATCGGGTGAATTGTTGTTGATCCATGGCATGGCTGGCACGGCGGCAGCTTGCGTGTAGCTGCCTGCGAGTTTGGTGGCGATGCCGCCGCGGTTGGTGACGAGGCTTTTCGCGCTCCAGTGGATATGGCCTTGCGGGCCTCTACCGATTTTGCGTGAGAGGTCGATTTGATTGGTGATTTCCGATGCAGGGCGTCCGGGGTCTTCGGATGATTGGATGCGTGCGGTGGCGATGCCAGGCCAGACCGGGCGGTTGCCTTGTCCGCGCCACCATTCGAGGAGCAGCGGGAAACTTTGTTTGCGCGGTGAGATGCGCCAGTACAACTGCGGTGCGAGGTAATCGACCCAACCGTTTTTGAGCCACTTGCGCGAATCGCCGGCGAGGTGTTCGAAGCTGTCGATGCCTGCCTCGATGCCATCCGGCACGCCGGGCCGCCAGATGCCGAAGGGGCTGATGCCAACGCGCACCCATGATTTTTGGCTTTTGACCGACGAGTAGAGCTTGCTCACAAAGCTGTCGATGTAGGCGCGGCGTTCGGCGGGTGATTTA
Source organism: Akkermansiaceae bacterium (assembly GCA_947462835.1). Lineage (GTDB taxonomy): Bacteria > Verrucomicrobiota > Verrucomicrobiia > Verrucomicrobiales > Akkermansiaceae > Luteolibacter. The sequence goes on from CANHQM010000044.1 coordinate 4,172, forward strand.
CCATCGGCAAAGGTGCGCCCGCCTTCGGGATAGGGGTAGAAATAATCATCGAGGTGGATGCCATCGACATCGTAGCGGCGCACCACATCCATGATCGCGTTGAGCGCGCGGGCACGGGCTTCGGAGCTCGCCGGATCGCACCAAGTCATGTTGCCGTAGCGTTTGGTGATTTGTGGCGATGCCTTCACCACATGATTGCCGGCGACCGGATGTGAGTTGTTGCAAAGTGCGCGAAAGGGGTTGAACCACGCGTGAACTTCGATGCCGCGGGCGTGGGCTTCGCGGATGCAAAAGGCGAGGGGATCATAGCCCGGCGAGCGGCCCATCGTGCCGGTGAGCCATTGGCTCCATGGCTCCAATGACGATTGATAAAACGCGTCGCAGGCCGGGCGTACTTGGAAGATCACCGCGTTTATTTTCATTGCGGCGAGTTTGTCGAGGATGCCGCGAAGCTCCGCTTGTTGGGCGCCGGCGCTCGAGCCTTTGCTTGGCCAATCGAGATTGTGCACGGTGGCGATCCATGCGCCGCGAAATTCACGGGTCAGTTGCGGCGGGCGATCGTTGATCGGTGCGTAGGCCTGACCGCTGGCGCTGCAGGCGAGGGCGAGAAGAACAAAGATTGAGCGAATCATGTGGCTCACTTTCGCTGGTTTTCAGGCGAACTGCAAGCCTGCAAGGCGGTGGCGTGGGCTATGCCGCCGGGTTATCTCCGCGTATCAAGAACTTTTGCAAGGCGAGAAAAATGATCCAGCAGATGAGTGCGGTGATGATCGTGTGGCTCAGATAGTGTGCGCCTTTAAGCATTTGGTAGACACCGAGCACCGAGCCAATTGCGAGGCCACCTGCGATGCAAAAAATTCGCGCCCTACGAGTGTTGGCGAGTGCCGCGAGTGCCATCAGCGCGAACCCTCCGCTGGCATGACCTGCGGGAAATCCACGGCCGCGTCTCGCAGGGTGGTCGTTTGCCGGATATGACTCACAAACTTTCACATAGGGAGCGGGGCCGCCGTAGCGTCGGATCTCCGATGGCGTGAAGACATTGGTGGTGGCCTTGAGTGTTGCGATGCTTGCGGGGGCGAGTGCAAGCGTGCTGATTACCACCAGCATTTCGTTGCGTTTCCAAGCGGGAAACACGCGTCGAATTTTGCAATCTTGAGGCATCAAAGCCAAAGCGAGCAAGGCGACGCCTCCGAACCAGATTAGCACCTTCGGCCAGGTGTAGAACAGCGCGCGTGGCAAGGGGGCTTTGGCATCGACGATCCACGAGTGTGTGGTGAAATTGTAAAACAGATCCTGTACACGCAGGTCCGCATCGCTGATTTCAAAAAACACGAAGATCACCGCCAGCAAGGCGATCGAGGCTGCGAGCATGCGATTGGTTTTCATGCAACCGCTGGTGGATTTGGTTGGTTTCAATTGGCGGAGAGGGTAGCGCCTGTGGATTTTCGTTTCAATTTGCCGTTGTCGAACAGCCACGAGGCGCTTTGGTAATAGACTGCTGCGTCGTGAACCAGTTGGTTCGAGCGATCTGCCTCGATTGGCGTAAGGTCTCCGTTGGCGAGGTTGCATGAGTAGCGTGAAACCACGCGGTTGGGTTTGAGGATTGCCATGCCGTTGTTTTTCAAGAGAGCGATTTTCTGGTAGTTGCTGACGAAGGCACGGCCCTCTGTCGCGGTTGCCGAGGGTGCAAGCAGGTCATGACCGTAGCCGAGCGAATCGTAGCTCCAGTTCATCATGCCGAGGACGGTGGGCATCACATCGATCTGGCTGGAAAGTTTGCTGATCTTTTGTGCGGGCACGAGGCTTGGATTGTAAATGATGCCGGGGATGTGGTGCTTTGTCACATCGATCTCCGATTTTCCTGCGCAACTCGCGCAGTGGTCGGCGACGATCACAAACAGCGTGTTGTTGAACCACGGTTTTTTACTGGCCTCATCGATCAGGTTGCCGATCGCCCAGTCGGCGTATTTCACTGCGGCCTTTCTGCCGCTGTGCGAGGGCAGGTCGATGCGGCCGGCGGGGAAGTCGTAGGGCCGGTGGTTGCTGGTGGTCATGCAGAAAAAGTGGAAGGGCTTGCCTGCGGCGTGGTTGGCATCGGCCTCGGCGATGGTTTTGCGGAAAAGGTCCTCGTCGCAGGCACCCCATGCGGTCTTGAAGGTGACATCATTTTTGTCCCACGCGTTCACATCCATGATGCGGCATCCGGAGGTGGAGAAGTAGCGGTTCATGAAATCGAAGCGTCCGTCGCCGCCGTAGAAAAACGCGCAGTCGTAGCCGCGATCGATGAAGGGGCTGAAGCTCGTTTGCAGGTTGGTGCCTTCGGGGCGGTAGATGATGGCTTGTCCGGGCGTGGGGGGCAGGTTGAGCGTGAGGGCTTCCATGCCGCGGACGGTGCGGGTGCCGGTGGCGTAGAGGTTCTCGAAGAAAACTGATTGGTTGGCGAGGCGGTCGAGGTTTGGTGTGATCCCGGATTTTTCGCCGAGGTAGCTCATGAAATCGCCGCTCATGCTTTCCATGCAGACGAGAATCACATTCCAACGCTTCTCGGGGCCGCGCCCGGTGATGCGGCGGCGGAGGTCATCCTCTGCGTCGGAAAGGGCTGGTGCGTCATGTGTGGAAAGAAGTTGCTTGGCGTCCTTGAGCGCGGCTTTTTTCTCGAATGAAAGGTACCACTTGTCATAATCGAGCTGCATGTGACGCGCGGCAGCGAAGAACGACCAGCAGCCGTTTTTCGCGAGTTCGCAGTGGTATTGGTTCTTCAGCGAATTTGCGGAAGATTGATCGATGAACCAGACGCACCCTGCGGCGACCGCTAAGCCTGCGGCGATGCTCAAGATTCTTGATCTGAATGTGTGTCGGCCCGAGTCGACCCATTGGAATGCGCCGATGCGGTTCAAGGCCCAGCAGGTGAGCAGCGAAATCAGAGGGATGCCGGTGATGATCGGAACCATCGGGTAGGATTCGTTGATGTTGCCCCAAACCTCGTTTGTCCAGACGAGGTAATCCACAGCGATAAAATTGAAACGTGCTCCGAACTCGTCCCAGAAGAAGTACTCGGCAGTGGTGATGAATACGAGAATGCCGATGAAGAGCGTCATCAGCGACATCAGCAGGATTTTCCCGCTGCGTGCATTGAGCCATTTATGCGGGAGAGTTGTGCCGATGGCGATCCATGGCAGCGAGGCAAAAACTGCAGCTGCGGCATCGTGACGGAGGCCGAGGCCGAATGTCGTAATGAGCGAGGCATCCCATGTGGCTACATGTCTTGCGACCGCGAGCAGGATCAGGCGCGAGATCATCGAGAGAATCAAAAACAACGCGTAGGCAATGGCAGCGAGGCGCAGGGATGGAGTCAGTTTGAGGTGTTTCATGGGTTGTTCAATATGGGGAGTGGAAGAGGTCGGTGAATTTTGAGAGGATCATCCGCATGTAAAAAATGGTGAATGCCACGGGAATCGCAACGATCAGGAATGCCAGACGGGCGGCGTAGGAATGAATGAATCGCTCTCTCATGAAATCGCGTGAATGTGCAGGGATCGTGGAGTCGTTTGCTGCTCCGGATGCGGGAACTTAGCTTTCCGAACATGAGAATCCGGTGAGAGAGGGGCGTTTTTTCCGTTTCGGCGGAAAAAATCCGGATGCACCCCCCGCATCGCGTTTGCTGATGGCCGATATTGCAGATCGGCTAATCGATCAGGTGCTGCTTGGCAGGATGAATGAGAACCCAATCAGACCGTCGGCAGTTTTTTGCGCGAGCAGTTTTCCACCCATTGCGTGGGCGGATTCGAGACTGAGGCTGAGGCCGATGCCCAGATGTGAGCCTTCGTTTTGGCGGGAGCTATCCTTGCGGAAAAGTGGCTCGAACAGTCGGTCCAACTCATCGGGAAGATCATCGGAGCGGTTTTGAATGAAGACCCGCACATGGTCGTTGGTTTCGTTGATTTCCACATCGATTTGCGATGATTCGGGCGAGTAGCACGCGGCGTTGTCGAGCAGGTTCTTGATGATCATCGTGGCCAATGTGCCATCGCCGTTCGCGTGGCAGGGTGTTTGTGCAAATTTGCGCGTGACCGTGAGATTTCGTTGATCGAAGCGTGATTGGAAATTTTGCAGGCAGTGGTTCAGAATCTCCGTGAGATTGATTTTTTCCGGCTGCAAGTGCTTGGCATTTCCCATTTGGGCCAGTGCCGAGAGGCGGTTGAGGAGCTCACCGATGGCGGTGACCTGCGAGTGGCATGACTCAAGTTTGCTTTGATATTCATCCGCGCTTCGGGGGCGGTTCAATGCCAGCTCGATCGTTGCGCGAAGTCCGGCGATTGGTGTTCGCAGTTCGTGCGCGGCGTTGCGAATGAAGTCTTTCTCGCGCATTCTCAATGAGGCCACCCGACCGAGCAAGGAGTCGAAACTTTCGGCGAGGCCGGTGAGTTCGGATGGCAGTTTGGATGAGAGTTCGAGGGCGGAGTCCAAGCGATTGCCTTCGCGTTTGGCGACTTGCTCGCTGAGTGTTTCGATCGGTTGCAGCGAATGCCGGATTGCGCGGTTGATGAGAAAAAATCCGATGCCAAGGGTGGTGAGCGTGCCAAGGCCGAGGATCCAGCGCAGGCGGGTGAGAACATAATGAACCGGCTTTGCATCCTGGGCCACCACGAGAATGTGCGGCAGTGAGCGCGGGTCGGTAAGTTGGCCGCTTTCTTTCATGCGTGCCATTTCCTCGGGCAATACAAATGGGTAGACCCTGATGCCGATGGCTCTCGCGTGCCTGCCATTTTGTGGGAGCTTGATGTCGCGAAGTTCGGGGCTGCCATCGGGTCCGCAGAATTTCGGGAGGTCGAAGGAGCGCAGTCCTGCCGATCGGGTTATCTCGCCGGTGGCCTCGTTCCAGAATTGAAAAAGACCGGCATCGATGAGTTGTTTGTTGGTGCCGATGCCTTCCTGCCACTCGAAGGTGAGCTCATTGTTTTCCAGTTCGATCTGGTTGCCGAGCAATGC
>CANHQM010000045.1 GCA_947462835.1 Akkermansiaceae bacterium
GAACGCCTGGTCACCGCCGTGCTCGTCGAAATCTCCGAAGCTTGGGAATCCGGAAAATCTTACCTCAAACCAGAAAACTAACAGACACCAAAAACATCCCTCAGATTGATGCCTTGATCACTTTTACAGAAAAAGATTTACGCAGCCTAAAAGATCCTCAGGTGAGAAACCGTGATCGCCAGAAAACCCGTCCATGGTCTCAACAATCAACATCACGCCCCATGACATCATGGAGCCGGTCAATGCGGCCTGTTCAATATTGCCGGATTTTCTGTTGATGGAATAAGTGAAGAAATCCGCCAAGGTGTAGGATCCGTAAATATGCCCCAACTTGTCCATGCCGCCACTGATGGTATCCTTGCCAAAAAACCCTTCAGAATCGAAGTAAAAAGAGGACGAACCCCAGTCCCAATCCATGAATCCTAGCATGAGTGTGCTACCCAGTACGGTGGCCGTCTCCCATTTGATCAGAGAGACATCTTCAAAGAATGATGAGCTAGTGTATCTCAGGTCAGCATGGCTCAATTTCAGGATGCATTCTTCATTTTCGGAAACTTTAGTGGTCGCGAATTTTTGATTCGAATCATGAATAGCATTCTTAGAAACCGGAATAAAAAGGCGATTTTGATTTTTGAAATTCAAGGATTCATCATCAGTGTACGGCAACAATTCATCAGGCGCGATAATCGTTGTATGATTCGAAAAATCGGAATGAAGAGGGTTTGTTGCTGCACTGACGCTGTTGGAAAATCCGATTATTTTTAGAAATACAAAGAGGATTCTCCAGTCAAGAGATGGCTTGGTCGGTGATAATTTTGAGATCATTTCTTTTTTGACTGGCATACGAATTTCTGAATCTCGCTTTGCGCGGTTATTGATAGCGTCCATTTGGATGGCAGATGGTGTATCGTGAATTGAAGATAAAGAAGCGTCGTGTCTTTCTCCCCCATAACGAATAACTGATAACCATAACTCTTCCCTAATTCACTCCGCCATTCGCCTTAGGAAAAACCTCAGCACCTGTCGCCATGGGGGGGGGGCTTTGGGATGGTTTTTACGCCAGGTGAGCAGTTCATCGAGTGCTTGCTCCGGGGTGATGAATTGGCCGGTCTCGCGGCTGACATAGGTGGGATAGAGAATCAGCGTCCCTGCAACGAGTTCATCGAGGCTGAGTCTGCGATCCCGGCGTGCGGCTACTTCACGTGTCATGCCGGCGTCTTCGGTGAGCCCCCAACCGGCGTAAAATGGCATGCCATGCGTCACGACTTTTTTGCCACGCATCAAGGCCTCGAAGCCTGTCAGGCTGGTGAGGGTGTGGACCTCATCGATCTGAGCCAACAAGTCGGCCATCGGGACATCGCCTAGCACCTCATCGCAGAATTCCATCGCCGAACCTTCTCCCGTGCCCTTGGCACGCAGACCTGCGACCACATCCGGGTGCGGCTTATACGCAATGAAGGCATCCGGGCTTCGCCGACGCACTTCAGCAAGCAGCCCGAAATTGGTCCTGATACCTGCCGCGCCACACCGGATCGACGCATCCGACTCGACCTGACCGGGTACCAAAATCACGCGCCTTTGCCCCTTGGGCCGCTGCCATGCTCCCGTGCCGGTGTTGTACTTGGTCAGCTCCGCCGTTATGATGCGATCCGCGAGTTGGCGCGCTCTCGCGAGCATGGACTCGTGAAAATCCGTATGCCTCAGAATCAGCTCAAGATCCGATGGCCTTGTGGCATCGTAATAAATGCCACGCGAATCGCGCACCCACGAGAGCGGGCGTACCAAATCCGCCCCGAGCCCGACTGACCTCAAAAACCCATCCTCAAGCCGAATGATCTCCGCCCGCTCGGGGAAAAATGAATCAGGAATGCGCACGCCCCATGTAGCAACACACAGTCCTCTTTTCTTCGGCAAGCGCGAGGGCTTGGACACAAACACAATCTTCCGATCCTGAAAATACGCCCGCACATGCATCTTCTTCCATGGCGAAAATCCCACGGCGTGAATGGTAGAGGGCATGGAGGTCGGAGGTCGGAGGTCGGAGGTCGGAGGTCGGAGGTCGGAGGTCGGAGGTCGGAGGTCGGAGGTCGGAGGTCGGAGGTCGGAGGTCGGAGCGAAGCGAAGGCAACTCGGAGGTCGGAGGGGTTAGTTTTTTGAAGGTTTGATGAGAAACGAATCAGGAGTGTTGATCATGGATCCAAGCATTCGACCTATTTCCCGATTCAGTTCTGTTAAATTTTTGTGTTGTTCATCGGTGATGTATCCGCAGTCGAACGCAAAATCCAAAGAGGAATCGGTCTCGCTATTTTCTCCATCGCAATCTGTCAATTTGCTGATGAAGTGAGCTTCGTAGCGACGCTTGGACCAAGCCTCCCTAAGATTTAGACAAACGGATCGTGAAGAGCGCCGAATTTGGCTTGTAAGGGCATATTTTTCCTCTGACGGAAAGGTCCTGCTCACTTCAAAAATAGCCATCGCCAGTTCGTATGCTTTTACATACACTGTGAGATCTTTAGCTGTGCGCAATTGCATATGTGTTTGACCTGTTAGGTATCTAGAATTTCTGACCTCTTATTTGCCTTCGCTTCGCTACGGCCATGCTTGACCTCTGACCTCTGTCCTCTGTCCTCTGACCTCTGTCCTCTGTCCTCTGTCCTCTGTCCTCTGTCCTCTGACTTCTGTCCTCCGACCTCTGATTCCATAAACTCCTCGACCCTTTGGAAGTGTTCCTGCCAGGTGGTGTGGCGGAAGTTTTTGAGGCGTTGCACTTGGGCTTCGCGTTGGGGGGAGGGGGATTGGGCATAGGCCTCGATAAGCTCGAGCCAGCGGGTGCCGTCGTGTGGCTCGGCGTAGTCGGGGATGTCACCGGCAAATTCGCGGATCGCTGGCAGCGGGGTGGAAATCACGGGCGTGCCGATGGCGAGTGCCTCCTGCACTGGCATGCCAAAGCCCTCGGCGTAGGAGGGCATGAGCAGGGCACAGGCGCCGGCGAGTAGCGTCACGACTTCCTCGTCCGAGGCATCGTTTTTCTCGACGAGATAGGGGTGGATCGCTTCACAGCGCTCGAGCAGATCAACCACTTGCTCGCATTCCCAACCACGCCGCCCGACAACGACCAAGCGCGGAGTGTCCGCACCATGGCGCTTCACCAGTTCCCGCCACAGCGTGAGCAAGAGCAGGTGGTTCTTGCGCGGCTCGATGGTGCCGAGGACGACGAAATAGGGCTTTACTAAATCCTGCGGCGGCAGCTTCTCACACTCTGGAAGCTCATGTCCAAGCGGGGCGACAAGGATCGGCGGTACGCTCAGTCCCACCTGCTTCGCATAAGCCCGCACCGCGGATTCCGTGCAGCGACTATTGACGATGATGCCGCGGCTGTAGCGCAGCGTGTGATTCAGCCGCCGCTCATGCAGGGCCTTCTCGCGCGGATGCGAGTATTCGGGAAACTGGATTGGTATCAGGTCGTGCAAAAAAACTACCGCCTTGCACTCGCGCTGGCGCAGCCACTGCCAAGTGTCCTCATGCGCGAGCCATGAATGCGTGGAAACCAAGAGCGTGCTGCCCTTCGGGATCGACTTGCGAAAGACCAATGATCGCAGGAACAAATAAAGCCGATGCCGCCGCCCGACCCTTGAGTTGCCCGGCTGCCTTCCTCCCAGCAATAGCCTCGCCCATGACTTGCGCGAAAGCTGCTTGATCTCACCACCACGCCTTAGGCATAGCCCACCACCCATCCCATGCACCCAGCGTGCGTACTCAAGGTTCACCCGGTCGATGCCAGTGTGGTGGATCACCCCGACATGTCGGCGGATCAGGCGTGTTGCGTCGGCGTAGAGCATTGGGGAAGAGGTGAACATCGAACATCCAACATTGAACGTCGAAGTGAAGAGTAAGAGTATTTACTGCGAAGCCGCAAAGGTCGCTAAGGGACGCGAAGGGCAAGAGAGGTGAATTTTGAAAAACGGCGAAGGCTTGTAGCCGTTTTGGACAAAACTGCTGAAGGCATGTAGGCAGTTTAGACAGGAGCGAAGCGACGTGCCCGAAGGGCGAAGTGCCGTGAGGCGGCACTGAGTCAACAGCTCGCGCAGCGAGTGACGTGGCCCACAGGGCCGAACGCGTGGGCGGCACGCGTGAGTCAATTTTGAATGAAGAAGAAGACAAAGAAGCCGTTTTTATATTACTCTCCAATGACTACTGACTCTTGACCAATGACTTCTTTATCCTGCTCCAAGTTCTGATTAGCGATGAGCAAGCGACTTTTTCCTTATTTCAGCGTCTCAGCATTTTAGTTTTTAAGCTTTTACCTATACCCGCCTCAGATCATCTCATTCACGGCAGGCTGGCGGCTTTGCTTTTGCTCGGCGTGCTGCTCCCAAATTTCTTGGAGACGCGCTTTGTAGCGCTGGCCTATGGTCTCGGGACTGAAGTCGTAGTTGCCTGATCCAAGCTCACGCGGCTCTTGCCATATCGAACGCATCAGCTCTGCGGCGTGGTCGAGATCCGGCTCGGCCCACATTTGCCCCTCGCCCCACATGTAGTCCTTGGCCTCGACCTTACGCATCGAATGGCTGACCAGTGCCACACGAGGTTCGTGGCAGTAGTCGAGATTCCCGGAAAAACCAGTGGTGATCACTTGCTTGCCGAGGAGCAGGGCCTCAGCGATGCAGCGACCGAAGCCTTCAGCACGATGCAGCGAAACAAGGCAGTCGCAGGCCTTGAACAATGCAAGCAACTCAGGCCTGCGCATGGTTTTCTCGATGACATGAATCCGTTTGTCGCGTTGTGCAATTTGTCGGATCCTTTTCCAGAGCCTGCAGCCTGTTTCCGGATGGCTTATCTTCAAGACAAGTCCGACTGGCTCACACTTACCTGCCGGGAAAGCTTTTTGAAAGGCCTTGATCAGTCCTTCCGGATTCTTGCGCGCAGCGTTTGAATTGATATCGAATGCGAAGTAAAAAAGGAAGGTGTTATCTGGTAATCCAAAGTAGTCGCGCGTTTGGGGGCCGATCGGGCCCAGCTCGACGGGCAGGCCCATGGGTAGGACCGGGCGTGGCGCCGCGTGCCGATGGCCGTGTGCGGTGTATTGGCTGATGCCCCACACCTCGTCCACGCAGGCGTAGGCATGGCGGCAGCTCTCCGGCCAATCCGGCAATTCCCATGGCCAGAGGCCGATGTTGTAGCGGCCCTCAAGCGTACTTAGGCCCATCTCACTTACATAACGCGTGGTCTCAATGCCGGTCATGCAGAAGACATTGATGCCATATCGCGGCTCGGTGACGATGAGCGGGTCGACCGACCGATCCGCTTGGGAGATGTTGCTGCCCGGTTTGAAATTGATGATGCAGACAGGAACTCCTTGCGATTGCAGCGCGCTTGCCACTTGCCGAATGTCCTCACCAATTCCGAGCTCACCATGGGCATAGCCAAACAGATTAACCCCGAATCGGTGAGAAGATAGGGATATGCATGACGGTCGGGCCGGAATCCTGCCGGCAACGGATGCTCTTTCAGACTCAGTGGGATTTTTTCCCCAACACCGCATGATAGGAGCAACCACGCGCATGACGCGCAGGGGGATCGGAACGGGGGACACATGGAGGCCTGCCGGCAAAGTCACGAATGCTGGCACAGCTAGAGGTCCCGCAGGTTTGGGCCTGCCGAATTCCAAATCTTTCAAACCACATTTCTCGACGAGCTCGTCATCGGTGAGTGTGGCATCATGTTTGCCTAGGCGAATGACACGGATGAAATTTGGAAGGCAATCAAACCGACCCTCTAGGGCAACTTTTTGCCATTCGGGGATTTCCGACATTCCAATTTCGTGTCTTAGCCCTCTCCAAAACGCTCTTGCCACGCGATTGCGAGCTCTTTTCGTGCTCAATAACGCACTGAACGACCATCGGTATGTCGTCACACCACTAAAAAACATACCAAGGGAAAAACAATTTTTCCATGCATCGTTTTTTAACAACGGTAAACTAACTGGCCGATTAAGTTCATGGGTCAACTCTGGGGTTTCCCTCAAGATCGCATAATCTTTTCTGCCATCTGTAGCACACCAAGCGAGAAAACGCATCCAATCGCGCGGGCGCATCTTATGCAATGGGTAACTTCTCTGCAGAGCAGGCCGCAGGTGCCATATTGCCAGCATTGCGCCGAGCACCGACAAGTGGCGGAGAGGCGAGGCCACCACCCGCGAATAGGCATGAGGTCGGTCGACTTCGGCTATCGATTCGGACGGGGTCGCCATTCTATTGTGATTTCGATGCGAAGAAGGTGTGCGACCCCGGCATTCCCGTCCATGTGTCCATGATCACTTCATGCACACGGAATCCATGATCATGCAGCAAACGAAAAACCCGGTTCATCGGGAAACAATGCATTTCGAAATCGGATGGTTTCTTTGAGGACAGGTACTTCTTGATATGGAATTCATAACCGGGCGTGTGGGTCGGTACTTGGAAAAGCGCCGCGCCACCCGGGAGCACTTTCGCAAGCAGTCGGTCGAGCAGATAGCCAATCAACGGCGGCGGATTGTGCTGGAGGACGATCGTCGAAAAGAAAAACGAACAAGTCGGCAGATCGTCGACCGCCGCGGGCGAGGTCAGATGATGGAAAGATCCGTTGTAGATTCCGCGCTTCTCCAAGGCGATACGGCAAAGTCGCAAATGCCCCGCTGACACATCGACACCCGTCACCTTGTTGAAAGAACTTGCGAGGGCGGCGGTGACGCGCCCTGTGCCGCATCCCAGTTCGAGCACATGATCGCGGTCAATCTGAACGCCGTTGCGCTTGGCAAACACCTCGATCACTGAGGCGAGATGCTTGCCGGAGTTGTAAAAATCATGCTCGTGTTGATCGAAGTTCGCATGGCGGTATTTTTCGCTGGTGATGACCGACCAATGGGGATCGGTTTCCCCCAGTTTCGACCATTCCCCGGCAATGCGCTCGAAAATGGCGTTCAGCTCGGATGGCGACACATCGACATCAATCACCGGAGCGGGCCGGACCAAGTTGCGGGGTAGGAAACTCCAGATGTCCGGCGACAAATTTTTGTTCAGATACTCGGAAGAATTCAAAATACTTGCCTGCAGTGATTCCAGCGTCTGATGCCCCTTGAGGTGGGCTTCGAGCACTTCCTGGCTCTCCACATCACGGCCAAGATGCTTGCGGTACAGGGCGTGCACCCCATCTTCATTCAATATTTCGGATTTCATCAAATAATCTCAATATGGTTGATTTTATAACATAATTGCCGTGAATCGGCGGGTTGATCCTGTCTCGTGAATGGCACAAAGTGCTGGTCGCATTCCACGGTATGCACGGCTGGCGTTGTCCCGCAGCGGGAAGGAACCAGATCGATCGCGAAGGAAAAATCGCCATGGCATGAAATTTTTTGCGCCTTAACGCGGCCGTCCGCCCGGGAGATGCGTAGTTTCATTTTCTCGGGGCAGGGCTCGAGGTTCGAGCCATGGAGGATGATGCGACCTGTTGTGCGAGTCGTGCGGATGGTGAGTTCGGGCCCTGCCCAGCCATCCGTATGCACGCCGACGAAGACATCACTGGTAGCCAGCGCCACGCGTCGGTCGGACTCCACCCACCACCGAGCCTTCTGTCGCTCCGTGAGGGAGAGAAGGGCTTCTGCCTCCTCCAGCACGGACCGGATTTCATCCTTGGGTGCTTTTCCCGTGCCTGAAGGACAGGCGGCGAGAATTTCTTCGAAATGGTTGAGGATCCAATTGGCGGGGGTGATCCCGAGATGCTTGCGCAGTAGACCGAGCGCTTCCAGCGCGACCACGCGTCGTTTGGTGTGGGTGATCGTGGCGTCGTGCTGCCTTGAATAGGCTAGGGTGCGATCGAGGAAACCGATGCGGCCGGGCCATGCCTTGAAGGCCCTCACCCACAGGTCGAAATCAAACGATGCCTGCAGCGACGCATCCAAGCCGCCAAGCTCCTGCCAGGCCTCGCGCCGCATGAATACCGTAGGTTGGCAAATGAAGCACCCCTCGGCAAAGAGCTCCAGCGCCGTGTATGGCAAACGGGTGGGGTAGGACCCGATCGCACGGCCGGACTCATCCATGAATTCGCCGTGCCCATACACCATGCAAAGCGTGGGATCGGCCTCTAATTTTTCCATCGCGCTGGCGATCGCGCCGTCGGCATACACATCATCCGCATTGAGCCATCCGAGGATCTCTCCCGTGGCAAGCTGCGCGGCCTTGTTCACCGCCTCGGCGGGTCCCTGGTCCGGCGAGGATGTCCACTTCAGTCGCGGATCCCGCGCGGCAAATTCGCGCAGCACATCCAACGTGCCATCCTCCGAGCCGCCATCGGCGACGATGATTTGAAGGTCGCGCCATGACTGCCCAAGCACGCTTGTCAGTGCCGGACGCAAAAAACGCGCCTGATTGAGCACGGGCATGAGAATGGAAATTTGGGGGTGCACCTGCATTGGGAATCAAATTTATGATCGATGTCGTAGGGGTATATGGATCCTCGACTTTGGGTACGTTTCCCAACCAATGGATGGTCTCCGGACTGTTATGGGCTAAGGTGGGATTCAGAAAAGTGCGTGTTCACGAGGGTCTGCCGAGACTTGCACAATTCCTGTAAACCATTGGGGCTACTTGCTGCAAACTCCCGCAAGATAATGCTAGCTTGACCACGCCCACTGTGTTTTGAAGCCAAGCCAAATCAAAAATGAAAAATCGATTCTGATGAAAATTGAAGTGGTCCCGCAAAACGGAGCCAGAGGTTTGTTGAAACTTTAGCTGGTCTGAGAGGGGCAAATCACCCCCAAAATCAGACCGATGAAACGAAAAAGAAGACACCTGACCGCCGAGTTCAAAGCCCGTGTCGCCGCCGAGGCGCTCA
>CANHQM010000046.1 GCA_947462835.1 Akkermansiaceae bacterium
AACCTCCCGGATCGGTAGTGCACTTTGACCCCGAGAGACCAAAATGCAACCCGCCGCCCGTGTCTTCCTCCGACGAGTTTAATGACCCATTCTCGGAAGACACGGGCGGCGGGTTGTTGGAAACCGAAGGCGGAATGAACATACAAGGCACCAAGTTCGCCAAGGAGTAGAGTCGTTGGTCGTCGCTTCTTCGTGCCATAATCCACAATCCGCTATCCACGATATTTGCTCGCGTCCCTTCGCCGCTTTGGCGGTGAATCTCAAAAAAATGGCCGCCCACGCAGGAGCGCAGGCGGCCATGATATATTCGATCAGGTCGGGAATCACTCTCCGCCTTCACCACCTTGCGGCAATGCGAATGGCAGACCTTCGTTGGCTGGCGCGTCTTCGATCGAGACAAGCTCGAGTTCAAAAATGAGAGTGGTGTTCGGTCCGATGTCGGCGCTGCGGCGTTGCTCGCCGTAGGCAAGCTTGGCAGGCAAGAACAACTTCCACTTTGCGCCGATCGGCATGGTGGTGAGTGCTTCCTTGAATCCTTCGACGACTTGAAGCGTCATTGGCACCGGCTGACCCTCGGGCGAGGCATCGAACTCCTTGCCGTCGATGAGCGTGCCCTTGTAGTTCACCATGAACTGCTTGTTGTCTTCCTTGTCGTCCTTCGGGGCTTCATACTTCTTGTCGCCACCCTTCTTGATGACTTCGTATTGAAGACCGCTTTTGGTGGTGGTCACGCCTTCGCGCTTGCTATTTGTTTCAAGAAACTTGTTGCCGGCAGCGAGGTTCTCCTCGGCGAGTTTTTTCTCACGCTCTTGCAGCATCGCGCCAAGACCTTCCATAGCGGCCTTCAAACGCTCCTCGTCGAGCGATGGCTTGCCATTTTTCAGAGCGTCCATGAAGCCCTTGATGAAGTTCTCTTGCTCAAGGTCGGCAGCGGTCACGCCAAATTGGCCGAATTGTTGACCGAAGGTGCCGCCGGTTCTGAAGCCGAGTGCGTAGGAGGCATCGGACTTGATAGCTGCGGGGTCAGCCTTTAGCTTGGCAGGTGCTTCAGCGGCTGGAGTGGTGGCCTTTTCTGCCTTTGCGGCAGCAGGCTTGTTCTCTGCGATAGCGGTAGCGGCGAGACCGAGAATCAGGACGCCGGATGTGATGGTGTGTTTCATGCGGTATGTGGGTGAACCGCCAACCTAGGGTTATGCCCTGCCCCTGTCGAGAACGGGTTTGTGCGATTGACGGGGTAAGTCTCCCCCGCTCACTCAGCAGCAACCAGCCTTTGCCGGTGCGGCGTCATCGCATTTTGCGGGCGCGCCACAGCAACCTATCGAGGGGCTTGCGGGCATGCTTGGGTCGAGATCCGGCGCCGCGAGCGACATGTCCGGCTCGAGCGTTGCGAGCCCGAGCTTGGCCAGCAGAGCACGATCTTTTTCCGCTTCCGGATTGTCGGCGGTGAGAAGTTTTTCGCCGTAAAAAATCGAGTTGGCCCCAGCAAAAAAGCAGAGAGCCTGGACTTCGTCCGAGAGCCTCGTGCGTCCGGCCGAGAGGCGTACTTTTGCCTTGGGCACCGCGATGCGGGTGCATGCGATCATGCGCACCAGATCGAAGGGGTCGACCTGTGGGCTGTTGGCCAGCGGCGTGCCGGGCATCGGCATGAGCGAGTTGATCGGCACACTCTCGGGTTGCGGATTGAAGTTCGAAATGACCTCCAGCATGCGCAAGCGGTCGGTGATGGTTTCGCTCAAACCGAGGATGCCGCCGCAGCAGACGGAAATGCCGGCATCCTGCACATTGCGGATCGTGCGCAGGCGATCCTCGTAAGTGTGGCTGGTGACAATGTTGGGATAGTGCTCGGGCGAGGTGTCGAGATTGTGGTTGTAGGCGGTCACGCCGGCTTCGCGCAATTGCTTCGCTTCCTCGAGGCCGAGTTCGCCGAGTGTCACGCAGACCTCCATGTTGAGCGCCGCCACATCGCGCACGATGTCGAGTACCTTTTCAAACTTCTCAGTGCCACCGCGCACACCTTTCCATGCGGCACCCATGCAGAAACGCGTCGATCCATTGCGCTTGGCAGCAAGCGCGTGTTGCATCACTTCATCGCGCTCGAGCAGGGCCTGACGCTCGATGTCCGTCTCATATCGCGCCGATTGCGAGCAATATGCGCAGTCCTCGGAGCATCCGCCGGTCTTGATCGAAAGCAGTGTGCAAAGCTGAATTTTGCCATCGGGCCATGATTGCTCGTGCACTTCGCGGGCGCGCTTGAGCAGATCGAAAAACGGCAGCGAGTGGAGTTCCTGGAGTTCGGCAAGTTTCATGGGATGGCTTGGATGATTGGTGAAAAATTTCGGTTCGGAAACAATCGTGCTTATCGGCGCCAGCTGCCGCGTGACACCGGCAGTTTTCCGAGGCTGATGACCCGGTAGTCGGTCGCACCGGTCGCGCCTTCGAGCGGAATGCCGAGCTTGCTTTTCCACACGGCGCTCATGCTTTCGCCAGTGTGGCAGCCCCAGCTTTTGCAGTACGCGTTGTGCGCGAAAACCGAGGACTTGATTTTTGAAAGGTCACGTTCGTGGAGCCAGGCGGTCGACGCGGCCATGATGTCGGCCCCGTACTCAAACATGAAGGCATGGCGATTTGAATGCCCGAAGAAATCAAAGGTCTCAATCGATGCCTTCGGCCGCGAGTTCATGGCGCGAATGAATGATGCCGAATCATGGAACCAGATGAGTGTCGCCCTTCGTTCCGCGGCAACCTCGCTGATCCATGTCGTGTAAGGTTTGCCGTCTTCCCTGGAGCGCGCTTGGTAGGATGGTTGATAAATGATCCATACCAATGGCGCATTGGAGCCATAGGCCTTGCGGATTTCCGCCATGCGCAGGGTCGATGCCCTGATGAAGTTCGCCCACCAGCGGTCGTGTTGATCTTCCTTGATCCGAAGGTCTTCCCATTTCCGAAGGGCCGGACCGCCTGCCACGATTACATGGTCGGCTCGCAGCGATGGCTGCAAAAACAGAATGATGAGAGCAACCTTGAGAAAGGCTCGAAACATGGATGCGAAACTAGCCGCCGCCGGCCACTCTGGAAAGCGGGAAAACACCATTCGGGTCACCCGGTCAATTTTCCAAACCGTTGCGGATGATCTCCATGAAGCTTTGCGGCTCGAGGGCTGCGCCACCGATGAGCGCGCCATCGATGTCCGGGCAGGCCATCAGCTCGGCGGCATTGCCGGGCTTGACACTGCCACCGTACTGGATGCGGATCCTTGCGGCGGTGTCGGCACCGTAAAGTTCGGAGACCAGCGAACGCACAAAAGCATGGGCATCCTGCGCCTGCTGCGAGGTCGCGGTGACGCCGGTGCCGATGGCCCAGACCGGCTCGTATGCGATGACCGTTTCGGCCATGTCCTTTTCGGTCAAGCCCTTGAGGCCTTCGGTGACTTGGCGGCGCAGCACGGCTTCAAGTTGACCACCCTCGCGTTCGGCAAGGGTCTCGCCGATGCAGAAGATCGGCTTCAAGTTTGCCTCGCGGGCCTTGAGCATCTTGGCGTTGATGATCTCGTCCGTCTCACCGAAAATCGAACGGCGCTCGCTGTGGCCGAGGATCACATAGTGCACGAAGAACTCGCGCAGCATCATCACGCTCACTTCGCCGGTGTAGGCGCCGGCATCAAACTGCGAGCAGTTCTGCGCGGCGATCTGGATCGTTTGGGAATTCTGGCCGGAGCTGTGCAGTGTCTCGGCAAGTTTCGGCAGCGACACAAAAGGCGGAGCGATGACGATCTCGCTGGCAAGGTTGAGGCCTTGGATCTTGGTGATGAAGCTTTTGACGAAGTCCTCGGTTTCGGAGGCTCCTTTGTTCATCTTCCAGTTGGCGGCAAAGATCGGCTTGCGGTTCATGAGTGTGTGGATTCGGTGTTTGGGGATATATTGGAAATCAGGCATTGTTGAGTGACGCGACGCCGGGAAGTTCCTTGCCTTCAAGGAGCTCAAGCGAGGCACCACCGCCGGTGGAAATGAAAGTCATTTTGTCGTCGAGGCCGAACTGGTTGACCGCAGTCACCGAGTCGCCGCCGCCAATGATGGTCACGGCACCTTTGGAGGTCGCTTGTGCCACTGCTTCGGCGATCGCACGGGTTCCTTTGGCGAAGTTTTCAATTTCGAAAACCCCCATCGGTCCGTTCCAAATGATGGTGCGGGCCTTGGCGACTTCCTCGCTGAATTCGCGAATGGCGACATCGCCGATGTCGATACCTTCCCAGCCATCGGGTGTCTCACCACCCTGCTCGTAAGGAGCGGTCACTTGAGTAGCGGCGCCATCCTTGAACTCCTGAGTGATGCGGGTATCGGCTGGCAGCAGGAAGCGCACGCCTTTGGCCTTGGCCTTGGCAAGAATCTCGAGTGCAAGGTCGAGCTTGTCGGCTTCGACGCGGCTGTTGCCGGTGTGATAGCCTTGCGCCTTGCGGAATGTGTTGGCCATCGCGCCACCGATGATGAAGGCATCGGCCTTCTCCATGAGCGAGGTGATCACCTGAATTTTGTCGGAAACTTTCGCGCCGCCCATGATCACGAGGAAGGGCTTGGCCGGTTTTTCGAGCTCGTCGCAAAGGTACTGAAGCTCGCGCTCCATCAGGAATCCCATCGCCGAGGTCGGGATGAAATGGGTCACCCCTTCGGTCGAGGCATGCGCACGGTGGGCGGTGCCGAAGGCGTCGTTGACATAAATTTCGGCGGAGCCGGCAAGTTGTTTGGCGAACTCTTTGTCATTCGCCTCCTCCTCAGCATGGAAACGGGTGTTCTCAAGAATGAGCACTTCGCCCGCGCCAAGCGCAGCACGCAGCGCGGCGGCTTCAGCACCCACGCAGTCGGGCGCAAGTTTCACGGTCTTGCCAAGAATCGATCCAAGATGCGCGGCGGTCGGCGCCAGCGAGTACTTGGCTTCCGGTCCGCCCTTGGGACGACCGAGATGCGAGCAAAGAACCAGTTTCGCGCCGCCATCCACGAGATGCCGAATGGTCGGCACCGCCGCCTGAATGCGGGTGTCGTCGGTGATGACTCCGTCCTTGAGCGGGACATTGAAGTCCACGCGCATGAGAACTTCCTTGCCGGAAAAATCGAGATTGCGAATCGAGAGCTTGGCCATGGGGCGGGAATCCCGCCGCAGTCGAGCCTTCATGTCAAGCCGCTGGCAGAAGAAAATCCCGCCACTCCGTCACTTCACCGGAAAGGGCTCGCTGCGAAAACGCGCCGATTGTCGACGAATCTGATCGTCCGCCGGCGCAAGCTCCATCGCACGGTTTGACCACTCGACCGCCTTGGCCCGATTCCCTTTGGCGAATTGAATTTCGGCCATGGTGTCGAGGTAGGCGGCCTCATCGGGATGATGACTGAGCGCCAATGTGATATCCTTCTCGGCGGCCTCGAGTTCACGCATCGAGCGTGAAGCAAACCACGCGGCGGTGTTGCGCAGGTGGTCGTCATCCGGAAATTTCGCGATCTCACCGCGAAGGTAATCCAATGATGCGCGGAACCATTGATCGTGCTCGGTCTTGAGCCCGGCCTTGCGGAGCGCGGGCAGGAAATAATCGGCAAGTGATCCGTCGCTGATGGCATTTCGGTGACAACGCTCCAGCAATTCGATCGCGCCCTTACGGTCAGCCTTTAGTTTACCGAGTGCTCGCGACATGTCGGCATGCAGTCGCATGCGCGAAAATTGGATCGGCGACTGCCAGCGGGGCTCGGCGGCAATGACGATGGAGTTAATCATTTCAAAAGCAGCCGCCGCTTTTGACCAATCGGAGCGTTCGAGGGCATCATCGGCGTAGGACCTCACGAACATGGCAAAGTCCTCCTGATCATCATTTGGATCGGCATAGGTCAGCGCCCGTTTCCACCACTCGCCCGCAGTGCGGTATTCACCGCCGAAGGCGTATCCATTTGCAACGCGCAGGCATTCGCTTGGCTGACCCAGCGCGAGTTGATCCGCCAAGCGATCATGTTTTTCCGCCTCCTTGGCGCGATCGGCACGACGCAGGCTGCTGGCGGCGTAGGCATGAATCTCAGGCGACGGCTCACGATCTGGATTGGATGCGTCGTTTATCTGCGCGAGGATCAACGAGGCCGCTTCATCCCAGCGGTTGGCGGCCGAGAGCCACACCAAGCGGCTTTCCCACGGAATGGCATCACGGGTTTTTTCCGGCATCCGATCCATGGCCCTGAGGCTGTTCGCCAAGTCATAGGCAGTGATGCCCATCGTCAGCATGCTTGCCAGCAATCGGGGCCTCACGCCCTCCGGCGCATCGTCGATCGACTTCCACACACGCTCAATGAATTTGTCCCGAATATTTTCGGGATCATTGCGGATTTTGAAAATCACCAGCATCGCGTCGAAGCGTGCAGAGATGTCGGATTCTGGGTCCAACTCACCGAGCCATGCCCACCACCCCGTGATCACATCATCCTCGCCAAGCACGGTTTGAGCCAGGGCCTGCCAGCGCTGTTGATCCTGCCCTGCCCACTTCAGAGCCATCCGCCACGCGAGTTTGGGTGCTTGATACGGCACCTCGCCCCGACCGAAAAAATTGCCGACAAGCCGAATGAATAAATCAGGATTTTTCTCCGACAGCAACGCGATCGGCTCGAGAAATTGCGTGTCATTACGCGCGTGCAGGCCACGCCTTTCATTGAAGTACGCCAAGGCTGCAAGTCGTTCCATCGCGGTCGAGGGAGCGCGCTGATCTTCGACATCCACCCCTTCAAGCTCGGCCAACAACGCCTCAATCCACGGTCCGGCATCCGATGCGTCTTCCTTCAGACCAATCGCGCGCATCGCATCGCCCGACTTTTCGATGGTGTCAAAATACTGAAACGCAATCAGCGGGTGGGCCTTGACCATCGTAGGCTCCGCAAGTTTGAAACAACCAAGCGCGTGAAGTGCATTGAGCGCGTTGTCGCGTTCGGAGCCGCTCTTGGAATCAAGCGCCTTGGTGAAAACCTCAAGCCCGGCATCGCCCGAAATTTCTCCCTTCCATGCACGCGACGCCGTTTCGGCATAAGCCGCGGTGAGCCGATTTTCATCGGACGATTTTTGCATCTGCTCCAACCACGGCAGAGGGTCACCCTCGATGCCGGACATCAATGCCGCAGATTTCAAATTGCCCAACTTTCGAGCGATGTCCGCCGCAGCTTGCGTGTTTCCCGCTGCACACATGAGCGCAAACCTCCACGCATCGGACTTAGCCTCGCCCGCAGCGACTTTTTTCAACTCCTGATCCAACAAACCCTGACTGCGCAAAAAATCCGCATGTCCCAAAAGCCCGGCTTCATCGACGGCACTCAATTCAAGATACTCCCTCGCGGATTTGGCATCACCCGCAACAATCGCCTCGCGCGCCGCTGTCAGCGCCACATCATCCATCGACGCCTCGAGCTCCGCCCGCACATCGGCCGATGATTCCATCGCATAAAGTTTCAGCATCTGACGCCACGCACGGCGTTTCTTCAACTGACTGAGAATCACCGCCTTTTCCTCAAGCGTCGCCGTCACAAATCGATCGGTGAGTTCGATCACGGCGGGTTCGGTCTCGGGCGTGATGCCGAGTTCGATCCGCCGCACAATGTCGCGGGCGCGCGTCGACTTTTCCGGATCGGCGTCGTTCGCGGCGGACTTCAAGGCCGGCAGTGCCTCGGCACCAAGTTTCCACAAGTCCAGCGCCGCCTCCTCGCGCACCTTGAAGTTTTCATCGGCCAGCAACGCGATGAGTCGATCAGCCCCCTTCTCCCCCGCAGGTTTTTCCGCAGCATCGGCATGAGAGCCCAGCAAACACGCGCCGAGCAGGGTGATGAAAATTAGGAGCTTCATGCGGGTTCGTCGATCGGATGATGAAGGTGGGCGAAAATGCCAAGCGGATCACGCGGCGAAACTCTCGCCGCACGAGCAAGTGACCACCGCATTCGGATTGCTAACCTTGAAGCCTCCCTGTTGGAGGTCGTCGGAAAAATCCAGTTCGCTGCCGCTCACAAACAGCGCGCTTTTGGGATCGATCACGACATTCACGCCATTGCTCGGCACCAGAATGTCGCGATCGCGCGGACCATCGACGAGGTCCATCTTGTACTGCAATCCCGAGCATCCACCACCGACCACCGCGATGCGTAGCGCGCCATTGGGCCTGCCCTGCCTATCGAGAATGCCACGCAAATGAGTGGCAGCGGGCGTGAGTACACGCACCAGCTTTTCGTTGCCGATCTTGTAGTTCAATGTCGAACTCACGGCAAAATCTGTGACACCATTACCGCGCAGTCAACCCGCGCCTTCATTCGGCGCGAGCCCTCCTGCGGGAGGAAAAAATTACTCCGCAGCCTCCGACTGCGGCGCTTGCGCGGTTTCGTCGGCGACCTTCTTGGCAACCTTCTTGGCCGGAGCTTTTTTGGCAGCTACCTTTTTGGCGGCGACTTTCTTGGCCGGCTCCTTCTTGGCAGCGGGTTCCTTCTTGGCGACGGACTTTTTGACGATTCCGCCGAGTTTCGCCTGCTCCTTCTTGCGCTTGAGATAATCAGCACGACGGCGGCGTTTGGTGATTTTATTTGATTGCTGGC
>CANHQM010000047.1 GCA_947462835.1 Akkermansiaceae bacterium
GAGGGGCAAATCACCCCCAAAATCAGACCGATGAAACGAAAAAGAAGACACCTGACCGCCGAGTTCAAAGCCCGTGTCGCCGCCGAGGCGCTCAAGGGCGAGAAGAGCATCCTGCAAATCGCCCAAGAGAACGACATTGCCCCTACCCAGGTTAGTACTTGGAAGAAGGAGCTTGAGGATCACATGCCGTCGATATTCGAGCGCAAGAACGCCGCGGATCACTCTGCCGAAAAGCAGGAACGCCGCACCTCCCATCTCGAGCGCAAGATCGGCCAACTCCTCATCGAGAAAGAATTCCTCGAAAAAAAGTGCGATCAGTTGGGAATCGATCTGAGCGAAAGGCCATGATCGATCCCAGCGATAAGAAACTCTCCGTCCGCAAGCAGGCCAAACTGTTAGGAATCAACCGAAACCGGCTCACCAACCGCCAGACCAAAACCACCCAGGAAGACAGTGAAATCATGAAGATCATGGATAGGCTTTACATAGAGAGTCCGTTCTACGGACAGCGGAATCTCCGCGAAAATCTCAGGGATCACGGCTACCACATCGGGCGCAAACGGATCAGGCGGCTGATGCGCATCATGGGGATCGAAGCCTTGGTGCCGAAGCCCTCGACGAGCGTTCCGGCCAAGGGTCATGAGGTTTTTCCCTATCTGCTGCGAAAACGCGAAATCAACACCGTCGACGAAGTCTGGTGCGCCGACATTACCTACATTCCGATGGCGAAAGGTCACGCCTACATGGTGGCAGTCATGGATTGGCACAGCCGGGCCGTTCTCGCTTGGGAAATCAGTAACACCATGGACAGCGCCTTTTGCGTGCGGGCATTGAAAGAGGCGCTGCGCCGCACGGGTCACAAACCAAAGATCTTCAACACGGATCAAGGCAGCCAGTTCACCGGAAAAGAGTGGATCTCCGAGCTTCAAAAGCAGGGTATCCAGATCAGCATGGACGGGCGTGGTCGCTGGATGGATAACGTCTTCATCGAGCGGCTTTGGAGGAGTCTGAAATATGAAAAGCTTCGACTGTGGAGCTATCAGACCATATCCGAACTCCGAACCCTTACCGCCGATTGGATCGAGTTCTACAACCACCGCCGCAAGCATCAGGCGCATGGCTACAACACGCCATGGTCTGTCTATCAGGAGGCGATGAGCCAAGCCGCGTGACCCGATCGGCGACGTAGCGGGTGAGGCTCCATTACGAGTCTTCCGCTACGCTCCAGCCTCTTCATTCCACCTCACCCGCTACGAAACCAACCCAAACGAACCCGCCCCCAAAGACCCGCAAAGAGCATCAACAAACCTGACAAAATACTGGCAACAAAAAGGAGACCACTTTAAAACACTTGTTTGAGCAAGTCATAACTCATTGAAAATGAATAGGAAATCTATTTAAGTTGGTGACAAAGTCCATGGTTCC
This sequence comes from Akkermansiaceae bacterium, assembly GCA_947462835.1. Classification (GTDB taxonomy): domain Bacteria; phylum Verrucomicrobiota; class Verrucomicrobiia; order Verrucomicrobiales; family Akkermansiaceae; genus Luteolibacter. The sequence goes on from CANHQM010000047.1 coordinate 1,426, forward strand.
CCAGACCCTCACTCAAATTCTGTGAAAATAGCTTTCGACGCTTTACACTTTTTTGCATGAAGAAACCGGTCCGATTGGGAAGAAAATCCCCGGTTCCCAATTGAGATTTTTCCTAGTGTTTATCAGGGATGCAAGGGTTTCTGGTAGGTCGGCCGGGTGGGGGTTTTCGTGGGTCGCCGCAGGTGTAAAATCTGTAAAGCTGGACCCCAAAAACTGTAAAGCAGCGGCTTATTGGCGAGCGGCTTCCAGGATGTTGTTTACCAGTGGCTTTTCCCGTATCGACATTCTAAGCCGCCGGTCTTGTGCAATGCTGCAACAAGCATCAGTAGTCCATGTCCGTGGGTTCTTGGGGGGATGCTGGTTCCACTGGCAGGCACAGGCTCATGGCTTCTGCGACGAGTATTCCCGCATCTCCTGGATGGACGCCGGCTTTAAGAGCTCCGATCAATAGCAACCCGGCATGGATCACAGCGACGGCCTCTTTAATTGGGTCGGTTTCTTTCAAGTGTCGCTCGGCCAAGCGAACGCAACGGTCGTGGTCGGGGGTGGCCCCGATGGCGGCGGTCTTGATCCATGCTTCGTGCTGGGCAACTCCAAAGCACAAGTAGGGGGCAAGATTGCCAATCATCTGCTTGGTGGTTTCGAAGATCTCCTCTGGGTTAAGATCTTCCCATTGGGGGGCAGTGGCTGTGGTCGGTTGGTGGGTATGGTGTATTTTCATGGGTATGGTTTGTTGGGGTGAATGTTGGTGTGCAGGTTGGGCGGTTGCGGAGGATGGGATGTTGCCTTCTGGAATGGCATGGGACGAAACGGGACACTTGGCCCCCTATATATAGGGGGCCGTGTCCCTGTCCCGATTTCGCGGCAGGGAATTCTTCATTTGTCCTGTTCATGTCCCGTTTGTCCCAATGGGTTGAGAGTCCACTTGCCGCGTTCCGCTTTCTTTAGAACGCCAAGCAATTCCGCACGTTGCATCTGTTTCTTGATGGTGTCGGTCTTGGGCTTGGTTTTTGTCCCGTTCATGTCCCGAATGGCCGTGGCGGCTTCGTCTGGCGACAGAACGGGACAAGACCCGTTTGTCCCAGATTCGGCGACGAAATCGAAGATCGGTTCCCATTTCTGGCGAGCCTCTGCAGCGGCTTTTTCCTCTTTCTTTGCAGCCTTGAGCCCACCCGCTCGGTCTTTGAATACGTGCATGCCGATGGCATCATCCCATCCGAAACAGAAGCCTTGGTTTTGCGGGATGTCGCGTTTGCGCATGTCGAGGCCCCACATGGTGGAAACGGAGGTTTCGGCATCTTTCTCGATCCGCAGGTTGGCGAATGCTTTGCGGTTGAGTTCGCTGCCGAGGTGTCCACGGGTCTTGCCGTCGCCGAACGGGTTTTCGTGCAAGACGCAGAAAATGGGCGTTGCATATTCTTGAGCTAGCGCGTGGAGGCGGGAAATCAGTTCCAGCGATTCGGCCTCGTCGTTGGGTGAGGAGCATAGATCGGCCACGCCGTCGATGATCACTGCGTCGACACTGCCGTGCTTCTTCTTTTCCCTGTCCAAGACGAGTTCAAGAATGTTGATGCGCTCACTGCGGGCGAATCGAACCAATGGGATGGAAAGTAGTCTTGCTGAGACGGAGGGCAGTCCCGAGCGTTTCACAGAACGCCGCACCAATGCATGCCAGTCCCCGTTGCTCTGTTCGGTGTCCAGATGGATGATGGCTCCACCGTCGCGGCCGTCCCACTCAAAACAAAGCGTGTCGCCAGTGCATGCGAATTGCCCGCGTTGGCAGGCACCGAGGATGGCGGCGATGACGGCTGATTTGCCGACTTTCGATTTTCCCTGGACGCATGTGAGGTTTCCGCGAGCGGCAATTGGATATTCGCCGAGGTTCATGCAGAGCTCGTCCGGCGGCGGCGGAGTGTTTTCGTCGAATGCCAGCAGGTAGGCACGCTCAAGCAAATTCTCTGGACCCGAGCGGTTGATTTCATCGGCCTTCCGCACATAACGGCGAGTTTGAATCTCGCAAAGCATCGGGTTGATCACTTCGATGCCTGGAACGCCGTCCCTCGCGGGAGTATCACCAAACCCCCATAGCTTGAGATGGCGAATCACGCTGCGCTGGTCCATCGGTACCAGCAACACGCCGGTATCCAGGTGATACTTTCCGTTGCCGTCGTAGTAGAACTTTTCGATGGCCTCTTCCATCTTCATGGCAGGGGCGGAATTCGAATTTTCCGAGGATTTGCTTTGCCAGCCGTGCTGTTTGGCGAGGTGGATCAGAGTCCCCGCAGTGACGCGCTCGAGACGCTGGGGGAACTTCTCGTCATATTCGCCGGGTTTTTCCTCAGGCGACCATGCGCGCAGCAAAGCGGTCCCCTCATCTTGTCCGAGGGCAGACCATACCGCCGAAGAAACTCTCAACCACTGTTCGTAGTCGGGGCGGCTGGGGATGCAATAAAGCATGTCCCGCACTTGTTCAGCCGTCAGCTTCCGCGGGTTCTCGCTCGTCGCGCCGGGATCGCTCTTTGGTTTTTCCTGCTTCCACGGAAGGAGCAGCTCCGCTGGCCACACGATCTGGTCAAACTTGATCTCGATAGGCGGTACCTCCGGGGTAAACGTGTAGGAAACGCCTTCTGGGTGCAGGCCATGAATCATCGTGCAACTTTGATGCGATCGCCATTCACCCCAATTGCTGCCGTCACGCCCTTTAAGCGGATACGTGCGTGGGTAATCGCCCTGCATTCGCACCCACAGATTGCAGCCTCGTTTTCCACGGCTGCGCAGTGTTTCTCGGAGCTTTGGATTAAGCGTCAGGAAAGGTTCGATCGATGCATCGACGTCGATGTCGATAGTGCACAATCCGCCTGATGAGGCACCGAGTAGTACCGCAAGATTTGCAGCTTTGCCGAGCGTGCGTCGATAGCGTGGATCCCGCATCATCTCGATGGTGGTATTCTGCCACCCTTTCCAGCGCGCTCCCTTGATCCCTTTCCCGCAGTGCAGCAGGACCACATCATCACCCAGAAGACGGGTCAGATGTAGGACCATGGCATCGGATGATGATGAAGAGCCTTCGGTCATGAGTCTCCAAACTCCGAATTGGATTGTTGCGAATGGTTTTCTTGAGACCTGACGTTAGTCGCCTGAACCGTGACCCTCATGGCTTCGATGGCGGCGTCGAGATCCTGAATGCGGTAGCGGATCGAGCGACCGATACGAATAAACGGGATGATGCCGGCCATGCGCCAGGCATAGAGTTGGCGCTGGCGAATGCGGAGGTATTGGCAGGCTTCCTCGTCGGTGAGGAGAGGACTGCTACCATCCATTGGGCTATTTTGCGTATCCATACGCCACGGCGGTCGGTGTCAACCCGCGATCCACGGCAAACAGAGGTATTTCACGGTATTTTGAGAAAGAGAATTTTCGTTGCGCAACGAACTGGCATTTTTGCCTCTCTTAGTAGCAAACAAAGGTATTTCATGGTCTTTTGAAGAAAAGCATGTTCGTTGCGCAACGAACTGGCACTTTCGCGGTGGTGTAAAATTTCATCTGTAAAAGTGAGAAGCCGATTTGCCCTTCCCTATGGGATGTGAGGAATTAGATGTCGAGTGAGCCAATCAGCCGCTTCTTTGGCATCGTATTGGATCCCGGGGCGCAGGAGTGGCGGGGTATCGGATAGGAATCCCGCGTGTTTCATTTTGGTGGTGAGGTTCGGGGTGAATTCGGCGGCGGAGACGGGATTGTTTTCAGACCTCATGTAGTGGGCGAAGATATCGGCGACGGCTGGTGCGTCCAGCACGCCTGCTTGTCGGGCCTGCCAGAGATCGAAGAGGTCACGACCTTTGCGGCGTTGGTAAAGGGCGCGGAGTTTGGTGCCTAGGAGTTCGGTGGTGGAGTAGATGGGTAGCGATGCTTCACCGGAAAACCAGCGGGAGTCGACCGCGAACTGCGTCTGCTGAATGGGTAGAAGGCAAAGATGCTCCCGCGTGTTGATTTCGATTTTCAGACGGAGCCGAATGACGGGCGGCAGCTCGGATTCAAAACGGTAGGTGAGGGTGGCGCCGCGGGGACCGATATCGCTCTTGGGTTCGCCAAGCCACGGATTCAACCTCTGCCGAAGCAGGTTGAGTGTGTTGCCAATGGGTTCCTCACGCAGTTGGACGAAATCGAGATCTTCGGAGTAACGGGCGGCGGGTTGGAGGACGATTTTGTGAAGGGCGGTGCCACCGCGAAAGAGCAGACGCTCTCTCAGAATCGGGTCGGAGTAAATTTCCACCAAGCCGCGTGAAAGAACGAGGTCCTGTTCCACTTGGGCCGGCGAGATCCATGGGCACTGCTGCGACCACTCGGTAATGTAGGCGGGTGCGATCATAGGTCGGTTTCCGGTTGGGCGTTTTCCAGAATCCTCCAGCGGTTCCCGGTGATGGGACCGGTACGTGGGGCTCCGGGATCCAGGGCAGCGCGCGACAAAGGCTTGAGAGACGGAAGTGCGGCATGCAGGGCATCCGCCAGAGAGCTTTGGCCGAGGTGGTCCAGGAGCCAACCAAGCCGTTGGATTTGTGATGTTTCAGATTCCAGGGCCGAAGCGGCGGCAAGTTTTGCCGGATCCATCGTTTCCGCGAGTTCGGTGAGGACGGTGAGGACCGCATCCAGTCCGCCGATGTGGCGGGCATAGCGGACCAGATCGAGAGCAGTCGCTTCCGGAGTGGATACGGGAAGCATGCCGGAATGGCCTTTGCGAGACTGTAGCTGAGCAGATGCGAAATCTCGTTTCCGGAAAAAGCGGATCGAAATGCCTGGCAAATCGAGATGTCGTTCCTGTTGTGGAACGACGAGCTGAAGCTGCTGTACCTGCTGGTGGGCGGCTCCGTGCAACGCTGCGGCGCTGAGCAGGCCGATGTAGTAGGGCAACTCCAAGGAGCGCATCAAAGCGTCGAGATACCAATCTGAGGGTGGAAGTCCCTGTGCAGCATATTCAATGGGAACAATGGAGTAGAATCCTTTGCGGAGGCGCTTGACTCGACCCTTTTCTGCGAGTCGAGCCAAGGCCTTGCCAACCGCCGCGTTGGAGGAAGGCAGGGATGTTTCCAGTTTCGCTCGCTCAAAGCCGTATAGCCCCTGACGCTGGTAATCGTCGATGAGGTCAGCAACCCGTTTATCCTCGCTTGCCATGTGCTAGTGTATGCATAAAAAGACAGATTCCGTCCATATTTTTATTTTTCAGCGCATCTTTAAGAGGTCTAGAAGCTGGTTTTTGGCAGAATCTTGGAGCGGCGATCGACTTCGGGCCTCAGTAGCTACCGGGGCTGTGCCTATGCGCCTTCCGTCACTCGGAATCTGACGGCCTTGCCCATTTTGAAGTAGGGGATGAGACCGGCTACGCGCCAGTTGTAGAGTTGGCGGCGGCAGATTTTCAAATGACGGGCGAGTTCCTGTTCGGTGATCAACTCGAGTTCGGTGCGCGGCGAAGATGGGTGCGTGTCCATGCCCATGGTTGCGGTGTCAATCGGGCCGGGGCGACTAGCTGCAGAATCTAGTAGGGAAAACAGGTTTTGGGGTGGGGTAAACGCTATTCCGGAGAGTGCTTTAAAATTCCATAACCCATTGATTGTTAGCGACAAATGGCGACAAAATACCTTCCCGTTCGTGCCTAAGCTTGCTCTAATCTAAGCTGCCTCATTTAGAAAAAATGGGTAAAACAAAGCACTGAAAGGAATGTAAATGACTGATAATAAGCATGTTAGGTCTACTAAGGATCTAGTGGGGAGACCCGTGGAGGTTCGAGTCCTCTTTCGAGCACCACTCTTTAAGAATCAAGGAATCCCGAAGCTTAAATGCCTCGGGATTTTTTGTTTTGGAAATATTCACCGCAAAGTCGCCAAGGTCGCAAAGGGGCGCAGATGAGAAGAGTTAGAGGTTATTTGTTATGGGTTATACGGTAAGAAAATGAAGATGCCCCTCTTTGAAGATGTGGCTACTTCTTTCTCTTTCCCAATGACTACTCACTATTGCCCAATTACCTCTTCTTCTCCGCGTTCCTTTGCGACCTTTGCGTCTTGTATGTTCATTCCGCCTTCGGTTTCCAACAACCCGCCGCCCGTGTCTTCCGAGAATGGGTCATTAAACTCGTCGGAGGAAGACACGGGCGGCGGGTTGCATTTTGGTCTCTCGGGGTCAAAGTGCACTACCGATCCGGGAGGTTCA
>CANHQM010000048.1 GCA_947462835.1 Akkermansiaceae bacterium
ACGGCTACGCACCCAGTCTGGCAAAACCGCAAAAGTCGCCCTGGTCGCAGTGATGAGAAAAATGCTCAGCGTTCTCAATAAAATGATCGCTCAGCCAAACTTTTCACTTGCCCATTAACACCACTGCTTCGCGGTAAATCTTTTCCGGATGAGTCGGCGCTGCGAGGCCGCATCGCCCTACCGGCGGGACTGGATGCCCATTACCGCAAGCGGCGCACCTTGGACTCCTCGATAGCCGCTTTGTAAGCCTGAAGCGCTTTGATGCATTCGGGAGGCAGCGCTAGGTTGGGGGGCTCGGAGACATACGAATAGGTCCATGTCTGCTCGCCATCGATGAGCTTGCTTGGCAGCTTGGTGGATGCGTTGATCCATGCTTCCTTGACCGTCGAAACGGTGGCATTCGCAGGCGCTGGAGCTGCCTTGTCACCAGCCTGGGATTTGGCGTTTTTGAGTGACTCGGGCATGGTCATGTCGACCTTTGTTTTGGTCGGAGCGACATTGCCGGTCATGCGGTAAACATGAAATTCAACTTCATTTTTGGTTTCGTTGCCGACCCGCATGTCGGTCTCGATCCATGAGAGTTCGGGGAAATCGGTTTGTTGATAATCCCCGCCACTGGCGAGCGAGGCCGAGAGGCGCCCGGTGTCAACCAGGCCGACCGGGGCTGCGGTGTTGATCACTGCAATCTCGGTGGTCCCCTGCTGGTTTGGAAATTCAGCGAGGCAAAGATGACCAAGCCACCAGGTTTCCACGGTCTTTCCTCCGCTCCACTTGCGCTGGATGCGGCGGGTACTGCCGGTCTTGTCGATTTGGATTTGTGTGAGGACCTTTGTTTTTGGAGTCGCCATGGACCCGCCCTGCACGCCGGGCGCATCGGTGGCGGCTTTGTCGTCACGATCTTCCTTCGACTTGATCCGAATGGTGAATGATGAGTTGGCTGGAGCCTGCTTGGAAAATGGAGCGGGCGGAACCGGGGGCTCGGCAGCGATCAGGCGGGCAGCAAAAAGTGGAAGCAAATAGAAGTACGTCTTCATACTATTCATTGACGGGTTCCATCGAGCGGGCGACGACTTGGCCGGTGTAGCGATCGATGGCGAGATGCAACCAGTAGCGCCGTTCGCCGTCCACGCTGAATTTATCCACCGCGGTGGCGCTGTTGGGATAGCGGCCAGACTGCATCACCAGATCCACGAGCAAATTCCAGGTGCGCGTGTTGCTGACATCGGCTAAGGCGCGGACCACCGATTCGCGGCGGGCCTTGATGGCGGCATCGTTGCCGGAAAAGTCCCCACTGGCCAGGCTTGTTGGTATTCGGGCCGCAATGTCGCTCGGATTCTTTAGCAGTGTACCAGCCGTGGCGGTAGTGATTTTGGTGGCGATTTTATCGGCCTCCGTTGCCGCGTCCAAGGTCGATGCGGCATCCAGTTCATTTTTGAGCACATTGGCTAGAACCGCCTTGAGCACAGGCTGGTGACGCGTGTTGGGATTGAGGACTCCGGCGGTCACTCCGCTGACAGGCGACTCGTTCACACTGAAGACATCGAGCAAGGCGGCATCTGCGCTGTTATCCGTGAAGAAATCGACGCTCTTGTAGGGGAGGTCGCGGAAGGCGTAGCCCATCTCGGCCACCGAGCGGAAAGGGCGGTCGAGGATCACAGGGCGGCTGGCAAGCCCCGCAGCACTGTTTACCTGCTCGAGTGGCTGCCCCCATGCGCCAGACGCATAAGCGGCATCGCCATTGCGCAGGATGTTATCGTTGTCACGATAGTAGGTCGGGAGGGTCGTCTTGTTCTCGGCCAGATAGCCGAAGCGGTAGGAGGGGTTTCCATCCGGGCTGGCTGCCATCGGACTCGGCCCCCAGGCAGTTGGAGGGGGACCGCCTTGATTGAATGGAACGCCGTAGGGGAGGGAGGTCCACAATGCGTCCGCAGTGGCTGTGGAGTCGGGGCGGGACGTCAAGCCGAGGGAGTCCTGATAGGTCGGCCCCGTCCAGGCAGGATTGCTGGTGCGCTCATGGCAATAGTTCCAAAAGAGACCAAAGCGGGATGAGCGGGGATCGGCTACCTGATAATAGAGCCCCGGTGAGGTGGAATCGCCTGCCGGACGGTTTGCGGCACCATCCCACAGACCGGTGAGTTGAAAGTTCTGCCAAGCGAAGTAGGACACCCATTTCCCCGGGCTGTCTTCATACTGCAATTGCACCGTCACCGAAGATGTAGACTCTATGTATCCTCCGTAACATCGATGAGATTCAGGAATATCTTTATAGTTTCCCCATTTGTTGGCACTGCAGGTGACTTTTCCCATGTAAAAGCCGACAAATTTGACGGGGCCCTCGTCAACCAAATGGTTTCCCGAGGCGGTCACGCCGGTCACGCGCTGGGTCAGGAGTGTAGGCCAAGCATAGAGATTGGTGTTGCCTGAAGGAATCGTGAACTCTGGATATCCGGGGTCGCTGAAGCTCCGCTCCTCGCCTAGGGAAGACTTAATGCCGTTGGCGATGGTGTATGGCGGTGTAATGGTGAAATCCGTAAGGCGCTCATCATCAGGAGTCGTAGCGTCTGGAAATGACCCGTAGCCATAAACAGCTGGAGCTTTCGTATTGTCCTCTAAAGATCCAGTGTTGATAGTTGCCCTGCCTTTTGCGACTACGCGGAATTTGGTTGGAGCACTAGCGTTCGCTTTCGGGCGGTGAGGATTCCAGAGCTCGACCAGCAGATAGCCCCGATTATTGCCCGCGTCGGTGGTTGAGCGATACATATGGGCAAACATGCGATTGAAATACGGAAGATTCTCGACCCCGGTGTAATCGTTCCCGTTGAAGTTGATTTTTGTGGGATAGGAATCTGCGTCGTATTGATCGATGATGTTAGCCCCGATCTGGATGATCTGGTCATCCGTGAGCGCATCGAAGACGGTGGAGTTGAGCAACCTGGATGTGCCGGCAGCCTTGCCGAGCGATCCGCTCAGGATCGAGGCCTTGAGCAGTTCGAAGAAGTTCGGTTCGCGACCGCTGATCGAGCCGAGCGTGGCGATGGTGTTGAGTGCCGTGGAACCGGAGGGACCGGCGTAGAGCCAACGATCGGAGCTCCAGACCAAGCCGAAGTCGCGTTGGACGGTCGTGGCGCTAGCGGGTGACGCGACGCCTGCAAGCATGGTGGTATTGCCGGTGGTATTGACCCCCGTGCGACCGAGCCCGGCGAGACGGGAGAGCGGAAAGCGGGTCTTGAGCAAAGGTTCGCCTTGCTGGGCGGCCGTGCCATCGGCGCGGGTGAAGTTTCCGCTCACTCGTACATTGGGCAAGAAGCGGTTGGCGGAGCCTGCTGCGTTGCGATTGGCGTTGTAATTGATCGAGCTGCCAGCCGGAGCCGGCGGCGACCAACTCGGCGCATTGACCGCGCGCGAAAAGTGGGTGAGGTATGGCAGGGCGGCGGTGCTGATGCCGTTGCTGCCATTGGTGGCGAGCTTGATCAGATCCTGGCGGCTAAGGATGCGGTTGTCCGAATCGCTCGCGCTGTTGGCAACTTTTTGGAATCCGTATTTGGGGCCGAAGTTGTAGTAAGCGTTGCCAGTGGCGTTTCCCAACCCGAGAAAGGAAAGGAAATTGGTGGCAGTCGTCCCGGTCACCTTGTTGCGCCAGTCTTTGACGAAGAGGCTGGCATTGGACGACGAGGTGATGCCGGGAATGTTCTCGAGCGCCGCCATGGCCAAGCTGCCTTTGCGCGCCGAATCCGCAGTCGTGACGCCGCTTGGATATCCCGCCACATTGATATCGAGCAATCCGCTCACATCGTAGATGTTGTAAGCGAAGCGGCCGATGATGTAGCTGTCATTGGTCGGCGTGCGATCCTTGAAAGCATTGCTCCATGATTGGGAGGGGGCGATGCCGACCCGATCCATCAGGACCCAGTTGGGAACTTGGGCAGTGGTGAAGTTTCCACCAACCAGCAGCTGAGGCTTATTCCAGCGTGCCTCGCTGACCGTGCGTCCATCGACGGAGGCGGTGGTGGTTGGGGTGGTGGTCGCTGCCGGAATCAATTCCGTAACGGAGTTCTTATTGTAAGGCGCGGTATTCAAAAACATGCCCGCTGTCGCCCCGCTTTGTTTGATCAGGTTATCAAAAACCGCCCCACTCGTTGCCGAAAGGCGGGCTTGGCTCGGCATCGCCGTCGCTGCGGTATCCGGCTCCATGATGGCAACGCCATTGTCGATGGTTTCCGTGGACCCCGCCCGCATTTCGCTTTTCAGATCGGCAATGATCAACTCGGCCGCGCTGTTGGCGAGGATGTCAGCCTCCTGGCCGCCAACCGAACCACTCACCAGCACCGCCTCGCGCGTGCTGCGACCGAGAAATGCAACGACGACAAAGCTCACCAGAATCAACATCGCAAGGGTGATGATCAATGCCGCCCCAGATGGGTGGCGGACGCTGTGGCCGGTTTTATGGGCGTATGCTTTCATAGGATTTCTCATCTGACGGTGTACATGCGCTCGTAGAAACGAATGTTTGCGCGCACGGGTTTGCTGACGTTAGCTGTGGGCAATTTTCCATTCCACACGGATAGGGCTGTCGTGTCATTGCCGACACCACTGACAGGCGGTCTTTCAAATTTTCCGGGAAATGTGGCGTCGCTTTTGAATGCTTGATCCCGAGTGCGGGTGTCGAGCACTGCAACGCTGGCGACCAGACCCACAACATAGCTGCCATTGACGGAATCCTCAGCACGAAAGGGAATGAACTTACAGGAGCTCGTGTTCACTCCCTTGGGAAAAACATCGTCTGTTGGTGTTTTGTAGTTCGGCGGCGTCTGGACGATTTGGCCCGTGTTAAGCAAAAAACTGATGTGAAAGCGGACGATACCGGTGCCAAGCACTTGCCAGTTGAAAATACGGCGCAAAGGCACTCCCCCATCAAGAAGATCTTGCGCAGCATTTTCCATGATGGACTTCATGTTGGAGACGTAGCGCAGTTCCGCATCACCACGCGAAATCATCGGATAGTTACCCGAGAGATCGGATGTGTCATTGATCCGATAGCCAACCACGACGCCACGGGAGTCCGCGCTCGCCACCCGAGGCCGCGATCGGCACACAAAGCCGATCGCGGAATTGCCGGCGGCATCGGAAGCGTTGCTGTAGTACAGAGCCGTAAGCCCGCCCTCGTCCATGATGTTGTTGAGATCAGACCCAAAACGGTCTAGGAAGGCCCTCGCCTGCGAGGTGGTGTCCATCTGCTTTTCAGCTCCGGCAGTGGTATCGGTCGCCCCAATGACCGCCCAAGCGGTCATGCCAATGATCATCGAAAAAAGAATCATCGAGGCCAGCAGCTCAATCAAAGTGAAGCCACGTTGGAATTTCCTGGGCATAGTCAGCGCATGGTTCATTTCACGGGTTCCGGGTAATGGGTGATCACGGTATCAAGGAAGGGGCGCGTGCCGATGCGTGCCGCAAGTGCCGTGCGCGTGGTGGGTATGGACGCCGCATCGTCGAGTGCAGCTCGATAAGGCCAAACGACGAAGGCGTTGATCTTTACGGGCCCGGCAACCATGTTGTTTTTGCTGGCTGCCCCAGTGCCATCTGGGCAATCGACAATGACATAAAGGGCCGCCTTTGGGGGGCGCGTGGTTTGGGTTTTCAAGCGGATGGTGCCATCTTCAAGCAAGTAAAAGCGCGCACCCCAGGTCGGTTGTCGCACATAGAACTTGGTGGGATCGGTAGTTGACGCAGCAGCGCTGTCCGAAAAGAACGCCGGCAGTGCATAGTTGGCGTCGCCATTAATCACGGCATCCAAGCGCGTATTCCTAACCGCCGAGGCCACCATGTTAAGCGCGGTCAACGCGCGGGCCTGATCCACCGATTGGCGGAAGGTGTTGAGGCCCGAGGGGATGATGCCCAAGAGCCCGACAAAGGCGAAAGCGACGATGCCCAAAGCAACGATCACTTCGACCAGTGAAAAGCCGGCACTGTATTGGATTTTTTGTTTCATGGTCATAGGCGATAAACTCGGACCTGCCCGGTTCCTCCGTAAAACACCAGTACGGCGCCGTCCTTGGCTTTATCCTTAAGGCTCGTGGCTTTGCGCGATTGGGTGATCCCGATCATGATCTGCGGCACGAAGCTTTGCGATGTTGCGCTGGCGATGATCTCGCCCTGCGGGGAAATGATGATGGTGTCGTTATAGGTGGCGGATCCGAAGCTGATCTTGCCACCGTTGACATTAGGTTTCTTGAATTCGAAAGCAGCGAGGCTGTTGTTCAGATTCAATGCGTACTTGTTGGTCGTGGTCTCAGTGGCCACATCCGATGGCAATTTTGTCTGAAGCGAAGCGGGGAGATCGGATGCATTGGCCAAGGCGACATGCTCGATGCTTGTCAGCTTGCTCACCGCAGTCAGGTTTGCAGCTGTGTTGGTGGATGTGCCATCCTTCGACATCATGATGCCGACGCAGGTTTCAAGGTTGCCCTCGGTATTGGTGACCGTGGCCAAGCCGACCCAGACATAGGTGTTGCGGCTTACGGCGGTGGATTTCGCCAACTCGAGAGCCGAGGAAATTTGACTGGCGGCAGTACCAATGCCGCGCGAAACCCCCAAATTCTGCACTGCAGGAATACTGGCCGCAAAAAGGATCATCATGATGCCTATCACCACCAGCAATTCAACAATGGTGAAAGCCGGTCGGTCTTTGCATCCGGAAAGACCCAGCCGCCTCACCATCACCTCGACCAAGCTGTAGCCGGCTGACCTGCGACCGGGGGGCTGACGATTGGAAATTCTCATAAGAATAGATAAAGAGTGGGTTTCAACGCACCCCGATTAAGGCGAATGTAAATACAAAGCCATGACCCCGCAAGCCACAAATCGGGGGGAGAGGAAAGGAAATTGGGGATTGGATCATTGGAGATTGGGGGAAGAAAATGACGAATCAGCCCCTTCCCCGTAGCTGGATCATCCCAATCCAGGCCATCCATGGAGCGTCCCGCTCCGTGTTTTGGGAGGTCAAAGAATAAGCCACTTACTTTCACTTTAGCCACTTACTTTCACTTTCGTATAAAGGGACAGTCCTTTTATACGAATTTCCCTTGCCATCTGGCCTTGGCTGGCTATTATCCCCTCCATGCGACAGGCACGCTGGCTGGCGGAGTGGCGTAATTCGGAGTCCAAACCGGTCTTCTACCACTGCATTTCACGCATCGTCGACCGGCGCTTTGTGCTCGGGGCCCAGGAAAAGGAGAAATTCCGCACCCTGATGCGCATGTACGAGAAATTTTCCGGCTGCCGGGTCACTTCCTACTGCCTGATGGACAACCACTTCCATCTCCTGCTCGAGGTCCCGCCGATGCCGAAAACCAGCGCGTCCAATACCGAACTGTCCAACCCAAGCCAATCCAA
>CANHQM010000049.1 GCA_947462835.1 Akkermansiaceae bacterium
GGCGACTTTCTTGGCCGGCTCCTTCTTGGCAGCGGGTTCCTTCTTGGCGACGGACTTTTTGACGATTCCGCCGAGTTTCGCCTGCTCCTTCTTGCGCTTGAGATAATCAGCACGACGGCGGCGTTTGGTGATTTTATTTGATTGCTGGCCCATGGTTGGTGGCCATTGGCTAGGGGTTCCAGCGCCGGTGATCAAGCTGAATTCTTCACAAGTTGTGTTGATTGAATGGTTTCGCATTCGACAGCAGCCGATTTGGTCCGCAGATTCCCCGCCCCATGGCAGGTCTCATCATAGCTCCCCGCGCCCGCATTTTCCACGGCCACGAGTGGGTTTACGCCACCGAAATCCGCAAAACTTTCGGTGATCCGCAACCCGGTGATGTGGTCACGCTCAAAGATTTTCGCGACCGCCCGCTCGGCTCAGCCATCTACAACCCGCAGTCGCAAATCGTCGCCCGCCGATTCTCGCGCCGCCGCCAGGACCTCGATCTCGACTTTTTCACCCGCCGCATCCGCCAGGCGATCGAATACCGCGAACGCAAGGAGATCGACCCACGGCTCTGCCGCCTCGTCTGGAGCGAATCGGATGGCATCCCGGGCCTGATCATCGACCGCTACGGCGATCATTTTTCGGTCCAAACGCTCACGCTGGCGATGGATCTGCGCAAGGAGCTGATCCGCGATGCCTTGGTCGCTCTGCTAAACCCGAAGTCGATCGTGCTTCGCAACGACTCACCATCACGCAGGGCCGAGGGCATGGAAACCGGCATCGAGATGCTGCATGGCGAAAATCCCGGCTCATTTGTCGTGCGCGCCAATGATCTTGATTTCGAGGTCGACCTCTTCGATGGCCAGAAAACCGGGCTTTATTTGGATCAGCTCCAATCCCACGCCGAGGTCGCCAAACTCGCCAAAGGCAAACGCGTGCTCGACTGTTTCACCAACCAAGGCGGCTTCGCCCTCGCCTGCGCCAAAGCCGGTGCGGAAAAAGTAACCGCGGTCGATGTCTCCGCCGCCGCCTGCGATGCCGCTCGTCACAACGCAAAACTCAATGGTCTCGAAATCGATGTGATCGAACACAATGTCTTCGATTTCCTCAAACACGCTGAGCCGGAATACGACCTGATCATTCTCGATCCACCAAGTTTCACCCGCAACAAAAAGACCCTCATGGATGCGATGCGCGGCTACAAGGAGATCCACCTTCGCTCGCTCAAACTGCTCGAAAAAGGCGGTATCCTCTCGACCTTCTGCTGCTCACATCACGCCTCGCGCGAGTTGTTTCTCGAAAACCTCGCCGATGCCTCGGTCGACGCGAAGAAATCCCTGCGCCTCATGCAGGAACACTCGCAACGTGCCGACCACCCGATCCTCATCACGATCCCCGAAACCGGCTACCTCAAGGGCTTCACGGTCGAGGTGATCGCGACGCGGTAAGAATCAAGGCTCCATCGGATAGGCATTTTCGCCGTGCTCCGAGCGGTCGAGGCCTTCGCTTTCCTGATCGGCATCGACACGCAGGCCGATGAGAACTTTGACAACAAGAGCTATGACCACCGTTGCCAGCGCCGACCACAGAATCGTCGCGCCTAGAGCGGTCGCTTGAATCGTGAGTTGCTCGCCCATCGGTTTCACGAGGCCGAGCCCGCCCATCGATGCCTGACCAAACACGGCCACCAGCAAAGTGCCAAGGATGCCGCCGACACCATGAACGGCGAACACATCGAGCGAATCGTCGATATGCATTTTTTCACGAATGAGGCTCACGCTGAAATAGCAAACGACTGCGGAAATCGCGCCGATCGCGATGGCACCGATCGGGCCGACATCGCCTGAGGCAGGGGTCACGGTTGCAAGGCCCGCGACCAGACCGGTGACCATGCCGACGAGACCAGACTTGCCATTGCGGATGCGCTCCATGAGCGACCAGACGAGTGCCGCCGCGCAGGCGGAAAGGTGCGTGACGAGAAGCGTCATGCCCGCATTGGCGCCGGCGGAAAGTTGACTGCCGGCATTGAATCCAAACCATCCAACCCAAAGCATCGCCGCGCCGATGAAAACCATGCCGGGATTGTGCGGCGGGTGCGGGTGCTGCGGAAATCCGCGACGCTTGCCGAGCATGATTGCCAACACCAGTGCCGTGGTGCCAGCCGTAGCGTGAACCACGATGCCGCCGGCGAGATCCTTCACGCCCATGTCAAAGGCCCAACCACCACCCCAGACCCAATGGCAAACCGGCGCGTAAACCAAGGCAAGCCACAGCGCGGAGAATAAAACGATCGCGCCAAATTTCATCCGCTCCACCACCGCGCCGACATAAAGGCCAGGCGTGATGATCGCAAAAGTCATCTGAAACATGAGAAACACCGCTTCGGGGATGGTGGTGTTCGGCGCCGCTTGCATCAGCGACTCGGGTTTCAAGAAACTGAGGTCGAATGTTCCGATCCAGCCGCCATCGCCCTTGAACGCCAGGCTGTAAAGCCCGCCAATCCAAAGCAACGAAGCCACGCAGCCGATCGCTGTGCACTGGGCCATCACGGAAAGCACATTGCGACCGCGGACAAGGCCGCCGTAAAACAAGGCAAGTCCGGGCATGGTCATGAACAACACCAATGCGGTGGCGGTCAGAATCCATGCGGTGTTGCCACCATCGATCGGGGTGCTCGCTTCCGCCGCACTGGCAAGCTGGGTACCAAGTGCGAGAGCGCCTAAGACATTGAGTGTGAGTTTGTTCATGGGTTGGGTGCGGCGAACTTAAGGAAATGGATTGGAATTTGTCATGAATGAAATTTTTCGAATTTCTTTCAGTCGCCTTGTTCCTTGAATCCCCCGCCGATCCGCGATTCAATCGGCGTCGCGCATCGACCCCATGGACTACTCGACCCTCATCGCCAAGAACCGCAGCCGCTTCGGCGAGCTTGAGGATGCGGTGGGAGATCCGGATTTGTTTTCCGACCCGAAGCGTGCTCGTGAAATTTTGCGCGAGCACCGTCGGATCAAGGAAACGCTCGAACTGTGGGACCGCTTGGAGTCGGCGAAAAAACAACTCGCCGAAAACCAGGAACTCGCGAAGTCCGACGATGGTGAAATTTCCGCGATGGCGGCCGAGGAAATTCCGGCGCTCGAAGCATCGATCGAAAAACTTTCCGAGGAAATCCAATACGCGCTTTTGCCTGCAGATCCGAATGAAGACCGCGACGCGTTGATCGAAATCCGCGCTGGTGCCGGTGGTGACGAAGCCTCGCTGTTTGCCGCCGAGCTGATGCGTGCCTACCAGCGCTATGCCGACCTTCGCGGATGGAAATGCGAGCACCTCGAAAGCAGCCCGTCGGAGGTGGGCGGATTCAAGGAAGTGATTCTGAAGATCACCGGCGAAGGAGTCTTTCGATTCATGAAATACGAATCCGGCGTTCATCGAGTGCAACGCGTGCCGGCGACCGAAACCCAAGGCCGCGTGCACACCTCGACGGTCACCGTCGCGGTGCTGCCCGAGGCCGAGGAAGTCGATGTCGAGATCAAGCCCGATGACCTCCGCATCGAGGTCTGCCGCGCAGGTGGCGCCGGTGGTCAGCATGTGAACCGCACGGAATCGGCCGTGCAAATTTTCCACCTTCCTACCGGCATCTATGTCCGCTGCGAGGAAGGTCGATCACAGATCAAAAACAAGGAGCTTGCCCTCCAGATCCTTCGCTCGAAGCTCTACGAGCAAAAACTTCAGGACCAACAACAGGCGTATTCCTCGCATCGGCGATCGCTCATCGGATCCGGCGATCGCTCGGAAAAAGTTCGCACTTATAATTTCCCCCAATCGCGCGTCACCGATCACCGCATCGGCCTCACCTCGCACAATCTCGCCGGCGTGATGGCCGGGGATTTCTCCGAACTCACTGCCGGATTGCAAAAAGCCGAGATGGCCGAGCGACTTGCTGAGGCGGGAATGTAAAAATTCATCATTCGCATCATGTCCATATTCGAAAGAGCCCGTGAGTTGGCGATTGTGCAATCCGCCGCCGAAGTCATCGCGTGGGATCAGGAAACCTACATGCCATCGCAGGCCAATGATCATCGCGCCAAGCAGCTTTCATGGCTTGCCGCGCGTGCCCACGAAATGGCCACCTGCGATGACTGGCGCCGTGATCTTGAGGATGCGGAAAACAACGACACCGGCAGTGATGCCAAACTCAGCGCCAACCTGCGTGAGCTCCGCCGGCACTTTGAACGCGCAACGAAATTGCCCACCACGCTCGTGGCCCGCGAATCGTCCGCGACATCGCTCGCCAAGCACGCATGGGCCGAGGCACGCGAAAAATCCGACTTCAAGGCATTTGCGCCGCATCTCGAGGAGTTGTTGGAAATCGCCCGCGAGAAAGCTTCGCTCTGGGGTTATGCCAAGGAACCCTACGACGCGCTGCTCGAAGGCTATGAGCGTGGCACATCGACCGCCGCAGTAGCGACGCTGTTTGATCAACTCCGCCCAGAGATCCGATCAATCGCGGCGGCTGCCGTGCAAAAATCGAATCAGCAAAGCATCACCCTGCCCGCCGGCCCCTACACGGTCGCCGCACAGCAAAAGCTGAATCAACAAATCGCCGAATCGATTGGCTTTGATTTCACTGCCGGACGCATCGACACCACAGCGCATCCGTTTTGCACAACGCTCGGCCCTCACGATGTGCGCCTCACCACGCGCTACGACGAAAATGATTTCACCTCGTCGCTCTTCGGAGTGCTGCACGAAGCGGGTCACGGGCTCTACGAGCAAGGCCTCCCCGCGGATGAATTCGGGCTTCCATCAGGCGCCGCAGTCTCCCTCGGCATTCATGAATCCCAGTCACGCCTGTGGGAAAATCATGTCGGACGCTCACGCGAATTTTGGCAAAAGTGGTATCCGGTCGCGCAGGAAATTTTCCCGCAGTTGAATGCTTTTCCGCTCGATGACTTTCTTCGTTTCATCCGCAGCGCCGCATTCTCGCCGATCCGCGTCGAAGCCGATGAAGCAACCTACGACCTGCACATTCTCCTGCGCTTCGACATCGAGCGCCGCATGCTCAATGGCAGCTTGAACGTGAATGATGTGCCCGCGGCATGGAATGATGGCTTCCGTGAGTTGTTTGGGTTCACGCCAAAAAACGACCGCGAGGGTTGCCTGCAGGACATCCATTGGTCGATGGGCGGACTCGGATATTTCCCAACCTATACGCTCGGCAACATTCACGCCGCAAGCCTGTTTGCCTGTGCAAAGAGTGACGCCAACATCGCAACGGCCATCGCCCTTGGCGACTACGCTCCCCTGCTTGCATGGCTGCGACAAAACATCCATGCTCACGGATCGACGCTGGATCCAAGCGATCTGATCCAACAAGCCACCGGCAAAAAACCCTCGTCCGAGGATTACATCAAGCACCTCACGCAACGCTACCTCTGACCCATGAGCCAAGGACTTTTCATCGTCATCGAAGGCATCGACGGAACCGGCAAGTCGACCCAATCCAAGCGCCTCGCCGAGTGGTTCCGCTCGCGTGGCCGCGAGGTGGTGTTGAGCCGCGAACCCACCGATGGACCATGGGGCAAAAAACTTCGCGAGTCGGCAACCACTGGTAGGCTTTCGGCCGAGGAAGAACTCGAATGTTTTCTCAATGACCGCCGCGAGCATGTGGAAATGAGCATCAAACCCGCCTTGGCAGAGGGCAAGGTGGTGATCCTCGACCGCTATTATTTCTCCACGATGGCCTACCAAGGTGCCCGCGGGTTTGATCCGGCTGAGATCCGCTGCCGCAACGAGGTGTTCGCGCCGCAGCCCGATCTGTTGCTCATTCTCGACTTGAGCGTCGAATCGGCACACGGCCGCATCGGAACCCGTGGCGACACCGCCAACGAATTCGAGCAACGCGATACGCTCACCCGTTGCCGAGAAATTTTCCTTTCACTCTGTGACGAGCCGTTTGCATGCGTGATCGATGCCGAACCATCGCTCAACGAAGTCACCGCGGACATTCTCTCGGTGGTGACTGCGAAATTTCCCGATGCCTGAAATGCTAGGTTTCACGCATGCATGAACGGTGATTCACGCAGCGTTCGCGGGTTGCGAATGTTTGGAATCAGGTCGATGGTGAAGACTTATCGAACCACCAAACATTATGATCACATCGTCTCATCAAGATGCCCGCGCCGCCAATTTGCTTTCCCGCGTTAGCGAGGATGTTTCGCTCCTGCGCCAGGATATCGGCAACCTCGTTTCACATACTGCGCGTCAGACCGTGGCAGGCGGCGCACGCGAGTTCGCCGAAAATGCCAGAACCCGCATCACCGCCGGCAAGGAATATTCCGCCGAGCAACTGCGCGCGCTGGGCGAACAAATCAAACAACA
>CANHQM010000050.1 GCA_947462835.1 Akkermansiaceae bacterium
GACTTCGTCGAAATGTTTGTCGGCGTCGGTGCCTCGCGTGTTCGCGACATGTTTGAACAAGGCAAAAAGCACGCGCCCTGCCTGATCTTCATCGATGAGATCGATGCGGTCGGCAGACACCGCGGTCACGGCATGGGCGGTGGCCACGACGAACGCGAGCAGACGCTCAACCAGTTGCTCGTCGAGATGGACGGCTTCGACACGCAAGAAGGCGTGATCATCATCGCCGCCACTAACCGCCCGGATGTGCTCGATCCCGCGCTGCTTCGTCCGGGCCGTTTCGACCGCCAAGTCACGATCAATTTGCCCGATGTGAATGGCCGCGAGGAGATCCTTCGTGTGCACGTCAAAAAGATCAAACTCGCCGCGAATGTCGACCTCGCGAAGGTCGCCCGCGGCACCCCCGGATTCTCCGGCGCAGAGCTTGCCAACCTCGTCAACGAGTCCGCTCTGCTTGCTGCCCGTCGTGGGCTCACCGCAGTGACGCTCGATGAACTCGAAGAAGCTCGCGACAAAGTCCGCTGGGGCCGCGAGCGCCGCAGCTTGGCCATGTCGGACAAAGAGAAAGTCGGAACTGCCTGGCACGAAGCCGGCCACGCTTACCTCAACATGGTTCTGCCGCACACCAATCCGCTGCACAAGGTCACGATCATCCCGCGCGGACCCTACCTGGGCGCAACGATGTACCTGCCGGAAGGTGACAAATACTCGACGCAGAAAAAAGAAGCTCTGGCCAACCTCATCGTCACGATGGGGGGCCGCATCGCCGAGGCATTCCACAGCGATGATGTTTCAAACGGTGCATCGGGTGACATCCGCCAGGCAACATCACTCGCGCGCCGCATGGTCTGCGAGTGGGGAATGAGCGACAAACTCGGCATGGTCGAGTACGGCGAAGGCGATGGCCCGGTTTTCCTCGCCCGCGACATGGCCAGTCGCCGTGCCAATTACTCGGAGGAAACCTCGCGCGTCATCGATTCGGAGATCAAACGCTTCATCGACGAAGCCTTCGACACCGCCACCCGCGTGCTCACCGAAAATCGCGACAAGGTGGAGCTGATCGCCAATGCCTTGCTGGAGTATGAAACGCTCGATGCAAGCCACCTCAAGGATTTGATCGAGCACGGTGAAATGAAGGATCCGCCATCGGCTCCCAAGCCGCCGCCGGTGCCCGAGAAGCTCGCGAAAAAATCCGAACGCAAAACCAACGAAGGTGGTCTGACCGATGATGATGGCCCGATCCCCGGAGCGGTTGGCGCGACTGCTTGAGCGAGTTTTTTATTCAATTGCGAAGCATGAAATATTTCCTGCTTCGCATTTGATTTCGGTTGATGCGTAGCGTCTTTCGGTTAGCTTCTCACATGACTGCTGTGTGCGACTATTTTGGTAGCTGGCCCGGACCGATATGATCATTCAGGGGTTTGCCTCCGATGTCCTATGTCACGCCTTTTACAGGAAGACGAAAATGCATCGGATTTCCCCACTTGTTGAGTTTACGGAACGTGGCTCACAGCGCCAATGACGGCACAGCGGTCTATTTTTTTATGCTCCGATTGCGGGTCAATCCCGCGGTGCCTTCACTCGGCAGTCACATCGGCGGAGATTTTGCCGTAGGTTTCGGCATCGATGGTGAAGAGGTTTGCCTCGGATCCCATGCGGCCAAAATAACTTGAGGGTCTGGCGCTCGAGTCGCTGGGGGCCAGTGTGAGCTTGCGGCTGCCAGTGCCTACGAACTCGCCTAAATCATCGAATTTCTTTTCGACCACATCGATGACCAAGGATGGATTGTGCAAGGCGTTGAGGGCAGCTTCGTCATTGGGTGCGAGCCAACGCGAAACCTTGAGGTCTTCGAGCACGGACAAAAAGTAATTCGCTTTGACAGGATCGACTGTGGCACTGACATCGCGGCCGTCGATTTCGCCGTTCCACTTCTCGTCGATGAAGCGGTACTTGAGGGTGAGGGGCGCTGATCCCGCGACACCGCGTTGGATGGCAAGCAGGTTCACCTTGTCGAGCGACCACAGCCTGGCATTTCTCCACTCGTAGGGTCGCACGGCAACTGATCGAATGAGCGCTTCGTCGACGCGCATGACCGTCGGCGTGCCAAGCCGGTTGGCATAATAGACACCTTTTGAATCCACTCCAAAACGCAACTCGAAGGCTTGGTTGTCCTGTGCGATAAAACGAAGTTTGAGGATCGGCCGATCCAAGCCCCACGGCGTGAAGTCCGTCGCTGCATCGCTTTCAAATGCAAGCGCCTTGCCGGTGGTGACCGCTTTGAGCAGGTCGTAAAGGTTGGGCTCGTTCGCTTCATGCGTCACGCCATCGATCACGGTGATCCATGGCTTTGGCGCATCGCGGGTGAGCAGGATGGCGGGTCCGGTTGAGGGTTCGATCGAGATGCCGCGCAGGGCCTTGATGTTGAGATGCGTGAGGGTCGGATCGCGCAGTTCGTTGACGCTGAGGGGAAGGTCCGCGAGCGTGATCAGGCCACTGACCGGCTTGGCGGGCATGAGAAACTCGACGCCGGGTCGGTTTGAAACAATAGCGGTCGTTTCGTTGGCCTCGGCGGAATCGGCGGGCCTGATTTCCAATTCGCAGGGGGTGTCGGATTCGAAGGACTGGATGCTGATACGAGTGGATTCATTTTCATCGCCTGCGTATGGAGTTTTGCTGGCTCCGATGTCATTGACCTTGATTGCCTGCAATTCGAAGAGCCCTTTGAGCAGGGATTTGATTGCTGCGGGATTGGTGGGAAGATCGAGCGGCTTGACGATGCGCCATGCCTTTTCCGGCGACTCGCGGGCGATGAGCAGTTGACCTTGTTTGGATCCGATCGAGACCGACTTGAGTTTGAGCGGATTGAAATAAAACGGACGGTGGTCGCGCAGGAAGCGCAGGTTGTCCTTGAAGAGCGCGTTGATGTCGCCTGTGCAGGCATAGACGTGTTTTTTGCGGCCTTTTTCGCGAGGGTTGATGAACACCGTGGGCACGGGTTCGGGGATTTCCGACACGGTGGCTTTCCACGGAGTGGGGCGGCCTATCTTGTAGTGGGCCAGAACCTTGCGGTTTGCGTCTTCCAAACGAATCGTCACCGCCTCATTGGCGAGGCCCGCCTTGTCTTCGGGGATGGTGTCCCTTGACGCATGATCCTCGACCTTCATGCCGCGGGTGAAATTGATGATCGAAACCGCCGCCCGCGGGTCCATGCGGTCCTGCCATGGAGAGGTCGAATGCCAACCATTTTCCTGAAGCGAAAATTTTGCGGACGCGCCGTTGGAATTGACCGTGATGTAACGCACGCCGGATGCATCGAATGCAGGGTAAAGCGCCTCACCCACTGCGACTGGAGGCGCGCCGAAGAGCGCATCAAAGCTACCTTCGCGCCATTGCCACGAAGATAACCAACCCACGATTGCCGCGGTCGCAACGAGCAACAAGGTGGGGATGAATCGGCGCATGATGGATCAGGCTCTGCGTGCCGACCAGACATAGGTACCGATCAGCAGAAAAGCGGCGGGGATGAAAAAGAGGTTGATGCGATTGATGAAGGAAACCTGTGCTTCGAGCAGCGGGAGCTTGTAGGTGCCGAGCGCGCGCGGGCCGATGCCGGCGAGTGACTCGCGGCCGACCATCCAGTTTACCGACGACGCGAGGAAGTCGAGGTTTTCGGCGCGGTGATTTTCTGGCGAAAGAAAGTCGGTGTTGGAAATCACGATCATGCGCGAGCTGTCGGCCGCAAAGCGATCGTCGGATTCCGCGCCGCGAATCACGCAGGCCGCGATGTTAAGCGGCGAGGCGTTGTCCTCGCGTTCGTCAAATTTTTCGTTGCCGCCACCAAAGCGGGTCTCACCCCAGAAGCCGGGCGCGGCCTCGATCAGGCCCATGGGCAAAATGCGTTTGTTGAGCAAGTCTGCCGCTCCCTCACGAACTTCGAGCGATGAGCTCGCGCCGCCAAACTCGGTGGTCTGGCCCGCAAGGTCGGCGGTGAAGGTGATGCCCTTGGTGAAGGTGCCGCGCGCGTTGGTGACGAGATTTGATTTGAGGCGGGTGATGATGCGGTCTTTGCGCGGGGTCACTCCTTTGCCGCGCAGGAATGCACGTATATTCGGTGGTGTTTCGCCATCTTTGATCAGCGTGAGGATCGCGGCGCGTGGACGGTTCCAATAATTTTCCAGCACGGCGATTTCCTGTGGGCTGAGGTCGTATTTCGGAGCGGCAAGAATCACGCCTTCGCAATGATCGGGGATGTTTTCCAATCCGCTCATTTGCAGTTCTTCGACCTCGATGTTTTGGAAGCGGAGCGTGTCGATCAGAAACCTGCGCGGCGATGCGGCGCTGTCTTCGCCGATCTGGCTCTTGTCGACGATCAAGGCCATGCGGCGAGGTCTGCCTTCGATTGCCTCGACCAATCGGGCGGTGAGCACATCTTCGCCCCTGAATGCGGAAATTTTTCGTTTGCCTTCGCTGGTGCTGAACACGCCCATGTCATCGGCGACGGCTACTTTCACATTCGGATGAAACGAGCGGGTCTTATCGGCATTTTCCACCACCGCCGGTTTGTCGTCGCTGCGGGCGTCGATGAGGATCAGGTCGCGCACGAGCGTGATGCCATAGGCGGCGACCATTTCATTCACTCGGTCGGGGCTGCGGATCGGATCGACGACCTCGAGTTTCAAGCGACCATTGGAGAGCTTCGCGTACTCCTCGGCGAGAGCGCGGACGCGTTCGTAAAATGGCGAACTGCGGCGGTAGGCCATGATCCATTTCACCGTCTGCGGGTGCTTTTGCACGGCATCGCTGGCGAGGTAGCGGCGCGTGGCGGGGGACAGAGAATAATCCGCGTCGCGGCTCAGGTCGACGCGTTGATAGTGATGAAAAGCGAGGTAGTTCGCGCAAAGGACCACGAACGCGAGCAGCAGCGTTTGGAATGCGGAGAGCGAGCCGATGCGCCAGCGGTTGAGCGCGCGGGCGGGCTTGCGGGTGGCTTCGGATTCGTCGGACATTGGCATTCGTTCAGCTTTTCCAACGGCGGTGGTCGACCACCTGGAAGGTGATGAAGAGCACGAAAACGGCGATGCTCAGGAAATAAACGGCCGGTCGGGTATCAAGCAGGCCGCTGGCGAAGTAGTGGAGGTGGCGCTGTGAGGAAATGTAATTGAAGAGCGCGGCGCCGGCGAACGACTCACCCCAGATCGCGGTGATGAATCCGAGAAAGTACTGAATCACCAAAAGCCCGATGGTGATGAGTCCAGCAATGATTTGGCTCGAAGTGAGCGCAGAAGCAAGGCATCCGACGGCAGTGAAGGCTGCACCCATGAGCATCAGAATGGCAAATGTGCCGGCCATCGCGCCGAGGCTCCATGCGGGCGGCAAGTCGGTGAGCCAAACGAAGAGTTTGAATTGGATCAGCGCCGGAATCCAAAGGGTTGTGTAAAAAACCATCGCGGCCGCATATTTCGAAAGCACGACCTGCCAGGTTTTAACCGGCGCGGTGAGCAAGGTTTCGAGGGTGCCGGATCGCTCTTCTTCGGAGAACAGCCGCATCGTGATGAGCGGAAAAATGAAGAGGAAATAAAACCAGAAGACCGGCGTGTGGAAGGTGACATAGACGAGGCTGTCCTTCACCGGTGTGTCGCGGAAACCCTTCATCGCCGAGGACAGCGATACGCCCTGCATGATCGTGACAAAGGCCAGCACCACCCAGCCGAAGGGGCTCAGGAAATAGCCTTTCAGTTCCTTGAGGGTGAGGATGCGAAACAATCTCATTGCGCGTGCGACGCCTTGGTAGGTCATTCCCGGCCGGAGGCAAAGGGAAAAGGCTTTTTCAGTGGCAAACCTCTAGGCCCGCAGACTCAAGCGCCAGGCGCGTCGACTTCAGAATTTCCAGTGCCGAATCGCTGTCGCCGTGAA
>CANHQM010000051.1 GCA_947462835.1 Akkermansiaceae bacterium
ACTTTCATCGTCTCAACCTCGATGCGTTTGCCGGTGGTGGCAATGCGGCGGATGCGGGTGATGAGATCGGCGGCTTCGTCTTTGTTGGTTGCGCCGGATGCGAGCAATCGGCGCAGGCCTTCCTTGGCGAGTTCGAAGGATTCCGTTTCCCTCGCGCTCAGGTCCCTGGGTTCTTTGCGGACATCGTCGATGCGGTGCTGGAGGCGCAGGCGTTCGAGCTCGAAGGGATTGCTCACTGCTTGCGAGACGATCATGCCTTCATAGGCATAACGCAGCGGCATAAAGTGTGCCGGCACCGGGATGCCGCCGCGCTCACGGATTTGTTTCGCCTCGGAAAAAAGGCCGTGATTCATCTCGCGATAGGAGACCAAGGCGCCGGCGAGAAGCATCTGCGGCACGAGCAAAAGAGGCACGCAGGTGAGGGCGGCTCGCTCGGTGGTGACGATCGATGAAATCACCAAGGCCATCGCGGTGCCGGTCCATGCGGTAAGTGTCATCCACTGCCACTGGTGAAACAGCATGCCTTCGATCTCGAGGAAGTGGTTGCCGACGAGCAGATAGACGAAGCATTGGACCGCTGCGACAATTGCGAGCGCGACGAACTTCGCGATGACATAGGACGCGGCACCCGGTTGGCAGTTGCGCTCGCGGCGGAGGATCGAGCGGTCGCGCAAAACTTCGGTGGCCGAGTTGGTGAGGCCGAGGAACATCGCCACGGTGGCGCTGAGGAATAGATAGGCGGGGATGTGCAGCGCGGAGGTGAATTCATAACTGCCGCGCGGTGAGGAACGCAGCGTGTTGGCGATCAGTGCCGCGAGCAGGGGTGCCTCGAGGCATGTGCTGTAAATCGTGCCGCGGTTGCGCAGCTTTGAGAGAAACGAGCGTATGAAATGGGTCGCAAAAACTGCGATCACCGCGTGAAAGCGGCGCGCGGGTTTGGGGGGCAAGGGCAGGGGGCGGTCGGGCGTCGCTTCGCCCAGTAGCGAGATTGGGCCGGGGCTTGATTGCAGTGATTGCATCAGGTCGACGCTTTCAAAGCGCTCCTGCCAAAACGATGGTGGAAAGCGTCTTGCCGCGCCGGTGCTTGCGCCACCGCCGATACTGCTGAGCGGGGTTTCGAGCACATCGAAAACAAAGTCGGTGCCGAGTGGTGATTTTGAAGTCACCGCCGGATGTACGATCGCGAGTTCCTCGCAGGCGGCGCGGAAGTATCCGACCATGCTCGCAGGTGTGCCGAAAAACGCGAGGCGACCTCCGGCATCGAGCAAGAGGACCTTGTCGAATAGCCTTAGCACCTGGGCGCCCGGGCGATGCAGTGAGGCAATGACGATTTTTTCGCGGGCCAGCGAACGAAGTGTTTCGGCGACATGCTCCGAGTCCTTTGAGGAGAGTCCGGAGATTGGTTCGTCGAAAAGGAACACCTCGGCGCGGCTGCCGAGATCGATGCCGAGGTTGAGTCGGCTGCGTTCGCCGCCGGAGATGGTTTTTTCGCCGGGCGATCCGACGCGGCGTCGGGCGATCGATTGCAGGCCCAGCTCGGCGAGCATGCTATCGACTCGGCGTTCGTGTTCCGCTAGCGAGAGGGCGGGGCGGCGGATCGTGACCGCGTGGCGCAGGTGCTCGCGCACGGTGAGTTGCGGGTTGAGCGCTTCTTCCTGCGGCATGTGCGCGATGAAGGGCACGAGTGCCTCGCGGCGTTCGTAGAGTGAGATGCCGTTGAGGCGAACATTACCGCGGGTGGGCTCGCGCTGACCGGAGAGCACTGTGAGCAATGTGCTTTTGCCGCTGCCGCTGGGCCCGATGATGCAGAGCATCTCGCCGCGTTTCACCTCGAAGTTGAGATGGTCGAGTGCTCTTGAATCGGGTCCGAAATCATGGATCAGGTCCTCGACTTGCAGCGACTCGATGAGCGTTCTTTCCTCATCGAGAAATCCTTCGCGAAACCGACAGCGCACCGATTGACTGCCGGATAGGCGGATCAATGATCCTTCACGCAGTGGTGCCGAGGTGCGCACCGGCACGCCATCGACAAGGATCGGTCCATGGCTTTCGCGGATTTGCACTTCGCCTTCCTGGCGCTGCGGGTCGTAGCGGATGAAGAGAACAGCCTTGGGCGAAAGTTTCGGACCGAGGAGGAGATCACCGCTGGAAAGCGTCGATGCGTCATTTGAAACCAGGTACTCCTGTCGATCGCCGGCGAGGCGAAATCGTCGGGCTGATTGTGTGGCGCTGCGGCGAAGGTCGTTGATCGAGAGGCTGAAGCCCGATTCGTCGGTGAGGCGTTCGTGGTTGAGGCATGTGACGCGGTCGCCAAGTTTTAGTACGCCATGATTTGCAGCACGCAGTCTGGTGGTTTTGAGAACTTCGACTTCCGCTTCGAGCCCGAAGCGGACGCGGAGTTCGCTCTGACGGCTGCGAGTGCGTTCGGCGATGATGCCGTTTTCGCCGGGTTCGATGTAGATTGCCGGCGCGTTGCCGGTGCGTTTCACATCGAGGAAAAACAGCAGGTCTTCGAAGCTGAGGGTCCAGCCGGGAACCACCAGCGTTTGGCGTTCGCGCATCCGCAAAAATGAGCCGGATTCCACCGAGCGCCCGCGGATCCACAATGGCTCGGGGCCGGTGTTGCGAACGAGGATGAGGTCATCGGCACGATAGACGCGGAATTCGTGACTCGATGCCGCAGGTGGCAGAACGACATCGGCGCCATTCACGCCAAAGATCAAGCGCTCAAAGGGCAGTTCATCGCTGGCAGGACTCTCGCCATCGCCGCGCATTTCGCGAAGGATGGAGGTGCCAAGCTCGGGTCGGCCGAGGCGGCGCATGAAAATTTCAAAGCTCGCGCGGTTGCGGTCCGAGCGCCCGGCCGCATCGACGAGCGTGTAAAGTTGCAGGCCGAGGGCGAGCTTCGACGCCTCGTCATATCCGTCGCGAAGTTCGGTCGCGAGATTTTGCAAAGGTCTCGGGTTGGCCACCGCACGTTGCAAACGGCGCGCGAGCCAGCCGTGGTCGACCTCCGGAAATGCGTTGCGCAGCATGTCGAGGATCAGATCCGCCTCGAACGCGTTGAGCTCGCCGTCGAGCGTGGCAAAGGCTGCAAAGGCATCGACCAGTGCGCCGACCTGGGCATCAACCCCGGGGCGCAGCGCGCGGATGCGGCCGATGCCGGGGATCGATCTGAGCCAGCGAAACACGCGCCATCTGCCGAGGTTGGCAATGCGTGGGTGCTTGAACAGCGCGTGGATATTCACGGCGTGGATTTAGGCAGAGTGGGGACCCGGCGGCAAGAGCGGTCAAAAAAGGGGTTTGCATTTGGTGGTCATGGGCTATGGTTCACCGCTGTCAGGCCGCATGGGGCTCGCGCTATTGTGAATCACCACGGCTTGGACACCCGCCCTCCATCCCATCATGTCCGATTCACCGAATTCGACCCCGCCGCCCGCTCCACCGAACCGCCCCACGGGCGATACCAACGGTTTCAACTGGCGTTTCTTCATTCTCGCACTTGGCGCTGCGGCGGTTTTTGGCCTCGCCTTGTTTGGTCCCAACATGTCGCAAACCGCGCGCACCTTGAGCTATTCGCAGTTCAGGCAGGCATGGGATCAAGGCCGCATTATCACCGACGATGCCAAGCGTCCGCTCAAGGTCGTGACCACCGACACGGCCTACGACGCCTCGATCACCGGCTGGGAAGCGCCAGCGCTCCAGATGCCAAAAGAGCCGGTCAAGCAGCGTTCAAACTTCCGCGTGGTGTTGAACCTCGATCTTCAGGGCAAGCAAATGCAGCAGATCCTTGGTGAGGAGATTCGCATGGAGACGCTTGCCGCCGGAGTTGCCGAGCCGGGTGGTGAAGCGGTTCAAACAATTTCGATCGCCGACCTGCGCAAGGCCAAGGCCCTTGGTGAAATCCAAGTGAATGATCTTGAAAACCCGCTGCGTATTCTTGCCAAGACCGACAGCCGTGAAGCGGTGGTGGTTGGTACCCGCGAGGTGATCACGAACATGGTCGCGCCGGTGGACGCCAGCGGCAAGGCGCTCGAAGCCACGCCATTTTCGGTGACGGTTTCGATTCCGATTTTGGCGGATGATCTCAAGGCATTGGTGCAGAGCAAGGCCACTTACAACCGCACGACGGACTATCTTAAAAATGCCCTCTTCACTTTCCTTCCGTTCTTGTTGGTGATCGGCGTGTTGTTCTTCCTTTTCCGCCAGCAAATGAAATCGGCAGGCCGCGGTGCGATGTCGTTTGGCAAAAGCAAGGCACGCTTGCTCTCGATGGATCGCAACAAGGTGACCTTCAAGGATGTCGCCGGCATTCAGGAAGCGAAAGAAGAGCTGTTTGAAATCGTCGATTTCCTCAAGGACCCGCGCAAGTTTCAGAAGCTCGGTGGATCAATTCCAAAGGGCGTGCTGATGGTGGGTTCGCCAGGTACGGGCAAGACCCTGCTGGCGCGCGCGATCGCCGGTGAGGCGGATGTGCCGTTTTTCTCGATCTCCGGATCCGACTTCGTCGAAATGTTTGTCGGCGTCGGTGCCTCGCGTGTTCGCGACATGTTTGAACAAGGCAAAAAGCACGCGCCCTGCCTGATCTTCATCGATGAGATCGATGCGGTCGGCAGACATCGCGGTCACGGCATGGGCGGTGGCCACGACGAACGCGAGCAGACGCTCAACCAATTGCTTGTCGAGATGGACGGCTTCGACACGCAGGAAGGCGTGATCATCATCGCCGCCACCAACCGCCCGGATGTGCTCGATCCCGCATTGCTTCGCCCGGGCCGTTTCGACCGTCAGGTCACGATTAATTTGCCCGATGTGAATGGCCGCGAGGAGATCCTGCGTGTGCACGTCAAAAAGATCAAACTCGCCGCGAATGTCGATCTCGCGAAGGTTGCCCGCGGCACCCCCGGATTCTCCGGCGCGGAGCTCGCCAACCTCGTCAACGAGTCGGCCCTGCTTGCTGCCCGTCGTGGGCTCACCGCAGTGACGCTCGACGAGCTCGAAGAAGCTCGCGACAAAGTCCGCTGGGGCCGCGAGCGTCGCAGCTTGGCCATGTCGGACAAAGAGAAAGTCGGAACTGCCTGGCACGAAGCCGGCCACGCTTACCTCAACATGGTTCTGCCGCACACCAACCCGCTGCACAAGGTCACGATCATCCCGCGCGGGCCCTACCTCGGCGCAACGATGTACCTGCCGGAAGGTGACAAATACTCGACGCAGAAAAAAGAAGCTCTGGCCAACCTCATCGTCACGATGGGTGGCCGCATCGCCGAGGCATTCCACAGCGATGATGTTTCAAACGGTGCATCGGGCGACATCCGCCAAGCAACATCACTCGCGCGCCACATGGTCTGCGAGTGGGGCATGAGCGACAAACTCGGCATGGTCGAGTACGGCGAAGGTGATGGCCCGGTTTTCCTCGCCCGTGACATGGCCAGCCGCCGTGCCAATTACTCGGAGGAAACCTCGCGCGTCATCGATTCGGAGATCAAACGCTTCATCGACGAAGCCTTCGACACCGCCACCCGCGTGCTCACCGAGAATCGCGACAAGGTGGAGCTGATTGCCAATGCCTTGCTGGAGTATGAAACGCTCGATGCAAGCCACCTCAAGGATTTGATCGAGCACGGTGAAATGAAGGATCCGCCATCGGCTCCCAAGCCGCCCCCGGTGCCCGAAAAGCTCGCGAAAAAATCCGAACGCAAAACCAACGAAAGTGGTCAGACCGATGATGATGGTCCGATCCCCGGAGCGGTTGGCGCGACTGCTTGAGCGAGTTTTTTATTCAAGTGCGAAGCATGAAATATTTCCTGCTTCGCATTTGATTTCGGTTGATGCGTAGCGTCTTTCGGTTAGCTTCTCACATGACTGCTGTGTGCGACTATTTTG
>CANHQM010000052.1 GCA_947462835.1 Akkermansiaceae bacterium
GCGGTGATCGCACTGCGCGAGCCTTCGCTTGGCCCGGTGTTTGGGCGCAAGGGCGGCGCAACCGGCGGCGGTCAGTCGCAGGTCCTGCCCATGGAAAAGATCAACCTGCACTTCACCGGTGATTTCCACGCAATCACGGCGGCGCACAATCTGCTGGCAGCGCTGATCGACAATGCCCTGCATTATCGCCTGCCGACTGCCACCGGCCTGCCGTTGGATGCCCGCCACATCACCTGGCGGCGCGTGCTCGACATGAACGACCGCGCCTTGCGGCAACTGGCGATTGGCATGGGGCAAAGCAATGGCCCGCTGCGCGACACCGGATTTGATATCACTGTCGCCTCCGAAGTCATGGCGATCCTTTGCCTTGCCACCGATCTCGCCGATCTTCAGGCACGCTTGGCCCGCATCCGCATCGGTCGCGATGAAGCCGGCGCACCGGTTATGGCCGGTGATTTGCAGGCCGCCGGCGCGATGACGGCGCTACTCGTCGATGCCATTCGTCCCAATCTGGTGCAGACCATTGCCGGCTCGCCTGCGCTCATTCATGGCGGACCCTTTGCCAACATTGCACACGGCTGCAATTCGGTTGCCGCTACCCAGGCGGCGCTCGCGCTCGCCGATTTTGCCGTCACCGAGGCCGGCTTTGGCGCCGATCTGGGGGCCGAAAAATTCTGCAACATCAAATGCCGCGCCGCCGAGCTCACCCCCGATGTCGCGGTGATCGTCTCCACGGTTCGCGCACTGAAATTCCACGGCGGCGCGGCCCTTGCCGATCTCGGGCGTGAGGACAGCGAGGCGCTCAGCGCAGGGCTCGCCAATTTGTCGCGTCATGTGGAAAACATGGCGAAATTCGGCGTGCCTGTGGTCGTCGCGCTCAACGCCTTCACCGCCGATACTCCGACCGAACAGGCACAAGTGCTCGCTCATTGCCGCGAGTTGCTGGGCGTTCCCGCGCATATTTGTTCGCACTGGAGCGATGGCGCCGCCGGTGCCACCGCACTCGCCCATAGCGTCGCCGAACTTGCCGACGCCGGCACCGCGCGCTTCCAACCGCTGTATGACGACAGCCTGTCGCTTGACGACAAACTGCGCACCATCGCCCGCGAAATTTACCGCGCCGACGATATCGCGTTGGCACCCGCTGCCGCCCGGCAATTGGCGGAGTTCACCGCGCAGGGGTTTGGCCATTATCCGGTTTGCATGGCAAAAACACCCTACAGCTTCACCGCGGATGAACATATCAAAGGCGCCACCAGCGGCCATAGCCTGCCGATCCAACAAGTCCGCCTGGCTGCCGGCGCTGGCTTCATCGTCGCACTCTGCGGCGACGTCAACACCATGCCCGGCCTGCCGCGCGTGCCAGCCGCAAACCGCATCGATGTCGACGCCTCGGGAGCAATCATCGGGTTGGCGTGACCTACCCGATTGTTGCGTTGCCAACGACTTCGGAGCTCAATGCCCGCCACGGAGATTGGCGACGGCGGCGGTCTCCGAGCCGCTAAGGCGTTTCCAGAACATTCCGTAGATCGCGACGCCGATGAAGCAAACGGCTGGCACGATGAAACCGGCGGACATGCCGTGGAGGTCGCCGATGTGGCCCATCAGTTTGGGCATGAGCGCGCCGCCCATGATGGCCATGACGATGAACGACGAAGCAACTTTCGCTTTCTTGCCGAGACCGTGGATGCCGAGAGCGAAGATCGTCGGAAACATGATCGACATGAAAAAGAAGCTGAGAAACAGCGCTGCGAGCGAGATCCAGCCGAGCTTGAGAACGATCAGCACCATCAGCGCCGAGTTCACGATCGCATAAGTCGCGAGCGCCTTGTGAGCGGCGACCTTGCGCACGAGGCCGGCGCCAGTGAAGCGGCCGAGCAGGAACAACACAAAGCCAAGGTAAGCCAGCAACTTGGTGGCACCTTGTTCACTGATGAAGCGTTGGCCGTCGCGGATCACCGAACCGCTTTCACCGCCGAGCAACCAGCTGGACTTCATGCTTTCCGGAATCGCCTGCACATCTTCGATGAGGTAAAAAATGAAAAACCCGAAGATGCCCGCTTGGCATGCGACATAGAGAAACTGTGCGATCACCGCGCCAACGAAATGGCCGTGCGACCAAATCGATTTTGAAACATTCGCAGTTTGATCATCGAGGTGATAGTTGTCTTGGGTTTCGATGTTGGGCATTTTCGCTTTTGCGAAAACCAGCGAGAGCAAGAGCACCGCGCCGGCGATCCATGCGTAGGGGATCCACAAGGTTTCCTGTGCCGCTTCGGCGCCGTCCTTCGAGTAAAAGAACAGCCCGCCGATGATCGGCCCAAAGATCCAGCCCACACCATTGCAGGCGGCGGCGATGTTGATGCGCACCGCGGCGTGTTGCGGCGCGCCGAGCACGGTGGTGTAGGGGTTGGCGACCGTTTCCAAAAAGGTCAGACCCATCGAGATCACGCAAATGCCCGCGAGGAAGGCCCAAAACTCCTTGATGCCGGTGGCCGGGATGAACCAAAGGCAACCGAGCGCCACCAGCAGCAGGCCCGAAATGATGCCACCCTTGTAGCCCAGCCGGCGGGCAAGCCACCCGGCCGGCAGGGCCATCAGGAAATATCCAAGGTAATGCGCAAACTGCACCCATGCGGACTGACGCTTGTTGAGATGGAGCAACTCTTGGAAGTGCTTGTCCATCACATCAATCATTCCGTTGCACAGGGCCCACAGGAAAAACAGCGAGCTGATCAGTGCAAAGGTGACAAAATGATTTTTGCCGTCGTCGGTGCGGAAGAGTCCGTTTTGCATAGGATGAGTTGGTAGGGGTTTTGGGTTTGGGTTTTTTGCGGGTGAATTTGCTGGTTGATCAGGCTTTGCCGTAGAGCGGGCCGTAGTTCGCACAAGCGCGGAAGTCGGCACCCTCAAGGTCGGCGGTGCCAAAGGCATTCCATGCGCTGGGGCGGAAGACGCGGTCCTCGCTCACATTGTGCATATAAACCGGAATGCGCAGCATCGAGGCAAGCGTAATGTACAGGTGGCCGACATGGCCGCAGGTCATCACGCAGTGGTTGGCGCCCCAGTGGTTCATCACCTCATAGGTGCTGCGGAAGGCACCGCTGCCGGTAAGGATCGGCGCAAACCAGGTCGTCGGCCAAGTCGGATTGGTGCGTTGGTCGAGTGCGTCGTGCACTTTATCCGGCAGGTCGATGGTGTAACCTTCGGCAATCTGCAACGCGGGGCCGAGACCGCCGGCGAGGTTGAGGCGGATCATCGTGGCGGGCATGCCACCGCGGGTGCGGTAGCGCGTGCTCCATCCGCCGCCGGGGAAATACTCGGTGATCGATGGATGCCAGGTGGTGGCCTTGAGGCATTTTTCGACTTCGGCATCGGAGATGTCCCAGAATGGTTTCATCGTCGGCTTGCCATCCGCATCGGTCTGCTCGCCGGTGCCATCGAGCGCGGCTGGGCCGGAATTGATCAGGTGCAGGATGCCATCGGCAACGAGCGGGTGACTGAGTTTTTCGCCGCTGGCAGTTTGAATCGCATCGAGGCTCCAGTAGGTGCGGAGGTCGGCGAAGATCTGCGCGCTATGCGTGAGCAGGTTGCCGAAGAGCATGCCTGCGCCGTTGAGCGCGTCGTTTTCGGTGGCGACGATGTAAGGAGCGCGTTTGCCGTTCCAGTCAAAGGTCGAGTTGAGAATCGCTTCGGGGAAATCTCCGTTGGGGAAATGGTCGGTCCACTGGCGCTGACCTTGGAAGCCGGCGGCGATGGCATTGTGGCCTTGCGCTTGTTCGCCGAGACCCATTTCCGCGAGCTTCGGATTTCCAACCATCAGGTCGCGCATGATCAGCGCCATTTTCACGCTGTCCTGCCATTCGGCATCGAGCTGCTTGCGGTCGCGGGTTTTTTCCACCGAGTTGTAGTCCTTGCCTTCGGGGCAATTCGCCTTCACCCACGAGAGCGCCTTTTCATATTCGGCGGCATCGTATTGGCCCTTGCTCATGCGGCCGGCGACTTCGGTCATGTCGATCGCTTCAACGCGCATGCCGAGCCATTTTTCCCACAATGGGAGGTCGACGATCGATCCGGCGATGCCCATCGAGGTGCCACCGATCGAGAGGTAGCTCTTGCCGCGCATCAACGCGACGGCCAATCCGCAACGGGCGAAGCCAAGCAATTTCTCGCGCACATCGGCGGGGATCTTGGTGTCATCGGCCGATTGCACATCGCGACCATAAATGCCGAAGGCCGGGATGCCCTTCTGCGTGTGGCCCGCAAGCACCGCGGCGAGATACACCGCGCCGGGACGCTCGGTGCCGTTGAAGCCCCACACGGCTTTCGGCGTGTGCGGATCCATGTCCATCGTTTCCGAGCCATAGCACCAGCAGGGCGTGACGGTCAGCGAGACGCCAACATTCGAGAGCTTGAACTTGTCGGCGCAATCGGCCGCTTCGCGCACGCCGCCGATGCAGGTGTCGGCAATCACGCACTCGACCGGCGAGCCGTCGGGATAACGCAGCTCGGCCGCAAACATGGCCGCAACCGCGCGGGCCTGTTGCATGGTGCGCTCTTCAAGCGATTCACGAACGCCGCCAAGGCGTCCATCGATGGCGGGACGGATGCCGATTTTTGGATAAGATGATTTCTTCATGTAAATAATTTGTTGGAAACGAAGTGCTCCAATCATCACGCATCGACCGAATTTGTCAGCAAAATTCCATGAAATCCGCCGAAATCCGCCACCGGGTATCGGCATGATGATTTCTAGAATCATGCATATTTTTAGATTGCTTCGGCGGGGCCCACTCATCAGTTTTCGATCGTGAGCGCGCGTCGCAAGCCGAGTTCGTATCTTTCGAGGCAGGTCGAGTCCTCGCGTTTGTTTTTCCTAGAGGAGGAACCGCGTGAGGAATTCGGAGTGGTGTTTGGCGGCTTCGAGCGTTGCCGGCGCGATTACCGCATCGATCGGCGAAACTTCCCGTGGCATTGCCTTGAGTTCGTGCATCGCGGCCACGGCACGCTGCATCTCGATGGCGGTGACTACGAGCTGAGCCCGGGCAGCTTCTATCTTTATGGGCCGGGGATCGGCCAGCGCATCGAAAGCTCGGCGACCAGTCCGCTGCGCAAGTACTTCGTCGGCTTCACCGGGAGGGGAGTGGGCGCTTTTCTCGACTCATGCGGCATCCAGCCGGGCATGGTCGTGCGCTGTTTGAAAAGCGAGCCGATCCGCCGCAGCTTCGACCAGTTGATCGATCGCGGTGTGCGCAAGTCGGAGCTAGCGGCGCCGCTGTGCTCATTGATCACGCGCCAGCTGCTGATGATGTTCCGCGACGATGCGGCCGATCCGGTGAACACCGCATCGCCGGCATTTACGAAATTCACCAACGCGCGCGCGTTCATCGAAGCAAATTTCCTCGAGCTCGAGTCGCTGGAAGCGATCGCCGAAAAATGCGGCATCGATGCCCCGTACCTGTGCCGTTTGTTTTCGCGCTATCACGATGAAAGCCCTTATCAATTTCTCACCCGCCTGCGGATGGATCACGCCTCACGCCTGCTGCTCGACGGCAATGTGAAGGTCAAAACCGTCGCGGCCATGATGGGCTTTCGCGATGCCTTTCATTTTTCGCGCGTCTTCAAATCCGTGCACCAGGTGCCACCCTCGAGGTTCCGTCAATCAACCCACCCGCAATGGCCGAGAATGTGAGGAAGAAGACAGAAGACTTCGAGACAAAAGAAGCTAGATCAGAAGCTGCTTCTTCATCCTCTTTCCCAATGGCCAATGACTATTGACCAATGACCTCCTCTTCCTTCTCTGCGTCCCTTTGCGACCTCTGCGGCTTTGACTCCGTTGCACTACGTCCATGCCAATAGGCTACGCTAATTTTGATGTTCGCTAA
>CANHQM010000053.1 GCA_947462835.1 Akkermansiaceae bacterium
GCGGTGATCGCACTGCGCGAGCCTTCGCTTGGCCCGGTGTTTGGGCGCAAGGGCGGCGCAACCGGCGGCGGTCAGTCGCAGGTCCTGCCCATGGAAAAGATCAACCTGCACTTCACCGGTGATTTCCACGCAATCACGGCGGCGCACAACCTGCTGGCAGCGCTGATCGACAATGCTTTGCATTATCGCCTGCCGACCGCCACCGGCCTGCCGTTGGATGCGCGCCACATCACTTGGCGGCGCGTGCTCGACATGAACGACCGGGCCTTGCGGCAACTGGCGATTGGCATGGGGCAAAGCAACGGCCCGCTGCGCGACACCGGATTTGATATCACTGTCGCCTCCGAAGTCATGGCGATCCTCTGCCTTGCCACCGATCTCGCCGATCTGCAGGCGCGCCTAGCCCGCATCCGCATCGGTCGCGATGAAGCCGGCACACCGGTCACTGCCGGCGATCTGCAGGCCGCCGGCGCGATGACGGCACTGCTCGTCGATGCCATTCGTCCCAATCTGGTGCAGACCATTGCCGGCTCGCCTGCGCTCATTCATGGCGGACCCTTTGCCAACATTGCGCACGGCTGCAATTCGGTTGCCGCCACCCAAGCAGCACTCGCGCTCGCCGATTTTGCGGTCACCGAAGCCGGCTTTGGCGCCGATCTGGGTGCGGAAAAATTCTGCAACATCAAATGCCGCGCTGCCGACCTCACCCCCGATGTCGCGGTGATCGTCTCCACGGTTCGCGCGCTGAAATTCCACGGCGGCGCAGCCCTTGCCGATCTCGGGCGTGAGGACAGCGAGGCGCTCAGCGCAGGGCTCGCCAATTTGTCACGTCATGTGGAAAACATGGCGAAATTCGGTGTGCCTGTGGTTGTCGCGCTCAACGCATTCACCGCCGATACTCCTGCCGAACAGGCGCAAGTGCTCGCCCACTGTCGCGAAGTGCTGGGCGTGCCCGCGCATCTTTGTTCGCACTGGAGCGATGGCGCGGCCGGTGCTGCCGAGCTTGCTCGCAGTGTCGCCGAACTCGCCGATGCCGGCACCGCGCGCTTTCAACCGCTCTATGACGACAGCCTGTCGCTTGACGAAAAGCTGCGCACCATCGCCCGCGAAATTTACCGCGCCGACGACATCACACTGGCACCCGCTGCCGCCCGGCAATTGGCGGAGTTCACCGCGCAGGGGTTTGGCCATTATCCGGTTTGCATGGCAAAAACGCCCTACAGCTTCACGGCCGACGAACATATCAAAGGCGCCACCAGCGGCCACAGCCTACCGATCCAACAAGTTCGCCTGGCAGCCGGCGCTGGCTTCATCGTCGCTCTGTGCGGCGACATCAACACCATGCCCGGCCTGCCGCGTGTGCCAGCCGCAAACCGCATCGATGTCGATGCCTCAGGAGCAATCACCGGATTGGCGTGAGCTATCCGATTGCTCCGTTGCCAACGACTTCGAAGCTCAATGCCCGCCACGGAGATTGGCGACGGCGGCGGTCTCCGAGCCGCTCAGGCGTTTCCACAATATTCCGTAAATCGCAACGCCGATGAAACAAACGGCTGGCACGATGAAACCGGCAGACATGCCGTGGAGGTCGCCAATGTGGCCCATCAGTTTGGGCATGAGCGCGCCGCCCATGATGGCCATAACGATGAACGACGATGCGAGTTTCGCTTTCTTGCCAAGGCCGTGGATGCCGAGAGCGAAGATCGTCGGAAACATGATCGACATGAAAAAGAAGCTGAGAAACAGCGCCGCGAGCGAGATCCAGCCGAGCTTGAGCACGATCAGCACCATCAGCGCCGAGTTCACGATCGCATAAGTCGCGAGCGCCTTGTGGGCGGCGACCTTGCGCACGAGTCCCGCGCCAGTGAAGCGGCCGAGCAGGAACAACACAAAGCCAAGGTAGGCCAGCAACTTGGTGGCACCTTGTTCGCTGATGAAGCGTTGGCCGTCGCGGATCACCGAACCGCTTTCGCCGCCGAGCAACCAGCTGGACTTCATGCTTTCCGGAATCGCCTGCACATCTTCGATGAGGTAAAAAATGAAAAACCCAAAGATCCCGGCCTGGCATGCGACATAAAGAAACTGCGCGATCACCGCGCCAACGAAATGACCGTGCGACCAGATCGATTTTGAAACATTCGCAGTTTCATCATCGAGGTGATAGTTGTCCTGAGTTTCGATGTTGGGCATTTTCGCTTTGGCGAAAACCAGCGAGAGCAAGAGCACCGCGCCGGCGATCCACGCGTAGGGGATCCACAAGGTTTCCTGTGCCGCTTCGGCGCCATCCTTCGAGTAAAAGAACAGCCCACCGATGATCGGCCCAAAGATCCAACCCACGCCATTGCAGGCGGCAGCGATGTTGATGCGCACGGCGGCGTGTTGCGGCGCGCCGAGCACGGTGGTGTAGGGGTTGGCGACCGTTTCCAAAAAGGTCAGCCCCATCGAGATCACGCAAATGCCCGCAAGAAAGGCCCAAAATTCCTTAATGCCGGTGGCCGGGATAAACCAAAGGCAACCGAGCGCCACCAGCAGCAAGCCCGAAATGATGCCGCCCTTGTAGCCCAGCCGACGGGCAAGCCACCCGGCCGGCAAGGCCATCAGGAAATATCCAAGGTAATGCGCGAACTGCACCCATGCGGACTGACGCTTGTTGAGATGGAGCAGCTCTTGGAAGTGCTTGTCCATCACATCAATCATTCCGTTGCACAGAGCCCACAGGAAAAACAGCGAGCTGATCAGTGCGAAAGTGACAAAATGATTTTTGCCGTCGTCGGTGCGGAAGAGTCCGTTTTGCATAGGATGGGTTGGTAGGGGTTTTGGGTTTGGGTTTTTTGCGGGTGAATTTGCTGGTTGATCAGGCTTTGCCGTAGAGCGGGCCGTAGTTCGCACAAGCGCGGAAGTCGGCACCTTCAAGGTCGGCGGTGCCGAAGGCATTCCATGCGCTGGGGCGGAAGATGCGGTCCTCACTCACATTGTGCATGTAAACCGGAATGCGCAGCATCGAGGCAAGCGTAATGTACAGGTGGCCGACATGACCACAGGTCATCACGCAGTGGTTGGCGCCCCAGTGGTTCATCACCTCATAGGTGCTGCGGAAGGCACCGCTGCCGGTGAGGATCGGCGCAAACCATGTCGTCGGCCAAGTCGGGTTGGTGCGTTGGTCGAGCGCGTCGTGCACTTTGTCCGGCAGGTCGATGGTGTAACCTTCGGCAATCTGCAGCGCGGGGCCGAGACCGCCGGCGAGGTTGAGGCGGATCATCGTGGCGGGCATGCCACCGCGGGTGCGGTAGCGCGTGCTCCATCCACCACCAGGGAAATACTCGGTGATCGACGGATGCCAGGTGGTGGCCTTGAGGCATTTTTCGACTTCGGCATCGGAGATGTCCCAGAACGGTTTCATCGTCGGCTTGCCATCCGCATCGGTCTGTTCGCCGGTGCCATCGAGCGCAGCCGGGCCGGAATTGATCAGGTGCAGGATGCCATCGGCAACGAGCGGGTGACTGA
Source organism: Akkermansiaceae bacterium (assembly GCA_947462835.1). Lineage (GTDB taxonomy): Bacteria > Verrucomicrobiota > Verrucomicrobiia > Verrucomicrobiales > Akkermansiaceae > Luteolibacter. The sequence continues at coordinate 3,505 of CANHQM010000053.1, forward strand.
GTTTTTCGCCGCTGGCAGTTTGGATCGCATCGAGGCTCCAGTAGGTGCGGAGGTCGGCGAAAATCTGCGCGCTATGCGTGAGCAAGTTGCCGAAGAGCATGCCTGCGCCATTGAGCGCGTCGTTCTCTGTGGCGACGATGTAAGGCGCGCGTTTGCCGTTCCAATCAAAGGTCGAGTTGAGAATCGCTTCGGGGAAATCACCGTTGGGGAAATGGTCGGTCCACTGGCGCTGACCTTGGAAGCCGGCGGCGATGGCATTGTGGCCCTGCGCTTGTTCGCCGAGACCCATTTTCGCGAGCTTCGGATTGCCGACCATGAGATCGCGCATGATCAGCGCCATCTTCACGCTGTCCTGCCATTCGGCATCGAGCTGCTTGCGGTCGCGGGTTTTTTCCGCCGAGTTGTAGTCCTTGCCTTCGGGACAATTCGCCTTCACCCACGCGAGCGCCTTTTCATATTCGGCGGCATCGTATTGGCCCTTGCTCATGCGGCCGGCGACTTCGGTCATGTCGATCGCCTCAACGCGCATGCCGAGCCATTTTTCCCACAGTGGGAGGTCGACGATCGATCCGGCGATGCCCATCGAAGTGCCGCCGATCGAAAGGTAACTCTTGCCGCGCATCAACGCGACGGCCAATCCGCAACGGGCGAAGCCGAGCAATTTCTCGCGCACATCGGCGGGGATCTTGGTGTCATCGGCCGATTGCACATCGCGACCATAAATGCCGAAGGCCGGGATGCCTTTCTGCGTGTGGCCCGCAAGCACCGCGGCGAGATACACCGCGCCGGGACGCTCGGTGCCGTTGAAGCCCCACACGGCTTTCGGCGTGTGCGGATCCATGTCCATCGTTTCCGAGCCGTAGCACCAGCAGGGCGTGACGGTCAGCGAGACGCCAACATTCGAGAGCTTGAACTTGTCGGCGCAATCGGCCGCTTCGCGCACGCCGCCGATGCAAGTGTCGGCAATCACGCACTCGACCGGCGAGCCGTCGGGATAACGCAACTCGGCCGCAAACAAGGCCGCGACCGCGCGGGCCTGTTGCATGGTGCGCTCTTCAAGCGATTCGCGAACGCCGCCAAGGCGCCCATCGATGGCGGGACGAATGCCGATTTTTGGATAAGATGATTTCTTCATGTGAATAATTTGTTGGAAACGAAGTGCTCCAATCATCACGCACCGACCGAATTTGTCAGCAAAATTCCATGAAATCCGACGAAAACCGCCACTGGGTATCGGCATGATGATTTCTAGAATCATGCATATTTTTGGATTGCGCTGGCAGGGCCCGGTCATCAGTTTTCGAGTGTGAGCGCGCGTCGCAAGCCGAGTTCGTATCTTTCGAGGCAGGTCGAGTCCTCGCGTTTGTTTTTCCTGGAGGAGGAACCGCGTGAGGAATTCGGAGTGGTGTTTGGCGGCTTTGAGCGTTGCCGGCGCGATTACCGCATCGATCGTCGCAACTTCCCGTGGCATTGCCTTGAGTTCGTGCATCGCGGCCATGGCGCGCTGCATCTCGATGGCGGTGACTACGAGCTGAGCCCGGGCAGCTTCTATCTTTACGGGCCGGGGATCGGCCAGCGCATCGAAAGCTCGGCGACCAGTCCGCTGCGCAAGTACTTCGTCGGGTTCACCGGGAGGGGAGTGGGTGCATTTCTCGACGCATGCAGCATCCAGCCGGGCATGGTCGTGCGATGTTTGAAAAGCGAGCCGATCCGCCGCAGCTTCGACCAGTTGATCGATCGCGGCGTGCGCAAGTCGGAGCTGGCGGCACCGCTGTGCTCATTGATCACGCGCCAGTTGCTGATGATGTTCCGCGACGATGCGGCAGATCCGGTAAACACCGCATCGCCGGCATTTACGAAATTCACCAACGCGCGCGCATTCATCGAAGCGAATTTCCTAGAGCTCGATTCGCTGGAAGCGATCGCCGAAAAGTGCGGCATCGATGCCCCGTACCTGTGCCGTTTGTTTTCGCGCTATCACGATGAAAGCCCCTATCAATTTCTCACCCGCCTGCGGATGGATCACGCCTCACGCCTGCTGCTCGATGGCAATGTGAAGGTCAAAACCGTCGCAGCCATGATGGGCTTTCGCGATGCCTTTCATTTTTCGCGCGTCTTCAAGTCCGTGCACCAGGTGCCACCCTCAAGATTCCGTCAATCAACCCACCCGCAATGGCCGAGGATGTGAGGGCGAAGACAGAAGACTTCGAGATAGAAGAAGCTAGATCAGAGGCTGCTTCTTCATCCTCTTTCCCAATGGCCAATGACTATTGACCAATGACCTCCTCTTCCTTCTCTGCGTCCCTTTGCGACCTCTGCGGCTTTGACTCCGTTGCACTACGTCCATGCCAATAGGCTACGCTAATTTTGATGTTCGCTAA
>CANHQM010000054.1 GCA_947462835.1 Akkermansiaceae bacterium
CCCGACTTCAATGCCGACATGTTCGCATTCCTCGGCGCCAGTTATTTCCGCGCGGTCGGCGGCACCAAACAATACGGACTCTCGGCACGCGGGCTCGCAGTCGACACGGCTTTGCCACGCCCTGAGGAGTTCCCCGACTTCCGCCAGTTCTGGCTCGAAAAACCGGCGAAAAATTCCCACACCCTGCGCATCCACGCGCTGCTCGACAGCCCCTCGATCGCCGGTGCCTACACCTTCGATGTCACACCCGGCGAAATGACTCTGATGGAGGTCGATGCCACGCTCTTCCCACGAAAGAGCATCGAACGCGTGGGCATCGCGCCACTCACCTCGATGTATCAGTGCGCCGAAAACGATCGCCGCGTCGCCGACGACTGGCGCCCGGAGATCCACGACTCCGACGGACTCGCGATGTGGAATGGCGCCGGCGAATGGATCTGGCGACCACTCGTGAATCCCCCCACCCTGCGCTTCAATTCCTTTCTCGACGAAAACCCGAAAGGCTTCGGCCTGCTCCAGCGCGATCAGAAATATGACCACTACCTCGACGACGGCGCGATGTACCACAAGCGGCCATCGCTTTGGGTCGAGCCTCTCGAAGCATGGGGCAAAGGTCAGATCCAACTCGTCGAAATCCCAAGCCCCGACGAAACCTTCGACAACACCGTCGCATTTTGGAACCCAGAAGAAGCTTTCACCCCCGGCCAGGAACGGCGATTCCGCTACCGCTTGCATTGGGGTGACCGCATACCGGTCTCATCGCCGATGGCCCATGTGGTCTCCACACGCATCGGCTCCGGCGGCATTCCGGGTCAGAAAAACCGCCCTGCATCATCGCGCAAGTTCGTGCTCGATTTCAAAGGTGGTCGTTTCGAAAGCCTCCCATGGGAAACTCCGGTCGAACCGGTGCTCACCACCTCGCGCGGCGAAATTCAACACCCGGCCGTGCGCCCGGTGGTCGATGGCGACACCTGGCGCTGCAACTTCGACCTTCTCGTCGATGGCAAGGACCCGGTCGACCTGCGACTCTACCTGAAGGATGCCCAAGGCGCGCTGACCGAAACCTGGATCTACCAGTACACGCCCACATAAGGCGTTCGAGGCCGCGCTCTGTGCAAATCAAGCATCGGTAACATCAGCGCTCGGCATTGCATTGCGCACTGCCAGCACCTTGTCGACGCGGATGCTGTCCATGTCGATGACCTCAAAAGTCCACTCGCCGGCGCTCACCCGATCGGCCTCAACCGGAATGCGCCCAAGCTCTTTGACCAACCATCCGGAGACCGTCTGAAATTCATCCCCACCACCTTCCGGCAGCACAAACCCCTCAAGCCGCTCGGGCAATTTTTCAATTTCGAAAAGCCCGTCAATCAACCAACTGCCATCCTCGCGTTGCCGCACCGGCATCGCCATCTGTTCTTCCATCGATGGCACATCACCGACGATGGTCTCCATCAGGTCGATGAGCGTGACCATCCCCATGACGCTGCCAAACTCATCCAACACCAGTGCCGCGCGCTGACCTGTTTTGCGAAAGGTCTCCAACAACACGCTCGCCTTTTGGGTCTCGGGCACCAGCAGCGGCGCTTTCATGATCGATGCGAAATTCACGGTTTTTTGCGCGGCAAGCTGACCGTAAATATCCTTGATCGAGACCATCCCCACGAGGTTTTCACGCCGCCCCTGATACACCGGGAAAACTCCCTGCGTGCTGCGCATGATCGTCGGCCATACTTCCTCGTGCTTGGCGTCCTTTTCGATCCAAATAATTTTCGGCCGCGGAATCATGATGTCATAAGCAACCAGTTTCTCGAATCCGATCACGCCCTCCATCATCCTCGATTCCATACGGTTGATCGATCCGGTGGTCATGCCCTGCCTCACCATGACCGTGAGCTCCTCACGCGAAATCCCGCTATCATCGGTCTCACGCACCCGGAAAAATTTCAGCAAGGCCCCCGTGGACCACGAGAGCAAACTCACCACCGGCGATGCCACATTCGATAGCGCCGCCATCGGGCCCGACATCGCGCTGGCAATGGCCTCGGGATACTTCATGGCCAAGCGCTTCGGAACGAGTTCGCCAATGACCAAGGAAAGGTAGGTCAGCACACCAATCACGAGGACCAATGAGATCGGCTTGGCATATTCGCCGATCAGCGGAATCACGCCGAGAAACTCCGCGAGCTTGCTAGCCACCGTGCCGCTGCCCAGCGCACCGGCGACGATGCCTACCAGCGTGATGCCGATTTGCACGGTGGAAAGAAATCGATTGGGCGAATCCGCCAGTTTCAGCGCCAGCGCGGCACCACTGTTACCCTTCTCCGCCATCGACTGCAGCAAGCCCTTGCGGGATGAAACAATCGCGATCTCCGTCATCGCAAAAACGCCATTGGCTAACAGCAGCACCAGAACGATGGAAATTTCTAACAGGGCGGAATTCATGAAGCAAAGCGGCGCAGATGTGTGGACAATCTGCCGAGATCCGTGGGCGTGTCAAAGACTGCCTCAACGCAAAGTCATCCAAATCACAAATGCCGCTGTTAGAAAAACCAGCAGCACAAACCCCCTTTGCAAAACCAACTCCGGCAAACGACCTGCAATTTTCCCTCCAAGCAAAACCCCACCCACGGCAATCAACGAGAAAACCATCGCCAACCTCCACGGCACGGGCGCGCTGCCCAAATGACCGAAAAAGCCGGCTGCCGAGTTGGCGGCAATGATGGCCAGTGAGGTTCCGGTGGCCACACGGGTCGGCACGCGGGCAAATTTCACCAATGCTGGCAGCAACAAAAATCCCCCACCCACCCCCAGAAATCCTGTGAGAACCCCAACGCCCGCACCCGCCATCAAGCAACGCATCGGACGACACTCGATCTCCGGTTGAACCGAAGGCCTGCGCATCAACATCATCCTCACACCCAACGCGATCATCACACCCGCAAAGGCAAGCATCAGCGCATCGGGAGAAATGAAATGCGTCAATTTCGCTCCCAGCGTCGCACCAAGCATGCCGGAAACGGCAAACATGAGAACGGCCTTATAGTAAACTTCCCCCACCCGCGCCCGCTGCCACGCACCGGCCAGAGCAGCGGCGCCCACGATGATCAAACTCAGGCCCACCGCCTCGCGAGGTTCAATGCCCGCAAGATAAACCAACACCGGCAATGTCAGTATGCTGCCGCCAGACCCCGTCAAACCAAGGACAAGCCCGATGCCGACCGCCCCCAACAAGGCCAACGCATTCATGACCTCAAGCTTGACGGAATTTCCGCAAAGGAACCATCGACATGCACGACCTCACGACCTTGGCTGGCCAGATAGGCAGTCGCGATCGCGGCCCGCACCCCACTCCCGCAATGAACAAACAAAGGCGAAGCACTCGGCACTTCATCAAGCCGCGCCGCAATCCGCGTGTAAGCAATATTCTTCGCGCCGACCACATGACCGGCCGAAAACTCATCAGCCCCCCGCACATCAAGCACCTGCTGACCCGCCTGAAGCTCACGCGTGGAAATCCTGGAATATGAACCGACCAGAGCAGCGACGGACAATGCCTCGTCGGCTGGGATCCATGCCTCCACACGATCAAGCCCGATGCGGATCAATTGCCTCACCGCCTCATCCAGTTGCGACTCGTCTTCCAACACCAACAAAATTCGCGCGGCCTCATCAACATAAGACCCCGCAGCCACCGACAACTTCCCGCCCGGCAGCGGCGCAAACAGCGATCCACGCACATGCCTTGCCGCAAAGCCAACACGGTCCGACCTCAGATCAAGAATCACCCGATCATTTTGCCCGACCCACGATCCAAGCTGATCGGCATGGATTCGCGCCGGTTGCGGCAATCTTCCGTCCGGCAAAAGCGCAGGCCCCATCCGGTTGTCGCGTTTCATTCGCGCGAAATATCGCGGTGGCTCGGGCTGACCCTGCAAAATGTCGCTGACGAACCTTTCCTCGCTATCGGTCAGGGCCTGGCGAAAGGCCGGATTGAATTTTCGTTCATACTCAAGAACGCTGTTGGCAATCGCGCCAAGAGCCTTGCCGCAAGCGCTTCCTGCACCATGTGCCGGAAGGATTTGCAAATGCCCTGGCAAATCCGCTGTCGCTCGAAGGCTGGCATAAAGCGTACGAGCGCTCGGCTCCATCACCCCGGCCTGGCCCGCAGCGCTTTCCAACAAATCCGGACGCCCGACATCGCCGACAAAAATGAAATCCCCAGTAAGAAACGCGATGGGCTCATCCGCACCACCACCGATGTCGGTGACGAGATAACTCATGTGCTCCGGCGTGTGACCGGGAGTGAGCAAGGCCTTGAACTCGATATTCCCCACGCGAAACACATCGCCATGCTTGAGAAATTGGGCATTGGCGCGACCTTTCGCCCATTCAAATTGCCAATCAGGTCCACCCTCTTCCGATAGATAAGCAAGCGCCCCATGGCGCTCCATCAACTCTCGCGCACCACTCAAAAAATCGGCATGAATGTGCGTCTCGGCGACTGCGGTGATGCGAAGTCCATTTTCCTCCGCCACTTTGAAATAGCGGTCGAGGTCCCGCTCGGGGTCGATGACGATCGCCTCACCACTGCGCTGACATCCGATGAGGTATGCATTTTGCGCGAGGGATGAATCGGTGATCTGTCGAAGAAACATGACGGTGAAAGTTTAAGATCAAATGGAGCACGAATTGCCGGCGCACTTGGTGCCGGACCTTTGATTCCATGGCATTTTCGCCAGCACCATCGCCATGCCACACCAGTCGGTGATGCCTGCAAATACCAAACCCGCACCTACAAACGCGCTCAACCCATAAAACGCGGGATGCACCCAAGTTCCAAGAATCACGCCCAAAAGCACCAACAGGCCCGCCGCAATTCGCACCTGACGCTCGAGCGACACCGCCTTTGCCCCACGCACCACCGGCAAGCCTGCGCTCTCCCACGCGATCACGCCACCATCGAGCACATCCAAGTTTTCACACCCCGCCGCCTGCAACTTCTGGTAGGCCTGCTCCGCACGCTTGCCACTGCGGCACACCAACACACAACGCTCGGCCCCGCTCGCAGCCGATCTCACCGCCCCCACGTCCAGCCGATCCAGCGGCATCAGATGCGATCCTTCGATATGCACCTCCCCATGCTCCGCAGGCGTACGCACATCAATCAGGGAAACGCGTTTACCGGAAGCGATTTCAGCATTCAGTTGTTTGGCTTGAATCATTGTGACAGAATAAACGCCAAAAAGCTGAATCCCTCAAATGCTGAAATGAAAATTCCCTTCTTCTTAGGCAGGGACCGTTCTCCGCAACGGTCCGCCCCGGTAGGGCGATGCGGCCCTGCAGCGCCGATTCTTTCAGAAAGATTTACCGCCAAGCAGTGGTGTTAATGGGCAAGTGAAAAGTTTGGCTGAGCGATCATTTTATTGAGAACGCTGAGCATTTTTCTCATCACTGCGACCAAGGCGACTTTTGCGGTTTTGCCAGACTGCGTGCGGAGCCGTTGATAAAATGCTGC
>CANHQM010000055.1 GCA_947462835.1 Akkermansiaceae bacterium
CTCATTGCGCGTGCGACGCCTTGGTAGGTCATTCCCGGCCGGAGGCAAAGGGAAAAGGCTTTTTCAGTGGCAAACCTCTAGGCCCGCAGACTCAAGCGCCAGGCGCGTCGACTTCAGAATTTCCAGTGCCGAATCGCTGTCGCCGTGAACGCAAAAGGTGCCAATTTCGATCGGGACTGCGGATCCGCCCACGCTGGTGACCTTGCGCTCGAGCAAAATTTCCATCGCCTGTGCGCTGGCCGCGGCGGGGTCATCGATCACCGCGCCAGCTTGTCCTCTCGGCACCAGTGAGCCATCGACGTTGTAGCGGCGGTCGATGAAACCTTCGGCACGAAATCGCAGTCCGGCCGATTTCACCGCGGCCATCATGAAGCCATTTGGTGGCGCGTAGACCATAATCTGCGGCAACAAATCCCGAATCGCATTCGCGATGGCGTTGGCAATGAGCGGGTCGGCGTCGGCTTGGTTGTACAAGGCTCCATGAGCTTTCACATGGTGGATTGGTGCGCTGAGTTCATCGGCGATTTGCGCGAAGCGTTTGAGCTGACGACTCACGAGATCGCCGATGGCATCCGGCGAAAGATTCATCGGACGGCGGCCCATGTGTTCGCGATCCTCGTAGCCGGGGTGTGCGCCGATCGCAACGCCGTGCATGAGCGCGAGGCGGATCGTGGCACGCATCGTCGCGTCATCACCGGCATGGCCACCGCATGCGATGTTTGCCGAGCTGATCAATGGCATGAGCTCGGCATCATGCGCGCCGCCTTCGCCAAGGTCGCAGTTGAGATCGATGCGTTGCATGGTGGTTATTTCAAGAGCTCCAATCCGGTGAGGAGAAATTTCATGTCGCGCTCAAGCTCATCCCATGCCTTGCGGGCCTCGTCGAGCGTGACCTCGCAAAACCGCAGCGGCGCGCCAGAGCTCACACGCGCGAGTTTTGGTATGTCGGCGGAAATCACATGACCCATCTGCGGATAGCCGCCGATGGTTTGGCATTCGGCCATCAGGATGATCGGCGTGCCGTCCGGCGGGACTTGGATTGAGCCGCGCACGACCGCTTGTGAAACCATTTCAGCATCAGTCACACGAGACATCTTGGGTCCATCGAGCCGCATGCCGACACGATCGGATTTGCTTATGCGAAACTCGGAATTCGCAAATGCCTCGAGCGATGAAGGACTGAACCACTCTGACTGCATGCCGCGGATGTAGCGCAGGGTCAGGGTTCTGTCTTTGGATTGATCGTAGGGCCAACGGACATGCCAGTTTGCGCGGGGTGGTCCGCATAGGGCTTCGCCGATTTCCAAATGATCACCATTTTGCAATCGCCTTCCATGATGTCCGCCAAATTTCGCACGCAGATCGGTCGATCGGCTACCGAGCACCTGCGGGACATCGATGCCACCGGCTATGGCGAGATAGGCATAAGAACCAATGGTCGGTGAGCGCAGATCGAGCACCTCACCCGCCGCCAATTCGATCGGACGACCGCATTGATGATCGCTCCATCCCAGCATCGCGATCCGGCATGTGCGGTGAAATTTGAGCACGGGGCCGAGCATCGCGCATTCGAGCAACGCATGATCTTCGGGATTGCCAAGCAATCGGTTGGCGACTTTTGCCGCGATCGGATCCATGGCGCCACCCAGTGTCACGCCGATCGATTGATATCCATAACGCCTCAAATCCTGCACGCTTGTCAGTGGTCCGGCTTCGACGATCTCGATCGCGCCATGAGCTTTGGCTGACGTGCTTTTTGAAATCGTGATGCATGAGCGCAAGGATTCGACAGCGGTGAATTTCACGAGATCACCCGGAGCGAGTAGGGCAGGTGGATGATTTTGCGGATCGAAGAGCGTGATTGATGTTTGCCCGATCACATGCCAGCCGCCTTGCGAATCGAATGGATAAATGCCCGCCTGATCGCCGGCGATGGCGACCGATCCGGCGCTCACTGGTCGCGGGGTATCGAGTCGCGGAAGACGAAGTACTTCCGGCAGACCGATGAGGTAGGGGAAGCCGGGTGAAAATCCGATCGCCGCCACGGTGTAAGTCGCGGCACTGTGCAGGCGGATCACTTCGTCCACCGTGCGCCCGAGTTTTTTGGCGACCTTGTCGAGGTCATCACCATAACGCAGCGGAATTTCATGCATGCGGCCGGATGTTTCCGCATCTTCGTCGGCCGCTGGAATTTCGATGGACCTGAGCCACTCCATCACCGCTTCGCCATCACGCGGATCGAAATGCACCGCCACGCTGTCGAATGAGGAAACGAGATCACGGATTTGCGGGATACGGACCGCAGCAAGCTGCCGTCGCATGCGCAGGATTTGCGCAAACTTTTCAGACGCCTCGCCCGCTGTGGCTACAAACAGCCATGCGGAGTCTCCGAGCGCGCGCCATCCCATGGCTGAATCATCGCACGCTTGGATCAATCATCAAGCTCGACCGCAGCCAGGCATAAGGTGTGGGCTTGCGATTTGACCACCATCGTGCTGTTTTCCCTGCGTGCCGGTGATCACCAACATCTCGACCTATTGCTTTGCCGAGCTCGGCGGACTCAAGGACTTGAGGGAAGAACTTCAAACCAGCTGCAAGGCATGGAATTTGAAAGGCACGATTTTGCTCAGCACCGAGGGGATCAACCTCTTCGTCGCGGGCGATGAGGATATGGTCGATCGCTTGCTCGCAAGGCTGCGCGCGATTCCCGGTTTGGAAAAACTCACGCCCAAGCTGAGCCATAGCGATCATCAGCCATTCAACCGCATGCTGGTGAGGATCAAGAAAGAGATCATTTCCTTCGGCGTCGAAGGCGTGCGCCCGGGTAGCTACACATCACCCAAACTCGCACCCAAAGAACTGAAGCGCTGGCTCGACGAAGGACGGCCGGTGACCTTGCTCGACACGCGCAATGATTATGAGGTCAAGCTCGGTAGCTTCAATGGTGCGATCGATCCGAACATTCGGACATTCCGCGAATTTCCCGATGCGGTGCGTCAGTTGCCCGAAGAGCTGAAGAACCAGCCGATCGTGATGTTTTGCACCGGTGGCATCCGATGCGAAAAGGCCGGCCCCTTCATGGAGATGGAGGGCTTCAAAGAGATTCATCAACTTGATGGCGGCATCCTGAAATACTTTGAGGAATGCGGTGGCGAGCACTACGACGGCGATTGCTTTGTCTTTGATCAAAGGGTGGGGGTTGATCCAGCACTGCGAGAGTCGGGTCATGCGGTCTGCTACGCTTGTCTTACGCCACTCGATGAGAGCGATCAGGAGGATCCGCGATTTGTGCAGGGAAAAAGTTGCCCGTATTGCTACAAGAGCGAGCCGCAGCAAATGACCGAAAAGATTGCAGCCTTGGAAGAGGCTTTGAAAAAGGTCAGCAGCCCATTGCCCGGATCAATCGCGCAGGAAAACCGCAGACCGGTGAACATCCCCGCGGCATTGGATCGTCATACGCTCTTGGATGCTTTGGTGACTTTGTTTCCGCAGATAGAGCGAAGCGAATGGGAGTCACGCTGCGACGCCGGTCGCTTTGTCAATTACGGGGGCAAAGTCCGCGGCAAGGATCATGTCGTCCGTGCGGGTGAGCGGATCCTGCAAATTTTTCCGCCGGAAGCGGAGCCCGATGTCGCGACCGACATCCGCATCCTGCATCTCGATGAAGCGGTGATGCTGATCCGCAAGCCTGCGCCATTACCGATGCATGCGAGCGGTCGCTTTCATCGCAACACCCTCCAGCATTTGCTCAACCTTGCCTGCGCGCCGCATGTGCCGCGTCCGGTTCATCGTCTCGACTCCAACACGACGGGCATCGTACTTTTCGCCCGCACCAGACATTTTTGCCGGGTTTTGCAGCGTCAATTTATCGATGGCACGGTAGTGAAGCGCTATCTCGTCGGTGTCACAGGACATCCGCCGCAAGATCAATTTTCCTGCGATGCGCCGATTTCTGCTGATCCTGACCAACTCGGTACGCATCGAGTCGATGAAACCGAAGGTCTGCCATCGAGCACGGATTTCCGCGTGTTAGAGCGCCGCGCCGACGGCACTTCATTGCTTGAGGCCACACTCAATACTGGTCGCACGAATCAAATTCGGATCCACCTCTGGCATCTCGGATTTCCGGTGCTCGGTGATCCGGCCTATCTCGCGAATGGTGAGCTTGGCGACACGCAGACGCTCGATGCCGCTGCCACAGCGATGCAACTCCACTCGTGGCAGCTTTCATTTCTACACCCGAGGACGGCTGAAAAAATGGAGTTTGAGACCAAGCGCCCGAAGTGGGCGAGGTGATTCAGGAGGCTTGTGAGTGGGCGCTGCCACCTTCGCCGCGGAAGAGCAGGTAGGCACCGGCGCTGATGAGCCCGACGGCTGCCGCTCCACCAAGCCATGCGGCTGGATGTTGTTTGATTTGTTCGCCCAGCGCGCGCAGTTGCTCGGCGGAATATTCCTTGCCGGCGGTGATGCGGGTTCTGGCATTTTCGGCGAACTCGCGTGCGCCGCCTGCCACGGTCTGACGCGCAGTATGTGAAACGAGGTTGCCGATATC
>CANHQM010000056.1 GCA_947462835.1 Akkermansiaceae bacterium
CACCGTATCGTTTTCACGCGCGATGCCTTTGGCGCTGGGCTGCAGGATTTGGCGGATCTGTTTGCCGATGCCGCGGGTGAAAAGCGCGGGCTGATCCTGATCGAGGATGCGGTGGCGCGGGCCTGGCCGGGCTTGGAGTCCGCTGCGCGCGAGGGCATGAGGTCGATCGGATTTGAAATTGCCGACCTTGCGGTCTTGCCCGGTGGCGAGCAGGTCAAGTCTGACGATGCCTTGGTGCGCGAAGTGTGGCGGCTCATCGATGCCGCGCATCTCGATCGCCATTCGTACGTTGTCGTCATCGGCGGCGGCGCTTTTCTCGATGCGGTGGGCTTTGCTGCAGCCACCGCGCATCGCGGCATGAGATTGGTGCGGGTGCCTACCACCACCTTGGCGCAATGCGACAGCGGTGTGGGGGTGAAGTGCGCGATCAATGGCTTTGGCAAAAAAAATTGGATTGGAAGTTTCGCCGTGCCCTACGCAGTGGTGAATGATTTTGCTTTCTTGCAAAGCCTCGATCCGATCACGCATCGCGCCGGACTGATCGAGGCTGTGAAGGTCGCCTTGGTGAAAGACCGCGAATTTTTCGAGTGGATCGAAGCGCGGCTTGCGGGCCTTGCGGCATTGGATGCGCCGCTGCTCGAAACATGCGTCGAGCGCTCCGCCATGCTGCACGCACGGCACATCGCCGAGGGTGGCGATGCCTTCGAATCGGGCAGCAGCCGTCCGCTCGACTTCGGCCATTGGGCAGCGCACAAGCTTGAATCGATGACCGGCGGAGAGCTCTCGCACGCCCCAGCAGTTGCGATCGGGCTTGCGCTTGATGTGCTTTATTCGGTCGAGGTCGGACTTGTTCCGTCAGCGCTTGCCGAAAGGGTGCTGGCAGTGATCTCGGGTTTGGGCCTTGCGACATTTCATCCGGCGCTTGATCAGCGTGATGCCTGCGGGCGCAGGGTTGTGCTCGATGGCTTGGAGGAATTTCGCGAGCACCTAGGTGGTCGCCTGACCGTGATGATGCTGGGCGAGATTGGCCGCGGAGTGGATGTCCACGAGCTTGATGTGGAGGCTTTGGGGCGTTGCATCGACCGGCTTTGCGGCATGGCTTGAGGCCTTTCATGGCGTGATTTTGCGGGCATTTCCGCTCCATGATAATTCTTGATTTTTTTTCGGGAATCTTCCTATTGGGCCAATGTTTTCACGACTTTTAACCCATGTTTTGTGCCTTGCGGCATCCGTGACCTTTGTGAATGCGGCGGTTTCCCTTCCCGGGGAGCAATCGATCGCCTCTTTGCCAACCGGCGCGGATGGTCCTGCCAAGGAGGCTTTGGAAGCCTTCACCACAGGTCGTCATTTCAAGGCGGTCGAGCTCGCAAAGCCGCTTGCCGAAAAAGGAAGTGCCGAGGCCCAGTACCTTTTGGGGTTTGCCCATGAGACCGGTCAAGGCGCCGAGGTTTCGAGGGAAAAAGCCCTTGAGTTTTATCGCAAAGCGGCTGCCTCGAAACACCGCGATGCGATCTATCGCCTCTCATTCATCCTGCTTGCCTCCGATAAGGAATCCGAACGCGAGCAGGCCCGCACGCAACTTGAAGAAGCGGCGAAAAGTGATCCGGCAATCGCCGCCCGCATTTTGGGTGAAGCCTACCTTCGCGGCCGCCTGACCCCGACGCCCGATCCCGACAAGGCGATTTTCTGGTGGAAGCGCGCCGCAGATGCCGGCGATGTCCTGTCGATGTCGCTCATCGGCCGTTTTTATGAAGGTCAGTTTGGTTTCGCCGAGCTGCGCGATGTGAAGGCATCGCTGGAATATTACACCAAGGCCGCGGGTCTTGGAAATCCGGCCGCAATGGCCGCGCTTGGTTCGCGTTACCTCAGCGGCGATGAAAAATTCCGCGACGAGGCCAAGGGTCGCGAGTGGCTCAAGAAGGCGATCGATGGCAAGGAGTTCTCGGCCTACCTCGCGCTCGGTGACTATGAGGAAAATATCAAAAAGAACCTCAAGGAAGCCCTCGCGCAATACGAGCGTGGCAAGGATGCCGGCCAGATTGATTGCATGCTTCGCTCCGCCGATTTCTACATCCAGGGCAAGGGCGTGGCCAAAGATGTCGACCGCGGCATCACCATCCTTCGCAAGGCGGCGGAAGCGGGCAATCCGGTTGCCAACCTGCGCCTCGCCGCATTGATCCTTTCCCAAGAGAAGCCCGAAATCCTTGCCGGATACGGATTTCTTCTGGCATCCGCCAACGGCAATCTTCCCGAAGCCCAGAACGAGCTCGGTCTGCTTTACCTCTCCGGCAAAATGGGCGTGGCCGACCCATCGGCAGGTTTGGCCTGGCTCACGCGTGCGGCACAAAGCGGATTTGCCCAAGCCCAGTTCAACCTCGCGGTGCTCTATGATCGCGGCGCGGGCGGTGTGGCACGCAACATCGATAATGCCGGCCAACTTTACATGATGGCTGCCAACCAAGGCCATGGCCCTGCGACTCTTGCGCTGGCCCGCCTTCTCAACGACGGTGTCGGCATCAAGGCCGATCCGATCAAGGCATGGGCGATCGCCACCCTCGCAGCCGAGCGTGGTGAGAAGGAAGCGTCGAAATTGGCCGCCGACATCGCCGAGAAATTTGACTCCAAACAACGCGAAGAGGCAAACAAGGAGCTTCAGAGCATCAAGTCGAACAAGCCCGCGCCCGCGAAGGTGCCGGAGCCCAAGTCGGCGGTCGCTCCCAAGAAGTGATCTCTTCGCCAACGCAAAAACATTTCGGGCGCGGCAGCATCTGCCGCGCCCTTTTTGTTTGCAGGATCAGCGCGCCAAGAAGAGGGCTTGCGATGAGCGGTAGCGCGTTCAGACTTCGGCGATGAACATTCTTGTGACTGCCGGTCCCACCCGCGAGCCGATTGATCCGGTGCGTTTCATCGGCAACCGTTCGTCGGGCAAGATGGGATATGAAATCGCCGCGGCCTTCGCGCGCGAAGGTCACACGGTCTTGCTCGTTTCGGGGCCGACCTCACTGGATGTGCCCGACGGCGTGGATTTCCTCCCGGTGGAAACCGCGGGCGAAATGCACGAGGCGGTGTCGAGCCACATCGGGCGCATGCATGTCGCGGTGTTTGCCGCGGCGGTGGCGGATTACACGCCATCCACAGTCGCGAAGGAAAAAATCAAGAAGTCCGCTGACACGCTCACGCTCGAATTGGTGCGCACGCCGGACATCCTCGGTTCATGCCGCAGCAAGCATGGCTTTGCCGGCACGCTGATTGGCTTCGCGGCCGAGACCGAAAACCTGATCGCTCACGCCCGCGAAAAACTGACTCGCAAGCAATGCGACCTGATCATCGCCAACGATGTTTCCAAACCGGGCATCGGCTTTGAGTCGGATCATAACGAAGTCACTCTCGTCTATCCCGACCGCATCGAACAGCTTCCGCTTGCCAGCAAGCATGATCTCGCCCATCAACTCGTTCGTGCGATTCTGATGCTGCACACCGAGAAAAGCTCCACCCACTGATTTTCCCCACGTCCATGACCGATCTCGCCCTTGCCACCGATGCCGCACTCGCCGCGGGCAAACTTCTCCGACAACATTTCGGTAGCGATGCCACGGTCGACGAGGCGACGCAGCACGACATCAAGCTCGCGCTCGACAAGGAATCGCAGGAGTTGATCACCGGCATCCTGCTTGGCGCGCGGCCCGGCGACGCGCTCTACGGCGAGGAAGGCATCGCGGGCAATCAGGACTCCGACCGCCAGTGGATCGTCGACCCGATCGATGGCACGGTGAATTTTTTCTACGGCATTCCGCATTTCTGCGTGTCGATCGCGTTGCGCGTCGCCGGTGAAATTGTGGTGGGCGTGATTCACGACCCGATGGTTGGCGAGACATGGACCGTGGAAAAAGGCGGTGCGCCAATGCTTGATGGCAAGCCGATCCGCGTCAGTGCCCGCGCGAGTTTTGACGAATCGATTTTGTTCGTCGGCTGCGGCAAGGACGAAGCGGCGAAGAAAACCGGCATCGAGCGTTTCCAGCGTGCATCGTTGAAGGCGCGCAAGATGCGCATGATGGGATCGGCGGCGCTCGGCATGGCCTACATCGCAAGCGGCCGCCTCGACGCCTACATCGAATCGCGCATCTCGCTCTGGGACATCGCCGCCGGCCAACTCCTCGTCGAAGCGGCAGGCGGCAAGGTCGAGCTCGCAGCGGTCGAAGGTCACGCCGACGCATGGTCGATCGTGGCGAGCAACGGTGTGTTGCCGCTTGCCGAAATCCTTTGATCGACG
>CANHQM010000057.1 GCA_947462835.1 Akkermansiaceae bacterium
CGCGCCGAGCTGCCTTGGCAGAACATGACGAGTTCGCCATCACCGGCGCCGACCGTATCGACGGCGACGATGGTGTTTTGCCCGTCCTTGAATTTCGTGGGGTCTTTCTCGTCGACGAGTTTCGGGCGCAGCAGGAGGAGTTTTCTGCCGACCATTAGTTCGTCTTTTTTGGTCGAGACGACCTGTCCAATGACTTCAGCGAGGAACATCGGCGTGAGGGTGGGTGGTGCGCCCGCGGGATGCCTAGGCAATCGCGGGCGCGATGATTGGTTTACTTGCGTGGTGCGCGTGCGGCGTTGTCCTTGGGAAGGACGATGTCGGTCGCTTCGTCGGGGCGGGCGATGACATGGGCGCTGATCACTTCACCGCCGGCTGCGGCCGCAGCTGCAGCGCCGGAGTCGATCGCGCTTTTGACCGCTGCGACATCACCGGCGACGACTGCATTGCAGAGGGCGTTGCCGATTTGTTTCATAGGTCCGACGAGTTCGACGTTTGCGGATTTGAGCATCGCGTCGACGCCGACAACGAGGCAGGCGAGACCGCGGGTTTCGAGTAGTCCTATTGCTTGTTTGGCCATGGTATTTGTTTGGTTATGGTTGGTTCGAGATTTGCCGGTAAACTTCGCGCGCGAGGACGAGTTCCTCGTTGGCGGGGATGACAAAAATTTTGGCGGGAGAATCGTTGGCGCTGATGTCGGCCTCGGTGGCACGGCAGGCTGTGTTTTTTGTGGGATCGATTTTGATGCCGAAGTTTTCGAGCTTGGCGCAGACCGCGCTGCGGAGTTCGGGGCCGTTTTCGCCGATGCCGGCGGTGAAGACGAGGGCGTCGATGCCGCCGAGCTCGATCATGAAGGCGCCGATCCAGTGGCGGATCGATGCGGCGAGGTGGTTGAGAGCGAGTTGTGCGTCGGGGCTGCCTTCTTCTGCGGCTTTTTCGATGTCGCGCACATCGTTGGAGACGCCGGATAGGCCGAGCAGGCCGGATTCTTTGGTGAGTTGGCGTTCCGCTTCCTCGAGGCTGAGGCCGAGGGTGCGCATCGCGTAGGGCAGAGCGCCGGAATCGAGTTCGCCAACGCGGTTGTTTTGTGGCAGGCCGCTTTGTGGTGAGAAGCCCATGCTGGTACCGATGGCGACACCGTTGAGGATGCCGGTGACCGAGCTGGATCCGCCGAGGTGGCAGGAGATCACGCGCAGGGGTTTACCGGCGACCGGGGCGGGTCCGTCGAGGTAAAGGCGTTGGGAAATTTCCGCGACGTCCTGGCGCCCACAGAGTTCGGCCGAGCGCTCGGCGATGAACTTGTGGCTAGCGCCGTGGAAGCCGTAGCGGCGAATGCCGATTTCGCGCCAGGCTTTCGGCAGCGCGTATTGCGAGGAGGCTTCGTCGATCCACTGATAGAAAGCGGTTTCGAAGAGCGCGACGAGTTTGGCGTGCGGCATGGATTTGCCAAACTGGCGAATGCCGGCCGCATAGGGCGGGTTGTGCGCCGGGGCGACGGCGGCAAATCCTTCGAGCGCAGCGATGACTTTTTCATCGGCGATCACGCAGCCGCTGAGGTCCTTGCCGAGCACGGTTTTGAAGCCGACCGCATCGATCTCCGAGGGATCGTCGATGACGCCCTCGCGCTGCAGGGTGGCGAGCGCGTCGTCGATGGTTGCGGAGTGATCGGTGACCCGTTCGTAGCCGCCCTTGGCCACGACCACGCCACCGCGTTCGTCCATGAGGAAGACGCGGTACTTGAAAGAGGTCGAGCCGAGGTTGGCGATGAGAACGAGCATGGCTGTGGATGTTGCTGTGTGCGATGGATCAGGCGATCCAGGAGCCGAACTTCGAGAGTTCGTCGTGCGGGCGTGGGATCACTTGAACCGAGCTGACGGAGCCGAGGGTGGAGGCGGCGCTGGCGGCGGCGTCGAGGCCGGCCTTCACAGCGGCGACATCGCCGGCGAAGAATCCGGTGACGAGGCCCGAGCCGATTTTTTCCCAGCCGGTCATTTTGATGTCAGCTGCCTTGAGTGCCGCGTCGGATGCTTCGACGAGCGAGATGAAGCCTTTGGTTTCGATGATGCCGATTGCTTGTTTGGCCATGGTCTTAGTTGGTGATTGGTTGATGTTTTGGTTCGGTGATTGAGCGGCTGCTTAGGCGAGGCCGAACTGGGTGAGGAGTTCAGCGTGCGGGCGTGCGATCACATGGGCGGAGACCAGCTCGCCGACGCGGCCGGCGGCTTCAGCGCCTGCATCGACAGCGGCTTTGACGCTGCCGACATCGCCCTTGATCAGGACGGTCATGAATGCGCCGCCGATTTGGACTTGGTTGATAATTTGGACATTGGCTGCTTTGGCCATTGCGTCAGTGGCTTCGACGTTGCCGACGTAGCCTTTGGTTTCGATCATGCCGATTGCGTGGTTCATAATATAGGGAGTGAGTTGTGGTTGTTGGTTGGTGGGTCAGTCAGTGAGAGGGTGGATCAGGAAATCAGTTCGCAGAAGGTGTCGGGCTTGAGTCCGCAGGCGTTGCCTTCGTCGGTGTCGATGTGGACTTCGAGTTTGAAGGACGGATCGACGCGCACGACGAGGTTGTCAAAAGTCATGGCGAGCGGGCCGTGGATTTTGAGTTTCATCACATCGAGGTGCTTGACTCCGTAGTAGGAGGCATCGTCCGGGTGCATGTGAGCATGCGGTTGGGCGCGGATGACGCCTTCGTCGAGTTGGAAATAACCGTGGGGGCCCATGAGCATGCAGCCGGGGGTGCCTTTGATGTCGCCGGACATGCGGACCGGGATGTCGAAGCCGAGTGAGATCGCATCGGTGTAGGCCAGCTCGACCTGGTTGAGGTTGCGGCAGGGTCCGAGAATGCGGAGGTTGGAAATGATGCGGCTGCGGGGGCCGATGAGGGTGACCGATTCCTTGGCGGCGTATTGGCCCTCTTGATAGAGGCCTTTCATCGGGGTGAGTTGGTGGCCTGGGCCGAAGAGTGCCTCGACGGCTTCTTGGGTGAGGTGGCAATGGCGGGCCGAAATGTTGACCAGCAGGGCGTTGGGGGCCTTGGAGGCGGTCGGCAGCTGCAGGCCCATTTTGGCGTAAATTTGCTCGCGAACAAGGTGTTCGACGACGGCGCGTGGGGTTTGTGATGTGAGAGTGTCGGCCATGGACGGGTTTGTTTTTTCTGGTTTTGGATTGACAGTCAAGCAAATTTCCCAAATTTTCCCAAAAAAATAAAGAAAAACCCAATTTCGTGCTCGCCATTGAACGTCAACGCCGGATTTTGGACCTCCTCGCCGAGGCGGGAGTTCTGCGCACGGCCGAGGTGGCCGAGGCATTGGGGGTGACCGATGAGACCGTGCGCAAGGACTTTGAGGTCCTGGAAAAGCGTGGGGAATTGCTTCGAAGCCATGGCGGCGCGAGCCTGCCCGAGAAGGTCCGCGGCGATGTGCCCTTTAACGAGCGTCAGGCAATCCGGCGCGAGGAAAAGAAAGCCATCGCACGAGTCGCGGCGGGAAGGATCCGGCCCAACGAGACAATTTTTCTCGATGCGAGCTCGACCGTGCTGACGCTGACCGAGTTTCTGCCGATCGACATGCCGCTGACGGTGATCACCAACGCGCTCAATGTCATCAACGCGCTAGCCGATCGCCCGAACATCGATCTGATCTGCACCGGCGGCCTGCATGTGGCAAAGTCGCAATCGTTTGTCGGTCTCGCTGCGGAGAAATCGCTGCAGCGTTATCATGTCCACCGGATGTTTCTATCCGGCGACGGGCTGCACCTGGAGCGTGGTTTGAGCGAGAGCAATTCGCGTCAGGCCTCCTTCAAGGAACGCGTCATCGCGAGTGCCGAGGATGTCGTGTTCCTGGCCGATCACACCAAGCTGGGTCGCAAGGCCTCGTATTTTTTCGGCGACGTCGGTGACTTGAGCTGCCTCGTATCGGATGAAAAAGCGGACGCCGGATTCGTGGCGGATTTGCAAGCGATGGGCGTGGAGGTGCTGTTGGGAAATGTCGATGGCGCGCCGAGTTCCTAAATCCGTGCGGCAACTTCCCATCCGTGTGTTCTGTGCAACCAGTGGTAAGAAATTTGAACCACAGAGAGCACGGAATACACAGAATGATAAGAAGAGTTGAGGCTGGAAATGATTGAGGCGGCGCCAAACAAAACTCCGTGCAC
>CANHQM010000058.1 GCA_947462835.1 Akkermansiaceae bacterium
CAATTCATGGCCACCGAAAGAAGTGCCTCGGAGCGGACCTTGGCGAACTACCGCGCGGCTTTGGAAAGCTATCGCGATTGGCGTGGCGCGCGTGACGAGGGTTGGCGCAAGGCCACGGCGGATGACTTTCGCGATTATCTATTTTTTCTTCTCAAGGATGGTTTGAAAAAATCCACCATTCGCCTGCGCTTCGCGGCGCTGCGATCGTTTTACAAATTCCTTGTTTTGCGTCGAGGGCTTGGGCGAAGCCCGGTGGCGGAGGTGCAACTGCCAAAACCCGAGCGCGGACTGCCAGTCGTCCTGAGCATTTCGCAGATGGACGATCTCCTTGCCGTGCCACTGCGGATCGGTGCCAATGCGAAAAGTCCGTCATGGTTGCCGATGCGCGATGCAGCGATACTTGAGTTGTTCTACTCGTGTGGATTGCGGATTTCCGAATTGATCGCGCTCGATGTGAAGGACCTCGATTTCATCGGCGAGACGGTGAAAGTTTTTGGCAAGGGCTCGAAAGAACGCATCGTACCAGTCGGTGAACCTGCGATCGCCGCGATCCAACGATACCGCCAAGAGGCGACGATCACATCGGGTCCACTATTTCTCAGCAAGCGCCGCACACGCATTACCCAGCAAGCGGTCGACCTCATGCTGCGCAAATGCCTCAAGCACAGCGGCATTCCCTTTGCCGTGAGCCCGCACAAACTTCGGCACAGCTTTGCCACGCACTTGCTAGATGCCGGTGCCGACCTGCGCAGCGTGCAGGCGATGCTTGGTCATGCCTCGCTCTCGACGACGCAGATTTACACGCATGTCACCAAGGAGCGCCTCAAGCAGGCCTACGACGAAGCTCACCCACGCGCATGAAGAAATTTTTATTCAACACCGCCATTGGCATCATCGCATGTCACCTGTTAGTCGCATGTGCCGCGAAGCCCACGCCGTTGCCGACTGATGATGCGATTCGCAATCATTTGCGGAACAAAAAATCCGTTTCGGTTTTGTTCATTGGCAACAGCCTGAGTTTTGGATTGCCGAAGGAGTTGGAAAAAATCGCGCGCAAAAATGGCGTGAACTTCCGTGCCGCCCAGCAAGCTCACAGCGGGTGGAACCTCGCTCGTCACTCGAGAAATGCAGAGACGCTTCAAGTCTTGCGTGGCAAGCCTTGGGACATCGTCGTGTTGCAGGAGCAAAGCCGCATTCCATCGCAGCCAATCAAGAGGCGCACGCACATGGTTCTGTCGGTGATGCAGCTCGCGCGCGAGTCTCGTGCGGTTGGCGCGATGCCGGTGCTTTATCAAACCTGGGGCTACCGCGATGGCGACGAGCGGAGATTTTACGATGATTTTTTTGCGATGAACAAACGATTGCGCGAAGGTTGCAACGCCGCCGCGCGTGTCGAAGGGTTGCCCATCGTGCGGGTCGGCGACGCATGGGAAAGCGAAATGAAAAAGGGCCAAGGCGCGCTGCTTTTCATGCCCGATGGGCTGCACCCAAGCCGTGAGGGCGTGCGGCTCAATGCGCGGGTTTTTTACAATGCGTTTTTTGCACACTAGGCCGCGCCAAAGAATCGCAAGATACGTTTGAACGCCGCAAAGCTCACACGCGGCGGCGGATAACGCATCGCCGGATCCGGCTTGAACGGCCGGCGCATGATTGATCGCCGGTGACTGAAGGCATCGAAACTCGCTTTGCCGTGACTCGCGCCCATGCCGCTTTCGCCAAGCCCGCCGAAGGGCAACTCGCGGCCGATCAAATGCATGAGCGTGTCGTTGATGCATGTGCCGCCCGAACGGATTTCATTCAAGAGCCGGTCCTGAATCTTGCGGTCGTGTGTGAAGGCATACATCGCCAAAGGCACCGGCTGCGTGCGCTCGCTTGCAATGACTTGATCGAGATCATCAAACGCGCGCAATGGCAGGATCGGCCCGAAAATTTCCTCGGCGAGCAGCGGCCCATTGTCGGTAAGCTGCGAAACGACCGTCGGTGCGAGGTAGAGGTCATCGGCATCGCGCGCGCCACCGCATTCGATTTGCGCGCCATCAAGCAACGCGCACAATCGATCGAAGTGCCGGCGGTTGATGATGCGCCCGTAGGCTGCGCTGCGTTGTGGGTCATTGCCGAAAAATTCGCCGATCGCTTTGGTGATGGCGCCGATGAGCTCGCGTTCGATCCGGCGGTCGACCCACACATGGTTGGGCGCGACGCAGGTTTGGCCGGCATTGAGAAATTTCCCCCACACGATGCGCCGCGCGGTGATTTCGACATCCGCATCGGCACAAACGATGGCGGGGCATTTCCCGCCGAGCTCGAGCGTGACCGGTGTGAGGTGCTTCGCCGCGGCAGACATCACTTCGCGTCCCACGCGCGTGCTGCCGGTGAAAAAGATCGTGTCAAACTTCTCGCGCAGCAATCCGGCGGCCGTTGTTTCGTCGCCCTGCACGACCGCAATGTATTCCGGCGGGAAAATTTCGCTGATCAGGCGCGCGAGCGCCGCAGCGGTGTGGGGCGCGAATTCGGATGGCTTCAAGACCGCGCAGTTGCCCGCCGCGATGGCGCCCAACAATGGCCCGAGCAGCAATTGCAAAGGGTAGTTCCACGGGCCAATGATCAGGGCCACGCCCATCGGCTCCGGCCGCACGCACGAGCTCGACGGCCAGGCCATCCACGATTCGCGGATTTTTTTTTCACGCGTCCACGAGGAAAGGTGCTTGAGCGCATGGCGGATCTCGCCGGTGACCATGCCAAGCTCCGAGGCAAAGGCATCGTGCGCGCTTTTGCGCAAATCCGCATGCAGCGCTTCGAGCAAAATTTGCTCGTTTGCCTCGACCGCCTCAAGCAAGGCCCGCAGGTTCCGACGACGGTCGCTCGCATTAAGTGTACGGCCCGACCGGAAAAACGCCCGCTGGCGCGCAATGATTGCAGCGTAATCCATATTCTGTTTGCCGCATCGAGGCGTTCGCGTCATGTTCCGTCAAGCTATGTTTCGTCGTCTCCTCGCCAGCCTGCTTGCCACAGTCACGATTGCCTCCGCCGCAGAGCCGCCTGCGGAAACGCCCGCAGAGTCGGCCAAGAGCGGCGTTGCGGAATTCTATGCCGCCTGCAAGGCATGGGACGCCGATGGTTTCACCAAGGCCGCCGAGCTATTTGGCAAGGCGGCGAAACAAGAGCCGACATCGGTCGCGTACAAATACTGGGAAGGCATTTCACAGTTTCACTGCATGCTTCAGATCGAAAATCGCCCCGGGGGCAAGGAGAGTCCGAAAGCAAAATCCTCCATGGAGGCCGCGCTGGCGGCATTCGAGAGCGCCCTCGAGCTTGATGCCGACCATGCCGAGAGCCACGCGCTCGTTGCGACGATTTTTGGCATGAAAATCCACAGCAACATGCTCAACGCCGTGCGCTACGGGCCGATGCTGCAACAACATCAAAAGGAAGCGGTCCGCCTCGGCGCAAAAAACCCGCGCGTCAAATACCTGCTCGGCGTCGGGCTGCTCCACACCGCCAAGGATGATGACGCCAAACGCAAGGCGCTGGACACGCTGCTGGCCGCGGAAAAACTTTTTGCCGAAGAGGCCACTCATTCGGCCGATCCGCTCAGCCCGCGTTGGGGATCGGTCAGCTGCCGCACCTTCATTGGCGTTGCTTACAAGATGCTCGGCCGCAATGCCGAGGCCATCGATTATTTCAACCGCGCGCTCGCCGAGCACCCGTCCGACCACATCGCACGCCAAGAGCTCGCCGCGATCACCACCAAAGAAGAAGCCAAGCCATGAGCGGAAAAAATGTCATCGTGATAGGCTCCGGCCTTGGCGGAATTTCCGCAGCCATCTCGCTCGCACAGGAAGGGTACAAGGTCACGATCCACGAGAAAAACCCGCAGATCGGCGGCAAGCTCAATGTGCTCAAGGCCAAAGGCTACACCTTCGACCTCGGGCCCTCGATCCTCACGCTGCCGCACATTTTCGAACGGCTCTTCGAACGCTCGGGCAAGAAAATGGCCGACTACATCCCGATCCGCACGCTGCGCCCGCACTGGCGGAATTTCTTCGAGGATGGCAAGGTGGTCGATCTCGATCC
>CANHQM010000059.1 GCA_947462835.1 Akkermansiaceae bacterium
CAATTCATGGCCACCGAAAGAAGTGCCTCGGAGCGGACCTTGGCGAACTACCGCGCGGCTTTGGAAAGCTATCGCGATTGGCGTGGCGCGCGTGACGAGGGTTGGCGCAAGGCCACGGCGGATGACTTTCGCGATTATCTATTTTTTCTGCTCAAGGATGGTTTGAAAAAATCCACCATCCGCCTGCGCTTCGCGGCGCTGCGATCGTTTTACAAATTTCTCGTTTTGCGTCGCGGGCTCGGGCGAAGCCCGGTGGCGGAGGTGCAACTGCCAAAACCCGAGCGCGGACTGCCGGTCGTGCTGAGCATTTCGCAGATGGACGATCTCCTTGCCGTGCCGCTGCGAATCGGTGCCGATGCGAAAAGTCCGTCATGGCTGCTGGTGCGCGATGCGGCGATCCTTGAGTTGTTCTACTCGTGCGGATTGCGGATTTCCGAATTGATCGCGCTCGATGTGAAGGACCTCGATTTCATCGGCGAGACGGTGAAAGTTTTTGGCAAGGGCTCGAAAGAACGCATCGTGCCGGTCGGTGGACCTGCGATCGCCGCGATCCAACGATACCGTCAGGAGGCTACCATTACATCGGGCCCGCTCTTTCTCAGCAAGCGCCGCACGCGCATCACCCAGCAAGCGGTCGACCTCATGCTGCGCAAATGCCTCAAGCACAGCGGCATTCCCTTTGCCGTGAGCCCGCACAAACTTCGGCACAGCTTTGCCACGCACTTGCTCGATGCCGGCGCCGACCTGCGCAGCGTGCAGGCGATGCTTGGCCATGCCTCGCTCTCGACGACGCAGATTTACACGCATGTCACCAAGGAGCGCCTCAAGCAGGCTTACGACGAAGCCCACCCACGCGCATGAAGAAATTTTTATTCAACACCGCCATCGGCATCATCGCATGTCACCTGTTAGTCGCATGTGCCGCGAAGCCCACGCCATTGCCAGCGGATGATGCGATTCGTAAAAAATTGCGGAACAAAAAATCCA
The DNA here is from genome assembly GCA_947462835.1 of Akkermansiaceae bacterium. Classification (GTDB taxonomy): domain Bacteria; phylum Verrucomicrobiota; class Verrucomicrobiia; order Verrucomicrobiales; family Akkermansiaceae; genus Luteolibacter. Next base: position 988 of record CANHQM010000059.1, read on the forward strand.
TTTCGGTTTTGTTCATTGGCAACAGCCTGAGTTTTGGATTGCCGAAGGAGTTGGAAAAAATCGCGCGCAAAAATGGCGTGAACTTCAATGCGACCCAGCGAGCTCACAGCGGGTGGAACCTCGCTCGTCACTCAAGAAATGCAGAGACGCTTCAAGTCTTGCGCGGCAAGCCTTGGGACATCGTCGTGTTGCAGGAGCAAAGCCGCATTCCGTCGCAGCCGATCAAGAGGCGCACGCACATGATCCCCTCGGTGATGCAGCTCGCGCGCGAGTCTCGTGCGGTCGGCGCGATGCCAGTGCTTTATCAAACCTGGGGCTACCGCGATGGCGACGAGCGGAGATTTTACGATGATTTTTTTGCGATGAACCAACGGTTGCGCGAAGGTTGCAACGCCGCTGCGCGTGTCGAAGGATTGCCCATCGTGCGGGTCGGCGACGCATGGGAAATCGAAATGAAAAAAGGCCGAGACGCGCAGCTCTTCATGCCCGATGGGCTGCATCCAAGCCGCGAGGGCGTGCGGCTCAACGCGCAGGTTTTTTACAATGCGTTTTTTGCGCCTCAGGCCGCGCCAAAGAATCGCAAGATGCGTTTGAACGCCGCAAAGCCGACACGCTGCGGCGGGTAACGCATCGCCGGATCCGGCTTGAACGGCCGACGCATGACTGATCGCCGGTGGCTGAAGGCATCGAAACTCGCTTTGCCGTGACTCGCGCCCATGCCGCTTTCGCCAAGCCCGCCGAAGGGCAATTCGCGGCCGATCAAATGCATGAGCGTGTCGTTGATGCATGCGCCGCCCGAGCGGATTTCATTCAAGAGCCGGTCCTGAATCTTGCGGTCGTGCGTGAAGGCATACATCGCCAAAGGCACCGGCTGCGCGCGCTCGCTTGCGATGACATGATCGAGATCATCAAATGCGCGCAATGGCAGGACCGGTCCAAAAATTTCCTCGGCAAGCAACGGAGTATTGTCGGCAAGCTGCGAAACGACCGTCGGCGCGAGGTAGAGGTCCTCGGCATCGCGCGCGCCACCGCATTCGATGTGCGCGCCATCAAGCAATGCGCAAAGTCGATCGAAGTGCCGGCGGTTGATGATGCGCCCGTAGGCTGCGCTGCTTTGCGGGTCATCGCCGAAAAATTCGCCGATCGCTTTGGTGATGGCGGCGATGAGTTCGCGTTCGATGCGGCGATCGACCCACACATGGTTGGGCGCGACGCAGGTTTGGCCGGCATTGAGAAATTTCCCCCACACGATGCGACGCGCGGTGATTTCAACATCGGCATCGGCGCAAACAATGGCGGGGCATTTTCCGCCAAGCTCGAGCGTGACCGGTGTGAGGTGCTTCGCCGCGGCAGACATCACTTCGCGGCCCACGCGCGTGCTGCCGGTAAAAAAGATCGTATCAAATTTTTCGCACAGCAATCCGGCGGCCGTTGTTTCGTCGCCCTGCACGACCGCGATGAATTCCGGCGGGAAAATTTCGCCGATCAGACGCGCGATCGCTGCAGCAGTGTGGGGCGCAAATTCGGATGGTTTCAAGACCGCGCAGTTGCCAGCCGCGATGGCACCCACCAATGGCCCGAGCAGCAGCTGCAATGGGTAGTTCCACGGGCCAATGATCAGGGCCACGCCCATCGGCTCCGCACGTACGCACGAGCTCGACGGCCAAGCCATCCACGATTCGCGGATTTTTTTCTCACCCGCCCACGAGGAAAGGTGCTTGAGCGCGTGGCGGATCTCGCCGGTGACCATGCCAAGCTCCGAAGCGAAGGCATCGTGCGCGCTTTTGCGCAAATCGGCATGCAGCGATTCGAGCAAAATTTGCTCGTTTGCCTCGACCGCCTTGAGCAAGGCCCTCAGGTTCCGGCGACGGTCGTCCGCGTCGAGCGTCCGGCCCGACCGGAAAAACTCTCGCTGGCGCGCAATGAGTGCGGCGTATTCCATATTCTGTTTGCCGCATCGAGGCGTTCGCGTCATGTTCCGTCAAGCTATGTTTCGTTCGCTCCTTGCCAGCCTGCTTGCTACTGTCTCGATTGCCTCGGCCGCAGAGCCGCCTGCGGAAACGCCCGCAGAGTCGGCAAAGAGCGGCGTTGCGGAATTCTATGCCGCATGCAAGGCATGGAATGCCGATGGCTTCACCAAGGCCGCCGAGCTGTTTGGCAAGGCAGCGAAACAAGAACCGACATCAGCCGCGTACAAATACTGGGAGGGCGTTTCTCACTTTCACCGCATGCTGAAAATCGAGAGTCGCCCAGGCGGCAAGCAAAGCCCGAAAGCGAAATCCGCCATGGAGGCCGCACTGGCAGCATTCGAGGGTGCCCTCGATCTTGATGCCGACCACGCCGAAAGCCACGCGCTCATCGCGACGATTTTTGGCATGAAAATCCACAGCAACATGCTCAACGCCGTGCGCTATGGGCCGATGCTGCAACAACACCAAAAGGAAGCCGTCCGCCTCGGCGCGAAAAACCCGCGCGTGAAATACCTGGTCGGCGTCGGGCTTCTCCACACCGCCAAGGATGACGAAGCGAAACGCAAGGCGCTCGACACGCTGCTCGCCGCGGAAAAACTTTTCGCCGAGGAGGCCACTCATTCGGCCGATCCGCTCAGCCCGCGCTGGGGCTCGGTCAGCTGCCGCACCTTCATTGGCGTTGCTTACAAGATGCTCGGGCGCAATGCCGAGGCCATCGATTATTTCAACCGAGCGCTCGCCGAGCACCCGTCGGATCACATCGCGCGACAAGAACTCGCCGCGATCACCACCAAGGAACAAGCGAAACCATGAGCGGAAAAAATGTCATCGTGATCGGCTCCGGCCTTGGCGGAATCTCCGCGGCCATCTCGCTCGCGCAGGAAGGGTACAAGGTCACGATCCACGAGAAAAACCCGCAGATCGGAGGCAAGCTCAATGTCCTCAAGGCCGAAGGCTACACCTTCGATCTCGGGCCCTCGATCCTCACGCTGCCGCACATTTTCGAACGGCTCTTCGAACGCTCGGGCAAGAAAATGGCCGACTACATCCCGATCCGCACGCTGCGCCCGCACTGGCGGAATTTCTTCGAGGATGGCAAGGTGGTCGATCTCGATCC
>CANHQM010000060.1 GCA_947462835.1 Akkermansiaceae bacterium
AGGAACATCGGCGTGAGGGTGGGTGGTGCGCCCGCGGGATGCCTAGGCAATCGCGGGCGCGATGATTGGTTTACTTGCGTGGTGCGCGTGCGGCGTTGTCCTTGGGAAGGACGATGTCGGTCGCTTCGTCTGGACGGGCGATGACATGGGCGCTGATCACTTCGCCGCCGGCGGAGGCTGCGGCTGCGGCGCCGGAGTCGATCGCGCTTTTGACCGCTGCGACATCACCGGCGACGACTGCGTTGCAGAGGGCGTTGCCGATTTGTTTCATGGGTCCGACGAGTTCGACGTTTGCGGATTTGAGCATCGCGTCGACGCCGACAACGAGGCAGGCGAGGCCGCGGGTTTCGAGTAGTCCTAGTGCTTGTTTGGCCATGGTATTGGTTGGTTATGGTTGGTTCGAGATTTGCCGGTAGACTTCGCGTGCGAGGACGAGTTCCTCGTTCGCTGGGATGACAAAAATTTTGGCGGGAGAATCGTTCGCGCTGATGTCGGCCTCGGTGGCGCGGCAGGCGGCGTTTTTATCGGGATCGATTTTGATGCCGAAGGTTTCGAGGTTGGCGCAGACCGCGTTGCGGAGTGCGGGGCCGTTTTCGCCGATGCCGGCGGTGAAGACGAGGGCGTCGATTCCGCTGAGCTCGATCATGTAGGCGCCGATCCAGTGGCGGATCGATGCGGCGAGGTGATTGAGTGCGAGTTGCGCGTCGGGGTTGCCATCATTTGCCGCGGCTTCGATGTCGCGGATGTCGTTGGAGACGCCGGAGAGGCCGAGCAGACCGGACTCTTTGGTGAGTTGGCGTTCAGCTTCCTCGAGGCTGATGCCAAGGGTGCGCATCGCGTAGGGCAGCGCGCCCGAGTCGAGTTCGCCGACGCGGTTGTTTTGCGGGAGTCCGCTTTGCGGTGAGAAGCCCATGCTGGTGCCGATCGCGACGCCATTAAGGATGCCGGTGACCGAGCTGGATCCGCCTAGGTGGCAGGAGATCACACGGAAGGGTTTGCCGGCGACCGCTGCGGGTCCGTCGAGGTAGAGGCGTTGGGAAATTTCCGCGATGTCCTGGCGGCCGCAAAGTTCGGCCGAGCGTTCGGCGATGTACTTGTGGCTGGCGCCATGGAAGCCATAACGGCGGATGCCGATTTCGCGCCACGCTTTTGGCAACGCGTATTGCGCGGCGGCTTCATCGATCCACTGGTAGAAGGCAGTTTCGAAAAGCGCGACGAGTTTGGCGTGCGGCATGGATTTGCCAAACTGACGGATGCCTGCCGCGTAGGGCGGATTGTGCGCGGGTGCGACCGCGGCGAATCCATCAAGCGCGTTGATGACTCTTTCATCGGCGATCACGCAGCCGCTGAGGTCTTTGCCGAGCACGGTTTTGAAACCGACCGCATCGATCTCCGAGGGTTCGTCGATGACGCCCTCGCGTTGCAGTGTCGCAAGCGCATCGTCGATCGTGGCAGCGTAATCGGTGACCCGTTCATAGCCGCCCTTGGCCACGACGACTCCACCGCGTTCGTCCATGAGGAAGACGCGGTATTTGAAGGAGGTCGAGCCGAGGTTGGCGATGAGAACGAGCATGGCTGTCGATCGTGTTGCGTGCGATGGATCAGGCGATCCAGGGGCCGAACTTCGAGAGGTCGTCGTGCGGGCGTGGGATCACTTGCACGGAGCTGACGGAGCCGAGGGTCGAGGCGGCGCTGGCGGCGGCGTCGAGGCCGGCCTTCACGGCGGCGACATCGCCGGCGAAGAATCCGGTGACGAGGCCCGAGCCGATTTTTTCCCAGCCGGTCATTTTGATGTCGGCTGCCTTGAGTGCCGCGTCGGATGCTTCGACGAGCGAGATGAAGCCTTTGGTTTCGATGATGCCGATTGCTTGTTTGGCCATGGTCTTAGTTGGTGATTGGTTGATGTTTTGGTTCGGTGATTGAGCGGCTGCTTACGCGAGACCGAACTGGGTGAGGAGTTCGGCGTGTGGGCGTGCGATCACATGGGCGGAGATCAGCTCGCCAACGCGGCCGGCGGCTTCAGCGCCTGCATCGACAGCGGCTTTGACGCTGCCGACATCGCCTTTGATCAGGACGGTCATGAATGCGCCGCCGATTTGGACTTGGTTGATAATTTGGACATTGGCCGCTTTGGCCATTGCGTCAGTGGCTTCGACGTTGCCGACGTAGCCTTTGGTTTCGATCATGCCGATTGCGTGGTTCATATTAGTGGGAGTGAGTTGTGGTTGTTGGTTGGTGGGTCAGTCAGTGAGAGGGTGGATCAGGAAATCAGTTCGCAGAAGGTGTCGGGTTTGAGTCCGCAGGCGTTGCCTTCATCGGTGTCGATGTGGACTTCGAGTTTGAAGGACGGATCGACGCGCACGACGAGGTTGTCGAAAGTCATGGCGAGTGGGCCGTGGATTTTGAGTTTCATCATGTCGAGGTGTTTGACTCCATAGTAGGAGGCATCGCTCGGGTGCATGTGGACATGCGGTTGGGCGCGGATGACGCCTTCGTCGAGTTGGAAATAACCGTGGGGGCCCATGAGCATGCAGCCGGGGGTGCCTTTGATGTCGCCGGACATGCGGACCGGGATGTCAAAGCCGAGTGAGATCGCATCGGTGTAAGCGAGCTCGACCTGGTTAAGGTTGCGGCAGGGGCCGAGGATGCGGAGGTTGGAGATCACGCGGCTGCGCGGACCGATGAGGGTGACCGATTCTTTGGCGGCGTATTGGCCTTCTTGGTAGAGGCCTTTCATTGGGGTGAGCTGGTGGCCGGGGCCGAAGAGTGCCTCGACCGCTTCTTGGGTGAGGTGGCAATGACGGGCGGAAATGTTGACCAGCAGGGCGTTGGGGGCCTTCGAGGCGGCGGGCAGCGGCAGGCCGAGTTTCGCGTAGATTTGCTCGCGAACGAGGTGTTCGACAACAGCGCGCGGGGTCTGGGATGTAAGCGTGTCGGCCATGGACGGCTTTGTTTTTTCTGGATTTGGATTGACAGTCAAGCAAATTTCCCAAATTTTCCCAAAAAAATAAAGAAAAACCCAATTCCATGCTCGCCATCGAACGTCAACGCCGGATTTTGGAGCTCCTCACCGAGGCGGGAGCCCTGCGCACAGCCGAGACCGCCGAGGCGCTGGGGGTGACCGATGAGACCGTGCGCAAAGACTTCGAGGTCCTGGAAAAACGCGGTGAATTGCTGCGCAGCCACGGCGGCGCGAGCCTGCCCGAAAAAATCCGCGGCGATGTGCCCTTCAACGAGCGTCAGGCAATCCGGCGCGAGGAAAAGAAAGCCATCGCACGAGTCGCGGCGGGAAGGATCCGGCCCAACGAAACAATTTTCCTCGATGCGAGCTCGACCGTGCTGACGCTCACCGAGTTTCTGCCGATCGACATGCCGCTGACGGTGATCACAAACGCGCTCAATGTCATCAACGCGCTGGCCGATCGCCAGAACATCGACCTGATCTGCACCGGCGGTCTGCATGTGGCGAAGTCGCAATCGTTTGTCGGCCTCGCTGCGGAAAAATCGCTGCAGCGTTATCACATCCACCGGATGTTTCTATCCGGCGATGGGCTGCACCTTGAGCGGGGCTTGAGCGAGAGCAATTCGCGACAGGCCTCCTTCAAGGAACGGGTCATCGCGAGTGCCGAGGATGTCGTGTTCCTAGCCGATCACAGCAAGTTAGGTCGCAAAGCCTCGTATTTTTTTGGCGAGGTCGCCGACCTGGGTTGTGTGGTCTCGGATGAAAAAGCGGACGCCGGATTCGTGGCCGATTTGCAAGCGATGGGCGTGGAAGTGCTCTTGGGAAATGTCGATGGCGCGCCGTGCTCCTAAATCCGTGCGGCAACTTCCCATCCGTGTGTTCTGTGCAACCAGTGGTAAGAAATTTGAACCACAGAGAGCACGGAATACACAGAATGATAAGAAGAGTTGAGGCTGGAAATGATTGAGGCGGCGCCAAACAAAACTCCGTGCAC
>CANHQM010000061.1 GCA_947462835.1 Akkermansiaceae bacterium
CTTTCGCTGCCAATTCCAAAGAGCTTGCACTCGACGGCATCAAGATGGTGCTTCGGGTTAAGCTTTTTGGCGAAGATCCGGTCGAGCGATTCCTCGAGCCTTTGCCGGGGTGCGAGGCGATCCACCGGCGTGTCCTTGAAGCCGTCGGGGATCCACACGTTCGTGACGGTCGGAGTGCCCAAGGCCTTGCCCATCGCCGCTCCGATTTCGCGCGATGCGATGCAATGCTCGACCCAGAAATCACGCACCGCCTTCTTCGGGTGCGAGAGCGTGAAGCCATCGGCAGACATCGGATGCGCAAAGCAAGTCGGGTTGAAATCCATTCCCATGCCTTTCGATTTTGCCCAATCGATCCACCCCTTGAAGTGCTTCGGGCGAATCTCGTTGCGCTCGACTTTCTTGCCGCCGAACTCGCCGTAAAAGGCATGCAAGTTGAGGCGATGTTTGCCGGGAATCAATGAGAGCGCCTTATCGAGGTCGGCGCGCAATTCATCGGGCGTGCGGGCTCGGCCGGGGTAGTTGCCTGTCACGGCGATGCCGCCGCTGAGGCCTTCGCCTGATTGTTCAAATCCGCCGACATCATCTCCCTGCCAACAGTGAAGTGATATCCGGATGCGTGAGAGCGCTCTCATGGCTGCCTTGGTATCGACGCCAAGATCGGCAAAACGGGCTTGGGCAACTGCGTAAGATTTCGCGATGGATTTTGATGATTTCGGCATGCAGGTTTCGGTGTTGGTATGCTTCGATCTTTAAATTGGATCTCACAAAAAATCCTACACAGTAGCGCCAATTATCAAGACGATTGCGTCAGTTCAAAGCACGTTGAAAGAAGCCACGGCGCTTGGCTCTCCACCTGATAAACGATGCTCTCGCCCTCGCGCTGCCACGAGATGTCGGCGAATCCCACACCGGGAAATGCGACGCGGCCCACGGCGTACTGCAGGCTTCCCGGATGGACCGCGATGCGGATGATCGGACGGCCATCATGCAGCGTCACATCTGCTCCAAGAATGCGACGGCTCATCTGCCATGAAGGAGCCCCCGCCCAATAGTGGCAGTGGCTCCAACGCTCGTCGAAGCCCTCCCACCATGTCGTCGCGCCACCGTCGAGCATCCACCCCCCATGCTTTGCGCCAAATTTGCATCGCGTCATCAACCCTGCCCGCACGGATCAACAGATCGATCGAGAAGTTGATGAAATACGGCGCGGCGACCACATGTGCAAGCACAGCGGGTTCGAGGTGATCCTTTGCAGCTAGCACTAAAAATGTGCTACGAGTTCGTAGACGCAGACCACTGATGCTGCCCCAAACGGCATCCGCGTCATTGGATTTGGCACTGGGGCAAAGGCGCGAATATTCACAAATCGGAAGTATTCAACAGAGCATGCATGGATGCGGGAAACACCTTTATTCGCACCATCACCCCAGCAAATTTTGCCATGTCAGAAAACCGCAGCCAATCGACGCCCAATCCATCCGGAGAAACTCAATCCCATCGAGGCGGGCATCATCAAACCAAGCCTGAGGACCGCCTGCCACTGTCCGAGAAGACCGGGTATTCCGCGGGAGGAATGTCCTACACCCTGATGGGCAACGCCATCGGCAACATGGGCAATGTCGTTCTGAATGTCGCCATGGGAATGAATCCTTTGCTCGTCGGCCTGCTCATGGCCATTCCCCGCTTCATCGACGCCTTTTTCGATCCTCTCATTGGCGCATCATCCGACAACTGCCGCTCGCGCTGGGGTCGACGCAAGCCATTCATGCTCGTGGGCGCCATGGGTGCCGGGCTTTTTTTTGTGGCTCTCTGGTGGCTTCCCGCCGCATGGAGCGAGATGGGGAAATTCTGGTATTTCCTGGTGCTGTCGGTGGTTTTTTACGTGTTCATGTCGCTGTTTGCGGTGCCGTGGGGAGCCCTGGGGCTTTCAATGACGGCCGACTATCATGAGCGAACGAGGTTGATGGCGACCAACGCGTTCTGGTGTGCGGCGGCGGCCATCCTTCTTTCGTGGTTGTACGCGCTCATCAAATTGCCGGTGTTTCCTGACAGCATCACGGGCGCCCGATGGGTCGCTGTCGGCATGGCGATTCTGATGACCGCCCTCGCACTTGTTGCGGTGGCGTTCTGCCGCGAGCGACAAACGGCCGCGCAGGCAACTCACCAACCAGAACCATTCCTGCCCCAGATCAAGGCAGTGCTCGCCAACCGTGCCTTCCTGATTCTCGGCAGCATCGTATTTTTCATGTGCCTCGGCGTTTTCAGCATTTCAAGTCTGCCCACCTACATCGCCATCTACTACATCTTCGGCGGTGATGAAAAGGCGGCATCGATGCTCGTTGGCTGGAATGGCACCGTGTGGCAGGTGGGCAGCTTGCTCTTCGTGCCACTCGTGGGATTCGCCGCCACCCGTATCGGCAAACGCCAAACCTTGATCATCGCCCTGTTCTTCGCGTTGGCCGGCAATCTCATCAAGTGGTTCTGTTATTCTCCTGCGCACCCTTGGCTGTTTCTCATTCCCCCGCTATTCATCGCCTTGGGGTTCTCCGCGCTATGGACAATCGCCAGCTCCATGTTGGCAGATGTCTGCGACCTGCACGAAATCAAAACCGGCAATCGCAATGAAGGCGCTTTGAATGCCATGTATGCATGGCTCATGAAACTCGGCACCACCCTTGCCTTTGCGCTTTCCGGATTGCTCATCAATCTCACCGGCTTTCAACAGTCAATCGGTGGCGCACAAAGCGAACACACGATTCTGGTCATGCGCCTTATGGACATCATCGTGCCCTCCGCAGCGGTGGTGGCTGCCATCCTGCTGACATGGATCTATCCAATCTCGGAAAAACGGGCCTACCAAATTCGAGAGGAACTGGAACTCCGACGCGGAAAACTCGGCCGCGCATGATCGGTGATGAATCTCCAGCGCACCGATTGATCAACGCTTCGACAGCACGGCGCTCTCATAACGCTTCACCTCAGCAAGCCAATCGCCATCGGCAGGGACATTTTGTGATTCGCAGTAAGCGTCCCAAACCGCTCCCCAAGGCAGAGTCTTGCTGTCCTCCATCCACGCCAAGCGGGCGGTGTAATCGCCGTCCTTTTCCGCCGCACGCAAAGCCGGTGGTTCGAGCAACGCGACTAGAAGCGACTTGAGCGTGCTGCGGGTGCCAATCGCCCATGCCGCGATCCGGTTGATGCTGGCATCGAAGAAATCGAGGCCGATGTGGGTGCGGGACAACAACTTGTTGCGCACCAGCTCGTTGGCGATCGATTGCAACGCGTCGTCGAGGATCACCACATGATCGCTATCCCACCGCACGCCACGGCTCACATGCAACAGAACTTCCGGAACAAACATCAATGCCGAGCTGAGCTTGTCGGCGATGCCTTCGGTCGGGTGAAAGTGCCCGGCATCAAGACAAAGGACTTTCTGATTTTTGACCGCATAGCCCATGTAAAATTCGTGCGATCCGACGACGTAGCTTTCGCTGCCAATTCCAAAGAGCTTGCACTCGACGGCATCAAGATGGTGCTTGGGATTAAGCTTTTTGGCGAAGATCCGGTCGAGCGATTCCTCGAGTCTTTGCCGGGGTGCGAGGCGATCCACCGGCGTGTCCTTGAAGCCGTCGGGGATCCACACGTTCGTGACGGTCGGAGTGCCCAAGGCCTTGCCCATCGCCGCTCCGATTTCGCGCGATGCGATGCAATGCTC
>CANHQM010000062.1 GCA_947462835.1 Akkermansiaceae bacterium
AAATCCGATGCGAGACAGGTCGGCTTGTGCCGCGAAAAAAATGCGAATGAGAGACCATGCGAACTGTTCAGGGTAACGCGCGGCGGATTTGCTGTCGAATTTTCATGCGCGTAGCGGGCATGCGTGAGTGGCGACGAAGAATGATCAAGACTGAACGCATGAGATCCACGCGTTGCAACAAGGCGTTCCGCCAAAATTTGCAAAAACCGCTTGTTTCAAGCTACTTTTGGCCGATCCATGCCTTCGCCTCGCTGCGCGCAAGCAGCTTTGATAGTCGCCCGCGGTTGTAGCGTTGAACAAGAATACATGGCAGGTTCGCCGCGATCGCGTAAGTCACGATAACAAGATCCGCCCACCACGGATTCCATGGCAGGAAGAAGGCCACGCAGGCGATCGCGCACCAGTGGCATAGTTCGCCGCGGCGGGTTTCGCGGATAAAGCGGCGCAGGTATTCGGGATCACTGCCGGTGAGTTTCGCTTTCGCAAATCCGCCAGCAAACCAACTCGCAGCATCGGGCAGGCGGTCCTTCCAATGTTTGACATGCAGCACGCGATCAAGAAATCGGTTCTCGCAGGGACAGGGTTTGGCCATGGCGTCGCGCGCGAACCAATGATCCGGCATGCGCGTGAATGCCCATGCCAGCCCGAGCTGAATCAATGGCCACGCGAGCGTGTTGATCAATGCGATGACAAGAAGTGACGGTTCAGTCGGCATGGATGTCGCGGCCTTTCCAACGAACTTTTTTGCCCGACATCATTGCCGAGCGGGTGAAGAGCGCAAAGAAGAATGCGAGCGGTAATGGATAGAAGGCCAGGCTCGTCAGGCGAAACGAACCAAGCATCCGGCCGATCCAGATGACTTGCAAAGCCGCCAGCCCGCAGGCGGGACCCCACAGCCGCCACTCGCCACTCAAGCATCCGGCCAGCGGCGGAATCATCAGCGCGCTCATCCATGCGATGACCAATAGCAATGAGTTGCGCGGCGTGTGATTGGCGCCGGAGGCAAACCCTTTGGTCCATCCTTCGACAAGCGAGGCCATGCCATCGGCATACATGCGAAATGCGATCATGCCCCTGCCAATCATGCTTTGCACAGCAATGCCATGTTCGCGACATGCGGCCGCGAGACGGAAATTTTCCAGCACCTTGCCGCGCACCGATGCATGACCGCCGATGCGCTCGTATTCATCGCGACCAATCATGAGAAACTGACCGAAGAGCCCCTGCGGTAAAGTGCCAACGCTCATCGCGAGATTGAAAAACAACGAGAGGTCCTCGTGGTTTTTTTCAACCGCATGATAAGGTCCTATCGAAAACGCGCCGCCGCAATAGCGCTTGAGCACAACATCGAGGCCGCCAGCTTCGAACCAGGTATCGGCATCGATGAAGATCAGGCATTCGCCGCTCGCTGCGAGTGCGCCTTGATGGCAGGCCCATGTCTTGCCACGCCAACCTTCGGGCAGCGGCTCCGAGGTGATCACACGCGCGCCGTGCGACCTTGCAATTTCCGCCGTGTGGTCCGTTGAGCCATCGTCGATCACGATCAACTCGTGCAAACGCGTCTGCTGATTCCTGAGGGAGGCAAGCAGCTTTGGCAGGTTGTGTTCTTCGTTTCGTGCGGGGATGATGAGCGAAACGCCACACGCGGAAAAATTTCCGGTGCCACCCGTCGCCGCCAAGCCCGCCGCCCTGAGCCGGATGGCAATGAGCCACCCCGAAATGCAGAGCAACGCGACAGCGGCAATGAGGAAGATCAGCACTTGTGCGCGGTGTTGGGAATATACGAAGGATCACCGATCCCACTCCACCACCTTCTTGGCGACATTCTGGCCGCAGAGGACGACCATGGGCATGCCGCCGCCGGGGTTCACCGAGCCGCCGACGAAGAAGAGGTTGGGATACTTCACGCTTTGTTTGGGGGCCTTGAAGGCAAGGTTTTTGAAGCGGTCGGAGACCACGCCGTAGATCGAGCCCTTGTTTGAGTTGTATTGCTCGCGGATGTCGTGGGGCGTCCAGCAATGTTCGAAGACCACATGCTTGCGCAGGTCGGTGAGGCCCATGCGCTCGAGTTTTTCGAGCACGCGGTCCTTGAATGCCATGTAGTCCTCGCGGGTGAGCGGCCTATCATCGTCGATGTGCGGGATGTGCGGCAGGATCTTGAGGCAGTCGCAGCCTTCGGGCGCGACCGTCGGATCGGTGCGCGACGCTGCTACTAGATATATCGTAGGATCAGGCGGCAGCTGGCGTTTGCGGAAGACCGTCTTGAAATGGGTCTTCTGGTTGGCCGAGAAAAAGAAATTGTGATGGGCGAGCTGCGGGTATTTCCGATCGAGGCCGAGCTCGAGCACAAGGCCGGAGCAGGACGGCTCGTACCGGTCGAGCGTGCGCATGAAGGCCTCGTCTTCGAGCAGAAGTTTCTCGTAGGCTGGGATCACCTCCATGTTGGAAACCACGATGTCGGCGGCATGAAATTCGCCATTCGCGACGATGCCGGTGACGCGGCTGTTTTCTTTGCGCACTTCGCTGACCTCGCTGTTGAGGCACACGGTGATGCCGAGTTCGTCCATCAGCTTTTTGAGGCCGAGCGCGATGCCGTAGAGCCCGCCATCGACATACCAGAGGTCATAGCGGAACTGGATCGTCGCCATGCAGTTCATGAACGCCGGCGAGTGCAGCGCCGACGAGCCGACATACTTGATGAAATAGTCGAAAATGTCGCGCATGTGGCGGGTCTTGAGGTGCCTTGCGACACCGCCATGCATCGAGCGGAACAGATCGAATTTGAGAAATTTTCCGAGCCCGTAAAATTCGCGAAACGCCGCCGAAGTGTCGAGGCCTTGCTCGAAATAACCTTCGTTGACGAGGTCGTAGAGGTCGGCGGAGTACTTGAGAAATTTTTCCACATTCGCCGGGTCCTCACCTACCTTGCGAGCCTCGGCAGCCATCACGGCCGGATCCGGATCGAGATCGACCACCTTGCCATCCTCGAAGAAATTCCGCCAGTGCGGGCGCAGCGTGCGGATCGGGATGTAGTCGGCCATTTTCTTGCCCGAGCGTTCGAAGAGCCGTTCGAAAATGTGCGGCAGCGTGAGGATCGAGGG
>CANHQM010000063.1 GCA_947462835.1 Akkermansiaceae bacterium
CAAACAGAAGTCGCCGATCTCGGCATCATCCAATTGGTGCTTTCCAACAAGGTCCGCATCAACCTCAAGCGCAGTGAGTTCGAACAAGGGAAAATCCGCGTGTTGGCACGAATCGGCACAGGCAAGCTGGGTCAGCCACGCTCGATGCCGATGCTCGATTCATTTGCCCAATCGATCTTCGAAGGCGGCGGACTCGGCAAGTACTCGACCGACGAGCTGCGCCAGATCCTTGCCGGAAGAAATGTCGGCTCGAGCCTCGCCATCGAGGGAGACGCAATCACCCTCAGCGGCACAACCACACCTGCCGATTTCGCGACACAGCTGCAACTGATGTGCGCATCGATCACCGATCCGGGCTACCGCGAGGAGGCCTTGTGGCAATTCCGCAAAGGCATCCCGATGCTGCAACAGCAGATCAAACACACGCCGGCAGGACCGCAAATGGAAATGGAGTCATGGCTGCACGGCAATGATTCGCGCTTCTCCATCGCCAGCGAAAAGAAACTCGCATCCTACGCTATCCGCGATGCGAAAAAGTGGCTCAACCGCGAACTCTCCAAAGGCCCGATCGAACTCAGCATCGTTGGTGATTTCAACCAACAGGAAATCATCCCTGAATTGCTCAACACCTTCGGCGCGTTGCCACGACGCGGGTCCTTGCCCGATGACATCGACGACCTGCGCGAAATCAATTTCCCCAAAGCGCCTGCCAGCAAGACCTTCACCTACGACACCAAAATCCCGCAAGCGATCGCGATCGGAATTTGGAAAACCAAGGGACTGCGCGACAACCAGCCCGAGTTCCGCCGACTCAACATTCTCGCATCGATTCTCGGCGACCGCCTGCGCGAAGAGATCCGCGAAAAACTTGGTGCATCTTACAGCCCCAATGCCGGCGCCGACGGATCCGACGCGCTCGACGACATGGGCTACATCGCTGCCCAAAGCGTTGGCAAACCTGAGGACCTAGACCGCCTCCTCGAAACCATACGCAACATCGCCGACGATCTCTCCAAAAATGGTGCCACCGCCGACGAACTCGACCGCGCTCTCAAACCCGTCCTCGGCATCCTCGAAAAATCCCTGCGCGACAACGGCTACTGGCTCAACACCGTCATGAGCCAATCCCAAGCCGACCCGAAACGCCTCGACCTCGCCCGCAACCGCGACGCCGACTACCGCTCAATCACCCTCGAAGAAATCAACGCTCTCGCGAAAAAATACCTCTCACGCGACAACGCGCTGGAAGTGAAAATTTTGCCGAAGTAAATCCCCTCCCCCACCCCATGCCACGCATCGCCCTGCTCCAATCGAAAACCTTCGCGACCAAGGCCGAGTCCTTCGATCATCATGAGAAGCTCATACGCCAGGCTGCGGCCGATGGTGCGAACATCGTGGTGACGCAGGAACTTTTCCTCACTCCGTACTTTTGCACGATCGAGGATCCTGCGCTCTTCGATCTCGCCGATCCCCTTCCTGGTCCGGTGACCGATCGTCTTGGCAAAATTGCGGGCGAGCTTGGGATCGTGCTCGTTTCCTCGCTCTTCGAACATCGCGGCCCAGGGCTCTATCACAACACCGCCGCGATCCACGATGCCGATGGCACGCTGCTCGGGCTTTACCGCAAATCTCACATCCCTCAGGACCCTGCCTTCGAGGAGAAATTTTACTTCACGCCCGGCGACAGCGGTTGGCCGGTTTGGAACACGATGTTCGGCAAACTCGGTGTGCTCATTTGCTGGGATCAATGGTATCCCGAAGCCGCAAGGCTGATGGCGCTCGGCGGCGCGCAGGTGCTCATTTACCCCACTGCCATCGGCTGGCTGCCGGAAGAAAAACAAACACTCGGCGACGCTCAACATTGCGCGTGGGAGACCGTCCAACGCGGCCACGCGGTCGCCAACGGCTGCTACCTTGCGGCCGTCAACCGCACCGGCACGCAGGACAACACCGAGTTCTGGGGCCGCTCGTTCATCACCAACCCCTACGGCGAAATCGTCGCCAAGGCCTCGACCGAACATGAGGAAATCCTCTGCCACGATCTCGACTTCGACGCGGTCGAAGATTTCCGGCGCATCTGGCCATTTTTCCGCGACCGCCGCATCGACGCCTATGGCGACCTCACCAAGCGCTGGCGCGAATAAACCCCTTTTATTCGATGCGCCTGCTCCTTATCGAAGACAACGCTTCGCTGCGCGACGCAACGCGGCAATACATGCACGAGGCAGGCTTCATCGTCGACACCGCCGCAACCGGCGACGAAGGTCTTTGGGCCGCACAGGAAAACCCCTACGATGTCGTGCTGCTCGACCTCATGCTGCCAAAAGTCGACGGTATGGAAATCCTGCGCCGTCTGCGGGCGAAAGAAAATCCCGTGCATATTTTGGTGATGAGCGCGCGCGACGGACTCGATGACCGCCTGCAGGCATTGGATGCCGGCGCCGATGATTATCTCGTAAAACCATTCTCACTCTCCGAGGCACTCGCCCGCACACGAGCTCTGCTGCGCAGAAGTTACCAAAGGAAAAATCCGCTCATGCGAGTGGCAGACCTCACGCTCGACCCCATTCGGCGTAGCGTTCAACGCGGCGACGCAGCGATCGTTCTCACCGCACTCGAATACCGCTTGCTGGAATACCTTTTCCACCGCGCGGGTGAAGTGGTTTCAAGGGCCGACATCTGGGAGCATGTCTTCGAAGATGGCACAGGCGGCACCAGCAACAGCGTCGAAGTCTACATCGGATACGTGCGCAAAAAAATCAATCCCGCCGGCGAACCCGATCTGATCCACACCAAGCGTGGCCACGGATACATCCTGGAGGACAGGGCCTGATGATGCATCCCTCCATTCGCAACAGCCTCCTCGTCCGCTGCGGTATCGGCGTCGGCGCGCTCATGCTCGCGCTTTCGATCTCGATTTACTACGCCGCCAGACACGGGCTCTACAAGGAGATCGACCGCTCCATCAAACAAACTGCCGCATTGCTCGGCAACCAGATCGAACTGGAAAACAATGAGCTCACC